>NZ_JAHDTG010000092.1 GCF_018531475.1 Pseudonocardia mahuensis
GCTCGACCGCCCTCAGCCGCAGCACCTCCAGCGTCCGATGATCCAACTTCCGGCCGTCGTTCTCACGCACACGCCGATCCTGTCAGATCACGCCATCCAAGTCGATCTACTTATGAACTCCTTGGTAGGTGATGAACACCTCGCAGGCATGGCCCTGCGGACCGGGCGTGAGGCCCAGCCGTCCTGAGGCGCTGCGGTGGTGCGGGCGGGTCAGGTGGGCGAGAACCTGGTCCTTGCGGGTGCGCAGCATCTCGGACAGCGGGAACCGGCGCGCCCGGTTCATGGGCAGATCGGGCAGGTCCGAATGCTCCCACCGGGTCACCGCGTAGTGGACGAGACGGGTGCGGTAGGCCTGACACGCCAGCGTCGCGGCGCGCCCGACCGCGTCGTGGTCGGGGTGCCCGTCAGAGGCCCACGGGGCCAGGCACAACAACCCCACCGGGTCGGCAAAGCCGAGCAGCTCGCTGATCGCCGCGACGACGTCGTGTTCGGCGGCGGCGACCGCACCGCTGGTCAGACCCAGCCGGTACCGGGTCGCCGACCCCAGCCCGAGGTGCTGATAGGCCACGGCGAGCTTGGCGCGTCGCCGGCCCAGCCGCTGGGCCGCGGCCCGGTCGGGGCGGCTTGAGGTGGCGCCGTCGCCGTCGGTGACCGCGAGCAGCCGCAGCTCGGTGTGCCCGGCAGCAAGGCCGGCCAGTAGCCCCCCGGCGGCGCACAGCTCCTCGTCGAGGTGGGCGGCGACCACCACCACGGTTCGGCAGCGGCCCAGCCGCAACCTTGCCAACCCGCCCAGCTCCGGGCGCTCGGCGTAGCTCAACACCGCGACCCGCCCCGGATCACACGCGACCGCCACCGCAGCCGAGGGGCCGCCGTCGGGACTCATCGCGTCGCCACCTCCAGCACGGTCACCGCGCCGACCGCATCACTCGAGCACAAGGTTCAGCCTCGTCGTGGTCGGCGCTAGTCCGGGCCGGCCTCGTGTCCGCCGCGTAGTTCGGCGCAGGTGCGGTCCACCGTCTCCCACACCCGGCGGGCGGCGGCGTCGGTGGTGAGCCAATGGTGGGCGGCGGCGGGTCAGTGGCCCTGACCGGGCCTCGGTGATGGTGGTGGTGGCGGGCGGGGTCGTCCGTTACCGGTGCACATGCCGCGAGTCCTCCACCCTGGCCGGCCGCAGCGGCGCAGCCGGCGTGTATGGGTCGGTGACCGCCGGGGTCTGGGGCGGGAATGCCGTCAGAACATACCGCACGGTATGAGACGTAGGCCACACGTATTCGTCCGAATGTCCAGGCATCCGGCGCCTTGTTCACGTCCGAACAGCGAAAAAACGGCGAATAGCGGTAGAAACGTAACTATCCGAACATACCGCGTGATATGGCGCGGAAGGTCGGGATTCGTCAGACCGTCGACGTCGTCTCGCCGCTATCGTCCGTACCGGATGATTGGCGGCGGATCGGGGGTGCGGGTGGACGCGGACGCGGTCGGAGACGACACCACTCCCGCGGTTGAGCGGGCGCCGGACCGGGCCCGCGCGACCCGGCGGGCCCTGCTGCGCGCCGCGGCCGACCAGTTCTACGCCGCCGGCTACCACGGCGCGTCGCTGAGCGAGATCGTCGCTGCCGCCGGGGTCACCAAGGGCGCACTGTATTTCCACTTCCCCGGCAAACACGCCCTCGCCGAGGCAGTCGCCGCGGACGTGAATGCCACCTGGACCGCGGTGGTGGCCGAGGTCACAGGGCGCGGCCTGGACCCGCTCGACACGCTGGTCGCCGAATCCGACGAGGCCGTGGCCCACTTGCTCGGCGATCCCATCGTGCGGGGCGGCACCCGTCTGCTGCACGATCCGCTGCTGCGCTCCCTGCGCACCGCCGACCTCGCCGGCCGCCAGTACGGCTACGCCGAGTCCGCCATCGCTACCCACCTCGCGACCGCCGCGCAGGCCGGGCTGCTGCGCCCCGGCCTCGACGCCACCTGGCGCGCCCAGCTGGCCCAGTCGATCGTCGCCACGATCACCGGACACCACGTGATCTGCGACCTCACCGACGCCGACGCCGCTTTGTGGGACCGGGTCACCGCGATGTGGCAAGCCCTCCTCCCCATGATCGCCACCGACGCGTGGCTCGAACGCTGGCGCCGCAGCGACTGGCCCCACCGACCCCGCCCCCACAGCACCCCCACCTGAGCGCCCCGACCGCGCCCGGGAGGTCACCGGCGGACCCTTAAGGACGGCGATCGGCCGCGGTGCCTCGACGGAGGGGCCGACAGGCCTCCATCGGGCCTTCACACGGTCTCGTCGCGGTCTCGCCGGGAGGATCTCGGCGACGCGGTACGTCGATCATTGAGATCACGCGGGTTTCGCGACGTTCCGCACACGTGGCTGGGCTGCTCGACTACACCCGGGTCTCCACGCCGGAGCAGAACGCGGACCTCCATCGCGACGCCCTGGCCTCCGCCGGTTGCTGGCGGGTCGCTGGGGCACGATGCTCGGCCTCGTCGTGGCGGTCGTCGGCGTCCAGATGTCGTCTGCCGATGGTGGCTGCACCGGTTCCACCAGGGGCCGCTGGGGTTGGGCCTGGCGGTGCCTGACCTGGTGGCGGATCGTGCCGTTGCACCGGGACGCTCAGGACCGGCGGCGCGACGCGCTGGCCGCGGCCGCGCTCGCCCCGACCGCGCTGCCCACCACCGACCGCCGCGGCAGCGGGTTGGAGTAGACGACGCTCGTGTCCACCGCGCCGAGCTCCGCGATGCGCGCGGTGACCTCCTCCAGATGCAGCATCGACCGGGCCCGGACGGTGAGGACGACATCGTCATCGCCGGTCACGTGGTGCGCCTCGGTGATCTCCGGGGTGGTGGCCAGCAGGGCGTGGAAGGACTTGTCGTTCTGACCGGGGTGCCGCAGACGCACCAGCGCCATGATGTTCAACCCGAGCTTCACCGGGTCGATCTCGGCGGTGTAGCCGGTGATGATCCCGAGATCCTCGAGCCGGCGTACCCGCTCGGTGACCGCGCTGGGCGACAGCCCCACCGTGCGACCGAGGTCCGCATAACTGGCACGACCCTCGTTGTGCAGTGCTTCCAGCAATCGCCAGTCCGTATCGTCCAGTGATTCCACGGCCATTATCAGAATCTACCGTGGTATCCACGGTCTCGGGCGGCGCACGGTGTTCGACCCGGTCGTCCTATCGTGATCGATGTGACGGCAGCCAGTCAGGACCCCGCAGTCCCCCCGCTCCGCATCGGCACGCCGCAGAGCCCCGGCGCCACGCGGGTGATGCTGCTCGGCTCGGGTGAGCTCGGCAAGGAGATGGTGATCGCCTTCCAACGCCTGGGCGTCGAGGTGATCGCGGTCGACCGCTACCCGGGCGCGCCGGCACACCAGGTCGCGCACCGGTGGCACGCGGTGGACATGACCGACGCGGCCGCGCTGACCGAGCTGATCGAGCGCGAGCGGCCGCACCTCGTCATCCCGGAGATCGAGGCGATCGCCACCGGAGCCCTGGCCGCGATCGAGGCGACGGGCGCCACGACCGTGATCCCCACGGCGCGTGCCACGCAGCTGACCATGGACCGCGAGGGCATCCGCCGGCTCGCCGCGGAGGAGCTCGGAGTCCCGACCTCGCCCTACGCGTTCGCCGACACCCTCGACGAGGTCCGGTCGGCGGTGGAGAGCGGCATCGGCTACCCGTGCGTGATCAAGCCGGTGATGTCGTCCTCGGGCAAGGGGCAGTCGGTGGTCCGGTCGGCCGACGACCTCGAGGCCGCCTGGGACTACGCCATGGCGGGCGGGCGGGTGCAGCACACGCGGGTCATCGTCGAGGGCTTCGTCGACTTCGACTACGAGATCACGCAGCTCACCGTGCGCGCCTGCGACGGGGACGGCGGGACCGGCACGTACTTCTGCGCCCCCATCGGGCACATCCAGCGCGCCGGCGACTACGTGGAGTCCTGGCAGCCGCAGCCGATGAGCGACACCGCCGCGGCCGCCGCCCGCGACATCGCCGAGCGGGTGACCACGGCGCTGGGGGGCCGCGGCGTGTTCGGGGTGGAGCTGTTCGTCCGGGGGGACGACGTGTACTTCTCCGAGGTCTCCCCCCGCCCGCACGACACCGGCCTGGTCACGCTGGCCACCCAGCGGCTCTCGGAGTTCGAGTTGCACGCCCGGGCCGTGCTGGGCCTGCCGGTCGACGTCACGCTGCGCTCGCCGGGCGCTTCAGCCGTCATCTACGGCGGGGTGGACGCGCCCGGCATCGCGTTCGAGGGGATCGCGGAGGCGCTGGCCGTGCCCGAGTCCGACCTGCGGCTGTTCGGCAAGCCCGAGAGCTTCGTCCGGCGCCGGATGGGCGTCGCGGTCGCCGCCGGGCCGGACACCGACGTGGCCCGCGAACGGGCAACGCGGGCGGCCGCCCGGGTGCGCCCGGTGCCCGGCCCGGGTCACGACTGAGATCACGACTGAGATCACGATCGTCACCCGGCACCGCTGAACGCCGGTGAATCCACGGCCACTTCGCATGTACACCGTGGATTCCCCCGGCGCCCCGCGTCAGCCCTGCTCGTCGGCGAGGCGGCCGCCCAGGTAGTCGTCGTAGGCCGACAGGTCGAGGAAGCCGTGGCCGCAGTAGTTGAACAGGATGACCTTCTCCTCGCCGGTCTCCTTCGCGGCCAGTGCCTCGTCGATCGCCGCGCGGACCGCGTGCCCGGCCTCCGGGGCGGGGATCTTGCCCTCGGTCCGCGCGAACTGCACCGCGGCGTCGAAGACCGTGCCCTGCGGGTAGGCCACGGCCTCCATCCGGCCGTCCCGGACCAGGGCGGACACCAGCGGCGAGTCACCGTGGTAGCGCAGTCCGCCGGCGTGGATCGACGGCGGCACGAAGTCGTGGCCGAGGGTGTACATCGGCAGCAGCGGGGTGAAGCCGGCGGTGTCGCCGAAGTCGTACTCGAACCGGCCCTGGGTGAGCGTCGGGCAGGACAGCGGCTCGACGGCGAGCAGCCGGACGCCCTCGTCGGGCACGAAGGGGAATGCGATGCCGCCCAGGTTCGACCCACCGCCACACGGCGCGATGACGACGTCGGGCAGCCGCTCCCCCGCCGCCGCCAGCTGTTCCTTGGCCTCGAGCCCGATGACCGTCTGGTGCAGCAGCACGTGGTTGAGCACCGAGCCCAGCGCATAGTGGGTGTCCTCGCGGGCCACGCAGTCCCGGACGGCGTCGGAGATGGCCGCGCCGAGCGAGCCGGGGTGCGCCGGATCGTCGACCGGGGACGGAACGACCGCGCCGCCCCACGTCTCGATCGCCACCCGCCGGTATGGCTTCTGCTCGTAGGACGCGCGGACCATGTAGACCTGCAGGTCGAGGTCGAATTGCGAGCACGCGAACGCCAGCGCGGTGCCCCACTGCCCGGCGCCGGTCTCGGTGGAGAGCCGCCGGATGCCCTCCCGGGCGTTGTAGAACGCCTGCGGCACGGCGGTGTTGGGCTTGTGGCTGCCGGCCGGCGAGACCGACTCGTCCTTGAAGTAGATCCGCGCCGGGGTGCCGAGAGCCTGCTCCAGGCGCGTGGCCCGAGCCAGCGGGGTCGGCCGCCACAACCGCAGGATGTCGAGCACCTCGCCGGGGATGTCGATCCAGGGCTGCGCGGACATCTCCTGTTCGATCAGCGCGGCGGGGAACAGCGGCGCGAGATCGTCCGGTCCGACCGGTTCCCGGGTACCGGGATGCAGGGGCGGGTCCATGGGCTTCGGCAGGTGCGGCGCGATGTTGAACCACGCGCTCGGGATGCGGTCCGGGGGAAGCGTCCAGCGGGTCACGCGGCGCAGGCTAAGGGATCATCCGCGATCCGCAGAAGCCCCGTTCCTCGCCCCGTCGTGCGCTCTCCTCTCGAGGCGGGAGATGCGCTCCTCGTAGAACGCGATCGCGGACAGCCTGCTCCGGGCCCGTTCGTGCTCGAGGCGGACCTCGTCGATCAGCCTGCGGGCCTGCGCCCGCTCCCGATCGGTGCCCGGAAGCTCCACCGCGGGCCGTTCGAGATCCCCGATGCGCTCGTCGTTGGCCGCGACCTGCGCGCCCATCAGCCGCAGCTGGTTCTCCAGATCGTCGAGGCGCCGGGAGAGCTCGGCGACGCGGCGGTCCGTCTCCGCGCGCTGCTCGGCGCGCTGCGCATCCAGGCCCTCCCGCAGCCGTGCCGTCTCGGCCTGCGCGGCCGACGCCGCGATGTGCTGCATCCGAGCCCGCAACCGCATCCACACCGGACGAGCCGGACGCAGCGCCGCGGCCCGCAACCGGCCGCGCAACCACACCCGCGTCATCGGACGAGCTCGATCCGGCCCTGGGTGTGCCAGGCCTTCAGCAGGGCCGACTCGGCGTGCAGCCGGTGCTCGGGTGTCACCGTGACGTCCTCGCCCCAGTCGTGCGCGAACCGGGTCTGCTCCGGCGCGTCCACGATCGAGACGCCGGTCAGCCGGGTGGCCGCATCCGGGAAGAGTTCGCTGACCAGGTAGGTCGTCAAGGTCCCCGTGGTCGCCCAGACCACATCGGCCCCGTCGAGCCCCAGCAGGTCGTTCAGGGGCCGGGTGAACTCCTGGTTGGAGACCGGGACCGCGCCGGCCGAGGGCGGCCACCAGTCCGGCCGTTCCTCCCGCTCCCAGTGCTCGCGTCCCGGCTCGACGAGCAGGTACAGCCGCGAGGTGTGGTCGGCGAAGGTCCCCGGTCCGGCGATCACACCGCGGTGCAGCATCACCACGTCGGTGCGACGCCCCAGCCGCGGCGGTCCGCCCGGGGCGTCGACCGCGAAGCTCGTCATCCGGACGACGAGGTCGCTGTCGTCGATCAGGGCGGCACGGGCCGCGCTCCCGGGCATCGGGGCGTTGCCGACGACGGTGATCGTGCGTGGCGGATCGTGCCGCGCGTACGGCGTGATCAGCGCGCCGAGTACCCCCCGCTGAGTCGTGGGCCGGAGCGGAGTGTTTACCGTCACGTTGCTGAAACTAATCGATCGGCTGAACGTCGGGTCGACCCGAGTCCGCACAACGTTGGCCCGGCCCATCGGCGGAAGGACGGCACGGTGACGACGACCGACGGCCCGGCCACGGCCCCGTACGTGATCGCCGAGGTCGGCTGCAACCACGCCGGTGATCTGTCCCTGGCCAAGCGGATGATCTCCGTCGCGGGACAGTTCTGCGAGGTGGACGCCGTGAAGTTCCAGAAGCGCGACCCCCGCGCGCTGCTCACGCCCGAGCAGTACCGCGCTCCGCACCCGAACGCGATGCACGCGTTCGGGGCCAGCTACGGCGAGCACCGGGAGTTCCTCGAGTTCGACATCGCCCAGCACGCCGAACTGCGGGAACACGCGGAGAACGCCGGGGTCACCTACAGCACGAGCGTCTGGGACCTGCCATCCGCCCGGGCCGTCGCGGAGCTCGACCCCGAGTTCATCAAGATCCCCTCGGCCACGAACCTCAACACCGGGTTGCTGGAGTTCCTGTGCGGTGATTACCGGGGCACGATCCACCTCTCGCTGGGCATGACGTCGCGGGCCGAGGAGGACGCCATCGTCGAGCTGTTCCGGCGCGCCGGGCGGTTGGGCGACCTCGTGCTCTACGCCTGCACGTCCGGCTACCCGGTTCCGTTCGAGGACGTGTGCCTGCTGGAGGTCGAGCGGCTGCGGACGACCTACGGTGACGAGCTACGCGGCGTCGGCTTCTCCGGCCACCACCTCGGCATCGCCGCCGACGTCGCCGCATTCGCGCTCGGCGCGCGCTACGTCGAGCGGCACTTCACCCTCGACCGCACCAGCAAGGGGACCGACCACGCCGCGTCGCTCGAGCCCGACGGCCTGCGCAGACTCACCCGCGACCTGCGCAACGTGGCGAAGGCGCTGAGCCACAAGCCGGCCGACGTGCTGCCCATCGAGCAGGTGCAGCGCAGGAAGCTGAAGTGGCAGCCGTGTCGCTGACCGTCGTCATCCCCGTCCGGGCCGGCAGCAGGGGCATCCCGGGCAAGAACCTGCGCCACGTCGGAGGCCGCCCGCTGCTCGACTGGGTAGTCGACGCCGCGCTGGGCGCCGCCTGCGTCGACCGGGTCCTGGTGTCCACCGACGATCCGGCGATCCGGCGGCACGTCCTCGGCACGGCGGCCTGGTGCGACCGGGTCCTGTTGCCACCCCGCGCGCCGGCCACGGCCACGGACCTCGCGACCACCGAGAGCGTGCTGCTCGACGTCATGGACTCGCCGCAGGCGGCGGGCGCCGGGGACATCGCCCTCGTGCAGGCCACCAGTCCGCTGCTGCAGGCGGCCGATCTCGATGGTGCCTACGCGCTGTACCGGTCGGGCTTCGACAGCGTGCTCTCGGTCGTGCGACAGCGGCGCTTCCGGTGGCGGCTGGGCGCGGACGGCGCCGCGGTGCCCGACTACGACCCGGCGGCCCGGCCCCGCCGGCAGGACCTCGCCGGGCACCTGGTGGAGAACGGTGCCCTCTACATCACGAGCCGGCAGGCCCTCCTCCGTACGAGGACCCGGGTCAGCGGCCGGATCGGGCTGTTCGAGATGCCCGAGGAGAGCTACACCGAGGTCGACGAGCCCGCCGACCTCGCGATCGTCGACGCCCTGCTGCGCCGGCGGATCGCCACTGTGGCCGCCGAACCGCCCGCCGCCGGCACCCGGGTGCGGCTCGTGCTGACCGACGTGGACGGCGTGCTGACCGACAACGGGATGACCTACCTGGGCAACGGTGTCGAGGCCAAGACCTACAGCGCCCGCGACGGCAAGGGCTTCGAGCTGCTCCGCAACGCCGGCGTCCGGACCGGCCTCATCACCAGCGAGCAGGGCCCACAGATCCAGGCGCGCGCGGACAAGCTCCGGGTGGACGCGCTGGTGATGGCCTCGCGCGACAAGCTGGCCGACGCGATCGCGCTCTGCGAGAGATGGGGGCTCTCCCTGGACGAGGTCGCATTCATCGGCGATGACGTGCACGACGTGGCCCTGCTGGAACGGGTCGGGCTGGCCGGCGCCCCGGCGGACGCGATGGCGGCCGCGAGCAGCGTGGCGGACTATCGGTGCCGGACCGCCGGCGGTCACGGTGCGTTCCGGGAGTTCGCCGACGTCATCCTCGCGGCCCAGCTCACGGCAGAGGTGAATCTCATGTGACCGGGCCCGGTCCACCCGGACACGATGAACGCCACCTTCCCGGAGCTGCTGTGCACCTCGATCGTCCGCCCCGCCGCGCTGCGGCCCTGCCGTCGACCGCTCTGCTCGCCGTCCTGTTCCTCTCCGCCTGCACCGGCGGCAGTCTCGTCGACACCGAGCGGCGCGGCGCCACACCCGCGACCGCCGCTGCGCCGCCGGCACCCCCGGCCGGCTGTCTGCTCGACGTCGCCACGTTCGACGCCGACACCGGACTCGCGTGGGCCGTGGACGACGCCACCGCGAGCGACCGGCGCTGCATCTACAACCCGGCCGGCACGCCGGGTCGCGACTTCGTCGGCGTCGACGTCGCGCCCCTGACGGGTGGTACCGCCGCCGTCGAACTCGACGCGCTGGGCGGGGTCTGTGACGACGGCACCCGCACCCCGGTCGCGGCAGGCGAGGGCGCGTTCGTGTGCCGGTTCCAGGGCGGCAGCGTGTTCAGCGCCGTCGTCACCGGCGGGCGGGTGGTGACCGTTGCCGTCTCCGGGGTGCCGGCAGGGACCACGGCCGACCGGCTGGCGGCCGCGTTCAGCACCCAGCTGACCCGGATCGCCCGCTGACTCGGGTGAGCCTGACGACGGCCTGCTCGTTGTCCACCGTGTACGCCTCGTAGCGGAACCCGAGGCCGGGGTGCGCCGCGACGTACTCCTGCCAGGCCCGCGCCTCGTGGGCCTCCCAGCCCGGGTAGTTGAAGAACTCGTCGAACACGACGACGCTGCCCGGCCGCAGCCGCGGCCCGACCAGCTTCAGCACGGTGACCGTGGAGCTGTAGAGGTCGGCGTCGACGTGCAGGAAGTCGACGGGCCCCGGGTGGGACTCCAGGAAACCCGGCAGGGTGTCGTCGAACAGGCCGACGACCAGCTCGGCGCCGGGGACGTCAGGGGGCTCGCGGACCTCGAACGTTCCGGTCCGGAATCCCGCACGCCACGTCTCGGGAAGCCCGTCGAAGGAGTCGAAGCCGAAGACGTCGCCACCGCGGGCGGCAACGATCGCGGCGAGCGTCGCCCCGGTGTAGACGCCGAACTCCAGCGCCATCGCCCCGGCCGGGGCGAGCGACAGTGCGTACTCCAGTGTGGACCGCGGGTCCGGCCGGCTCACCGCCTCGGCCATATCGCGCTGCACGAACCGGGCGCTGGACGCCGCGGCCTCGCGATCCGCGGCGGCGACCAGGTCGCGGCGGCTGCGGAGCTCGATCCGGCGCGCTTCGGCGACCGCCCGGTCGGTGCTCTCCCGCGTCTCGGCGATCAGCCGGTCGGCCTCGCGGCTCACGCCCGCCTCGACATCCGCGCGGAGCTCGGCCAGTTCCTGCCGCAGCCCCGCGGTCTGCTCCGCGAGCCGGCGGGCGACGACCTCGTCGACCGCCCGCTTCAGCTTCCCGCGCAGTGCCGCGCGGATGCCCACGGACCCCTCAGAGCTCGCGCGAGGCCCGCAGCCGGCCGAGTGCCTCCTCGAGGATGGCCGCGCCGTCGGCGTCGCTGCGGCGCTCCTTCACGTACGCGAGGTGCGTCTTGTACGGCTCGTTGCGCGGCGGCGCGGGCGGGCTCTGGTTGTCCCGACCGGCCGGCAGACCGCAGCGCGGGCAGTCCCACGACTCGGGGATCTCCGCCTCGGCGGCGAAGGACGGCTTGGTCTCGTGCCCGTTGGAGCAGTAGTAGGAGATCCGCTCGCGCGGGGCGGTCTCACCGCGCTCGGACTCACCTATCGGTCCGGCGCCCACCCGGGTGCCGCGGATCGCGTTGCCACCAGCCATCGCCATGCCTCCTCAGACCCCCACCTTGACCAGCATGCCGGTACCGATGATCGCGATCAGCCAGATCGCGGCGGTGAACAGCGTGAGCCGGTCCAGGTTCTTCTCCACGACGCTCGAGCCGGACAGGCTGGACTGCACGCCACCACCGAACAGGCTCGACAGGCCGCCACCGCGGCCGCGGTGCAGCAGGATCAGCAGCACCATCAGGATGCTCGAGACGATCAGCACGATCTGTAGGGCGAGCTTCATCCCATCCTCATTCGCTCGGGCCCGCCAGGGTACCCGCGACCGCTGGCCCATTTGTCCCGGGCCACAGGTGCCGACCTGGTCGGACTCCCGGGACCGTTCGCCGTCGGCGAACGACCGTCCACGGTCCCGGGCGTCCCCTCGTCCTACGGCAGCGGCCCGCCTGCAGCGACCGCGCAGATCTTGGCGAACTCGTCGGCGTCCAGGCTCGCGCCGCCGACGAGCGCACCGTCCACGTCGCGCTCGGCGACGATCTCACCGATGTTCTTGGCCTTCACCGAGCCGCCGTACAGAATCCGCACGCCGCCCGCGAGCTCGTCGCCGTACTTCGCGGCGATCGTGGCCCGCAGCGCGGCGCAGACCTCCTGCGCGTCGGCCGCAGTGGCCACCCGGCCGGTGCCGATGGCCCACACCGGCTCGTAGGCCACGACGAGGTTCTGGACCTGTTCCGCGGTGACCTTCGCCAGCCCGGCCGACAGCTGCGCCGTGGTGTGCTCGGCGTGCCGGCCGGCCTCGCGGACCTCGAGGCCCTCTCCCACGCACAGGATGGGGGCGATCCCGTTGCGCAACGCCGCACGCACCTTGGCGTTGACGAGCGCGTCGTCCTCGTGGTGGATCTCCCGGCGCTCGCTATGCCCCACGATGACGAACCGGCAGCCGAGCTTGGCGAGCATCGGGCCGGACACATCACCGGTGTAGGGCCCCGAGTCGTGCTGCGACAGGTCCTGCGCACCATGCACCATCAGCAGCTTGTCGCCGTCGATGAGCGTCTGGACGCTGCGGATCGAGGTGAACGACGGGAACACCGCGACGTCGACCTTGTCGTAGTACTTCTCCGGCAGTGCGAAGGCGAGCTTCTGCACGCAGGCGATGGCCTCGAGGTGGTTGAGGTGCATCTTCCAGTTGCCGGCGATGAGCGTCTTCCGGATGGTCACTGTGCCATCACCCCTCCAACACGGACAGGCCGGGCAGCGACTTGCCCTCGAGGTACTCCAGCGACGCCCCGCCGCCGGTCGAGATGTGCGAGTAGGCCGACTCGTCGAGCCCGAGCGCGCGGACCGCGGCCGCGGAGTCGCCGCCGCCGACCACGCTCGTGCCGGCCTTGGTCACCGCCTCCGCGACCCCCCGTGTCCCCGAGGCGAACGGTGCCATCTCGAACACGCCCATGGGGCCGTTCCAGAACACCGTGGCCGCCCCCTCGAGCGCCTCGGCGAACCGGGCGACGCTCTCCGGCCCGATGTCCAGGCCCAGCCGGCCGTCCGGGATCGCGTCGGCTCCGACCACCGCGGTCTCGGCGTCGGCGGCGAACCGGTCGGCCACCACCACGTCGGTCGGCAGCACGATCTTGCCGCTCTCCAGGAACCGGCGGCACGTCTCGATCTGGTCGGCCTCGAGCAGCGAGTCACCGACCCCGTGGCCCAGCGCCTTGAGGAAGGTGAAGCACATCCCGCCACCGACCAGCACCGCGTCGACACGCGGCAGCAGAGCGGTGATCACGCCGAGCTTGTCGGAGACCTTCGAGCCACCCAGCACGACGACGTAGGGCCGCTGCGGATCTCCGGCCAGCCGGCTGAGCACCCCGACCTCGGCCTGCACGAGCTGGCCTGCGTAGGCCGGCAGGTCCTGCGCGACGTCGTAGACCGAGGCCTGCTTGCGGTGGACCACACCGAAGCCGTCGGACACGAACGCGCCGTTCTCACCGGTCAGTGCGACCAGCTCGTCGGCCAGCGCGGCGCGCTCGTCGGCGTTCTTCGACGTCTCCCGCGGGTCGAACCGGATGTTCTCCAGCAGCACCACGTCACCCGCGGCGAGGCCGGGGGCCTCGCCACCGAGGTGGACGAGCCGCACCGGAGCGCCGAGCAGCTCACCCAGCCGGGCCGCGACCGGAGCCAGCGAGAGCGCCGGGTCGGGGCCGAGCTTCGGCCGGCCCAGGTGCGCGGTGACGATCACCTGTGCGCCGGCGCCGGACAGCTCCTGGATGGTCGGCACCGAGGCCCGGATCCGGCCGTCGTCGGTGATGTTGCCGGCATCGTCGAGTGGGACGTTGAGATCCGCGCGGAGCAGCACGGTCCGCCCGGCGACGCCCTCGTCGATCAGGTCGGCCACAGTCTTCACGGCGGGGCTCAGAGCTTCGACGCGACCAGCGCGGTGATGTCGACCAGCCGGTTCGAGTAGCCCCACTCGTTGTCGTACCAGCCGACGATCTTCACCTGGTCGCCGATGACCTTGGTCAGGCCGGCGTCGAAGATGCAGGAGTGCGGGTCGGTCACGATGTCCGACGAGACGATGGGGTCCTCGGTGTATTTCAGGACACCCTTCAGCGGGCCCTCCGCGGCCGCCTTCATCGCCGCGTTGATCTCCTCGGCGGTGGTCTCCCGGCCGACGGTCGCGGTCAGGTCGGTGGCCGAGCCGGTGGGGATCGGCACCCGCAGCGCGTAGCCGTCGAGCTTGCCCTTCAGGTGCGGCAGGACCAGCGAGATCGCCTTGGCGGCGCCCGTCGAGGTCGGCACGATGTTCAGCGCGGCGGCACGCGCCCGGCGGAGGTCCTTGTGCGGGCCGTCCTGCAGGTTCTGGTCCTGGGTGTAGGCGTGGATCGTGGTCATCAGACCCTTCTCGATCCCCACCAGGTCGTCGAGCACCTTGGCCATCGGCGCCAGGCAGTTCGTGGTGCAGGACGCGTTCGAGACGATGGTCTGTGAACCGTCGTAGGCGTCGTCGTTCACACCCTTGACCACGGTGAGGTCCTCGCCCGTGGCCGGGGCCGAGATGACGACCTTCTTCGCGCCGGCGTCGAGGTGCTTGGCCGCCGCCTCGCGCTTGGTGAACAGACCGGTGGACTCGACCACCACGTCGACGCCCAGGTCCTTCCACGGCAGCTCGGCCGGGTCGCGCACGGCGAGGCCCTTGAAGCCCTTGCCGTCGACGACGATCTCCTCGTCGGTCGACGACACCTCGTAGGGCAGCCGACCGAGGATCGAGTCGTACTTCAGCAGGTGCGCGAGCGTCGCGTTGTCCGTGATGTCGTTGACCGCGACGATCTCGATGTCGCTCGTGCCGGCCGCGCGCTGGGCATCCACCGCCCGCCAGAAATTACGGCCGATCCGCCCGAACCCGTTCACGCCAACCCGCACCGTCACGCGTGCCTCCTTGGAGTCATCCATCGTCCTCGTGGAACCGCGAGCCACCCTATCCTCCGGCGACGTCGCAGACGGAACGCGGAACGGGGTGACCTGCATTGCTCACCCGGGCCTTCCGAGCCGCCTGAGCCAGCTGCGCGCACGTTCCGGTGTCCTCGCACACGTTCGACCCCGGGTGCTCAGCTCTCCTCGAGCATCTCCGCGGTCACGGCCGACTCGGTGTCCGGGATGCCCAGGTCGGCGGCCCGCTTGTCGGCCATGTGCAACAGCCGGCGGATGCGCCCGGCCACCGCGTCCTTCGTCATGGGCGGGTCGGCCAGCTGGCCGAGCTCCTCCAGCGAGGCCTGCGTGTGCTCGGCGCGCAGCCTGCCGGCGGCGAGCAGGTGCTGCGGGACGTCGTCGCCGAGGATCTCCAGAGCGCGCTGCACCCGCGCCGCCGCGGCCACCGCGGCCCGGGCGGAGCGGCGCAGGTTCGCGTCGTCGAAGTTCGCCAGCCGGTTCGCCGTAGCCCGGACCTCGCGGCGCATCCGCCGCTCCTCCCAGGCCAGCACCGACGAGTGCGCGCCCATCCGGGTGAGCAGCGCACCGATCGCGTCGCCGTCGCGCACGACCACCCGGTCGGCCCCGCGCACCTCGCGCGCCTTGGCCGTCACCCCGAGCCGCCGGGCGGCGCCGACCAGCGCGAGCGCCGCCTCCGGGCCGGGGCACGTGACCTCCAGCGCGGACGACCGCCCCGGCTCGGTCAGCGAGCCGTGGGCCAGGAACGCCCCACGCCAGGCCGCCTCCGCGTCGGAGACGTCACCGGACACGACGGGCGGCGGGAGACCGCGCACCGGGCGGCCCCGGGCGTCGAGCAGACCGGTCTGCCGGGCCAGGCCCTCGCCGTCGCGCACCACCCGGATCACGTACCGGGCACCGCGGCGCAGCCCGCCCGCGGTGATCACGTGCGCCTCGCAGGTGTGCCCGTAGAGCTCCTGGATCTCGCGCCGCAGCCGACGGGCCACCGAACCCGTGTCCACCTCGGCCTCGATCACCACCCGGCCCCCGACGATGTGCAGCCCGCCGGCGAAGCGGAGCAGCGACGCCACCTCGGCACGGCGACACGACGGCCTGGTCACCGTCAGCCGGCTGAGCTCGTCCTTGACCGCCGCCGTCATCGCCATCGCAGAGGCCTCCCAAGGGGGATCAACACAGAAACGATCTGCGCTGGAGGGTTCGCCACCGTCATGTCCTCCTCTCGACGGCCCCCGGACGGGCGGGCGCGGAGTGCTGGGGCCGCCCCCGCGTCGTCACGGGAGGCCTCAGCACGGCACGCAGCGCCTCGGCCAGAGCCGCCGGATCATGTCTCGGCACCGCAGGGTCCGCCGCGGCCACCGGGGCCAGGTACACCCTCCCGTCGGGCAGCAGCATGGTCTGCGCCGCCCGGTCCAGCTGGTGCGGCACCGGGACGGCAGCCACGTCGGCGAGCACCGCGTGCACCCGCAGACCCGGAGCGTGCTGAGAGAGTACGGCCAGGTGCTGTTCGGGCGAGAACCCGGCGGTCTCCCCCGGCTCCGGGGCCAGGTTGAGCACCACCACCCGGCGCGCGGCTGTGGTCATCACCGCATCGCGCAGCTCGGGGACCAGCAGGTGCGGCAGCACGCTGGTGAACCACGACCCGGGCCCGAGCAGCACCACGTCGGCCTCCCGGACGGCCGCGACGGCCTGGGCGCACGCCGGGGGCCGCTCGGGGCGCAGCCACACCCGCCGCACGCGCCCCGGGGTCGACGCCACCGCGACCTGGCCGCGGATCCGGTGCGCCTTGCCCGGGTCCTCGTCCAACCCGGTCACCTCAGCCTCGATGTCCAGCGGGGCGAGGCTCATCGGCAGCACCCGCCCGCGGACACCGAGCAGACGGCCGACCTCGTCCAACGCCGCCACCGGGTCACCGAGCACCTCCATCAGCCCGGCCAGCAGGAGGTTGCCCACGGCGTGCCCGGCCAGCGCGCCGGTCCCGCCGAACCGGTGCTGGACCAGCCGGACCCACAGCGCCTCCGCCGGGTCCACCCACGCGGCCCGGTCGGTGCGGGGGCCCCTGGCGCCGGCACCGCTGTCGTCGGCGGCCGCCAGCGCCGCCATGGCCATCCGCAGGTCCCCCGGTGGCAGCATGCCCAGCTCACGGCGCAACCGGCCCGACGACCCGCCGTCGTCGGCCACCGTGACGACGGCTGTGACGTCGGTGATCTCGTCGGGGAGGGAACGCAGTGCGGACAGTGTCGCGTGCAGGCCGTGCCCGCCGCCGAGCGCGACCGCCTTCATTCGCGCCCCAGGTCCCGGTGCGCGACGCTCACGGTGACACCCTCGGCCCCGGCCAGCCGCCGCCCGAGCTCCTCGCTGATCGCGACGCTGCGGTGCTTCCCACCGGTGCAGCCGACCGAGACCGCGAGGTAGCGCTTGCCCTCGCGACGGTAGCCGGCGCCCACGAGGCGCAGCAGGTCCAGGTACCGGGTGATGAACTCCTCGGCGCCCTCCTGGCTCAGCACGTAGTCGCGCACGTCGGCGTCGCGGCCGGTGTACTCGCGCAGCTCCGGGATCCAGAACGGGTTGGGCAGGAAGCGCACGTCGACGACGAGGTCGGAGTCCATCGGCAGGCCGTACTTGTAGCCGAAGGACAGGATCGTCACCCGTGTGACCTGCGCGACCCCGGTGTCGAAGACGCGCTCGATGCGCGCCCGCAACTGGGGCACCGACAGCGTCGAGGTGTCGACGACGAGGTCGGCGGTCTCGCGCAGCGGGCGCAGCAGCTCGCGTTCCGCGGCGATCCCGTCGGCGAGGCGGCCGTCGCCCTGCAGCGGGTGGCTGCGCCGGACCTGCTCGAACCGACGCACGAGTACCGCGTCGGTGGCCTCCAGGAACAGCAACCGCGGCTTGTAGCCGCGGGCGTCGAGGTCCTTGATGACCGCGCCGAGATCGGTGGAGAACGCCCGGCTGCGCACGTCCATGACCACCGCGATCCGGGTGACCTCACCGCTCGCCCGGGCCCCCAGGTCGACCATGGTGGCGATCAGCTCCGGCGGCAGGTTGTCGACGACGAACCAGCCGAGGTCCTCCAGCACCTTTGCCGCCGTGCTGCGACCGGCCCCGGACAGGCCGCTCACCAGCGCGACCTCGATACCCTGCGCCGTCGGGACGGCCGCTGCCGTCGGCTCCGGACCACTCATCGGTTCTCCCCCGAGGTCTGGTCCGCCGGCTGCTCCGGAGCGGACCGGTTGAGGGCCGCCAGCACCGCGGCCGCGGTCCGCGGCCCGAACCCGGGCACGGCGGCGATCTCGTCGGCGTCGGCGGCCCTGAGCTTGCGGACCGAGCCGAAGTGCTTGAGCAGCGCCCGGCGCCGCGACGGTCCGAGGCCGGGAACCCCGTCGAGCTCGGAGGCCGTCATCCGGGCCGAGCGGCGGTTGCGGTGGTAGGCGATCGCGAAGCGGTGCGCCTCGTCGCGGGCCCGCTGCAACAGGTAGAGGCCCTCGCTCGTCCGCGACAGGATGACCGGGTCGGGCTCGGCGGGCAGCCAGACCTCCTCCAGCCGCTTGGCCAGCCCGCACACGGCGACGTCGGTCACACCGAGCTCGGCGAGCACGTCCGCGGCCGCCTCCACCTGGGGCTGACCTCCGTCGACGACGAGCAGGTTCGGCGGATAGGCGAACTTGCGCGGCCGACCGGTGACCGGGTCGATCCCGGGGCGGGCGGTGTCGGGAGGGGCGGCGTCGGGGGAGCTGATGACCGATCCTTCGACCTGATCATCGCCACCGTTACCGCCGGACTCCGCGGCGTCGGCCGCGCCGTCCCCGGTCTCGGCGAGATGGCGCCGGAACCGCCGGCGGACCACCTCGGCGATGGCCGCGACGTCACCCCCGTCGGCCCCGCCGCGGATCTCGAAGCGGCGGTAGTCGGACTTGCGGGCCAGCCCGTCCTCAAACACCACCAGCGAGGCGACCACGTCGGTCCCCTGCACGTGGCTGACATCGACACACTCGATCCGCAGCGGGGCGGAGTCGAGCCCGAGCGCGTCCTGGATCTCCTGGAGCGCGGCCGACCGGGCAGTCAGGTCGCCCGCCCGGCGCAGCTTGTGCTGGGTGAACGCCTCCGCGGCGTTGCGGGCCACCGTCTCGGCGAGCGCCCGCTTGTCGCCGCGCTGGGGCACCCGCAGCTGCACCCGGGAGCCGCGCAGCCCGGACAGCCACTCGGCGAGCGCATCGGACTCGGGGGGCAGCTCGGGGACGAGGATCTCCCTGGGCACCGGCTGGTGGGCGTCGTCGGCGGCCTCGGCGAGAGCCGCCTGCTCGCCGTAGAACTGGGTGACGAACCGCTCCACCAGCGCCGCGGTGTCGGTCGGCTCGACCTTGTCGATCACCCAGCCGCGCTGGCCACGGACCCGGCCGCCGCGGACGTGGAAGACCTGGACGGCGGCCTCGAGCTCGTCGTCGGCGAACGCGACGACGTCGGCGTCGGTGCCGTCACCCAGCACCACGGCCTGACGTTCCATCGCCCGGCGCAGCGCGCCGATGTCGTCGCGCAGCCGAGCGGCCTTCTCGAACTCCAGGTTCTCCGAGGCCTGCGCCATCTGCCTCTCCAGCTGGCGGACCATCCGGTCGGTACGCCCGGAGAGGAACTCACAGAAGTCCTCGACGATCTCTCGGTGCCGGTCGGCGTCGACGGTCCCGACGCACGGCGCCGAGCACTTGTCGATGTAACCGAGCAGGCAGGGTCGGCCGATCTGGCCGTGCCGGCGGAACACCCCGGCGCTGCAGGTACGCGCGGGGAACACCCGCAGCAGCAGGTCGAGGGTCTCCCGGATCGCCCAGGCGTGCGCGTACGGGCCGAAATACCGGACGCCCTTGCGACGGGGGCCGCGGTAGACGTGCAGTCGCGGGTAGTCCTCGTTCATCGTGACCGCGAGCACCGGGTAGGTCTTGTCGTCGCGATAGCGGACGTTGAACCGCGGGTCGAACTCCTTGATCCAGTTGTACTCGAGCTGCAGCGCCTCCACCTCGGTACCGACCACGGTCCACTCCACCTTGGCGGCGGTGGTGACCATCTGCCGGGTCCGCGGATGCAGGTTCGACAGGTCGGCGAAGTAGGAGTTGAGGCGGCTGCGCAGGCTCTTGGCCTTGCCGACGTAGATGACGCGGCCGACCGGATCGGAGAAGCGGTACACCCCGGGGGCCTCCGGGATGGATCCCGGGGCCGGGCGGTAGGTCGACGGGTCGGGCATGGCCCCTCCAGCGTAGAACCGGCCCCCGGCGCCCTCGCCTCCCCCGCCCCTCGGGAGCCACCCGGCACGGGTGTAGTGGGTGTGGCGCGCCGGTTCTGTCGGACGGACCTGGTAAGAACTGTTCCGTCCGAACATCAGTTCGAAAAGAGGGCCGCGTGAGCGCGACGTTGGACCGCATCCGCAAGCTACTCGCCAAGGCCGAGCGGGCGGGGACCGAGGCCGAGGCCGAGATCTACAACGCCAAGGCCGTCGAGCTCATGGCGCGGCACGGCATCGACGAAGCGCTGCTCGCAGCGGCCGACCCGGGACGCGACGACATCGGCACGGTGCAGATCGCGATGGAGGACCCCTACAGCGCGGGCAAGGCCCGGCTGCTGGGCTGGACGGCCGCGGCCCTGCGGTGTCGCTGGGTCATGCACGGTGCGTACAGCGGGAAGGTCCAGGCGGTCACGGTCTTCGGGTACGCCACCGATCGGGAGCGGGTGGAGCTGCTCTACACCTCCCTGCTGCTGCAGGCCACCACCCAGCTGGTGCGCCGTCGCCCACCCCGAGCGGGCGAGTCCGTCGCCGCGTACCGCCGGTCCTGGCTGCACGGCTTCGCCGTACAGGTCCACGAGCGGCTCCGTGATGCGGAGCGGGCCGCGGCCTCGGCGGCCGAGCACGCCGGTGGCTGCGCCGGCAGCGCCGCGCTCGTGCTGGTCGACCGCGAGGCCCGCGTCGACCGGGCCTATGCCGAGGCCTTCCCCAACCTGGGCCGGGCCCGCCGCTCGACCCTGTCCGGCTCGGGGTTCGCCGACGGTGCCGCGGCCGGGCGCCGGGCCGATCTCGGCCGCAGCGCGGTGGCGCAGCGGCGCCGCGCACTGGGAGCGTGAGCCGTGCGGGCCGGGTCAGGCGGGCAGCGCGAGCAACCGGTCGACGACCTCGTCGACGCTGTCCGCGTACACGTGCGGCGCCTCGATGGTGCGCGGCACGCCGCCTTCGAGCCGGGTGGCCAGGCCACCCACAAGGCCGGCCCGGATCGCGCCGTGCACGTCCCAGGTGTGTGCGGTGACCATGGCGACGCGATCGGGCTCGGCGTGCACCTGCTGACAGGCCAGCAGATAGGCCTCGGCTGCCGGCCGGAACGCACGGAGTTCGTCGCTGGACACGGTGCCGCGCAGGTAGGTGCGCAGCCCGGCACGGTCGAGCGCGGCGGCCGCGCCCCGGTCACCGCCGTAGGCGAAGGCGTAGACGGGGATCTTGGCCTTGGCCAGGGTGACCAGCGCGAACTCGACGTCGGGATGCGGGGGCAGGCTCCGGAAGCCCTCGAGCACGTGGTCGAGCGCCTCCTCGGAGAGTTTGTGCCCGGTGGTCGCGCGGAGCACCTCCCGCACCAGCGGCACGAACCGCCCGGGCGGGCCTGCCATCGCGAGCGCGATTCCGTCGCGCATCGCGCGGGCGATGAACAACTCGCTCTCGTGCTCGGGGCGGCCGACGTCGACGAACCGCCCGCGCAGGGTGTCGAGCCGGACCATCGTGTCGAAGACGTCCAGCAGCACGACGCGGGGACGACGGTCAGGGGCGCGCCTGAATCCGGGCACGGGCGACTCGGCCGTGGCCATCGGCACCTCCCACCTCACAGCTGTGGCCGGGGTCCACTGGTCGATCCAGAACAGCAGCGTACCCGGCCCGTTACTGTCGGTCATGGTTCCCGAGTCGAACGCAACGCGGTCGACCGATCGCGCACTGTAGCGCTGAGTGGTGTCACGCACGCGGCGAATGCGCGAGACGGGCGATTCCCCGACCGAGGGTCAGTCCTCCGGTCCGACAGGACGTTCCGGCAACGGGGCGAACGGTCGCTCTGGCCACCACGGGTAGAACGCCGGCATGTCGGCCGAGACCCGGTCCGGGAACCCGGCGGGGCGCTTCTGCAGGAACGCCTCGATCCCCTCGGCCGCGTCGGCGGATAGCCCGCGGTCCGCCATGGCACGGGAGTCGATGCGGTGCGCCTCCATCGGATGATCGGCGCCCAGCATTCGCCACATCATCTGCCGGGCCAGCGCCACCGACACCGGTGCGGTGTTCTCCACGATCTCGGCGGCAAGCGCGTTGGCGGCGTCGAGCAGCTGCCCCGCCGGGTGCACCGATCGCACGAGCCCGCCGCGAAGCGCCTCCTCGGCGCCGAACACCCGGCCCGTGCTCACCCACTCCATCGCGCGGCTGATCCCCACCACCCGGGGCAGGAACCAGCTCGACGCCGCCTCCGGAACGATGCCGCGCCGGGCGAACACGAAGCCGAACCGGGCGTCGGCCGAGGCCAGCCGGACGTCCATCGGCAGTGTCATCGTGGCCCCGACGCCGACCGCGGGCCCGTTGATCGCACCGATCACCGGCTTGGTCGATTCGAAGATCCGCAGGGTGAGCCGGCCCCCGCCGTCGCGGTGGGCGTTCTCGGTGTTCGCCTGCGAGTAGTCGAAGGTCGAGCCGCCCCCGCCAAGGTCGGCCCCGGCGCAGAAACCGCGGCCGGACCCGGTCACCACGACCACACGGACGCCGTCATCGGCGTCGGCCCGGTCGAACGCGTCGCGCAGCTCCTCGCCCATCCGGCCGGTGAACGCATTGAGCCGGTCGGGCCGGTTCAGGGTCAGGGTGAGGACATGGTCGGCAACGTCGTAGCGGATCTGGGAGTACTCCGCCATCGTCAGGGCTGCTCGGAACCCGTCGGGGCACCGTTGCGCGAAGCGGTGTACAGCGCCCGCACCGCGCGGATCCTGTCCACGGCGTACGACCCGTCCACGGCCTGGATCGCGAGGATCGACAGGTATTCGTCGTCGGGGAAGTCGAGCCGGGCCCAGGATGCGCCGTCGGGGAAGGCCACCCCGCGCACCAGCTCCCACGGCACGTACCGGGTCACCAGGACGTTGCGCACCTCGATGCCCGCGGCGTCCGCGCGGACCCGGGGCCGGGCCAGCAACAGCACCCCGCCCGCGACGAACAGGCCCATGAGGACCATCGCGACCTGGTCGGCGAGCCGGAAGAAGACCCCGGTCGGGCTGTTGCGCAGCACCACGGCGATCACCGTGAAAAACACGACCGTGAGGACCGCGCACACCCATGCGACCCGGAGCACCTTCCGCGGCCGCACGGTCACCGTGCCCGCACCGGCCCCGATGCGGCGGTCCTCGCCGCCGTCGCCGGCTGCGGCGGTCACGGCATCTCCCGCAGCCCGCGCAGCACCAGCGCGGTGTGCAGCGCGGCCACGCAGGCCTCGGTGCCCTTGTCCTCCGACGAGCCCGGCAGGCCCGAACGGTCGCGGGCCTGCTCCGGGGTGTCGCAGGTGAGCACACCGTTGCCCACCGGAACCCGCTCGTCGAGGGCCACCCGGGTCAGCCCCGCCGTCACGGCGTCGCAGACGTACTCGAAGTGCGGGGTGCCGCCGCGGATCACCACGCCCAGCGCCACGACCGCGTCGTGGCTGCGCGCCAGCTCCTGGCAGACCACCGGCAGCTCGACGGTGCCGGGCACCCGGACGACCGTCGGCACCGCGCCCGCCTTCTCCGCGACCTCCAGCGCGCGCTCCACCAGCGCGTCGGCCACCTCGGCGTGCCAGCTGGCCGCCGCGATACCGACCCGCAGGCCGGCCGCCTGGGTCAGGTCACCGACATCGACAGGACGTCCCTCGCCGCTCATGGGGCCATTGTCCGTCCGGCGGGCCGGGCCGTCACAGCCCGGCCCCGTCGACCAGGTTCCCGGGGCCCGTCGCCTCGCCCAGGTCGGGCAGGTCGTGACCCATGCGGTCGCGCTTGGTCCGCAGGTAGCGCAGGTTCTCCGGGGTGGGCCGGACGGGCATGGGCACCCGGCCGGTGACGGTCAGGCCGTAGCCCTCAAGACCGGCCCGCTTCTCCGGGTTGTTGGTGAGCAGCCGCATCGACTTCACGCCGAGGTCCACCAGGATCTGCGCGCCGATGCCGTAGTCGCGCGCATCGGCGGGCAGGCCCATCGCGAGGTTCGCGTCGACGGTGTCCGCGCCGGCCTCCTGCAGCTGGTAGGCCTGCAGCTTGTGCAGCAGGCCGATGCCCCGTCCCTCGTGCCCGCGCATGTAGAGTACGATGCCGCGGCCCTCGGCGGCCACCGCGGCCAGCGCCGCGTCGAGCTGCGGACCGCAGTCGCAGCGCAGCGAGCCGAGCACATCACCGGTCAGGCACTCGGAGTGCACCCGGACCAGCACGTCCTCGCCGGAACCCTCCGGGGTCGCGACGTCACCGACCACCATCGCGATGTGCTCGATGCCGTCGAGCAGCGAGTCGTAGCCGTAGGCGACGAACTCGCCGTGCCGGGTGGGGATCCGGGCCTGGGCCACCCGCACGACGTGCTTCTCGAAGCGACGCCGGTAGGCGATCAGGTCGGCGATCGTGATCAGGGTGAGCTCGTGATCCTCGGCGAACACCCGCAGCTCGTCGCCGCGGGCCATGTCGCCCTCGTCCTTCTGCGACACGATCTCGCACAGGGCGCCGGCCGGCGACAGCCCGGCCATCCGGGCCAGGTCGACAGCGGCCTCGGTGTGCCCGGGCCGGCGCAGCACGCCGCCCTCCCGGGCGCGCAACGGCAGCACGTGCCCCGGACGCACGAGGTCCACCGGCTGGGTCTTCGGGTCGGCGAGCAGGCGAATGGTGTGCGCCCGGTCGGCCGCCGAGATGCCGGTGGTGATGCCCTGCTTGGCGTCCACGGTGACGGTGAACGCGGTGCGGAAGCTGTCGGCGTTGGTGTGGTGCATCGGCGGCAGGTCGAGCCGGTCGCACTCGGTCTCGGTCAACGCGACACACACGTACCCGGACGTGTAGCGGACGACGAACGACACCAGCTCCGGCGTGGCCTTCTCGGCCGCGAAGATCAGGTCGCCCTCGTTCTCCCGGTCCTCGTCGTCCATGACGACGACGGCCTTCCCGGCGGCCAGATCCGCGATGGCCCGCTCGATGCGCTCGAATCCGCCGGGCAGGCCGGGACGGGCCCCCTTCGAACCCGCGGCGGACGCGCCCAGCGCGCCGCCCGCCGTGATGTCCACTGAGCTGTTCACTGGGCCCGAGCCTCCTCACCGGAATCACCGAGGTACCCGGCGGTCAACCGCTCGACGTACTTGGCGACGACATCCACTTCGAGATTGACACTGTCCCCGGCCTGCCGCACGCCGAGTGTCGTGTCGGCCAGTGTGGTCGGGATCAGGGCGACGGTGAAGCTCTCCCCGTCGGTGGCAGCCACCGTCAGCGAGACACCGTCCACCGCGATGGAGCCCTTCTCCACCACGTACCGGGCCAGCTCCGGGGGCAGGCCGAACCGGACCTCGTCGCTGCGCTCGCCCGGGGTGCGGCTCAGCACGGTACCGACGCCGTCGACGTGGCCCTGGACGATGTGACCGCCGAGGCGGCCCCCGGCGGGCAGCGCGCGCTCGAGGTTGACCTTGGACCCGGGCTCGATCCCGGACAGGCTCGACCGGCGCAGGGTCTCGGGGACGAGCTCGACGGTGAAGGTCCCATCCGTCGCCCCGTCGGAGTTGATCACAGTGAGGCAGACGCCGTTGACCGCGATCGAGTCGCCGTGCGCCGCATCGCTCGTGACCGTCGGCCCGCGCACGGTCAGTGCGACCACCTCGTCGGTGCGGCGGACGTCGATGATCTCACCGACCTCCTCCACGATCCCGGTGAACATCTACGCCGTTCCCTTCTGCTGATGCTCGGCCACGGGCCGGGCGTCGACCAGCACGTCGGTGCCGATGCGGCACACGTCGTCAATCTGCAACCGCCGGATGTCCCCGATCGTTCCCACCCCGGCCTCGGCCAGCGCGGCCGGACCGGCTCCGAGGAGTGCGGGCGCGAGGTAGGCGAGCACCCGGTCCACCCGGCCCGCGGCGAGGAAGGCCCCGGCGAGCCGCGGACCGCCCTCGATCAGCACGTCGACCGCATCGCGCTCGCGCAGCGCACCGAGGACGACGTCCGGGTCGTGGCTGCGCACGTGCAGCACATCGGGAGCATCCAGCTTCGAACCGGCGACCAGGTCGCGGTGGCCGACCACGACGCGCAGCGGCTGGCGGGCCCGCTCGGTGCCGTCGGGGTTGCGCGCGGTGAGCGCGGGGTCGTCGGCCAGCGCCGTGCCCGTACCGACGACGATCGCGTCCACCGTGGAGCGCAACGCGTGCACCTGCTCGCGGGCGTCCGGACCGGTGATCCACCGGCTGGTGCCGTCGGCGGCGGCGCTGCGGCCGTCGAGCGTGGCGGCGAGCTTCCAGGTCACGTGCGGGCGGTCGGTGCGCACGGCGTGCAGCCAGGCCCGCAGCGGGCCGCGGGCCACCTCGTCGGCGAGCGTGCCGAGGGTGACCGCGATCCCGGCGGCACGCAGCGCCGCAGCCCCGCCCGCTGCGATCGGGTTGGGATCGGCCACGGCGGCGTGCACGCACACGATCCCGGCGGCGATGAGCGCCTCGGCGCAGGGCGGGGTACGGCCGACGTGCGCGCACGGCTCCAGCGTGACCACGGCGGTGCCGCCGGCCGCCCGCGTGCCGGCTTCGCGCAGCGCCAGGATCTCGGCGTGCGGTCCGCCGGGCGGGGCGGTGGCGCCGACACCGACGATCTCACCGGTGGCGTCGAGCACGACGCAGCCGACCGGCGGGTTGGGGCTGGTGCTGCCGTGCACCTGTGCGGACGCCGCGAGGGCACGCCGCATGGCCTGCTCGATGCGGGCCTCGGGGGTCCCGTTCCCCCCGGCGGTTCCGGTCATCCCGGCCACCGGTGCGGGGCGGCTCCGACCGCCTGCTCGCGCAGCGCCTGCACGGCACGCAGCCGGTCCTCGGCGCCGTAGACCGCGGAGCCGGCGACGAAGCAGTCGACCCCGGCCTCCGCGGCGGCCTCGATGGTGTCGGCGTTGATCCCGCCGTCGATCTCGACGAGCACCTTGAGATGTCCGGTGTCCACCAGGCGCCGGGCGGTGCGCACCTTGTCGAGCACACGGGGGATGAAGCTCTGCCCGCCGAAGCCCGGCTCGACGCTCATCACGAGCAGGGTGTCGTAGTGCTTGAGGGTCTCCAGGTGCAGCTCGAGCGGTGTGTCCGGCTTGATCGACAACCCGGCCAGGGCACCCGCGGCGCGCAGGTCCTTCGCCAGTCGCACCGGGTCGGCCGCGGCCTCGACGTGCACGGTGACATTGTGCGCGCCGGCCTCGGCGTAGGCGGGCGCCCAGCGGTCCGGATCGTCGATCATGAGGTGGCAGTCCACCGGGATGGCGGTCGCCTTCAGCAGCGACTCGACCACCGGCAGGCCGATCGTCAGGTTCGGCACGAAGTGCGCGTCCATCACGTCGACATGCAGCCAGTCGGCACCGACGCCGGGCTCGCCGGTCACCGCGCCGACCTCGTCGGCGAGCCGAGCGAAGTCGGCCGAGAGAATGCTCGGGGCGATCATCGGGTGCACCCACGCAGGTTACTGCGCAGGGTTCGGAGGGTCGTGCCCCGATCCGGATCGGCGCAGGGGCCGGGACTGTCGGTGTCGTGCGGTTCACTCCCGTTACGACGAACGGCGCGGTGTCCCTGGACGATGTACTGGTGGACGAGGCGCCCGCGGTCGCCGCCCGCACCCGGCGGCTGCGTGCGGTCGTGCGAGGAGCGCATCCCGATCTCCGCGAGCGGGTGTACCCGCCCCATGCGGCGGCACCGACCGACGAACAGCTGATCGACTACCTGGATCTCGCCGTCGAGCACGCGGTCGCCGTCCGATCGGTCCGCCGAGAACCGCGGCGATCACCGGGTCCGTCGTAGCAGGGCGAGGAACATCGCATCGGTGGCGTGCCGGTGCGGCCACAGCTGCACCGTCGGGCCGTCGCCCAGATCCGGCACCCCGGGCAGGACGGCGCGCGCGTCGAGCAGCTCGGCGGCTGGGCCGTCCGAGCGCCGCCGCACGACGCCGGTGACGACGCCCACGGTCTCCGACAGGTGCGGCGAGCACGTGACGTAGGCCACCACCCCACCGGGACGGACGTGGCGCAGTGCCGCGGTGAGCAGTTCGCGCTGCAGCTTCGCCAGGCCGGCGACGTCGTCCGGGCGCCGGCGCCAGCGCGCTTCGGGCCGGCGCCGCAGAGCGCCCAGCCCGGTGCACGGGGCGTCGACGAGGGCCCGGTCGAACGCGCCGTCGGGCAGCGGGGCGGACCGGCCGTCGGCGGTGTGCACGGTGACCGGCAGCCCGTCGACCGCACGGCGGACCAGGTCGGCCCGATGCTCGGACTGCTCGACCGCGTCCAGCGTGCCGCCGTCGAGGGCGGCCAGGCCGCCCAGCAGGGCGGCCTTGCCGCCCGGGCCCGCGCAGAGGTCCAGCCAGCGCCCGGTGTCGGTGCCGTCGAGCTCAGCGCGGGCGAGCGCGAGGGCCACGAGCTGGCTGCCCTCGTCCTGCACGACCGCGAGCCCCTCCGACACGGCGTCCAGCTCGCCGATCTCGCCGGAGCCGGGCTCCAGGTGCACCCCGTAGGGCGAGTACGGCGCCTCCTCGCCGCCTGTGGCCAGCGCCAGCTCCTCGGCGGTGATCTCGCCAGGGCGGGCGAGCAGGTGCACCGTGGGCCGGGCGTCGTCGGCGGCCAGCGCGGCGTCGAGCTCGGCCGCACCGCTCGCGCCGAGGGCGTCGGCGAAGGCCTGGGCGATCCACCGCGGGTGGGCGTGCGCGAACGCGGCGTGCCCCACCGGGTCCTCCTCGGCCGAGGGCGCGAGTTCGGCCACCCAGGCGGCCTCGTCACGCTCGCCGATGCGGCGCAGGATCGCGTTGACGAACCCGGCCGAGCGGGAGCCGGCCTGTTCACGGACCAGGTCGACGGTGGTGGTCACCGCGGCGTGCGCCGGGACCCGGGTGCGCAGCAGCTGGTAGGCACCCACCCGCAGCGCGTCGAGCAGCGGGGCCTCGACCCGGTTCAGTGGCCGGTCGGTGCAGGCCTCGATGATCGCGTCGAGCAGGCCCTGCGCGCGCAGCGTGCCGTAGCCCAGCTCGGTGGCGAGCGCGGCGTCGCGGTCGCGCAACCGGTACCGGCGCAGGATGGCCGGCAACGCGAGGTTGGCGTAGGCGTCCCGCTCGCGGACCGCGGTCAGCAGGTCCAGGGCGGCGCGCCGGGCCGGGTCGGCCTCGGGCGGGCGGCCCGGCCCCTGGCGTCCGCGCGGCGGGCC
>NZ_JAHDTG010000093.1 GCF_018531475.1 Pseudonocardia mahuensis
TCCAGAGCATGCCGGAGTCCGAGGGGCCGGCGCCGCCGGTGCGGGTGGTGGCCAGGTCGGTTTCGATCCGTAGGCCGACGGCCTGCAGGTCCATGATCAGGGAGGCCACCGCCTCCGAGCCCGCGCCCGTGCCCGTTGACCGGCCGTCGTCGACCACGGTCATCGTTCATCCACCCCCGAAGCGACGTTCACTTGAGTATCTGAGCGTGTCCTATAGGAGACCTGCGCGTGTCGGGATGTCAACCGGTGCGCGGCAACCGTGGTTCACGGCACTCGGTGTGCCGGCGCGGAGCGCGCTGCGGGTCGTCCGATGCTCGATTCAGTGCTCGGCGAGCAGGCGGGTGCGGCGGGAGACCACCACGGGCCGGCGCGGATCGCCCACCGGCATTCGCTCCACCAGGCGGTCGTGCACCTCGAGGTCGGCGATCCCCGATGGGTGCCCGGCGAAGGCGTGCAGCAGGTCCACGTCGTCCGCGTCGAGGACGGCGCGGCGCAGGCCGACTGCCAACTCCTCGCGCACCTCCCGGATCTCCGGCGCATCCGATCGCGGCAGCAGTGAGCCGGGGCAGGCGCGCAGCGCCGCCTCCACCCGGCCGGCCTGCAGCGCGCGCCGCACGGTGCCGAAGTCGCTGTCCACAGTGGCCGCCAGTCGGTACGGGCGGGTCCGTAGCACGTCGGCGCCGATCAGGGCCCGTAGCCGGTGGATCTCGCCGCGGACCGTGGTCTGGTTGCCGTCGTCGCCGTAGAGCAGCAGCGCGAGCCGCTCGGCGGTCAATCCCTCGGGATGCAGGGCGAGCGTGGCCAGGATCTCGGCCGGGCGCAGCGTCAGCGGGATCGACCGGCCGTTGAACAGCACGTTCGGGGCCCCGTCGCCGAGGAAGCGCAGTGTCAGCGCCGTGTCCGGGGCCTGCGCCGGTGCGGACGACGACCCGGGGGCGCGCAGCAGGTATCCCTCGGCCAGGGGCTCGACGAGCATCTCCCGGCCGTTCGCGAGCACCACCCGGTCCTCCCCCTCGTCCAGGGTGATGCGCTCCGGCCACCAGCCGTACGGCTCGCCGGCGAGGATCCGCCCGGTGGGCGTGACCAGGGCGCCCGCGGCCCCCCGCAGGCTCGTCAGATGCGGCATGTTGCGCATCCGCAGCCGCTCGTCGGCGATCGCCAGCCGGACCCGGAGCTGGTTCTCCGCGAGCTGCGCGGTGGCCGCGACCAGCTGGACGAGCGCCGGGTGCGCCGTGTGCAGCGGGCCGCTGATGTCGATCGCGCCGAGGATCCCGCCGGTGTCCGGGTCGTGCACGGGGGCCGCGACGCACGTCCACGTGTGGTAGGTCCGGACCAGGTGCTCGGCGGAATGGATCTGCACCGGGGCGTCCACGGCCAGCGTGGTACCCATGGCGTTGGTGCCGATCGCGTCCTCGCTCCACTGGGTGCCGGGGAACAGGCCGACCCCGTCGGCGTCGGCGAGCAGCTTGGCGGCTCCGTCACGCCAGAGGATGTGCCCCTCGGCATCGGTCACCAACATCACGTGCATGGCCTCGTCGGCAATGCTCACGAGCGTGCTGCGCAGCAGCGGCATCACCGCGTTGAGCGGGTGCGCCGCACGGATGTCGGGCAGGTCGGCGGAGCGGTAGACCACCGGTGGGGTGCGGCTCTCGGGGTCGATGTCGGCCGCGAGGCTGCGCTGCCAGGACTCCGAGACGATCGGGCGGGGGACCCCACGATCGTCGTCGCCGGCGAGCACCGCGTCGAAGACCTGCGACAACAGCCGGAACTGCGCGATGGGGTCGGACTCCGTCGACATCTCACACCCCCGAGCACCGTCGCGCGGCGACCACCGGCCCTGGCCTCACCGGTGTCGCCGACAACTCTAACTGCGCACGCAGGACGCGGCCCGAGGTGCCTACTGCACAGTGCAACGAACGCGCAACGTGGCGTTCCCTACCGTCGGGTTTCGTACCACCATCCAACGAAGGGGGGCCCCGACGATGACGGTCGACGCCGTGCTCGATCACCGCCGGTCCGGGACCGGTCAGGAGCCGGAGGCCCTGCGCCGTACCGCTCGTGTGCTCCTGGTCGACGGGCAGGCCATTGTCCGATTCGGACTGCGTCAGCTGCTTGCGGCCGAGCCGGAGCTGACCGTGGCGGGGGAGGCGGCCACGGCGCGCGACGCGCTGCTGATCGCCGACCGCTGCGCCCCCGACGTCGTGATCCTCGACGTCGATCTGGGCCGCGACGACACCGTGGGCGTCGACGTCGCGCGGGCTCTGCTGGAGCGGCGCCGGGGGGTGCGGGTGCTGGTGCTGACCAGCTGCCGCGACCGCGACGTCATGCTGCGCACCGTCCGCCTCGGCGTGCACGGCTACCTGCGCAAGGGCGCGGACACCGCGGACATCGTCCGCGCGGTGCACGCCGTGCTGCGTGGCGAGAGCGTCTTCGACTCGCGGACCACCGCCGTGGTGATGGACGCGCTCCGCGACGAGTCCGCCGACCGTCCGCGTGGGCAGATGCTCACCGAGCGCGAGAACCAGGTCCTCAAGCTGCTGGCCACGGGGATGAGCAACCGCGAGATCGGCATGCGGCTGTTCATCTCCGAGGCGACCGTCAAGTTCCATGTGCGCAACCTGCGGGACAAGTTGGACGTTCGGCGCCGAACGGAGATCGTCTACACCGCGACCCGGCAGGGCATGGTCTAGCGGGTCAACGGGTAGGCGTCCATGAGCGGACCTTCATGCATCGACGAGGAGGACGGACATGGCAGGCAACAAGGCGGTCGCCTACATCGAGCCGGGCAAGGTCGAGGTGCAGACCGTCGACTACCCGGAGCTGGTGCTCTCCGACGGGCCGGGGGTCAACCCGGCGAACGTGGGCCGCAAGTGCGAGCACGGCGTCATCCTCAAGGTCGTCTCCACCAACATCTGCGGCTCCGACCAGCACATGGTGCGGGGCCGCACGACCGCTCCGGCCGGGCTGGTGCTGGGTCACGAGATCACCGGTGAGGTGGTCGAAGTGGGTCGCGACGTCGAGTTCACCAAGGTCGGGGACCTGTGCTCGGTGCCGTTCAACATCGCGTGCGGGCGGTGCCGCATGTGCAAGGAGGGGCACACCGGGGTGTGCCTGAACGTGAACCCGGACCGCCCGGGGTCGGCGTACGGCTACGTGGACATGGGCGGCTGGGTGGGTGGCCAGGCCGAGTACGTGATGGTGCCCTATGCGGACTGGAACCTGCTGAAGTTCCCGGACCGCGACCAGGCGATGGAGAAGATCCGCGACCTGACGATGCTGTCGGACATCTTCCCGACCGGCTACCACGGTGCGGTCACCGCAGGCGTCACGTCCGGGTCCACGGTCTACGTCGCCGGGGCCGGGCCCGTCGGCCTCGCCGCGGCGCACTCGGCGCAGTTCCTGGGCGCCTCGGTGGTGATCGTCGGTGACATGGTGAAGGCCCGCCTCGAGCAGGCCCGCAGCTTCGGCTGCGAGACCGTCGACCTGAGCGAGGACGCCACCCTGCCCGAGCAGATCGAGCAGATCCTCGGCGTCCCGGAGGTCGACGCCGCGGTGGACGCGGTGGGCTTCGAGGCCCGCGGGCACGGCGCGGACGGCCAGGAGGCGCCCGCCACCGTGCTCAACTCGATCATGGAGATCACCCGCGCGGCCGGGAAGCTGGGCATCCCCGGCCTCTACGTGACCGGTGACCCCGGCGGCGTCGACGACGCCGCGAAGGAGGGGGCGCTGTCGATGCGGTTCGGGCTCGGCTGGGCCAGGTCGCACTCGTTCGCGACCGGACAGTGCCCGGTGATGCGGTACCACCGGGGCCTGATGAACGCGATCCTGCGCGACCGGGTGCAGATCGCGAAGGCCGTCAACGCGACCGTCATCCCTCTTGACGACGCCCCGCGCGGCTACGCCGAGTTCGACAGCGGGGTCGCGCAGAAGTTCGTCCTGGATCCGCACGGCCTGCTGAACTGACCCGGCCCGACCCGGCGTCGCGGGCGATGGATCGGCACCCCGGCCCATCGCCCGCCGTGTCCGCGGCCACCTGTCAAGAGTGTTCACGATAGGTGAGGGACATTTATGATGCTGGATGTCCGGGACGTGTGCGGTACCAGCGAGGAGGTCGCCCGATGGCGGTGCCAGACCCCGCGGCCGACGGCGGCCCACATCGGGACCCGGCCGGCTGGGAACCGATCGTCGGCGCGATCGGACCGAAGGTGCGCGAGGTCCGCCAGCAGTTGGGGCTCTCGCTGCAGCAGCTGGCGGCCCGGTCCGACGTGTCGGCCGCCGCGATCCACAAGGTCGAGCGTGGCGACATGGTCCCGACGATCACGACGCTGCTCAAGCTGTCGGGGGCCCTCGGGCGCCCGATCGCGTACTTCGTCGACGACGCCGGGCACTCCGCGCCGGTCGCGGTGCACGTGCGGGCGGCTGATCGGCTCGCACCGCCGCCGGATTGGGTACGCGCCGCCGAGGGCGTCGACGCCGAGGGGATCGCGGAGCCGAGCGAGCGATTGCGGGGTGGCGCGGTGCTGGCCGTCGTCGAGCCGCACGGCACGAGCGGTGGTACCCGCCCGCTGCGGCCCGGCGAGGAGATGATGATGGTCCTGGAGGGGGCGCTGCAGGTGGAGGTGGCCGGCGAGAGCTACCTCGTGCAGGCCGGCGACACGCTGCACTATCCGACGGACCGGCCACACGAGTGGTGCAACCCCGGCCCCGAGCCGGCGCGTGCCGTGTGGTGGATGTTGCGCGGTTGACACAGTCGAGCGGTACTGAAGGGAAGGTAATGACGAAGGTGGCCGTCTCGCTCGGAGAGCTCGTCGACTCCGTGCTGGCCAACCCGGGACTGCGGGCGAAGGCCGAGATCGGTCTCGTCGGCGAGGTGCTGGGGGGAACGGACTGGCTCGGCGGCCCCGGTGACGACGGGGCGGTGGTCTTCGCCGGCGGGACGGGCGTCGTCGCCTGCGGCGAGGCGCTGTTCCCGCCGTTCGTGAAGGCCGACCCCCGCGGTGCCGGGTTCGCCGCGGTGCTGACCAACGTCAACGACCTGGCCGCGATGGGAGCCGAGCCGCTCGGCATCGTCGACACGGTCGTCGCCACCGAGGAGGTGGCCCGGGAGGCGCTGGCCGGCATGCGGGCGGCGTCGGAGCTGTTCGAGGTCCCGATCATCGGTGGCCACCTGACGATCCACGACGGCCCGCCCGCGCTATCGGCGTTCGGCGTCGGCGCCACCCCGGCCGCGCTGTCGGTCACCCGGGCCGAGGCCGGCCAGTCCCTTGTCGTGGCCGCGGCGCTCGACGGGCAGATGCGCCCCGATTTCCCGTTCTTCCCGGCATTCCCCTCGCGCGGCAAGCGCTGCGCGGGCGACGTCCGGCTGCTGGCCGCACTCGCTCGCGACGGCCACGTGGTGGCGGCCAAGGACATCAGCATGGCCGGCCTCGTCGGCTCGCTGGCGATGCTGCTCGAGCCCGGTGGGCACGGGGTGACCGTCGACGTCGACGCCGTCCCGGCGCCGGTGGGCGTCCCGCTGACGAAGTGGTTCAACTGCTTCCCGAGCTACGGCTTCCTGCTGTGCGTCCCACAGGGCCGGGAGGAGGCGTGCCTCGCCGCGTTCGCCGAGCGGGACCTCGCGGCCGCGGTGGTCGGCAGCCTCGACGACAGCGGCGAGCTCGCGCTGCGGTCCGGCGACGATCGCGCGACGGTGCTGCGGCTCGACGAGTTCCGGGTCACCGGCCTGCCGCGCTGACCCGCGGGCCGGCACTTCTCCGTGCGCGAGTCGGCGCTTTCGGGCGGGCGAGTCGCGGCGTCTCCGAGGTCTATCCCTGAGGCCGGCTCAGCGTGCGGCAATGCGGAGCCGGGATGAGCGTCCAGGGGTGGCGGGCCCGCTGCGGGGACTGAGCCCGTCGCCCGCGGCCATGCCCAGCCCGCCGACCCGGCGCCGTCCCCGCAGCGCCACATCGGTGGCCAGCGCGAAGATCCGCTCCACCCGGTCCTGGTCCCGCCAGCGGTGCACCTCGGCGAACCGGATCCAGTCGGGCGGCGCGACCGTCGTGTCGGCCGGGTACTCGAGCTCGCTCCAGGTGACTGCGAGCTCGAACAGCTCCAGCATCGCGTCGGCGTCGGTCTCGACCAGCAGCAGCCGGTCGTGGTGAGCGCGTAGGGCGGGCTCGGTGCGGCAACCGCCGCGGCAGGCCGGCCAGGCCGGCACGGCGCGATCGGGACGAGGGGAGCGCGACACGGGACGGCCTCCGGGTACGGCGGGCAGGGACGCTCGTTCCGTTGTAGCTCCACAGCCGCACGATGCCGTTGCGACCGTGTTGCGGGGACGTGAAACCGCCCCAGGCCGCCCGCTACCCGAAGAAGACCTCCGCCTCGGCGTACAGCGCCGGGTCCACGAGCTTGAGCTCCTTGGTCGCCTCCGACAGCGGCACCGTGATGATGTCGGTCCCGCGCAGGGCCGTCATCATGCCCCACTTGCCCTCGTGCACCGCGTCGATCGCGTGCAGCCCGAAGCGGGTGGCGAGCCAACGGTCGCGCGCGGTCGGCGTCCCGCCGCGTTGCACGTGCCCGAGCACGGTGGTGCGCGCCTCCTTGCCGGTGCGCGACTCGATCTCGCGGGCGAGGTAGTCGGCGATGCCACCGAGCCGGACGTGCCCGAAGGCGTCCTTCTCGCCGGTCCGCAGCACCTCGTCGCCCTCCTCGGGCTTCGCGCCCTCGGCGACGACGACGATCGCGGCGTAGTCGAGCAGGAAGCGGCTCTCCACCCACTTGCAGACCTGCTCGATGTCGAAGCGGACCTCGGGGATGAGGATCGCGTTCGCACCGCCCGCCATGCCGGAGTGCAGCGCGATCCAGCCGGCGTGGCGTCCCATCACCTCGACGATCAGCGCGCGGTGGTGCGACTCGGCCGTGGTGTGCAGCCGGTCGATCGCCTCGGTGGCGATGTTGACGGCGGTGTCGAAGCCGAAGGTGTAGTCGGTGCCTGCCAGGTCGTTGTCGATCGTCTTCGGCACGCCGACGACGTTGACGCCGGCCTCGTGCAGCTTCGCCGCCACGCCGAGGGTGTCCTCGCCGCCGATCGCGATCAGCGCCTCGACCCCGAAGTTCATCAGGTTCTTGCGGATCCGCTCGACCCCGTCCTCGATGGCGAACGGGTTCGTCCGCGACGAGCCGAGGATGGTGCCGCCCCGGGGCAGCAGGCCGCGCACCGCCGGGATGTCGAGCGGCTTGGTGAGCCCGTCGAGCGGGCCGCGCCAGCCGTCCCGGAAGCCGAGGAACGAGTAGCCGTACTCCGGGATGCCCTTGCGGACGATGGCCCGGATGACCGCATTCAGTCCGGGGCAGTCGCCGCCCCCGGTGAGCACGCCGACGCGCATGAGCTTCGAGTCCTCTCCATCGATGCAGAAACTCGCAACCCCAACGCTAGCGACCTCCTCACATCTCGGTGCCCGGGAGGTGCCAATGGTCGGGAGAGTGTTCCGGTCCGGGTCGTCGCACCGCTACGGGCCGAACGTCATACGCACCGGAGCCGTCGGCCCGTAGCGGTGGCCGGTCAGCCGCCCTGTCGCTCGTCGGCCTCCTCGAGCTCTCCGAACGAGGTGACGAGCCCGTCCCGGGTGAGCCGGGCCAGCTCGCGGCGGTGCCGCAGGAACAGCCCGACCGCCAGCAGGCCGTACAGCACCGACATCACCACGACGATGATCCGGTCGGTCGCGGGGGGCAGCGTCAAGCTGGAGACGAACTGCACCATGAACAGCACGAACAGCGCCACGGCGCCCCACACGGTCAGCGCCAGCGTGACCAGGAGGCTCACCGCGAACAGCGACTGCGCAGCGGTCAGCAGCAGCTCGTAGCGCTGCTGCTCGTCGAGCGGGAGGCCGTCGGTGGTGCTTCCGGCCAGCGCGAACACGATCGGAATCGTGCCCACCAGCAGCGTCCACTGGTTGACCTTGCTCGACAGCAGGGTGCCCAGCGAGTCGGCGGCCTTGAGCCGCCACGCGTACAGGCACGCCACGATCAGCTCGGGAGACTCGCTGGCCAGCGGCGCGACCCACTGCACCAGGATGAACTGGTTCACCCCCAGCTCCCTGCCGGTGGTGACCAGGCCCTCGGCGAAGTGCTCCGCGGTCGCGAGGATGACGAGCGCCGCGAACGCGAACATCCCGCCGACGGTCCACCGCCGCGGCGCCGTGTCCGAGCTGCCGACCCACGCCGATGTGCCGATCAGCTCGGGTGGATCGGCCGGCGCCTGGGCCAGCCGCCACGCGTAGGCCACGAAGATCGAGACCAGGACTGCGGCGTCGAGGAGGGTCAGCGTGTGCCGCAGCGGCAGGGTCAGCGAGTACAGCGTCGCGAGCCCGAGGAAGACGACCTCGGGGGCCATCTTCCGGGGCAACTGCACGCAACCGGCGTGCGTCGACGCACTGTCGTGGCCGCCCGCACGTCGGGTCCGCAGCACCGCGAACGTGGCGACCAGCACCACCAGCGGCCAGCCGATGCCGACGAGAACCCGGTTGGCCCCGGTCATGTTGGCCAGGGCGAGCGAGCAGGGACTCGCCCCCTCCGGGCCGGGCAGGCAGGCCCCCGTCTCCTCGTACAGCTGCCCGGCCTGGAAGCTGAACACGAAGTCGACGGCGTACTCGGGCAGCACCGCGAGCAGGGCCAGCACCGCCAGTGCGAGCCCGGAACTGATGTCCACCTGGGCGGCTTCGGCCGCCCAGGCGAGCACGAACGCAGCGCCGATGATGGCGAGGCCGTAGATCAGGGCGGCGAGCGGTGGGGCGAACTCGGGGTGCGGGAGGCCGAGGTAGCTGGCCGCGCCGAGGTACGCGCCGGGCAGTGCGACGAGTACGGCGAGCAAGAACTGCAGCGGCACTCGCCGCGGGCTCTCGGCCACTGTGCCGGGTTCCCGCACCCCGGAAGCGGCAAACGGGTCAGGGCCCGCCACGGCACGCGATGCGGTGCCGGATCGGGACGGGTTTGGCCGGTGATCGCCGCCGGGTATCGCGTCGCTCGTGAGCGACATGGATGCACGGTCGGTGGACGAGGCCCACGCGCGCCCGGACGGCGCCTCCGACGAGCTGGTCTCGGCCGTCGGGACGTTCTCCGAGGCGCTGGAGAGGCTCGAGCGCGCCCGCGGCGCGCTCTACGAGTTCCACCAGCTGACGGGTGGGGCCGACGGGATGCTCGACGACGTCGTCGAGCAACTGCGCAAGGCCGGTCAGGAGCACTGGGCGGGCCGGATCGAGACCGAGCTGATCGGCCGTAACGTCGTGCCCGGCCGGTGGACCTTCCAGATCGTCGAGGAGTTCGACGACGGCTACTACGACGTGTTCAAGGGCCTGGAACGCGAGATCCGGGACGCCACCATGGCCGGGCGCCGGCACGTCTTCGAGGCCGAGATGAAGCAGCGCCGCCGGTCCCCGGGGCAACCGCGGCACGACGCCACGCCCTGACCTGGTCACCCCACGGGGTGCGGATCCGTTCATCCGGCGGTCATCTCGGAGCCATCGGCTCCTCGGGTTGACTACTTACGGTTCGTCGGTTCCCGACATCCCACCTGGAGGACGACCGTGGCGCAGCCCTGCCCGGACGACGAACGACAGCCCGTCGCACTGCCCCTGCTCCCACGGCGCCCCTCCGGGCGTCAGGGCCTGACCTGCCTGTACCGCTGCGGGAACGCGTGCTCGCACGAGGCGCCCAACAGCTCGCACAACGAGTACTTCCCCGCGGTGCTGTCCCGCGCGCTGAGCCGCCGCGGGGTGCTGCGGGCCGGCGCCGTGCTCGCCGTCGCGGCCGGCGCCACTGGTGCGCCGGCGGGCACCGCCGCGGCGGCCCCCGGTGCGCCCGCCGCCCGGGACGCCCATCCGCCGCGCGGGCTGGACTATCCGGCCGTCGCGCCGAACACCACCGACGCCGTCACGCTGCCCCCGGGCTACGACCAGAACATCGTGATCCGCTGGGGCGATCCGGTCGTCCCCGGGGCGCCGGCGTTCGACTTCGGCAACCAGACGCCCGAGGCGCAGGCCGGCCAGTTCGGCTACAACAACGACTTCTGCGGTCTGGTCGGCCTCCCCGGTAGTGGCGAGCGCTTCGTCATGTTCAACAACCACGAGTACTCGATCGAGCCGCTGATGTTCCGTGGTTACGACCCGGCGAACCCCACCGACGAGCAGATCCGGATCGGGATGGCCGCGCACGGGCTGTCCGTCGTGGTGGTCGAACGGGACCGCCGGAGCGGCCGGATGACCGTCGTCCTCGACGAGCGCTACAACCGCCGCTACACCGCGTCGTCGGAGTTCGTGCTCGACGGGCCGGCCGCCGGCTCCGCGCTGCTGAAGACTTCCGCCGACCCCACCGGGACGAAGGTCCTCGGCACGCTGAACAACTGTGCGGGTGGGGTCACGCCCTGGGGCACGTTCCTGAGCGGCGAGGAGAACATCAACCAGTACTTCGCGAACGCCGACCCGGCGGACGCCCGGCTGAAGCGCTACGGCTTCGCCGCGGGCACCTCGGAGCGCAAGTGGGAGCGGCTGGAGCCGCGCTTCGACCTGGCGAAGGAGCCCAACGAGGCCAACCGTTTCGGCTGGGTCGTCGAGGTCGATCCGCTGGACCCGAAGGCGCCGCCGGTCAAGCACACCGCGCTGGGCCGGTTCAAGCACGAGGGCGCCACGATCGCGTTGTCCCGGGACGGGCGCGCGGTGGCCTACATGGGCGACGACGAGCGCTTCGACTACGTCTACAAGTACGTCTCCGACGAACCGATGATGCGCGGGCAGAGCCGGCGCGCCCGCGAGCACAACCGCACGCTGCTGACCAACGGCACGCTCTACGTCGCGAAGTTCACCGGCGACAGCCCGGCTGCGGAGATCGACGGCACCGGCAAGCGCCCGGTGGACGGCGCATTCGACGGCTCCGGTGAGTGGATCAAGCTCGCCCGGGGGACCACGTCGTTCGTCGACGAGATGAGTGCCGAGGAGGTCTACGTCTTCACCCGGCAGGCCGCCGACAAGGTGGGCGCCACGAAGATGGACCGGCCCGAGGACGTCGAGCCCCACCCGCGGACCGGCAGCGTCTACCTGGCGCTGACCAACAACTCCGACCGTGGCAAGGCGGGCAAGGCCGGGGCGGACGAGGCCAACCCGCGCAACGGCAACAAGCACGGCCACGTCATCGAGCTGGTCGAGCAGGGCCGGGACGCGGCGGCGACGACGTTCGGCTGGTCGGTCCTGCTGGTCTGCGGGGACCCGGCCGACCCGAGCACGTATTTCGGTGGCTACGACAAGAGCCAGGTCAGCCCGATCACCTCGCCGGACAACCTGGCCTTCGACACCTACGGCAACCTGTGGATCTCCACCGACTCCGGTGCGGCACTGAAGATCAACGACGGTCTCTACGGCGTCTCCCTGGAGGGATCGACCCGCGGACGGACCACGCTGTTCGCCAGCGTCCCCAGGGGTGCGGAGTGCTGCGGCCCGGTGGTCACCGACGACTTCGTGCTGATCTCCGTCCAGCACCCCGGTGACCTGGACGGCGCCTCGCCGGAGGCACCGGCGTCGGTGTGGCCGGATGGCCCGGGGAGCCAGCCGCGGCCGTCGGTGGTCAACATCTGGCGGGTGGGCCGGGGCGGCCGGCCTGGCCGGATCGGGCAGTAGCCCTCGTGAGTGGCGAGTGGTGCTCCGGCGCCACTCGCCACGCACGAGCGGCGTCAGCCGCAGACCTCGACGCTGGGCGTCCCACTGGGCGGCCTCTTGGCGAACGAGATGTGCACATGGTCGACGTGGTTCTCGGTGTCGCCGCCGCGGTCCCCCATCCGCTGCCAGCCGCCGCCGTAGTTGATCTTCTGTTCCCAGATCACATAGGTGATGCCGAGGGCCTTCTGGTTGCGCAGTGCGCACTCGGCGATCCGGTCGCCCCGCTCGCCGCGGACCATGAAATCCAGCGCGTGCCCGGTCGGATGGTCGGACACCCGGCCCCGGCTGGCCACGCCGATCAGGTCCGGCTGCCCGTAGAGGCAGCCTAGGAACTGCGCGGCGGCGGCGACCCACGGCTTGACCCGGCCGAGACCGTCGAGATCGATGTCGCACCGCGCAGCGGCCTCGCGGGCCGCACGCTCCTCCTCGGCCTTGCGCGCCACATCGGCCAGGCCGACGGCCTTGAGCAGCGCGTCCGCGTCGAGCCGGTCCGGCCCGGGATCGGCGAGCTGGGCGACGGGCTCGATGCCGGCGATCATCCGGACGCCGTCGGCGGCCGCGGCCCCCGGGTGCCCGACGGGCACGGCGGCCGTGTCCCCACCGCCGCCCGTCGCTGCGGCGCGGCTCCGGTCGGAGGCGAGCGCCACGACGGCCGCGGCGTCGGCTTCCGAGCCCGCGGTCGTGAGCGTGATCATCGGTGCGATCAGGGTGAGCGAGCCGCCGGCCACCGCGGCAGCGGTCACGCCGTTGCGGAGCGCGGACTGCGCCGGCGTGAGCGGCGGCGTACCGCGTCTCGTGGCCGACCGGCGGCGGGCCACCGGGGCCGTGCTGAGCGGGGTGCGCCGGCCGCCGGGGGAGCGGTGCCGGGTCACGACCTGCCTTCCCGATCGTCGGGCCCGGGCGGACATCGGCGGGGGGCGCCGGTGGATCGGGGAAATCCGTGTCCGTCAGGGAGCCGAGCCCTCGTGATCCGGGAGGAACGTAGCGGATCGGTCACGAATGGAGCCGACGATGTCACTCCTGGTGAGTCGGCCGTCACGCTCTGCGCGACGAGCGGCAGGGATCAGGAGCAGCGGCAGCGATCAGAAGCGGCGATCAGGAGCGCAGGGCCACGACGTCGGCCAGGACGGTGTGCGGCGTGGGCCGGCGGGCGGGCGCCGGGCTGTCGTAGACCACCAGTAGCCGCGGCGGCTCACCCGGGAGCAGCGCGATCCCCTCCGCGTGGTCCACCCCGTCCCCGTGCGGCAGTTCGGTCTCGAGGGTGAGCTCGTCACCGCGGACCACCCGGTGGGCCTCGGTGTGTGCCGCCCCGTGCCACCGATGGACCCGCACCGGCCCGCTCAGCGACATCGTGGGTCCGGCCAGCACCAGCAGGTCGTCACCGTGCGGGCACAGGTCGCGCACGCCGAGACCGCGCAGGTCCAGGACGTGCTTGCGGTAGCGGGTGCCGTCGGGGAATGCGCCCAACCGCAGCCGCCCCGGGTCGTCGGGATCCCCGACGGGGCGCACCTCCAGCACCATGGCCCAGCCGCGCAACACCGGGCCCCGCAGCCCGACGTACAGCGAGTCCCCGTGCACGGCCAGGCCCTCGACATCGAGTCCGTTGTCCTTCCCCGGGATGGACAGGAACGGCCCGAGGTGCTCGTCGCCGGCGAGCACGTCGGTGAGGTTCTCGGCTCCGCGCGCGCCGAGCACCGCGCTGACGCGTCCGTCGCCCGCCACGCGGACCGGCACGGGGCGGCCGTCGGGGCCGGGTTCGACCGCCAACCGGACGACGACGAACCGGTTCGGGTCCCGCCGCACGGTGGCCAGCCGGCGCAGCGCCTTGGCCTCGGAGTTCCCGGGCTTGATCCGCTTGCGCACCAGGCTGTGCGAGCCGACGAGCCACAGGTCGCCGCCGGCGCGGGCGATGCCCTCGATGTCGGCCTCGTCGTCGGGGTCCCCGGGCAGCTCGACCAGATCGCCGAGGCGGACGCTGAGCTGGGCCTGCGCCCGGGCCGGGGCGGTCGGGGAGTCGAGGACCAGTCGCTCCACGGTGGCGGTCTCGTCGCCGGCGAGCCAGACGACGTCCCCCTCGAGCCGGACCGCGGACAGGTTCACGTGGTTGCCCGAGCGCACCACATCGCCGTGGAAGTGCAGCTCTATCTGGCCGACGACGTCCATGGCACCGTTCTACTGTGCCGTCGATATCCAAGGACACCCGGCTGTGCATGTCGCTCGCCGCCCGGCCGAGCAACATCGGGACGAGGTTCCACAACCACCTCTACGCCGAGCTGGGTCTGGACTTCGTCTACAAGGCGTTCACCACCACCGACCTCGCCGCCGCCGTCGCCGGCATCCGGGCGCTGGGCATCCGCGGCTGCGGGGTCTCGATGCCCTACAAGGAGGACTGCATCCCGCTCGTCGACGAGCTGGACCCCTCGGTGAGCGTGATCGGTTCGGTGAACACGATCGTCAACGACGGCGGGTACCTGCGCGCCTACAACACCGACTATCTGGCGATCGTCGAGTTGCTGGCCGCCCACGACGTGCCGGCCGACGCCGGCTTCGCCGTGCTGGGCAGCGGGGGGATGGCCAAGGCCGTGGTCGCCGCGCTGCGCGAGCGCGGATTCGACGACGGTGTCGTCGTCGCGCGCAACGAGCGCACCGGCCGGGCGCTGGCCGAGCGGTACGGCTACCGCTGGCAGGTCGACCTGGGCACCGCCCGCCCGCGGCTGCTGGTCAACGCGACGCCGGTCGGGATGGCGGGCGGGCCGGCCGCCGACGACCTGCCGGTCGCACCCGAGGCGGTGGACGCGGCGGAGATCGTGTTCGAGGTCGTCGCGATGCCCGAGGACACCCCGCTGGTGCGCCGCGCCCGCGAGCGCGGGCTGCGCGTCATCACCGGCAGCGAGGTCGTCGCGCTGCAGGCGCTGGAGCAGTTCGTGCTCTACACCGGGGTGCGGCCCACTGACGAGCAGGTGCGCCGGGCGTCGGAGTACTCGCGCTCCTAGCAGGTCGTCGGCCGGCCGCCCGGTGCGCTCTTCTCGAACGAGATGTGCACGTGGTCGAAGTGGTTGGCGGTCTCGCTGCCACGGTCCTCCATGGCCTCCCACCCGCTGCCGTAGTTGATCCGCTGCTTCCAGATCACGTACGTGATGCCGAGGGCGTCCTTGTTGCGCAGCGCGCACTCGGCGAGCCGGTCGCCGGCGGCGCCGCGCATCATGAAGTCGAGCGCGAGGCCGGACGGGTGGTCCGACGCGTTGCCGCGGCTCGCCTCGCCGATCATCGACGGCCGGCCGAACAGGCAGCCCAGGAACTCCGCCGCCGTCTCCACCCAGGGCTTGACGTCGCCCAGACCCGCGGTGCTCAGCCCGCAGCCCAGTGCGCCGGTCGACACGGTGGCGGCCGCCCGTACCTGCGCGGCCTTCTTCGCCTCGGCGGCCTTTCGCTCGGCCTCGGCCCGGGCCTCGGCGGCCCGGCGCTGGGCTTCGGCCGCTTGCTCCTCGGCCAGTTGCACGGCCTTGACCAGGGCCGAGGCGTCGAGGATCTCGGTCTCCGGGACGACCGGTCGCAGGGTGCGCTGCTCGACCAGGGCCGGGGACGCCGGCGCGTCGGTGCTCGCGGTGCCGGTGGTGAGCAGCAGCGCAGCCGTCTGCGCGCCGGCGCCGGGTACGGCCTCCGGGGTCCCGGTCACGGCGCCGGGCCCGGGGGCGGCGGCGCCGACGAGGGAGAGTGCGCCGCCGGCCACGGCGACGACGGCCACGCCGCGCCGGACGGGCGTGGGCACGCCGGGGCGTGTCGCGCGGGGAGCGGGGGTCGGCCGCGGCGTCCTGGGAGCCGTCGGCGACGGAGTCGACGCCGACGGCTCGTGGATCGCGCGGCTTCGGGGGGAGCGATGCCGAGCCACGATCTACCTTCCGGATCGACGGCCCGGCAGGACGTCCGGTCGGGGGTCCGGCGGATCGGGGGAATCCGTGTCCTTTTCGTGACCGTGCCGTCATTGATCCGTGAGCGAACTTAAGTGAACCGCGACCGGATCACGGGGATCGTCACCATCGGTGAGACGACCGCGCGACACGGCGCGATGAGCGGTGCCGGGCATATCCGGCGGAATCTCTGCGCGTCGACCGCGGCTCGGCGGGGGCCGGCCGCGCGGCGGTGAGCGGCTGCGCGGCCCGGGCCGCTGGTCATGCAGATGTCTCCCGGTTGTCCCGCGCCGGCGCGAGCACGATGTCGAACCCGACGCGGCTCCACGGCTCGTCGCGCTGCGAGCCGTCGGGCGCCCGGCCCGGGGGTTCTGGGACGAATTCGTGGACCAGGCTGTCCTTGACGCCGAAGACGGCGTCGCGTTCCAGATGCTCGTCGCCGGCCACGAAGATGTGCGTGATCAGTGTCTGGTGGCCGGGTGCGTCGACCTTGAAGTGCAGGTGCGCGGGCCGCATCGACCCACGGCCCGCCGCGGCGAGCAGCTCGCCCACCGGGCCGTCGTCCGGGATCCCGTAGGCCGAGGGCAGCACCGACCAGAACCGGTACTCGCCGGAGTCGCCGGCGCGCAGCCGGCCGCGGCCCGCCATGCGGTCGCCGGGGTACTGCACGTCGTAGAGGCCGTCCTCGTCGGCCTCCCACACCTCGATCCGGGCGCCCGGCAGCGGTGTCCCGTCGGTCGAGCGGACCGTCCCGGTGACGTAGCACGGCGTGCCCTTCGCCCCGCCGGCGATGTCACCGTCCAGCGGCACCTCGGGCGCCCCCTCGACGAAGAACGGGCCGAACACCGTCGACTCGGTGGCGCCGGCCGAGGCCGGGGCGTTGATGCCGACGGTGAGCATGGACAGCCCGAGAACGTCGGAGAGCAGGATGAACTCCTGACGCTTGTCGTCGGTGATGTGCCCGACGCGGGTGAGGAACTCGACGCCGCGCTCCCACTCGGCCTGGGTGAGCCGGACGTCGCGGGCGAAGGCGTGCAGGTGGCGCACCAGGCTCTGCATGATCTCGCGGAGGCGTGCGGAGTCGCTGCCGGCGAAACTCGCGACCGCCTCGTCGGTGACCGCCTGCTCGCGGGCGGTCTGCTCCTCGGTCAGCTGGTCGACCTGCTGGTCGGGATCGAGGATCACGATGGTGCCTCCTGAGTCGTCTCGGACGGGCGGTCCTGCGCCGTGCCGGCCCACGCCGCCTGCAGCAGCGCCCGCAGCGACGCGGTGTCGACCGGCGTCGGGTTGTCGGCCGGGACGATGCCCTGGATCAGGTCCGCGGCCTCGTCGAGTTGATCGTCGCGCAGGCCCAGCCCGCGCAGGCCGCGGGGGATGCCGGGCCGGGACGTCAGTGCGTGCAGCCCCCCCCACCGGGTCGGCGGCCGCGCCCAGCGCGCGGCCGATCCGGCGGGCGGGGTCCGGGGCGCCGGGAGCGTTGAACGCGAGCACGTGGGGCAGCACGACGGCGTGCGTCCGGGCGTGCGGCAGGCCGTAGGCGCCGCCCAGGATGTGGCAGATCTTGGGGTGCAGGCCGCTCGCCGGCGCCCGGATGCCCTCCTCGGCGATCAGCGCGCTGACCGGGTTGCGCCAGGGGTGCCCAGAATGCCTCGACGCAGTGCGCCATCCGTTGAGGTCGCCGGCCGCGGACAGGTCGGCGGGCAGCGAGACGGTGAGCTCCGGGTCGTGGACCACGATGCGGAGCAGGGCCACCGGGCCCGCCCCGGTCGTCTTGCGGTCGTTTCCGGTGAGTCCCCAGATCGGCGTGACCTCCGAGGCCGGCCGGGTGCGTGCCGCCCCGGTACCGAACACCACGCGACCGGGCAGCGCCTGGTACTCGAACTCCCGCACCGAGCCTCCAGCGACGTCCTCGACGATGGCGGTGTTCACCCTCGTCCACCCCGCAGCCAAATGTCCAATACGGGCGGTACTACCTGGCCGGCGCGCCGCGGATCGCTCGGTCACCCGCGGTAGCGGGACCGGACCCACGCGTGAGGTTCGTCCGGCATGTGTTCGCGGTGCTGCGGAGACCACGAGGAATGCATCGATCGGACAAGCGATCAGCCGCGCAGCCCTACGATCTCGTCCGTCATCGGCGCAGAGCGAGGCGGGGTCAGAGCCGGTAGCTGCGGAGCTTCGCGTAGAGCGCGGTCCGGGAGATCCCCAGCTCCTTCGCCGCGGCGGATTTATTGCCCCCGCATTCCTGCAGTACAGCTGCTATCACCGAGGACTCTGCCCGTTCCAGCGGCGTGAGGACCCGCCGGCCCGCCGCGGCGCGCACCTCCGCCGGGAGCGTGCTCAGCCCGACGACGCCCCCGCGGGCCTGCCGCGCGGCGTCCCGGACGACCCGGGCCAGCTCGCGGACGTTCCCGGGCCAGTCGTAGCGGCGCAACGCGGTCTGCGCGTCGAGGGCGAACGTCAGCCGCTCGCCGTACCGGTGCAGCTCGCGCTGGGCGAGCCCCACGATGTCGTCCACCCGACGGCGTAGCGGCGGGAGGGTGACGGTACCGATGCCGAGCTGGTCGAGTATCAGTTCCGGCCCGTCCGCCGCGCGGGCGTCCGACACCGTGATCGTGATGCCGAGCGGCGGGTGGACGGCCCGCGCGGCGAACAGCGCCACGGCCGCCCGCACCGCCTCGGTGGACAGCAGTTCGGCGTGCTGCAGCACCAGCGGCCTGTCCGGCCGGTCCAGCTGCGCGGCGAACCGGCTCGTCCAGCCCTCCAGGCCCTCGACGGCGCAGGTCGCGGCGTCGATGACCACCGCGCCTTCCAGGACGGTGGCCAGCAGCGTCGCCTTGCCGGTGCCGGCCTCCCCGCGGACGGCCACGGGACCCTCGGCGACGAGCACCCGAGTATCGGCCACCAACCGCTCCCACCGCTCGGGCTCGTCGGGCGGGGCGACGGCGCGACGGCGAGGTGCCGCCTCGGCAACGGGGCCTGCGACGGTCAGGACGGCGCCGGTGGTGGTCGTCCCGTCGCGGACCAGCTGCAGCCGGGCGGACAGGTTCGACGGCAGCTCGACGAGGGTGCCGTCGGCGAGGTCGCGCAGGGACCGCACCTCGTCCCAGATCTCCCGATGGTCGAGTCCCAGGTCGGCGGCCGCGCGGTTGGCGATGATGACGTCGTCCCCGACGGTGAGCACCGGGCCCGGCGTGCCTCGCTGTGCCGCGAGGAACGCCTGGAGCAAGCGGCGCTCCCGGACGCTGGCTGTGTGGAGCAGGGCCGCCTGGACCTCGTCGACGAGCTTGAGCACCACCACGGACAGCAGCGGATTCGTGTGCTCGGCCCGGCAGGTGACGTTGACCGCGCCGACGGTGCGGCGGGTGATCGGGTGCCGGACCGGTGCGGCGACGCAGGTGACGTCGTGGAAGCGGTGGACGAAGTGTTCGGACCCGCGGACCACGGCGATCGATCCGGTCTCGAGCGCGGTACCGAGGCCGTTGGTGCCGACGAACTCCTCGTCGAAGCAGAAACCCTGCGCGACCGAGAGCTTGTCGAGGGTGCCGCGCAGCATCGGCTCGGACACCCAGCGCCACACGACGCTGCCGCGGGCGTCGGACAGGGCCAGGCATGACTTGTCGCCGACCAGCAGCTCCACCATCTTCGTCATGATCGGGACGGCCACCCGGGTGAGGTGGGTGTCGAGGTCGGTGTCGACGTAGGGGACGTCGACGTACTCGGGGTCGACGCCGCTGAACTTCGACCGTCGCCAGGACGTGAGGACCTCGCCGCGGACGTCGCACGGCTCCTCCCCGGCGTGGAACTGCTCCCATGCGGTCCCGATGGTCATCGGCGCTCCTCCGCCCGTTGCACAACGCACCCCGACGTTCGCACGACGACCCCCGCTCGCGCACCTTCCGGGCGGTGCGGGTCGCGCCCACCACGGCCCGGTGCGACGTGACCGAGCCGGGCCGGCCTGCGCCGACGGGCCGGGCCGACCGAGGCCCGCCGGCCCGGCCCCGGTCGCTCTCAGCCCTTGTCCGCGAGTTCCTTCTGGTACTTCGCGGTCATGTGCTCGACGGCGGTGAGCTGCGTGGCGGCGTGCGCCTCACGGGTCTCGGTGGCCCGCGCCTTCGCCGCGAGCGTGCCCGCGGACTGGCCCTGGAACTCGGGGAACACCTGCTGGGCGATGAGCTCGTAGGAGCGCTTGGTGGCCTCCGGGTTGGCCCAGTCGTGGCCCATCAGCAGCATGGCCCCGAAGCCGCCGTTGCTCTGGTCGACGAGCCTCTGCACCTGCGCCTTGGCGTCCTCGACGGTGCCGATGGCGCCGATGCCGGCCTCGTTGATGAAATCGATCATCCCCTTGACGTCGGCGCTGTCGCCGACGGCCATCTGCGGGAACGCGGCCACCTTCTGGAAGTAGTTGAACCAGTGCGCGATGCCGAACTCGACCTCGCGGTAGGCCTGCTCGCGGGTCTCGGCGATGTGCATGAGGCCCACCAGCCGCCAGCCGGAGCGGTCCGGAGTCGGCTGCCCGTAGTGCGCGGCCCGCTCCTCCACGACGTTCCAGTGGTGCGCGAGCGCGTCGAACCCGTCCTGGGTGAGCGTCGCACCGATCGACAGCAGGCCGGTGCCGTGCTGTCCGGCGAGGCGGGGGCCCGTCGGCGAGGCAACGGCGGCGACCGCGATGTCGAAGCACGGGTCGGTGTAGGGCCGCAGCTGCAGCTGGGCCTCGACCAGGTTGTGCGTCGGGGTCTGCTGCGTGACGACCTCGCCGCGCAGCAGCCGCATGATGATGTCGATGTTGATGTCGAGCAGCTCGCGGGTGTCGGTCGGGTTCAGCCCGATCATCGCCGAGTCGGTAGGCAGCGAGCCCGGGCCGACGCCCAGCATCGACCGGCCCCGGGTCAGGTGGTCGAGCATGACCATCCGGTCCGCCACCCACAGCGGGTTGTGGTAGGAGATCGACGTGACCCCGGTGCCCAGCTTGATGTTCCGCGTCCGCTCCGCGGCGGCCGCGATGAAGATCTCCGGAGAGGCGATGATCTCGCTGCCCGCCGAGTGGTGCTCACCGATCCACGCCTCGTCGTAGCCCAGCGCGTCGAGGTGCGCAACGAGCTCGAGGTCGCGCTGCATCGCCAGCGTCGGGTTCTGCCCGGGGGCGTGGAACGGGGCGAGGAAGGTGCCGAAGCGCAGTCTGCTCACAGGTGCTCCTGATCGTCGTCGATCGGCGGCGGCGTGCCGGGGCCGGCCGTCCGGATGCCCCGAATCATGACCGGGGTCACGTCCGCACGACTGTGCGGATTCTTGACAGTTGTGCCGGGCGAACGGCGTGGACGATGTCCGACCGGGTGATCGGCCATCGTTGTCCTTGGTCGCCTCGAGGATGCGAGCAATGTGACGGTCCGGGATGACGGCACCGCCGACTCTGGGACATGTGCCGCGGTCCTGCCCGGCCGCCGCGCGCCGTCCGCTCCATCCTCGACGGCGGATCTGAGGTGGTGGAGATCACGGGCAGGCTGGACGAGGACGCCCGCGCCGGACGCCGGCCCGACGGCGCCGACCCGGTCGAGCCGGACCACCTGGCCTTGTTGCTCGCCGGGTTAGGGTCATCATCGAGGCCCGTATGCACCTTCTCGGCGCGGATCCGACGCGGCGGGGGTTCACCGCGAGTTGGAGGGATTGCGTGGATGGCATCGCCCGCGCCTTCTGGGTCCGCGCTCCGGGCGAGGGCGAGATCCGTCCGGTCGTCATGCCCCGGCCCAGTTCCGGTGAGGTGGTGGTCCGCACGCTGTGCTCGGGGGTGAGCCGCGGCACTGAGGCCCTCGTCTTCCGCGGCGGTGTGCCGGAGAGCCAGTTCGCGGTGATGCGGGCGCCCTTCCAGGACGGCGAGTTCCCCGGGCCGGTCAAGTACGGCTATCTCAATGTGGGGGTGGTCGAGCATGGGCCACCTGCGCTGCTCGGCCGTGCCGTCTTCTGCCTCTATCCACATCAGACCCGCTACGTGGTGCCGGCCGCCGCGGTGACGCCGGTCCCCGACGGGGTGCCGCCTGAGCGCGCGGTGCTCGCCGGGACCGTCGAGACCGCGGTGAACGCGCTGTGGGATGCGGCCCCGCTGGTCGGCGACCGGATCGCCGTCGTCGGGGCCGGGATGGTCGGCTGCAGCGTCGCCGCGGTGCTCGCCCGCTTCCCCGGGGTCAGGGTCGAGCTGGTCGACATCGACCCCGCGCGCGCAGCCGTCGCCGAGGCGCTCGGCGTCGGATTCGCCTTACCCGAGCAGGCCGCGGGGGAGTGCGACCTGGTGGTGCACGCCAGCGCCACGGACGCGGGGCTCGCGCGATCGCTCGAGCTGCTCGCCGACGAGGGCGAGGTCATCGAGTTGAGCTGGTACGGCGACCGGCGGGTCAGCGTGCCGCTCGGCGAGTCCTTTCACTCGCGCCGCCTGGTGGTGCGCAGCAGCCAGGTGGGCACGGTCGCACCGGCCCGGCGCGCGCGTCGCAGCTTCGCCGATCGGCTGGCGCTGGCACTGCGCCTGCTCGCCGACCCGGCGTTCGACGCGCTGATAACCGGCGAGAGCCGCTTCGACGACCTGCCCCGGCTGATGCCCCGTCTCGCCGGCGGTGAACTTCCCGCACTGTGCGTCCGTGTCGTCTATGAGCAGGGGTAGGCATCGCCGGGAGGTCGGTCTTGTTCAGCATCACCGTTCGCGATCACGTCATGATCGCTCACAGTTTCCGGGGAGAGGTCTTCGGCCCGGCGCAGCGGCTGCACGGCGCAACGTACGTGGTGGATGCGACGTTCCGCCGTGCCGATCTCGACGCCGACAACATCGTCGTCGACATCGGGCTGGCCACCCAGGAGCTCGGCGCAGTGCTGGCCGACCTCAACTACCGCAACCTCGACGACGAACCTGCCTTCGCCGGCGTCAACACGTCCACGGAGTTCCTCGCCAAGGTCATCGCCGATCGGCTCGCCGAGAAGGTGCACGCGGGCGCGCTGGGCGAAGGGGCCCGCGACCTGGCCGGGATCACCGTCGTGCTGCACGAGTCGCACGTCGCCCGGGCGAGCTACGAGCGCTCGCTTTGAGAACGGCCGCCCGGTCCGCGGGCAGGCGCTCGGTGCACGTCGTCGTGCCGGGTGACATCGACGACGTCGCCGTGCCGAGCGGAGGCAACGCGTACGACCGCCGCGTCTGCCGCGACTTGCCGGCCACCGGCTGGCGGGTGCACGAGCTCGCCGTCGCCGGGACGTGGCCCCGACCCGGCACCGCCGCCCGCGCGGCGCTGGCCCGCGCCCTCTCCGCCGTGCCCGACGGCGCCGTCGTGCTGGTCGACGGGCTCGTGGCCTGCGGCGTCCCGGACGTCGTCGTCGCGGCGGCGCGCCGGCTGCGGCTCGTCATTCTGGTACACCTGCCCCTCGGGGACGAGGCGGGGCCGGCGCCCGCGCCCGCGGCGGAGCTGGCCGCCCTCGAGCGGGAGACCCTGCACGCCGCGAGCGCGGTCGTGGCCACCAGCCCGTGGGCGGCGCGCCGGCTCGTCACGCATCATGGGCTCGGCGCCGAGCGGGTACACGTCGCCACGCCCGGCGCCGATCCTGCGCCGCTCGCCCCCGGCACCGACGGGGCGACCCACCTGCTGTGCGTCGGGTCGGTCACCCCGACCAAGGGTCAGGACCTGCTCGTCGAGGCCCTCGCAGCCATCGCCGACACGGCCGACCTGTCCCTGCGCTGCGATCTCGTCGGGCCGCTGCGCCGCGATTCCGCGTACGCCGCTGCCCTCCGGTGCGCGATCGAGCGTCACGGGCTCGGTGAACGGGTACAGCTCGGGGGTCCGCGGACGGGCGCGCAGCTCGCCACGGCGTACGCGGCGGCCGACCTCCTCGTGCTGCCGTCCCGCGCCGAGTCCTACGGGATGGTCGTGACCGAAGCGCTGGCTCGTGGGATCCCGGTGCTCGCGGCGGCCGTCGGCGGGGTGCCGGAGACCCTCGGCCACGACCCGGACGCCTCCGTGCCGGGGATCCTGGTGCCCCCGGACGACGTCACGGCACTCGCCGCAGCCCTGCGCCGCTGGCTGGGCGAGCCGGCGCTCCGGGAGGGACTGCGCCGCGCAGCGAGGGCGCGGCGCGGCACGCTGGACGGGTGGGAGGTGACGGCACGATGCCTGGCCGGAGTGCTGGAAGGGCTGCCCGGCGCGTAGCGCCGGCGGAGCGCCCATCACCATGGGACGCCAGGCTGAGCGTGCCCGGATCGCCCGTGTGCGCGCCGGACTGGCTGGCGTTGCGGGAGGGCGCCGACGCCTCGGCCCGGGCACCGGAGCTGGTCGAGTTCGTCCGGGCCCACCTGGAGCCCGGTGCTCCGGTGGTGATCAGGGACCTCGGCTGCGGCACCGGCTCGATGGGACGCTGGCTCGCCGGACGGCTGCCCGGCCCGCAGCGCTGGATCCTGCACGACCGCGATCCCGGGCTGCTCGCCCGCGCGGGCGCGGGCATGCCGGCCGTGGCCGCCGACGGCGCTCCGGTCACCGCGCAGGCGCAGGAGGGGGATGTCACCGACCTGCGCGCCGCGGAGATCGCCGGGACGTCGCTGGTCACCGCGTCCGCCCTGCTGGACCTGCTCACCTCCGAGGAGCTGGACGGGCTCGTCATCGCGTGCGTCGAGGCCGGATGCGCTGCGCTGCTGACGCTGACGGTCATCGGCCGCGTGGAGATCACTCCTTCCGATCCACTCGACGGCGACTTCACGGCCGCCTTCGACGCCCATCAACGGCGGTGCACGGGCGGCCGGCGGCTGCTCGGGCCGGACGCCGGCCCCGCCGCCGTCGACGCGTTCGCCGAGCGGGGCGCGGCGGTGGAGACCCGGCCCAGCCCGTGGCGTCTCGGTGCCGGCGGGGCCGAGGGTGCCGGGCGAGCCGGCGGTGCCGAGCTGGCGGAGGAGTGGCTGCGGGGCTGGATCGGCGCCGCGTGCGAGCAGCAGCCGGACCTCGAGCGGTACGCGGGGGCCTACCTGCGCCGCAGGCTCGACGCCTGCACTGCCGGTGAGCTGCGGGTCGTTGTCGGCCACGTCGACGTGCTCGCGCTCCCGGCGAGTGCATCGTGATGCGAAGGCTCTGGCCCCTTCTGCGGGTGCTCGTCGGCGTCGGCATCCTCGCCGGGCTCGTGGTGCACCTCGGCACCGGCGCCTTCGTTGACGGGCTGCGGGCGATCGAGACCGGATCGGTGCTCGCCGCGCTCGGCATCGGCCTGCTGACCACGGTGTTCAGCGCATGGCGATGGTGCCTCGTGGCGCGCAGCCTCGGCCTGCGGTTGCCGTTGACGGTGGCGGTGGCGGACTGCTACCGGGCGCTGTTCCTCAACTCGGTGCTGCCGGCGGGTGTGCTCGGCGACGTGCACCGTGCGGTGAGCCACGGCCGGCGGGCCGGCGACGTCGGTCGGGGCGTCCGCGCGGTGGTGCTCGAACGGGTCGCCGGCCAGGTGGTCCTGATGGTCGCCGGGGTGGGTGTGCTGCTCGCCCAGCCGACCCCGCTCGCGGCCGCGGCCGGCGACCTGATCCCCGGCCGCGAGGCCACTGCCGGGATGACTGCTGTCCTGGCCGCCGTCGTCGCGCTCGGGGCCTGGACCCTGCGCGGGCGGCGCGCGTCGGGGATCCGCAACGCGCTGCGGACGGGCCTCGCGGACGGCCGCACCGGCGTGCTCTCCCGCGACACCTGGCCGGGGGTGGTCCTGCTGTCCGTGGCTGCACTGGCCGGGTACCTCGCGCTCTTCGTCGTCGCCGCGCGGGCCGCGGGATCGCAGGCCACGGTCGGCGAGCTGCTCCCGCTGCTGGTGCTGGGGCTGCTCGTGATGGGACTGCCGATCAACATCGGTGGCTGGGGACCCCGGGAGGCCGTCACCGCGATCGCGTTCGGTGCGGCGGGGCTCGGCGCGACGCAAGGGCTCACCACCGCCGTGGTGTACGGGGTGCTCAGCCTGATCGCCTGCCTTCCCGGCGTCGGGGTGCTGCTGCGGCGCGGCAGTGGCGGGTCCCGCCGACCACTAACCTGGCGGGGGTGCTGATCCTCGTCCGGCATGGGCAAACGGCCGCCAACGCCCGCGGGTTGCTGCTCGGCCGGGCCGACCCGCCGCTGACCGAGACCGGTTATCGCCAGGCGCGTGCCCTGGCCGCGGCCCTTCCGCGTGCGGCTCGCATCGTGTCCAGCCCGCTGATGCGCGCACGTCAAACCGCCGCCGTGCTCGCCGGCGCCGCCCCAGGCGCCACGGATGCCGAGGATGTGGAGGTGGACCCGCGTTGGATCGAGATGGACTACGGCGACCTGGATGGCCGGCCGGCGACCGCGCTGGGCGAGCAGTCGTGGCGGACGTGGCGGCAGGACCCGGACTTCGTGCCGGCCGGCGGCGAGTCCGTCGCGGCGGTCTGTACCCGGGTGCGGCAGGCCTGCGTGGAACTGGCCGACGACGCCGCACGCGCCGACGTGGTGGTGGTCAGCCACGTCTCCCCGATCAAGGCTGCGGTCACCTGGGCGTTGGGGGTCGGCGACGAGGTGGCCTGGCGGATGTTCCTGGCCGACGCCGCGGTGTGTCGGATCGACACCAGCGGCCCGCTCCCGCTGCTGCTCGCCTTCAACGACGTGGGCCCCGTCAATGGAAGCGACCGGGCGGCCCGCTGACCCGCTACCGGGCCACGGCGCGCAGTGTGGCGCCTCCGATCATGCCGTCGACCGCGTCCGCCCTTGCCCGCGGTCGCAAGCCCTCGGTTTACTCGGGAGCGAGCCCACCTCAGGTCTCGAAGAGAGGAGCCTAGGTGAACGGCGTGCGCGAGTTGGTCCAGGTGGAACTGCCGACGCAGTTCGGTGAGTTCCAGGCGACGGCCTTCGAGGTGCACACCGGACCGGTGTACCTGGCGCTGGCCAAGGGCGAACTGGTGGGCGGGGGCGCGGCGCTGACCCGGTTGCACTCGGAGTGCCTGACCGGTGACGCGCTCGGTTCGTTGCGCTGCGAGTGCGGAGTCCAGCTCCGTCTCGCGCTGCGCCGGATCGCGGCCGAGGGGCGCGGCCTGCTGCTCTACGCCACCGGGCACGAGGGGCGCGGCGTGGGGCTGGTCAACAAGCTGCAGGCGCACGTCGAGCAGGACGATGGTGCCGACACCGTGGACGCCAACCTGCGGCTCGGGCTCCCGGTCGACGGCCGCCGCTATGACGCCGCCGCCGCGGTACTGCACGCTCTCGGCATCGGCTCGGTGCGGCTGCTGACGAATAACCAGGACAAGGTGCGCGGCCTTCGCGAGGCAGGGATCACGGTGGCGGGGACGGAGCCTCTGAGGACGGCGGCGCACAGCCGCAACGTCGGCTACCTCGACACCAAGGAGCGGCGGCTCGGTCACCTCGAGACGGCCGGGGAGGAACTGGAACCGGCGCCGTCGCCACCACCGGACGCCGTCCGCCTGCTCGGTGACGTCGACCCGCCGGCCGATCGTCCCTATGTCGTCCTGAAGTACGCCCAGACCCTCGACGGGCGGATCGCGACCGCCAACGGCGACTCGAAATGGATCAGTGGTGAGGAGGAGCGCGCCGTCTCGCACGCGCTGCGGGCGGCCTGCGACGCGGTGATGGTCGGTGTGGGGACGGTGCTGCGGGACGATCCTCGGCTGACCGTCCGTCTCGTCCCCGGCGCGTCGCCGCTGCGGGTCGTCCTCGACTCCACGCTGCGGACCCCGTCGAATGCCCTGCTGCTCGACGGGGACCCGGTGACCGTCGTGCTCACCACCGACCGTGCCACCGAGGGCGATCGGGAGCGACTGCGGGAGACGGGCGCGGGGATCCAGGTACTGCCGCCGGGACCGGGCGGCGTGGACCTCGTGGCCGGGCTGCGGGTGCTGCGCGAGTGTGGTGTGCGGAGCCTGCTGGTCGAGGGGGGCGCCCGGGTGATCACCTCACTACTGAGCGCCGGACTGGTCGACCGGGTTGTCGTCGGCACCGCCCCGAAGATCATCGGCGCCGGGACGGAGGCGGTGGGCGATCTCGGGGTCGCCCGGGTGGCGGAAGGGATCGCGCTGCGCAACCGGTCCGTGCACCTCACCGCGGACGACATCGTCACCGCCTGGGACGTCTGCTAGGCCGTGTTTAGGAAGTGGTGCTGGCGAGGGCACGGAGCCAGATGTTGATCGTGGCGACGTGCACGGTGGCCTGGTAGCGGACGGCGAGTTTGTCGTAACGGGTCGCGACCGCACGGTGCTGTT
>NZ_JAHDTG010000094.1 GCF_018531475.1 Pseudonocardia mahuensis
GGCCGCTGGCGGGCGCTGCGACGCATCACCGCCAGCCCCCGCCGAATCGGCAGCTACGTCAAGGCCGCGCTCGTTCTGACTCTTCTCGAACAGCCCCAACTACGGCCTTCTTGCTGAGATCACCTCAGTGGTGTGGCCATGAACCAGGAAATCGCTGTGCTTCAACGGTGGGGCCGCCCGGAGATCCTCGACCGGGCGGCTCGGCTCGCGGAAAGGGCGGTCTCACTATGGCCGGGGCCGGTGCGTCTGGAGCGGCCGAAGCCGGAGAGCGGCCGATGGAAACTGCTCGACCAGGCACTCACCGAGCTCCCAGTCGGGGCGTGGACGACTTACGGTGACGTAGCAGCACTCATCGGCAGCCACCCGGTTGCCGTCGGCGATCGGCTGGCCAACCACCCGGTCCCGAACGCTCACCGGGTTCTGCGCGCAGATGGCACGCTCTCGCCGAATTTCCGTTGGCTGGATCCGGCGACTGCCATCGACCCCATGGATCTGCTTCGCGAAGAGGGCGTGACGTTCGACGAGCATGGGCGGGCGAACCCGAACCAGAGGATGACGACCGCCGAGCTCGCCCACCTCCTTGCCGTCGACGTCGAGGAATCGGCCCGCGCCTCGAGCACCGATGAGGGCCATCGGGAAGAGAAATTCTTCGCACAGCTCGGTGAGTTTCAGGGGCCGACGATCGCCGACGGCGTCCGCGACCTCATCAGGGAGTGGGCCGAACTGGGCGGGCATCTCGACTTCGGCTTCGGTGACGAGACGTCGTGCTTCCTGATGTCCACCAACGGGGACGGATCACGCCCAGCCATCTGGCCTTTGACCATCTATCCCAGCGGGCGATGCGAGGTGGTGTTCCAGCACCTCGCTCGCCGCCCGCCGTTTGACGACCCCGCGCTGCGGGAGCAGCTGCGCCAGCGGCTCAGCACGGTCGCTGGCGTCGATCTGCCCGCGGCGAAGATCGAGCTGCGTCCGAGCTTCCCTCTGCAGGTGCTGGCGTTGCAGGCGGCCCGAGAGGCGCTCGTCGAGCAGCTCAGGTGGTTCCGTGCCGTGGTCTCGGCATGAACACCCCCGAGGCGCTGATCGCCCAGCTGGAGCGTCACCTTGCTGAAGTGCGCCGAGCCGCCGACGACAACGAATTCGTTGACGTCGCTCAGGCAGAGCACCTGCACCTCCAGCTTCGGCGCGCGGTAACGGGCTGGGCCGATCTGGACGACGGCCAGCGCGCCATCCTGTCCGAGGCCGTGCGCTACTTCGTGCAGACCGACGACGAGGAGAATGACCTGCACAGCCCCATCGGCTTCGACGACGATGCCGAGATGGTGGAGGCCGCCCTCCGTCGCCTCACGCCGCCGGGAGCGGCAGGAACGGGCTCGGCATCCCCGACCACGTGACGATCAGCTCGTCGCGGGCCCGGCTGCACGCCACGTAGAACAGCGAGCGTTCCCGGGCCCGCACGGCCGTGTGCTCGGCGGTCGGCACGCCCTCGAAGACGAAGTCGAGCGGGACGATCCTCGCCTCGGCACCGATCACGACCACCCGCGAGAACTCGGTGCCCTTGGCTCGGTGCATCGAGGCGATCTTCACCGCCTCCGCGTTTCCGGGCCCGTCGCGCTGCAGCAGCTCGACCGGCACCCCGGCGTCCTGCAGCGCGATACGGACGCGTTCCTGCTCGGGCGAGCGGCGGGCGAGGATCGCGATCGACGCGGCCGCGACGCCCTGCGCCAGCCAGTTCCGCACGGTCTCGACGACGAACCGCGTCTCGTCCGCGACGTTCGTGAAACCGCGCGTGACGGGGGCGGGGCCGGTGAAGGCGGAGTGGTACCCGGCGACGGTCTCCTCGTCCCCGTCCAGGTCAACGATCGCTTCGCCGGCGATGACCCCGAGCGCGAACGCCAGGTTCTGCCGCGACGTGCGGTAGTTGAGGGTCAGGCGGCGCGACCGGCCCCGGGTCTGGATGCCGAAGCGGCTGAGAACCAGCCGCTCGCCGTAGATCCGCTGGTGGCTGTCCTCGCAGATGAACATGTCGTTGGGACCGGAGTTCACCAGGCCGCGCAGCACCCGCCAGTGGCCCGCGTGCAAGTCCTGCCCCTCGTCGACGACGACGTGGTCGTAGCGCGGCGCTCGCTCGCGCAGCTCCGGGTCCTCGAGGATCTGCGCCGCCCGGGCAGCCAGCGTGTCGAACGTAGCGCGCCCCTGCGTCTCGACGCCGCGTTCGAAGGCCTCGACGACCTTCCACACTGCGGCCCGCTGCACCCGGTTCAGGCGGACCCCGCGGCCGGTTCGTTTCGCCCGCAGGTACGCCTCACGGGTGTGTCCGGGCATCGCGAGGATCACGGTGCGGTACTCGCTGCCGAGGAACGCCGGCGTCAGGTGCGGGGCGAGCTCGGCGGGGACGGCGCTCGTCTGCACGGCCTCCTCCCAGAGCGCCTCCTGCTCGCGGTCGCCGAGGACCTGGCCGACCTGGCCGTCGACGGCCTGCACGACCTCGCGCACCATCTGGTCCACCCCGCTGACCTCCACCCGCGGAAGTTCCGCCTGGTCGAGGAGGCTCCGGATGTCCACGGCGAGGTTGGCGGCGAGGTTCCGCGTGAACGTGCAGAGCAGCACGCGGGCTCCAGGCCGGCGCGCGAGGTGCGCGGCGCGGTGCAGGGCAACGACGGTCTTACCGGTGCCGGCGCCCCCGGCCAGCCGGTACGGGCCGTTGAAGGTGTCGCGGTAGGCGATCGAACGCTGCTTCGGATGCAGGTAGGTCCGCCAGGCCACGAAGTCGCCCTCCAGCATCCGCCGGAGCTCGTCGTCGGAGTCGAGGTAGACGAACTGCATCCGCGTGGTCGGACGCTGGATCGCGGCGACGGGGTCGTCCCCGGTCTCGGGCTTCTCCAGCTCGTAGGTGGACCGCACGTCGTCCAGGGACGTTCCCGTCGCCAGGTCGAGCAGTACCTGCTGCTGCCATTCCGGGAGGTCGGCGGCGAGGTCGAGAATCTCGTCCTCGCTCGTGAGCCGAACGGCCTGTTCCGCCACCTCGGCGTTGATCCCGAGATCGGCGAGCTCGGCGGGCGTGAACGGCAGCACCTGGGGTGCTTCCACAGCGGCCGGGCGCTCGCGGAACACAGCGACCTTCTCCTGGATGGCCTGCGTCCGCAGGACCTCCATCGCGCCGTTAGCGGGGTTGACCTCCAGCTTGAGCGTCTCCGCCTCCGCGTAGGCGGCGTCGTGCGGCTTGATCGCGGCGAGCAGCCACATCGGTTCCGGGCCGTCACCGACGGCGAACAGCACCGCACGGTGGTTGAGGTCGACCCGTGCTGTGCGGACACGGCGGTCTGCCGCCTTCTGCGGAATCTTGAGGTCCAGGCCGGTGAGGTCCGCGTTCTGGGTGAGTTTGGTGAGGAAGTCCCACGCCTTGGACTTGAGCGAGCCGTCGACGTCGATCGCCCGGTGGAACTCCTTGGACATGATGACGCCCATCAGCTACCTCCTGCTGCCGTGAACGCGGCGCGCACGGCCTGCTCGTCCGGGTCCAGCACCGTCCAGCCGTTCGTGCGCAGCCAGTCGCCGAGTTCGTCGTCGTCGCCCTCGACCACGATGGCGATCCGCTGCTGCGGCCAGGCCAGGTCGATCTGGTAGTCGCCGTCCGCGACCTCCAAACCGGATTCCGGCACGGGGACACCTGCCGCCGCGAGCGCCAGGACCAGATTGCGGCCCGCGCCGTCCCAGGTGTCGGCAATCGCCTGCCAGTCCGGGGGAATCGAGGCTTCACCCGTGGCCGGAACGGGGGCCTCGACGGCGGTCGTCGCCGTGTGCGCCGCGAACCGGCCGGGTTCGAGGAACTGGAAGATGTTGCTCAGCGCCAGCCAGTCCCGCCAGGCCTCCACCTGCGCCGGGCTGCCGACGACCTCGTCCCGGTCGTCGACGCCGGCCCACACGCGGATGTCCGTCAGGGCCCGCCGTTCCAGCACGAGCACCGCTCCGCGGGCACTGCGGGTGCGCACTACGGGGATCTTCCCGGCAGGCGGCTCGACGGCGTTGCCCGTGATCTCCGCTGCGAGGAGTGTCGGGATCCCGGTCGCGTCGATCTTCGTGAGATCGGCACCCGCGCAGTGGGCGAGCGCCAGCGCATGAGCGGGAGTCGTCCACGCGCCGCGAGTCGGGCTCATCAGGAACTCGGTGAGCATCGAGACCGCGTCGCGCTGAAGGACCTCGGCCCTGACACTGCCGGGGGTGGCGAGCTTGTGCAGCAACTGCACGAAGACGGACCGCAGCGACTCCGTAATCCAGCCCGGCCGTTCCGCGGCCTCGCCGTCGAGGGCGGCGGCGAAAGCGTCCAGGTCGTGGTGCGTCACGGCCCAGACCACATAGTCCTGGTCGTGCAGGCTGGCGCGCTTGCCCGCGTCGTCCGCGAGCCGGTTGACCTGCGCGGAGCTGTGGTACCGCTGGCCGTCACAGAAGATCGCGATCCGCGGCACCGCGGGGTCGTGGCAGTCGAGCACGAAGTCCGGCTGAACGCCGCCGAGCTTCACCTGCGGGGTTAGCGACCACTGCCGGTCGCCCAGCCCCTGCGGGAACACGATCTTCGCGCTGTCGCCCCCGGACGTCGCCCGGGTGGTGACGGCCGCCCCCTTGGTCTTCGCCCACCGGATCAGCAGCGCGCGGAAGCGCATCTCGATGGGAGTGTCGTGCGAGCCCACGACGATCCGCTTGATCGTCTCGATCGGGCGCGGCTCCCAGTCGTGCAGGATCTGTCCGATTAGGCCGATCGCGGTGTCGCGCCGGGCGTCCGGCGCGGTGGCCGGCGGGACGTGCGGGAGCAGGCAGCGGTGGCACGCGGCCAGGTTCTCGGACCGGCACTCACAGTTCTCCAGCACGCGGAGCGCCGCCTCCAGCAGCTCGCGGACCTCCTGCGGGTCCTCGAACCGGCCGAGGTAGCCGGTGCCGCCAGGCACGAGGTCGTGCAGCACCATGACCCAGCGCTCGCTGCTGCCCGGCACCGGGTCGGCGGCCTCGACGACGTCGAGGTGCTCGGGATCCCCGCCCAGTACCTGCCGCAGGCCCAGGAGCAGCGCGGCCCGGAACGACGTCCGCACCGTGGAGTCCGCGACGACGATCGGCGGGACGAGCAGCCGCACGGCCTGGGTCCGCAGTTCGTGGGTGAGCGCCACGGTCGTCCAGCCGTCCGGGTCCGGATCCCGCCGCTGCCGGCACCACCCGCGGTGGCGGGCCTCCGCGCGGTCCCGGACCCCCCGCTGCGCAGCCGGCACCACCCCGCAGTGCTTGCACGCCTGGAAGAGGGGAGCGGCCGCCTCGCGCCCGGCGATGGACGCGGCCGACCCGCCGCGTTCGGTCGGGCCGAGGTTGATCCAGCGGATGTCGGCCGACCGCAGGACCTCCACACCGAACGGGTACTCGGCCAGCTCCCACGCCGAGGTGATGTCGCCAGCGTCGGCGTCGACGGTCGTGACGACGGTGAAGCGCGTGCGGCGCCGGTCGTCGCCGTCCTCGTCCCGCATGGCCATCTCCCGCGAGGAGTACGCGGAGGCACGCCGGAACGGCAACGTCGTCAGCACCTGACCGGCGTCGGCGGCCCCCGACGCACCGCATCGGGGGCACGACGTCACGGGGGGACCGGGGTCGATCTGGCGCGACCATCCGCAGGCGGGGCAGAACCGCCGTTTCACCGTTGCCGGGTTGCGGCTCGTTCCGAGGTCGATCCCGTCGATCTCCACGGACGTGCCACGCACGTAGAAGGTCGCCCCGGGTGCGAGCTCGGAGAGCGCGGTCCGACTGCCCCGCACGTACTGGTCGTCGCTGGACTCGTGCGCGCCGGTCTCCTCGTCCGTCCACCACAGACTGACATCGAGCCGCGTCGAGTCGTCGAGCAGCGCGTAGTTGGGTAGGAGCCCCTTCGCCTCCAGGGCGCTGATCCAGTAGGTGCGCTCACGCTCCGTCCGCGCCGCGCGTGCCGCGCCCAGCTCGCCGAACAGCCGCCGCAGGTCGCGGTGCCCGGCGTCGTCGAGCGAGGGGAGGGCCTGCATCGCCGCGATCTCGGCCTGCAGAGCGGCGAGGCGCGCGGCCAGCTCCTCACCCTCCTCGACCCAGGACGCGACCGCGGCCTCGACCTCGCGCTCCAGCCCGGGCGGCTCGCCGTTGCTCTCGCCGTCGCCCGCCCACTTCCGCAGCTCGGCGGCGCTGTCCTTGGACACCGCATCCCCGAAGCCGCGGAGGAACTCGTCGACGTAGGTCTGCGCGTGGGCGCGGGCGTCGGCGACGAGCCTGCCGAGCCAGGACGACGGGGTCAGACCGTGGGCGAACACGTCCTTCGCCAGCCGAGTGGGCATCGGGTTGGCGGAGCGGGCGTGCCGGTCGACCAGCGAGGCGAGGTACTGGCGGCGCAGGATCTCGGTCGCGTCCAGGTAGCACGCGGGCGGCACGACGTCGCCCGCGATCATCGTGAGCGGGTTCGCGAGCCGCTGCAGCTCCAGGGGGCGGGCCGGCAGCAGCGACACGACGAGCGCGTTGCCGGTGAGGCGCCCCGCACGCCCGACGCGCTGCAGGTACGACGCGGTCGACCGGGGCAGCGAGGTCAACGCGACCGTCGAGAGGTCGCCGATGTCGATGCCGAGTTCGAGCGTCGGCGTGCAGGTGAGGACGTTGGGCGCGTCCGGACCGTCCCCGCCCTTGAAGCTGTTCTCCAGCAGCACGCGCTCGTCGGCCGGGAGCAATGAGGTGTGCTCGCGTGCGATGATGCGGCGGACCTCGCCCGCCCGGTAGAGGTCGCGGTAGTAGTCGTGGCCCGCGGACTCGACGCCGTAGGTGCCGGGGCAGCGGTCCCGCTGGCAGGGTGCGCCGGTGAGCTGCTCGATCACGAGCGCGGGACCGGGCAGGCGGGTCGCGCACACCGAGCACCGCAGGTGCACCGGCGTGCCGGAGGTGCGAGCGATGTGCACCCGCAGCGGGGGGATCTGCCACACGACACTGCCGTTCGGCCCGTCCAGCGTCGTGAGCGCCCCGTCGGAGACCAGGGCGTTGAAGAGCGCGAGGACGTAGCGGTGGGCGTCGACCGTCGGGACGCCGAGCACCCGTGCCGTCCAGGTCGAGTACCAGCTCCGCGTCCCCAGCACCGTGTCGAGATCCTTCGTGTGCCGGGCCGTGGTCGGGAACGCCGGCGCCGCGCGGCCGCGGGGAAATGCGGGCATGCCCTCACGGCGGGGCCGACCGCCCCAGATGCTGTACCGATCGTCGGTCGAGGCGTAACGGCTGAGCCAGGGGTGCGCGATCCCGCCCTGGATCCGCACGCGCTCCAGCAGACCGCGTGCCCAGGCCGTGGTCCGCTGCGGTCCGGCGCCGTCGAGCGTGAGCTGCACGTCCTGGCGGGCCACCGCGTCGAGGGCGGAACGGACCGCGGCGTCGAGGTCGTCGACGTGGACGTACGCCGTCGCCGCACCGGTGAGCTCCAGCGTGCGGCCCGTCCGGGAGGAGAGGCCGAACTCCAGGGCGGCGGCGAAGGACATCCGTTTGCCGACTGCGCGGCGGACCCGGTCCGCGGGCTTGTCGGTCCAGTACCTGCGGAACGTCTCGTGCTCGCGCAGGTCCGGCGGGAGCATCGCGTAGCGCTCGCCCGGGGTTCGCCCGCCGGCCTCGATCGCCGCACCGAGTGTGTCCAGCGCGCAGCCGTCGTCACCGATCGCCCGGTGAACGAGGGCGCGCAGGTTCAGGGCGTAGGCGCGGCTCTCGACGAAGGCGGCGCGGTGGGAGGCGTCCTGCACGCTGTCGGTGAAGACGAGTGTCTTCTTCTCGTCTGCGGCGACATCCGGGCTCCCGAAGAGCTGGCTGAGCGTGGCCGATGCCAGGGTGGCGACCCGTGAGCCGAGGAAGCGGATGCCGTCCTTCATCCGGCAGGACGGGCACTGCTGGTCGCGCCCGGCCTCGGCGTCGGGTGTGACGAGCAGGGGTACCTCGTTGCTGTGCTTGCCCGTCGGCCCGGGGACGAAGTCGGCCGTGTCGGGATCGACCCAGCGCACGTCGGGGGATCCCTCCGCCGCCTCCCCGGGCGCGAAGATCCAGGCCCGGGCGAGGGTGGCGTCGGTCGCGGACTTCGTCCACACCGCGTTCGGGGCGGTCTCGTGCGCGCCGCCGGGGGTGGCGACCACGCCCCAGCCGGAACGGCCGCAGTGGCGGCAGTAGATCGACGGCAGCGCGCGCGTCCCGTCCTCGGCGGCGGCGCCCTCGTACCACTGGAAGCGTGGCGCGCTGCTGAGCCGGCGGAGGAGGCGACTGACCTCGCGCATCCACAGTTGCACGTCGACGCCGAGCAGCGGCCGGTCGCCCGCCGAACGCGCCCGGGACAGCAGCGCGAGGTAGAGCGCGACGGCGTGCCGCGCGGCGGCCTGCCGTTCCTCCGTGGTGGCCGCCCAGTCCGGCGCGGCCTTCGTCGCCACCTCGGTGAGGGCGCGAGGCGTCGCGGTCAGCCCGAGCAGTGTCCGGGTGAGGGGATGGGCCCGTAGCGCCTCCCCGAGCGCCTCGCCATCGAGGTCGGCGTCGCCGAGGAACAGCCGCGCGCCCACACGCACCTGCTCCTCGTGCGTCGAGCACGACCGCAGCACGGCGGTGACCTCGTCGAGCAGCGGGATCGTCCCCTGCGGGCCGGTCACCCACTCGTCGACGCTGAGCCGGTCCTCACCGACGAGCGAGGTCTCGTCGAACTCGGTTCCGAACACCGTCTCGGCGAACCGCCGCAGCGCCGGCCCTCCCTCCTCGCCGCCACCGAGGGTGGCCGAGGTCGCGACGGGCGTGATCGCCCCGAGGGGCTGCTCGTCGGTCGTAACGCCGAGCGCCATGCCGAGCCGCCGCAGCAGCATGGCGACGTCGGTGCCCTGCGCGCCGTCGTAGGTGTGGAACTCGTCAAGCACCAGGTACTGCAGGGACTCGGCCGCGTTGGCGAACAGCGGGGTGTCCTCGCTGCGCAGGAGCAGCATGTCGAGCATCTTGTAGTTCGTGAGCAGCACGTCCGGTGGGCTCTTCCGCATGGCGTGCTTGTCCTCGATGACCGATGTCTCGGTCATCGCGACGCCCTTGCCGGAGTCACCGGTGTAGAGCCCGACGGTCACGTCCCCGAGGTCCGCGCGATGCTCGTGCACGAGCCGCGCGATACGCCGTGCCTGGTCGTTGGCCAGCGCGTTCATCGGGTAGAGCACGATCGCCTTGATCCCGTCCTGCCCGGCCTGCCGCCGGCGGCGGCAGTGGTCGAGCAGCGGGATCAGGAAGCTCTCGGTCTTGCCCGACCCGGTGCCAGTGGTGACGAGCGTCGGGCGCGGGAGACGGTCGCGGGACGCCAGCCGCATCCAGGCCTCGGCCTGGTGCCGGTGCGGCCGGAACCCCGCAGGCGACCAGTCCAAATAGGACCGCCACGTGTTGTCGGCGGGACGGAACGGCAACCGGAGCCGGACGTAGGGACCGCGAAACACGCCGTGATCCGGATCGGAGATGAACCGCTCCAACTCCGCGCGCACGTCGTCGTCGGCGAGCGCGAACGTGGTCCCGAGGAAGCTCGCCAGCGACGCACGCAGGTCCTCGGCGACCAGTGACGGCAGCATCGACCGCTACCCTTTCCTCTCCTCGTTCCGAACGTCCCGCTGCTGCGCGTGCCGCTACTGCCGGGGCCGCTCCGCCAGCCGCCGGCTGAACTCCTCGTGGGCGATCGTCATCTCGGCCTCGCGGTCGACACCCGTGAACGGCAGCTCGTACCGGCCGAGATCGGCGCGGACGCCGTGCTTCTCGTACTCCTTGAGCACGTCCTTCGGCACCTGCCGGCCGTTGGTGTCAAACTGCATCACACGCTCGTACTTGCGCAGGACGCCGAACTGGGTGCGGTAGATCGCGCACAGTTCCTCGGCGGTGATGCCGAGCATCACGGCGGCGAGGGCGTCGATCTCGACGAGGGCCTGGCGACGCTCGGCATCCTTGCGGAGCGGGGTGGACATGGTCCACTCGCGCGTCACCTCGCCGAGCGGGGCCGAGGGGATCTCGCGGGTCCAGCCGTCGTCCTTCCAGTTCTCGTCAACCAGTTCCTCCCACAGCGGCGCGTAGTCCGCGGTGAGGCAGTTGAGGCGGAGGGCCCGCAGAATCAGCTCGGGGACGCAGACGTGGTCGCGGGGGTGCGGAAAGCGCGATACGTCGTCAATCTTGAGGTTCGCCTTCCCTGTTACCTTTGCAAGGAAATCGACAGGCAGCGAAGCCCACATCCCAGCGGCAAGCGCCAGGTCAATCGGCCGGGCCGTGAGGCTGAACAAGCTAAGGACATGCATGGGGCCCGGAGGCAACAGTGCCGCGTGGACCGTCCGTACCGTTGAGGGGTCGGCCATTGCTCGCCACGCGAGGCGCCAGAACCGGTTGGCGGGCGTGCCATCCCATCGCGGGTACCCCGCGAGATATTCAGACGCTGGCTTCGCCCGCTGGTAGTTCGTCCGCGGAATCGGTCGTTCCGCCAGGGTCTCCAGATCCCAAGGAGTTGTGTCTTGCCGGTTGCGGGCGTTCTCGTTCGGCTGGCGAGCGAATGGGTTCGCTACAGTGAGGTGCGGGCCCTGCAGGATCACGTCGTCCAGGGAATCGGGCACGACGGATCGTCCGACGAAGAAGCCTGTCGTACGGTCGGCCGTTTCGTGCCATCCCGCGGTCCACTCGAAGGGCGCAGCACTGAACCGAGGCGCAGTGGCGAGCTTGTCTAGTACCTGCTGGCTAGCCGTGTTGACCGGCCGCAGCATCCGCGCCTCCAGCGCAGGTGTGCCGGGCTCGTCGATCAGCGCAGCCCAGTTGGCGAGTACCGTCTCGTCCACTTGCACGATGCGCCCGGCATGGGGGCGCGTGTCCCAACGGTCGTCCTCGTTGCGAATTCCTGGCTCTGGGCCAGTCCCGTCATGGTCAAGACTCCGGTCGGCCGTGCTTGGATGGAATAGCGACGCGGCGTTGAGGAAAGACGGCTCCCGCGCGTGCCCGTAAACCGAAACGCCGAAATGCAACTTGTCGCTGTTCTCGGAGAACAGATACATGTTGTTTGCAAAGTGCCAGTGCCGTCGCAGGCGCCGGTACGTCTGCCGTCGCAACCCGCCGGCGCGGGCCTCGGTGAAATGAGACTCTGGGTGGATCAGTCCGACTATCCCGTCGTCACTCATACTCCGCCAGGTGCGGTCCATGAAGCAGCGATACAGGTCTGGTTGCGTTCCTAGGAGTAGGGGGCGGTCCACTGTGCTTCCGAGATGTTCGCTCGTCGCCGCCAATGAAGCACGTTCGTCGAGATAACGCTCGTCCCCGTTGTCGAGCACAATTTCGCGGCGTTCCCAGACCTCAGCCACCGCGGGCTTGTCGACAAGCCCGAACCACGGGTCGTCCTCTGCGAGCACGAGCATGTCGTCCCAGATCGGCCGCACCCACGGCGGGTTGCCGAGCTGCAGGTCAAAGCCGCCGCGCTTAACGAACACCGGTGCGAAGTCAAGCTCCCAGTGGAAGAAGGCCTCCTTCTCCGCGATCCGGTGGCAGACCTCGAGCCACGGATGCTGGGCGAGTACCTCGGCCACCCGCTTCATCCCGGTGAACACCGCCTCGTTCGCCTCGGCGACGTCGAGTTCCGCCCACGTCGCGTCGTCGGCGAATAACCCCCGGCCCTTCCGCGCCTCCGCCTTGCTCGTCGTCCCGAGCAGGGCCTCCAGCGCGCCGATCCACTGCGCGCGGGCCGGCGGCACCTCGCCGCACGTCACCGGCCAGTACCAGAGTGCGGCCCACGCGTCCATCACGCGGCGCAGCCGCCGGTAAGCGCTATCCGGGTCGGTCAGGCTCGCCTCGATCTGCTCGCGCTGCACCGCGCCGGTCCCGACCGGCAGGTTCTCGGCACCCCACACGTCGACGTGACGGCGGATCTCGCTCTCGGCGATGTCCAGCCGCCGCTTCGCCAGCGCCCAGAGCGCCTCGACCCGGCGGCCGAGGTCCTGCAGGCGGTGCACCTCGTCCTTCGACAGGGTCGCGGTGATCGCCTTCCGCCACTCCTTCAGGGCCGCGGTCGCTTTCGGCCGCCCTTCCTTGGCCTCCTTGGTGTCGGCCACGGCGCCCCATCCGGCGGCGGGGAGCAGGAAGTGGTGGATCTCGGTGCCGGCCACGGATTCGCCGAGCGGCCGGGGCGTCGGCACCGTCTTGAGCCAGGCCTTCTTCGCGAGCTGGGCGGGGGTGTAGGTCTCGCGGCGGGCGCCGATAAGGGAGTTGCCGCGGCGCAGGTGCAGACCGAACCACGGCGCGCGCAGGCCGGGGTGCATCGCGTCGAGCCAGAGCGTGATCTCGGCGAGCTCGACCGCGGTGGCGTTGAGGTCGACTCCGTAGCAGTTGTGCAGGGCCAGGTAGGCCTTCACCTTCTGCCGCTCGGCCGGGTACTGCTCCGGCGGGATCTCCCGCTCCAGCTCGGCTTGACGCCGCTTGAGGTACTCGTCGGCGAGCTGGTTGATGGCCTCGACGAGGAACGCGCCCGAGCCGAGGGCGGGCTCGCAGACGCGCAGGTCGAGGATCTTCTCGGCCGGAGTGTCGTCGGTCAGCAGCTCGGCGAGCGAGTGCGTCACGACGCAGCGGGTCAGCACTTCAGGCGTGTAGTAGGAGGCGCTGCGCTGCCTGTCGCGGCCGGAGAGCCGGAAGACGAAGTCGCCGGGGGAGTAGGTGACCCGGGTCGTGTCACCTGTCTCCGGGTTGGTGGTGGTGACGAACCACCTCTCGTCGAAGCCCTGTGTGTTCGACACCGGGACGACCCAGCTGCCCTTGCTCGGCTCGCCGTCCTTCGCCACCTCGACCATGTGGTCGTCGGCGATGGAGCCGGTGTAGGACATCAGCCCCTCGTAGACGGCGCCGAGCTGGTTGATGCCGAGCTGCGCGTAGGAGACGAAACCCCGGTCGCGGCCGCGCTGCTTGCGCGACAGCAGCAGCCGCCCGAGCACCTGCTGCAAACATCCGTTGCCGAGACCGACCTCATCGATGAGGGCGGTGGCGTCACGGCCGAACAGGTCGGCCCGCAGGGCCTCGAACCGCAGCCCGCCTTCATCGTCGGCCGGCGGGAGGATCACGACGCCGTCCGGGCCGAGGGTCTCGGGCGGATACCCCTCGTTGACCAGCCGGAACAGAATGCCGAGCGACTGGTAGAGGTGCGTTCCGCTCTGCGCCCTCGCGCTCGTCAGGTCGGTGAGCACGAGCTCGCGCAGTCGGTCCAGGCCGTAGCCCTCCGCGTATTCGGGCGCGCCGATCGGGAGCACGCCGAGCTCCGGGCGGGCCTCGGCGTAGAGGAGGAACAGGATCCGGTAGAGGTAGCGCAGCGACTGCCGGGTCAGGTCGGCGGCGAGGTTCGGGACATCGTCCGGCAGCCCCCTCTCCCGGCGGCGCTTCAGCACCTCGGTGGCCAGCAGCTCGATCGACTCCCGCACCCCGTCGCGGAGGTCCTTCGAGACGCCGACCGCGTGCTTCACCGACTCCTCGAGCAGCCCGAGGATCTGCGCGTTGCCGTCGTCGCCGGGCAGCAGGCTGTCGCTGGAGACGAGGGCGGCGATCGTCTCCAGCTCGCCGCCGGCCTTCGTGTCACGCCGTTCCAGCGCCGTCGCCAGGTCGACCGCGAGCCAGCGGCCCTCGGGCCAGCTGCCCCGCTCGGCGAGCAGCAGCCACGCACCCGCGGTCACCAGCACCAGCGCCGGGGGCTCCTCGGCGCGGAACACGCCGGAGATCACGGCGGCTGTGCTGGTCTCCTCCACGCCGTCGACCGTTGCGGGCTTCAGAAGGCGGCCCGCGCCGCCGGCGTCGAGCACGTCCTCCACGGTCGCGGCGTCGTGCGCCTGCAGGACGAGCAGGTGCGTGCCGGTCGGGCTCGGGGAGACGACGGCGGGCACCGTCATCTCGGTGCCCGCGCGCTCGGCGACCCAGTCCGTCTCCTCGCCCGGGATCTGCAGCGCCTTGCGGACGGCCGCGTGCAGCGCGCGGAGTTGGTCGACGTCGCCGGTCTCGCGGAGTCGGACGAGTCGGCCTCCGAACGTCGAGCTGAGGGCGACGAGGCCGGATCGCGGAGTGGTCTTGTCGAACTCCTCGCGTTCCTTCCACGTCGCGCGCAGCCTCTTGACCGTGGCGGGGAACTGCTCGGCGAGCCAGTGCTCGGAGACGAGGTCGTTGCCGACCACCACCGAGTCGAACCGGGTCATCGAACATCTCCGTTCGGGACGAGGAGGAGCAGGACGCGCACCATCGGTTCATCTCGGGCGCTGAGGGAGTTCACGAGCTTCTGGGCCTGCTCGCCGTGCTGCTGCATGCGTCGGTGGACCCTCGCCGCCTGGCTCGCGGCGAGCTGCGCGGCCAGTGCCTCGGACTGGTTCCGCCAGGCGCGGATCCCGCGCGCCGCCTCCCGCAGCGGCTCGCTGACGATGGCTGCCCGCTCGTCCTTCAGCCATGCCATGTGGCGCCGCATCCGGTCCACCGCGAGGCGGACGAGGGGTCGGTACGGGGCAAGCTCGATCGGCTCGTCGGGGTTGACCGCTCCGCTGCGGAACCCGGCGTTGCGCAGCACGTCGTCGACGTCGGGAAGGACGATCGGGTCGATGCCCGTCGGCGGGAACTGCATGCCGACGACGGAGCGGAGGACGACCTGTCCCCGCTTGTTCGTGAGCGTGCCGAGCACGACCGCGGTGGGCAGGCTGACCTCGGCGGTGGCGACCGGGACCTGGTTGCGGCCGAGGCGGGTGAGCGCGCGGTCGACCGCCCAGTCGAGCACCGGGTGCAGCGGCGACAGGTAGTGCGCCTGCGGCCACTGCGTGGTCTGGTCGCCGGGCGCCGTGCCTTGGGTGGCCCGCCGCAGCGACTCCGCGCCAGCCTCGCGGGTGATGGCCAGCAGCAGCTTCTCCCGGACCTTGCGCTCGGCCAGGTACCCCTGCGGCAGCGCGCTCAGCCGGGCTAGCAGATCCGGAGGTGGCGCCAGCTCGACGAGACCCTCGCCGGGATGCTCGGCCCATCCGACCCCGCCGGACCGGTGGCCGGCTGCCGGGTTGTCGAAGGCCTCATGCAGCGCCTCGCGCAGGAAGTCGACCTCCCGGTCGAACAGGCGGTGCTGCGCCACGACGGGCGGGGGCGGGGCCACCTCCTGGCCGATGCCGGCGAACAGCGCCTCGAACGCCGCGTCGTCGTCGAGCTCGTCGAGCGGCGTCGGGTCGGGGACGACCTCGTCCAGCGAGGTGCCTGTCGCCAGCGCCCGCCGGATCTCGTCCTCCTCGCGGCCGACGTCGTGCAGCCGCAGCAGGGAGGCGGCGTCGCCGAGCGCGGTGTGCGCGGCGTGCTCCTTCGCCAGTAGGCGGGTGAGCACGCGGACGTCGCCGCTGAATTTCTCGTCGGTGGTGGTGAGCGCGAGCGCCACGATCCTCGGCGGGTGCATCTGTCCGTAGCGGTCGATGCGCCCGTTGCGCTGCTCGATGCGGATCAGGCTCCACGGGATGTCGACGTGCACCAGGTGGTGGCACTGCTTGTGCAGGTTCACGCCCTCGCTGGCCACGTCACCGGTGATGAGCACGCGGACGGGAGTGGTCGCGCGCTGGAAGGCTTCGACCACGGCCATCTGCTGGTCGTCGGGCAGCCCACCGTGGAGCACGGCGAACGCCGCGTCCGGCAGCTTGAGGCGCGCGGGGAGCTCGCGGCGCAGCCAGTTGAGCGTGGCGACCCGCTCGCTGAAAAGCACCACACGGGTGTCGCTGCCGGACCCGACGCCGATCTTTCCCAGGTGCGCGACGAGCGCGTCGAGCTTGGCCGAACCGCTTGCGTTCGCGGCGAGCGCGCCGAGGCGGGCCAGCGCCTCGCCCTCGGGTGTGTGCAGCTCGCCCTTCTGAGCCAGCGTCTTCTGCCGGGTCTCGATCGTCTCGATCAGCGCGGCCGGGGAGGACAGGAAAGCCTTGGCGAGGGTCCACGGGAACAGCTGGCGTGCGCCGCCGGCGATCGGTGAGGCGTCCGGGCGTGGGTGCAGCCACGTGGCGGACAGCTCGTCGGCGACGGCGTCCTCTGCCGGGTTGGCGGGCACCGCGATCACCTCGGGCTCGGGCCGCTCCGCCCACATGTGCCCGACCTCCCGGGCCACGTCGGGGGAGTGCCGGTGCCGGCGGATGAACAGGTGCTTGATGTCCTTCACGTCGTAGTTCGATCGGTCGACGATCGCCGTGGGGTCGAGCAGGTTGATCAGCTCGGCGAAGGACTCGGTGTTGCCGTTGTGCGGGGTGGCCGACGCGAGGATCAGCGACTCCGTCTGACCGGCGAGCAGCCTCGCAAGCTCGCTCCGCTGCGCCGCAGCGTTGGTGACGTTGTGGGACTCGTCGATCACCACCACGTCCCAGTGGTGCTTCTCCAGGTGCGCCCGGTACCGCGCCGACTTCATAGTGTCGATGGAGACGATCACCTTGGGGAAGTACGTGAACGGGTTGCGGCTGGCCGGGAGTTGCTGGCGCACCCGCTGGATGCCGTCGGAGTCGAGCCGCACCAGCGGCAGGCTGAACCGCGTCCACAGCTCGTGCTGCATCTGTTCGAGCACGTGGCGCGGGGTCACGACGAGGACCCGTTCGGCTCGGCCACGGCGGGCCAGCTCGGCGAGGATCATGCCGATCTCGAGCGTCTTCCCGAGCCCCACGGCGTCGGCGATGAGCAGCCGCGGGCGCAGGCGCGACGAGTCCAGGGCCCGGGCGACGGCCTGCCGCTGGAAGTCCAGTGGGTCGAGCAGCATGTCCTGACTGACCGTCAGCCCCGGCTCGTGCAGTGGTACCGGCGTCTTGCGGAGCACTGCCTCCATCCAGAGGCGGCTGCGCCGGAACCGGGGCGAGTCGTCCTGCACCAGCTCGGCCTCGGCCGGGTCGAGGGCTTCGATCTCGTCGAGTGCACTGTAGAAGGTGGCGGAGTGACCGCGGACCAGTTCGGAACTGCCGGTGCAGCGGATCTTCCACCCGTCGCCGGCCCGCTCGCAGGCGGAGACGATCCACTCCTCGTCCCGGACGACGATCATGGTGCCTGCTGCAAACCCTGACATCGCAGCCGTCACCGCGCCGCCTCCTTGCTGATCACCAGAGCTTCCGAGAGGTTAGTCGGCGAGCACGGTGCGTGAAGAGGCAGCGCTATTTGTGTCACCTACTCGTGATCTTAGATCCAGTCGGTCGGAGCAAGCCGCCCGGCAGAGTGCTGAGACTCAGGTCCGAGCGACGCCCGATGCCTTGCATTCCCAGCCCCAGGTCGGCATCGTCAAGCGAAGCCCGGGCGAGTGACACTGTGCCGTCACCTGATGAGGGTGTGGCGTACGCGCGAACTGGTCCCGGCCAGGCTCGATCTGAACCACGTCGGGACCGCCGAGCAGCAGCTCGGCCTCACCGTCGGCACGGTGCCGGTCTACATGCGGTCCGGGACCACCGCGCGGGCGCTGGCCGAGGGCTGGAGCGGGGCAGCGGTGCTGGCGCAGTCGCTGGGCCCAGCGGTGGCGGGCGACGCCTTATTGCTGGTGGGGCCGTCGACGGTGGCCGCGATGGTCCGGTTTGCCGGGCTGCCGCGGTCAGCTCGGCCTTCGAGTCCGCCCGCGCCGGGGGCGCGGGATCGGTTTCACCAGCCCGGAACGCGACGACCAGATCGCCCGCCGCCGCGCCAAGGCTCGGCCGGTGGGCGGCCACCGGCGTTCGACCCAGTCGTCTATGCCGGGCGCAACGTCGTCGCGCGGCGTTTCAACCGGCTCAAGCAGTTCCGCGGGGTGGCCATCCGCTACGCCAAACGCGCCGCCTACTACCGCGCCGAGACATCATCGCGCGACCGTGTTGTGGCTGCGCACGGACCTACAGGACACGGCCTAGGCGGGTACCGCCTACCTAATGCCGTAGGTCGGGAGTTCTCGGCGCCACATTCGCGGATCGCTGTATGGCCGGAGTGGGGTTGCGTCAGGCTTGACGCAGCTGCCGCTCTTCGTCGTGTGAGCTGTGGCGACTGCTCGTGGAGCCAGTCGTGGTGCGAACTGCCGTTGCCTGAGGTGGTCATGGCATGCCCCAGCGCCGGGCCCGCGCACTGTTGTTGCTGGTAGAGGCTCTGTGCGGTGCTGCGCGCCCCTCTTACACCCGAGCGGTCGCAGGTTCGAACCCTGCCGCGCCCACCGGTCTGACCAGAACATTTGCAACGCGCTGGCCTGCAGGTCTGGTCGCGTGGCGCCGTTCGTGGTGCGGAACCCGCCCGAGCTGCCGGCGGGCAGGTCTCCGGACCGGTCGCCTCATTCTTCTGGCACGTCGGTGTGTTCGGGCAGGACGAGGAGTGGAAGGTGTCGTTCAAGACGACCGAGGACGGCTACCCCGATCTTGAGGCACACCTGATCGAGCACCACGAGTGGAGCAACCCCGAGGTGACCGCCATGCCGCGGCCAGCGAGGCCTTCGTGATCTCCATGAGAACCGGACGGCCGGAGGTGGGCTCGCCGCCCTCGGCGACGACATGCCGGTTCTGCGCCTCGGCGGGCCTTCCGCCCACCCACGTGGTCGTCGGCACCGACGAGATCCTGCTCGTCGACACGAACGCGCTCGTCACGGCCGTCGAGAAGGCCGGAGGCAAGATCACGTGCCGCCGCGATGCCGGCATGTGGCACGACCACCTCGTGTTCGCCGGCATGCTCCGCGAGGCCGACGAGGCGATGGCCGAACTGGGAACGGCGATACGGACGGACTGCGCCGGCTGACGCCGTGCAGATCGGGGACGGTACGCAACGTAATCAGGAAATTCGGTAACGGACCACTGCAAGCCCCTCGGCGTGGGGCCGGACGCACGGCGCCGGTAGGTGGACGAGCGGCCCGTTCATCCAATAGGAGTGGACGAAAGTGCCGTTCGTCCAGCCAGGCTCGGGGCGCGCCAGCCGCCCCACGGTGCGCACTCATGCGGTTCACCCGATGTGAATTTGCACAGCGATATGCGGAAAAGCTATTCTGATGGGTGCGATCAGAGAATGAATTCGTAGCTCCGCTACTTAATACTAGCATGGGTGGGGAGAGCGTGGACAGGCCCCCTTTCGGGCAGGAATTGGAGGCGGAGACCGGGCGGATCCGCCGGCTGCATGCGCTGCTCGCCACCGAGGTCGCGGCCGCCACGGCCCAGGCGCGGGGCATGTTGGCCGCGCCGACGGGCGGGGAGCTCAGCGCCCGCTGGGAGCGCGATGTCTCCGTGCACCGCTGGTCGGAGCGGGTGGGCGCGCTGACCGCCGCCCGCTCGGGGTTGTGCTTCGGCCGGCTCGACCACACCGACGGGTCGACGAGCTACGTCGGCCGCATCGGGCTCACCGATCCCGTGGACGGGGAAAGCGCGCTCATCGACTGGCGGGCGCCCGCCGCCCAGCCGTTCTACTGCGCAACTTTGGCCACGCCGCTCGGCGTGACCCGGCGACGGCATTTCCAGCTCGCCGGAACGGCGCCCGACGAGCGGGTCGCCACTTTTCACGACGATGTGCTGGACCGGAATGCCGATTCCGGATCCGCTTCCGATCCGGCGCTGCTCGCCGCGCTGAAGGCGCCGCGCGGGTCGACGATGCGCGACATCGTGACGACGATCCAGGCCGAGCAGGACGCGATCATCCGGCTGCCGCTCTCCGGCGTCGTCGTCATCGAGGGCGGCCCGGGGACCGGGAAGACCGCGGTCGCGCTGCACCGCGTCGCCTACCTGCTCTACACCCATCGCGAGCGGCTGGCCCGCAGCGGCGTGCTGGTCGTCGGCCCCAGCGCCGGATTCATCTCCTACGTCGGGGGCGTGCTCCCCGCGCTGGGCGAGTCGGCGGTGGTGTTCACCACCCCCGGCCGGCTGGCGCACGGCGTCGTCGCGACCGCCGTCGATCAGGACGAGGCGGCCCGCACGAAGGGCGGGCCGGCGATGCTGGACGTACTGCGCCGCGCCGTCGCCGACCGGCAGGAGCTGCCCGGGTCGCCGATCGCGATCGAGCTCGACGACGTCACCGTCGAGATCGACCGTGCGACGGCGGCGGAAGCCAGGAGGCGCGCCCGGGCCACCGGTCTGCCCCACAACGCTGCACGGACGACGTTCCGCGACACGCTCGGCAGCCTGCTCGTCCAGCAGGGCGTCGAGCGGCTCGACCAGGACCTGGAGGACCCGCCCGAGCTCGCCGACCTCCTCCGCGAGCTCGGCGACCTCCCGGAGATCGCGCCGGCGGGCGCGGCGCAGGTGTCGGCAGAGCTGCGCCACGAGCTGCGCGACGACTTGCGCTCGGACCTGGGCTTCCACGCGGCGGTCGAGCGGCTCTGGCCGGTGCTGACCCCGGAGCAGCTCCTCGCCGAGCTCTTCGCCTCGCCGGACCGGCTGGCCTCGGCAGGCGGCGAGATCGACCTCTCCGGGCTGTACCGCGCCGAGGGCTCCGCGTGGACGGTGGCGGACGCGCCACTGCTCGACGAGCTGGCTGAGCTGCTCGGCCCCCCGCCCGGCCCGCCGGGTGGGCGGGGCGAGCCGGAACGCGAGCCCGACAGCGCCTACGCCGCGGAGGTGCTGGGCATCCTGGAGTCGGCCGACCGCAGGCTTGCCGGGGAGGATCCCGACGAGCTGCGCCCGACCGACTTCGTCACCGCGGACGTGCTCGCTGCCCGGCAGGTGCCCGAGCACCTCATGAGCGTCGCCGAGCGGGCGGCCGCCGACCGGGACTGGCGGTTCGGGCATCTCGTCGTCGACGAGGCGCAGGAGCTCTCCGCCATGGACTGGCATGTCCTGCTGCGGCGCTGCCCTTCCCGTTCGATCACCGCGGTGGGCGACCTCGCGCAGCGCAGCGCCCCCGCGGGAGCGCATGCGTGGGCGGACGTGCTCGCCCCGCAGCTCGGTTCCCGGTGGACCTACCGGATGCTCACGGTGAACTACCGGACGCCCGCCGAGATCATGGCGCTGGCCGCTGCCGTGCTGGCCGAGTTCGCGCCCGACCGGCAGCCGCCCGAATCGGTGCGGGCGACGGGCGAGGACCCGCGGCAGCGCACCGTGCCCGCGACCGACCTCGCAGCCGAGGTGCGCAAGGCCGTCGAGGCGGAGGTGGCGCAGCTGGGCCGCGGGACGCTGGCGGTGATCGCCGCCGACGTGGACGGCCTTACCGGTCTTCCCGCGCAGGTGCACACCCCGGTGTCGGCAAAAGGTCTCGAGTTCGACGCCGTCGTGATCGTCGACCCGGAGCGGATCCGGGCACAAAATCCCGCCGACCTCTACGTCTCGATGACCCGCGCCACCCAGCGGCTCGGGCTGCTGCACGTCGAGCGCTGAGGCGGCACGACCACGCAGACCGTGTGGGGTCCTCGCAGGGTGCACACACTTTGCGGGGACCCCACGAGGTCTGCGCGGATGCGGTTGGCCGGGATTCTGGCCAAACGACATCGGCGTTCCCGACGGTTCGGCTGGTGGGTCGTGGCGTTCGCCTCGACCGACTGGCTCGGCCTGATCAACCTTGATGGAACAGTCGTTGCGCCCAGGCCGTTTCGGGCCTGGCGGGAAAGATCGAATGCCGGCGGTGAACGGCGTCGGTGAGCCGTGTGCGGGAGAACCGCATGCACGGATCGACGCGGTGGGAGACGAAGCACTCCGGCCACGGACACGGAGAAGAACACCCGGAGGGAAACCAGCCGGGTTCCAACGGCTCCGTGACCTACAGCCAGGAACTGCCACCGCGCCAGCTCCCGATCCTACACCGAGGTTGATCTTCGGTGCGACACGCGGGTCCTGGATACGCGAAAGACCTTCGGGTTTCATCCACTGCTCGGGTTCGTCGATCATGGTGTCGGCGGATCGGGAACCGGTGGCCGAGCTCCTGCGCCCTGGCAAGGCCGGGTCGAACACTGCGGCGGACCATGGTGCGGTATTCGACGCCGCACTGGCCCAACTCCCGCCCCCGCTGCGCGCCCGCGACGACCACGGGCGGATCGCGGTGTTGGTACGCACCGACGCCGCCGGCGCGACGAAGGAGTTCGCCGCTCACCTGCCCCGGCACGGCGCGCAGTTCTCCGTCGGGGCGTCGTTGGAGCACTTCGACATCGCCGCCGCGCTCGCGACGCTGCCAAAGGGCGGCGTGGGCCCCGGCGTATCAGGCCCGTCAGCCCCGCGCCGCCGAACACGGCGTACAGATCGAACCCCGCGACAGGGCCTGGGTCGCCGAGGTCACGAACCTGGTCGACATGTCGTCCCGGCCGCCGAACACCCGGCTAATCCTGCGCAAGGAGCGCGCCCGCACCCCGGCGCGCAGCTGCGGATCACCGACGCCGACGGGCTGCGCGTGACCGGCTTCCTCACCAACACCGGTGTCGGTGGGCCACGGCGGGCAGCTCGCCGACCTGGAACTACGCCACCGCCGCCACGCCCGCGTCGAGAACCGCATCCGCGCGGCGAAGGACACCGGGATGCGCAACCTGCCCTTCCACGACATGAACCAGAACCGGATCTGGCTCGCCGTCACCGCGCTCGCCGCCGACCTACTCGCCTGGACCGCACGCCTCGCCCTGCCCACCACGGCCGCCTGCTACGAGCCCAAACGGCTGCGACTGCGGATCCTCGCCACGGCCGGTCGGCTCGTGCGCTCCGCCCTGCACATCGACTCGACCTGGCCCTGGGCCACCGTGATCACCACCGCCCACGCCCGACTCTGCGCGCTCCCGGTCCCCTGATCACGCTCCATGCCCCAACGACCAGGACCCGGAGCACCGGCAGACCACGCTGAGCCGGTGATCGCGCACGCCCGCCACACAACCCAGCACCAGAGAGATCAACAACGGGGTCCCTGAAGATCACAGTACGACCATACGAAAGATCGAGGCTAGCGTCGGCGCTGCCAGGCACAGGTCTCGACAGGTCGACCCCGGGGGGCAGATCTGGCACCACGAGGACGAAGTTCTGCTCGTCGTCGTTGCGGCACTCTCCCCGGTCGCGGGCCGACACACGTTCTGCGTGAGCCTGACGCCGCAATGGGCGGGTACGACGAGCAGGTGGGATGCATCGACATACCGCAGGACGGTCACGGGTCGCGCTCCACCGGCCGGCCAACGCGCTGGCCGATCGCCAGATCGTGCAGTTCGGGCTCGTCTGCGAATCCGCGGTTAGGCTCGCGGAGGCGGACCGGCTCGTCTGAACCCCGAACGCTTCAATCACTTTCAGGAGGAAAGGAATGTCGAATCGGTTGTTCCGTGACCGCCGGGACGCCGGGCAGATGCTGGCCGGCCTGCTCGACCACTATCGGGGCCAGGAGGACGTGGTGATCCTGGGGTTGCCGCGGGGTGGTGTGCCGGTGGCCTACGAGGTCGCTCGGGCACTGGGCGCGCCGTTGGACGTCTTCGTGGTCCGCAAGCTGGGCGTTCCCGGCCACGAGGAGGTGGCCATGGGCGCCATCGCCAGCGGCGGAGTGGTCGTGATCAACGACGATGTCGTGCGCGGCCTGGGCATCACCCCGGAGGTGATCCAGCGGGTGGCCGAGCAGGAGGGGCGCGAGCTGCTGCGCCGGGAGCAGGCCTATCGGGACGGCCGGCCGATGCCCGAACTGGAGGGGAAGACCGTCATTCTCGTCGACGACGGTCTCGCGACGGGCTCGAGCATGCACGCGGCGATCATCGCGCTGCGCGAGCACCGGCCCGCCCGGATCGTCGTCGCGGTGCCGGCCGCGCCGAAGTCGACCTGCGAGGAGCTCTCCGCCCTGGTCGACGAGGTCGTCTGTGCGACGACCCCGTCGCCGTTCCTCGCCGTCGGCGCCTGGTACTGGGACTTCAGCCAGACCACCGATGAGGAGGTCCGTGACCTGCTGCGCGCCGCGGCGACGTCGGTCTCGGCACCAGCGGAGCGGGTCCTCAGCGACACCGACGTGATCCGATCCGCCGGGATTCCGACCGAGGACGGCGTGCCGTCCAACGATGCGCTGTTCGACCTGGTCGGCGACGCCCATTTCGTGCTGCTCGGGGAGGCGTCACACGGCACCGGCGACTTCTACGCCGCGCGCGCAGCCATGACGCGGCGGCTCATCGAGGAGAAGGGGTTCTGCGCCGTCGCGGCCGAGGCGGACTGGCCGGATGCCTACCGGGTGAACCGGTACGTCCGGGGACGCGGCGAGGATGCCGACGCCGAGGAGGCGCTGCGCGGCTTCCAGCGTTTCCCCACCTGGATGTGGCGCAACGCGGTTGTCCTCGACTTCGTCGGCTGGCTGCGGGAGCGCAACGACCGCGTCGACGACGAGCGGCGCAAGGCCGGCTTCTACGGGCTCGACCTCTACAGTCTCTACCGCTCCATCGACGAGGTCATCACCTATCTCGACCGTGTGGATCCGGCGGCGGCCCAGCGTGCCCGGGAGCGCTACGGCTGCTTCGACCATTACGGCACCGACGACGGCCAGACCTATGGTTTGGCCGCCGCTCTCGGAGCCGGCGACACCTGCGAGCAGGAAGTGATCGACCAGCTCACCGACCTGCAACGCCACGGGTTGGAGTACGCCCGCCGCGACGGCCTGCTGGCCGAGGACGAACAGTTCTACGCCGAACAGAACGCCCTGGTCGTCCGCAACGCCGCGGAGTACTACCGGTCGATGTTCAGCGGACGAGCCTTGTCCTGGAACCTGCGCGACCGGCACATGACCGAGACCCTCGAGGCGGTGCAGAACCACCTGGCCCGGCTGCGAGGAGAACCGGCGAAGATCGTGGTGTGGGAGCACAACTCCCACCTCGGCGACGCCCGGGCCACCGAGATGGCCGCCCGCGGGGAGCTCAACGTCGGCCAGCTCGTGCGCGAGCGCCACGACGGCGACTCGCGGAACATCGGTTTCACCACCTACACCGGCACGGTGACCGCAGCCTCCGACTGGGGTGGACCCGCCGAACGCAAGTGGGTCCGCCCAGCGCTGTCCGGCAGCGTCGAAGAGCTGTTCCATCAGGTCGGCCAGAAGGAGTTCATGCTGTCCTTCACGACGCCCACCCGAGCCACGGAGCTGCTCCGCGCGGCCCGCCTGGAACGCGCGATCGGGGTCATCTACCGGCCCGACACCGAGCGGGCGAGCCACTACTTCCGCGCCCGGGTGGCCGACCAGTTCGACGCCGTGATCCACATCGACGACACCCGGGCCGTCGAGCCGCTCGAGCGGACCGCGCTGTGGGAGACCGGCGAGGTCCCCGAAACCTACCCCTTCGCGGTCTGACCGAGCGATTGTGGCGGGGAAGTACGTCATCGACGACTTCGAGAAGGTCCACCGCTGCGGGCTGCTGGCCGCCGAGTCGCGCGCCGGGCAGCGCAAGTACTACGACATCGAACTTGCGGTGGCCCATGTGCACGGCATGCTGGAGGCACTCCGGCGGACGGCGTGACCGCGCAGCGGGCCGACCCGAGGACACCCGGCCTGTCCGTCTGACCGGCTACTGGCGCGGGTCGTTCGCGCCGTCGAAGTCACCGAAGCCCCCATCCATGTGGTCGTCGCGATCCTGCTCACGGTGCGCCGCCAGATCGGCCCCGGTGATGGACGTTGCGCTCTGTCCGGATGTCGGTGCGGCCGGGCTGGGTAAGGGCTGGGCGACACACCGTGATTGGAGAAGACGACATGGTCGCATTCGGCTACACCCTGCTCACCGAGCAGCGCGACCCACGCGGGCTCGTCAGCGACGCCATCGCCGCCGAGAACGCTGGGTTCGACTTCGAGGTGATCAGCGACCACTACTTCCCCTGGCTCGACGCCCAGGGCCACTCGCCGAACTGCTGGAGCGTGCTCGGCGCCGTCGCCTCGGCCACCGAACGCGTCGGCCTGATGACGTACGTGACCTGCCCGACCATGCGCTACCACCCCACGGTCGTGGCGCAGCAGGCGGCGACGGTCGCGATCCTGGCGGGGGAGGGCCGGTTCACCCTGGGCCTCGGCGCCGGGGAGAACCTCAATGAGCACGTCATCGGCCTGGGCTGGCCGCCGGCAAACGTGCGGCACGAGATGCTCGGCGAGGCGGTCGAGATCATCCGCGCGCTGTTCGACGGCGGCTACGTCAACATGGCCGGCGAGCACTTCCGGATCGACTCGGCCAAACTGTGGGACCGCCCCGAGCAGCCCGTGCCGATCGCCGTCGCCGTGTCCGGCCGGCAGTCGGTCGACAGGTTCGCACCGATGGCCGATGCGATGGTGGCCGTCCAGCCCAGAGCCGACCTCGTGCGCCGGTTCGATGACGCGGTGGGCGCGACGGTGCCCAAGATCGGGCAGCTGCCGATCAGCTGGGACCCTGACGCGGCCCAGGCGGTGGCCCGGGCACACGAGCAGTTCCGCTGGTTCGCGGGCGGCTGGAAGGTCAACGCCGAGCTTCCCGGCACCGCGGCCTTCGCCGCTGCCAGCCAGTCCGTCCGACCGGAGGACGTGGCCGCCTCGATCGCGTGCGGGCCCGACGTCACCGCGCACGTCGAGGCGTTTCTTCCCTTCGTCAAGGCGGGTTTCACGCACGTCGCGCTGGTGCAAGTGGGCGGCGACACCCAGCCGGAGTTCCTGGAATTTGCCGGGCGCGAGCTGATCCCGGCGCTGCGCGAGGCATACGGCGAGGCGGAGGCCCCGGCGATCCGGCGGCGCTGACGGCCCAGCCGCGAAGCCGGCTCATCCACCAGTCCAAGGGCCGGGCCCGCGGGCCGGACGCCGCCGAGGAACCGCTCGACGACCTCGCCGGTCACCTCGACCGCGACGTCGGGTTCCCCGCGGGCGGCCGTCAGGCCTGGCCACCGACCAAGGTGACCATGGACCGCGCCGGCGTACCCGCGTGTGCTCGATGAGTTGCTGCCGCGCACCTGTCGCCGGGCAGTATGCGAACAACCCGAAACTGATCACGGTCGGCTGCAGTCCCGGCTACGGCTCATGCGCGGTCGGAAACGGCTGCGCTCAGCGCGGGTGATCGGCATCGGTCACGCCGTCATCCAGAACATCCGCCGCGGCGAGTACGAACTCGGGGCGCCGCCGGCCCCGCGACATCGACTTGCGACAGCCTCCCCCGAGCCTGCCCTGCACCCGATTACGTGACGGGGAGGTTGTGATGCCCGTCGAGCACGTCGTCTCTGCGGACGGTACGGCGATCGTGTTCTGGGCCGGCGTGAGCGGGCCACCGCTGGTCATGGTCCACGACGCCATGGCCGACACACGACGCTGGCCCGCCTGGTGCCGCTGCTGGAAGCACACGTCACCGTCGTCGCGATCGACCGACGCGGGGGGCGGCGCCAGCGGCGACGGGGACGGCTACGACATCGAGCGCGAGTTTCGCCGACGTGGCCGCCGTCGTCGACACGATCGCTGGGCGCACCGGGCCAGCGCGTGCGCCTCTACGGCCACTCCTACGGCGCCACCTGCGTGCTCGGAGCAGCGCTGCTGACCGACAACGTCGCTCGACTCGCGCTCTCGAGCCCACGTTCGCAAGCGTGTTCGCCTACCCACCCGGCTGGGCTTGACCGACTGGACGCCCGCTCGCGAGGTCCTCGAGGTAGACCGGCGTTCGGCGCGACCCTAAGCTTGATCTTTAACCTGCCGGTTATTGCCGGATGGTGGTGGTGAGCGCGGGTTTGGCGGTCTTTCCGACGTCGAAGCAGGGTGCGGGCTTGCGGTTGCGGGAGCCGGGTGGGCGTCCGGGGCCGGG
>NZ_JAHDTG010000008.1 GCF_018531475.1 Pseudonocardia mahuensis
CGTCGAACACGCGAAGGCCGCCGAGGAGATCGGGTTCGCCGGGGTGATGGCCGGCCCGCTGGTCCGCTCCTCCTACCGGGCCGGGCGGCTGTACGCCCAGACCAAGGCCCACCGCGGCGAACAGCTCTCCCCCGGACTCGCGCACCTGGCCGCCGAGGGCGCCGCCGCGCAGGAGGCGCGCTCGCTGCTCGCCCACCCGGCCGCCGAACATGCGGCCGGGGCCGGAGTCGAGATGGCCCGGAAGGCGCTGCCGATCGCGCCGAGCGGGCTGCCACCGGCATCCCGGACCGATGGGTTCGTCAGCCGAGCGCGCGCAACTTGGGCACCACGTCCTCGCTGAACTGGGCGAGGAACCGCTCCTGATCGTGCCCGGGGCCGTGGAAGACCAGATGATCGAGCCCGGCGTCGAGGTACGGCTTGATCTGTGCGACGGCCTCGTCCGGGTCGGAGGCGACGATCCAGCGCTTGGCGACCTGCTCGATCGGCAGCTCGTCGGCCAGCCGCTCCATCTCCTCGGAGGAGGACACGCTGTGCTTCTGCTCCGGGGTCAGCGACAGCGGGGCCCAGAACCGGGTGTTCGCCAGCGCCACATCCGGGTCCCGGTCGTAGGACAGCTTGATCTCGATCATCCTGTCGATCTGCGCCGGGTCCCGCTCCGCCGCGGCCGCGCCCTCGGCCACGGCCGGCAGCAGCTTCTCGGTGTAGAGGTCCATCCCCTTACCCGAGGTGCAGATGAACCCGTCCCCCGCGCGGCCCGCGTACTTGGCCACCACCGGTCCGCCCGCGGCGATGTAGACCGGCACCGGCCTCTCCGGCCGGTCGTAGATCTTCGCGTTGACGGTCGTGTAGTACTCGCCGTCGTAGGTGACCTCATCCTCGGTCCACAGCTCACGCATCAGCCACACGGCCTCGCGCAGCCGGGCGAACCGCTCCTTGAACTGCGGCCACTCCATCCCGGACACCGCGATCTCGTTGAGCGCCTCCCCGGTACCCACGCCGAGCATGACGCGGTCCGGGTACAGACAACCGAACGTGGCGAAAGCCTGCGCGATCACCGCAGGGGAGTAGCGGAACGTCGGGGTCAGCACGCTCGTGCCGAGCTGGATCCGGGAGGTGCGCTCTCCCACCGCCGCCAGCCAGGCCGGCGCGAACGGCGCGTGCCCGCCGTTGTGCCGCCAAGGCAGGAAGTGGTCGGAGACCACGGCGCTGTCCATGCCGACCTCCTCGGCCCGCACCGCGTACTCCACCAGCTCCCGCGGCCCGAACTGCTCTGCCGAGGCCTTGTAACCGATCTTCAGTGTCACCGCACGTCTTCCTGTGAGTTCGCGGATTGTCTCGGCCTGCGCGGCCACGTCATCACACGCGGGAGGGTGTCCTCACCGGACTCGCTGCGGCCGTCGTGGATGGCGCCGTCGACGCGCGAGAGCGGCAGCCCGCTCCCTCCCACTCTCGACTGGATGATCTCCGCTGCGATGGAGACCGCGGTCTCCTCCGGGGTCGCCGAGCCGATGTCCAGGGCGGCCCATCGGGCATTTCGCACCCCTTTTCATCGGGAACGGATGTGGTATCACCGTCCGCCTCGCCACGGACACGGTCAAGATGTGCCGGCGCCAAACCGGTGAGTCGAATATCTCCGCGCTGTACAAAATCTCTGCAGGACCCAAGCCGGACACTTCCGGAAACGAATGGAAACACCGCCGGACATCCGCCCCGCAGGCCCGGCGGGGATTCCGAAAACGTCACGCCCGGTCCGGGAGACCGTTCTGTCGAAGCACCCGGCAGGCGAGCTGGACCACAAGGCGGTCGTCCGGGCGGGCCAGGTTCACCGACAGCAGCTGCTCGGCCCTGGCGATCCGCTGGGTCACCGTGTTGCGGTGCACCCCCAGATGCGCTGCGGTGGACGACGCGGAGGACTCGCGATCCAGGTAGACGTGCAGCGTCTCCAGCAGGTCGGTGCCTTCGCGCCCCGACAGCAGGGGCTCCAGCAGGTTGCGCGCGTACGTGCCGAAGGCCTCGGACAGGTACCAATCCGCGAGCACCCGGCGCAGCCCCAGCTCGTCGACATGCTCGACCGGATCACGCCGCGAGGTCGTGCCGGCGAACAGGGCGGCGTCGCGCGCCTCGGCGAGTGAGCCGACGATCCCCGACGCGCCGGCGTAGGGCCTGCCGATGCCGGCTGCCAGCTGCAGCTGCTCGGCCAGCGACGCGAGCACCCGGCGTACCGCTTCGGTCAGCTCCCGGTAGGCCGTCGAGGCTGGCTCACGGTCGTCGGTCGTCCACCACGCCCAGCCGTCGGCCCACTCGACGAGCTCACCCTGCAACCGCTGTTCCCGGAAGGCCCGGGCCACCTGCGGGGTCCACCCCGGAGCCGTCCCACCGTCACCGACGATCCGCAGGTGCACACTGGTGTGCCAGCCGTCCAGCCGCCACCCCAGGCGCAGCGCACGCTCGGCCGTGCGCCGGCTCAGCACGTGGCTACCGTCCACGAGATCGGCGAGCAGGGTGGTGCGGTCACGCGCGTCCTTCTCCCCGGACAGCCGTTCGCGCATGACCCACGAGCTGATGGCCCAGCCGGCGGTCCGGAGCACCTGCTTGACGGCCACCAGCCATTCGTCGGGTGCCGCCGGGACCTCCGCGAGGAGCCACAACTCGGCCCGGCCCGGCTCCGCGACCACCACCGGGGCCAGCACCCTCTGCGCGGAGTCGCCCACGAGCACCTGCGCGATCGGATGTTCGAGGGCCGCGGCGAGCGCCGGGTCCGTTCCCGCGTCCTGGCGGGCACCGACCACGGTCGTCCCGTCCGGGCCCATGAGGGTGACGGGAGCCCGCAGCTCGGTCTCCAGAACCGAGACCACGTGCTCCGCGCTCGTCACCGGCGCGCCCAGCCGGTCCACCACGCGCCGGATGATCCGGGCACCGAGCCGTTCCGGCTCGTGCACGTGCTGCAGCAGGCACCAGGCCAGGTGCAGCGGATCCTCGCTGGGAACGGTCAGCAGCGGCAGCCGGAGCCGATCGGCGATGCGCCGGGTGGAGCTCAGGATGCCGGGCTCGCCGGCCACCAGGACCCCGGCGGCCCGGTTCGTGTGCGCGTGCCGCAGCAGGATGTCGATCTCGTAGCCGGCCGTGGGCGAGAAGGCCCCGACGACGAGCGTCCCGGGCACCAGCCGGGGGCCGCGGCCGAGCCGTTGGACCACCGCGACGCCGGTGACCGGAGAGTCCAGGCCCTGGTGGCCGGCCACCGGCTCGACGCCCTGCAGCTCCTCCAGCCGGAGCAGGTCGCCCACCGTCACGTGCGGCCAGTTCGACGCCGCGGTCACCGCGGGCCCGCTCGGGAGTAGGGCACGTCGTAGCCGAACGCGGCGGGCCCGGCCAGGCGGAGGCCGGCCGGGGTGCACCACGCCGGCGCGCAGGGCAGCGTGACGATCTCGAGCTCGAGGCCGTAGCGGATCTGCTCGGTGGTGACGTTCGCCCGGGTCTCGGCGCCGAGCAGGCAGATCAGGTCCGGGACGGACGCGTGCACGACCCCGTCCTCGATGGCGAGGAGGTTCTCGTTCTGGAACTCCAGACGCAGCACGCGACCCTCGGCGTCCAGGTGTTCGAGCACCGCGCTGCCGCCGCCCCACCGCCGCCGAGCCCGGCCCGGGACGGTCGCGACGCCGGTTTCGGCGTCACGGCGTTGCACCTCGATGACCTTGCCCCGGAAGAGCGTGCGCCCGCCGTAGCGGCGCAGCAGGCCGGGGACGTCGTCCGCGCCGAGCAACCGGCCCGCCTCGAGCGCCTTGCGGACGCTGCCCACGATCGCCGACCGCGCCAGGTCGGCGGCCCGCTGCGGGGCGAAGGCGAGCAGCGCCCAACCACCCATGGTCACCACCGCGGAGCGGGCGAGCTGCTCACCGAGGAAATGGTCGACGCCGTCGATCAGCACCAACGACCCGCGCGGATCGGCCACCGCCATCGGCGCGATGGCGAGTCCGTGCAGGGTGAAAACGGTCTGGTCCAGACCGGGAAACGCGCGCCCCATACCGTCGGCGTCCAGCAACGGCAGGCCGAGCACGGCCGCAGCGACGACCGGCAACAGCGCGTTCAGCCCGGCCGCCTCGAAGCCGAGGACCGCGTCGACCCGCCCCGCCGTGTAGCGATCGAGGGCGTGCACGACCCGGGCCATCTCGGTGCCTTCCAGAGGCTTCTCCTCGAAGACCGTGATGGATCCGACGAGTCCCAACGGCACCGCCCGGGCGTCCGGCGCCAGCTCCGAGGGTTCGATCACCGTGATCGGTCCGGACGACCGGAGCGCACGCCGGGCCAGCGCGGCCGCCGTTCGCGTCTCCCCGCCGCCGCCTGCTCCGAGCAGGGCGGCGCCACGGGCGAGATCGTCGATGTCCCCTGCGCCGAGCTGCCACATCCCCGGAGTCCTTTCAGGCCGGTGTCGTCAGCGACTCGGCGAGGAGCGCGGCAACGTCTTCGAGGCTGCTGAGCGTGTGCCCGCCGACGAAGACGTCCACCCCGGGAGAGCCGCGGCCATCCCCGCGCCAACGGCTGATACGCAGGCCCTGTTTGAGCGGGTTCAGCCACATTACCTCGTCGGACCCGGAGTGCTGCAGGCCACCATGTTCAGCCATGTCCAGCACCCGACGGTCCGAAGGCACCGACCGCGGCCACCTGAAATAGCGCTACTCAGAGGTTGCCACTTGGGTGACGACGACCTCCTGCATCATTCGGGAGAGCGATCGGCGACCGACACCTCCGCACGACCCGACTGCATGGCCGCCGAGTTTCCCGCGTCGCGTGATCGTGATGTGACAACGCGACCACGATTCAGATTCCGCCGCCTGGATCGGGCGCAACGGTGAACCGCACCGAACGCGTGTGCTGTTCGCAGGCAGCCAGGTTCCGGGACCCCCGACCAGGGTCCCGAAGGGCTCCGCCGGGTCGCCTGCGGCAGCCCGAAGCCGTGCGAGATGCCGTGGCCAGGGACCACGCGGCCCGACGTGGCACGTGGTACGCGACGACGCGGGCCCAGGTGGGCCGCGGCGTGGCACGGTGGTGGGCGAGTGTCCCGAGTTGCAGACGGCGGGTGGGTCCGGTGACGATGTCTCTGCCCCTGGGCCGGATCTCCGGCATCCGGGTTCGTGTCGACCTCAGCGTGTTCGTGATCGTCGCGATCCTGGTTCCCAGTCTCGCGTTCGGCAGGCTTCCGGCCACGCTTCCGGGCCGCAGCCTGCTCGCCTACGTGTTCGCGGCGGTGGTCGCCACGGCCCTGTTCCTCGCGTCGATCCTCGCCCACGAACTGGCGCATGCGGTCGTCGCCCGTCGCAACGGGACCGAGGTCGAGAGCATCACCTTGTGGATGTTCGGTGGCGTCGCCGAACTCAAGGGCGACCCTCGTTCGCCGGGCGCCGACCTACGGATCGCGGCGGTGGGGCCGCTGACCAGCCTCGTGCTGGCCGTGGCCTTCGGCGTGGCGGCCTACGGCCTCGCCTTCCTCGGTGTCGGAGGGTTACCCGTCGCCGTCCTCGGCTACCTCGCCGCGATCAACGTCATGCTGGCCCTGTTCAACCTCGTTCCCGCAGCCCCGCTCGACGGAGGGCGGATACTCCGCGCCGCGCTGTGGAGGATCTGGAAGGACCGGCAGCGCGCCGCGATCTTCGCTGCACGCGCCGGTCGCGGCTTCGGTTACTTCCTGATCGTTTTCGGTCTCGTGTCGGTCGCCACCGGCGGAGGCTTCTCCGACCTATGGCTCGTACTGATCGGGCTGCTCATCGTCAACGCCGCGGCGGCCGAGGAGCAGCAGGCCCGGCTCGGATCCCTGCTGCGTGGCGTTCTGGTCGGCGACGTGATGACCCCGCGTCCCGTGACCGTCGACCCACAACAGACCGTGGACGAGTTCATCCGCCGAGCGGCCTTCGCCTACCGGTTCTCCAGCTACCCGCTCACCGACCCGGCCGGCCGGCTCGTCGGCCTCGTCACCCTCAACCGGATCCGCGACGTCCCACCTGAGCGCCGGGCCACCACCAGGCTCGGCGATATCGCCTGCCGGCCGGACGATGTGCCGACAGCCCGCCCCGACGAGCCGCTGACGGACCTGCTGCCGAGAATGGTCGGCTGCGCCGACGGGCGCGCAGTGGTCACCGACGACGCCGGTGTCGTGATCGGCATCGTCTCCCCCAGCGACGTCAGCCGGGCCGTGCAACTGGCCAGCCTCAAATATCCGACCGTCCCCGTGGGCGGCGCCGACCTGACCAACCTCCCCATGAGGTAGGTGGGGGTCCGCCGCTGCCGTCCCGCGGAGCGACCCGAGCGAGAAGGACCGAGAGCGATGAGCTCCACGCCCGACGTCGGAGCCACCATCGCAGGCGAGCCACCGCCCGTCCGCGGAGTAGGTGAGGTTGGCGACCGTCGTCGGGAAACCGCTCATCCGGAAGTCCTCGCCACCGGGCAGCCGCCATCCGTGCAGGGTCGCGTCCTGGCTCCCACTCACGATCCAGCGCCCGTTGGGCGCGACAGCAAGACCGGCGATCGCGCCTGGCGCGGGCAGATGGGTGACCAGCCGGTCCGCGGCCGGCTCGAACACCGTGACGCCCTGGTAGGCCGCGGCCGCGACCCGCCGTTCACCGCGCACCCAGGCCAGGCCCGTGCAGGTGCTGGCCAGCACCGGCGAGGTCCAGCACCTCGAGCTGTCACGGTCCACCACGCGGATCTGCCGGCCTTCGGCGAGGCGAGCCGGTCCGACCGGGCGGTCCCAGGCCAGCGCAGCGCACCACCCGGTGGTCGTCTGACGCAGCAGTCGGCCCTCGGTGAGATCCCACATCGCGAAGCCGCTCGATCCCCCGGCCGCCAGCCGGGTCTTGTCCGGGCTCACGACTCGTGTCACGACGGACCCCACGAACGACACTGCGGGCCCTCCGAACCGGAGAACCCGCAGATCAGACAGTGTGCGCCCGAAGGGATTCGAACCCCTAACCTTCTGATCCGTAGCTGCATGGACGGCGTCCGGTAGCTACGGGCAGGTCCGGGACCTCCGGAAAGTCCAGGTCAGACCCTCCATAACCCGCCCCTGTCCCACCAGGCCGTGACACGGCTGTGACAGGGGACGGCCCCGGAACCGCGGTGCAGCAACACCGGCCGGGGCCTTGATCGGATGGAGGTCCGACCCATGCAAGAACCTATCCCCACTCCGCCACTGCCTCCGCGGGTCTACCCGCTGCCCGCGCCCGGCGAGGACCCGCGGTTCACCATCGGCCTGCACCTCGACGTGGCGCGGCTGCTCGTGCAGCACGGCTACCCCGAGCCGGGGCCGCTCGACCTCGCCGACATCGGCCAGGCGCTCTACCGGCTGCTGTACGTCGGGGAGGGCCGATGAGTGCCGACGCTGCGGGCATGGCTCGGCCGGTTGCTGCCACGTGGGCGGCACCGGAGCAGCCGGCGTGGGACGCGGCGCACGTGGCCGTGGACGTGAGCGCCGCCCACTGGAGTGCCACCCTCCCGCCCGGCACCGGGCGCTCGGCCGCGGCGGGCGTCTGGCTCGTCCCCGCCACGGTCCTGCTGGCCATCATCGCCGGCCTCGTCCTGCGCGGGTGGTTGGCATGACCAGCGCCTACCCGCTCGGCGTCGACGCCCTGACCGACCGCGTCCGCGCCCTGGCCGCCGAGCTCGGCGACTGGCCCTCGCAGAACCGCGTCGCGGCCGCGTTCAAGGTCGGCAAGCCCAAGGCCCGCGCCGCCCTCGACGCCCTGCGCGCCGAGGGGTTCGACCCGGCCGCACCCGGGACTGAAGCGGGCGCAGAGCCCCCGACGGTGCCGGTCCTGCGGGCGGTGCCCGACGCCGCGGACACCGCAGCCGAGGCGGTTCTAGAGCCCGCTGAGTCGGCCGTAGAGCGCCCGGCGGAACCGGTGCCGGTGCCGGGTACCGCCGACGACGCCGCTACCGGTGAGGTCGAGCGGTCCGAGCAGGTCAGCGCACCCGCAGCACCGGCCACGAACCCGGGCACGCGCCGGGCGCGAGTCCCCCGCTGGCCCCTGCTGGTGATCGCCCTCGGCGCGTTCGTCTCGATCTGGGGCGGCTGGGTCGGACTGGGTGAGCTCGCCGGGTTCGGCCCGGTGCGGCTGCTCCCGGGCATCGCGGACTCGTTCGTCATCAACTCCGCCATCACGCTGCCGCTGGGCGTCGAGGCCTACGCCGCGTTCGCCATGTGGACCTGGCTCGCCCCGCCGGCTGCGGGTGTGTCCGACCGGGCCCGGCGGTTCGCCTGCTGGTCCTCCATCGCCGCGCTCGGCCTCGGCGTGTTCGGGCAGGCCGCCTATCACCTGCTCGTCACCGGCGGCGTGACGACGGCGCCGTGGCCGGTCGTCGTGTTCGTGTCCTGCCTGCCGGTGCTCGTGCTCGGCGCCGGCGCCGCGCTCGCCCACCTCATCCACGGCGGGGAGGCGGCCCGATGAGCACGACGGCCGCCGTGGTGCTGTCCCTCGCCGTCGCCGCACTGCTGGTCGCGGCGTTCTCCAAGCCCACCAAGACCCTCGTCGGCGGGATCTTCCAGCGCGACCGCAAGGGCCGCATGACCCTCGTGCTCACGCCGACCTCCAAGCCCAAGCGCCGCAGGAGGCGGAAGTGACCCTCGCAACCACCACCGGCCCCGACGACGAGCGGCCGGCCGAGGTCGAGCGCCTGGTCCTCGACGCCGAGATCGTCGAGGACGCCGCCCCGCGCCGAGGCACGGCGCACCGGGCGGCGACCGTCGCCCGCCGCCAGACCGTGCACGTGGTCACCGCCGCCCGCGCGGCGGCCACCCACGACCGCACCAAGACCGCCGCCAAGACCACCGGCCGGCACCTGTGGTTCGTAGTCGCCGGCGCCGGGGTCGCGGCGGTGCGGTGGCGCGACACCCACGGCGCCAACCGCTACGAGCGGATGATGCGCGCCGCCGAGGTCGCCGGCGACCGCGAGGCGCTGCTCGAGTGGGAGGCCCGCGACGTCGCCGAGAAACAGCGCCGCCACCAGCGGGTCATGGACTGGGTGACCTCGCCGCTGCAGCTGGCCAAGGCCCTCGCCGTCGGCATCGCCTCGCTGGCCGCGCTGCTGCTCGGCCTGGGCGCGATCCTCGCCCTCGCCGACGGCGACGCCTCGCTCGTGCTCGGCCCGATCGTCGGGGTCATCGAGGCCATCCGCTGGGCGGCGTGGTTCCTCACCGCCTACGGGGCGCTGCTGCTGCTCGGCGGCACGGCCGCCGGGATCGCCTACCTGTGGAACCTCGGCCGCACCCGCGCCAGCGTGCCGGCATGGATCGCACCCGCCGACCCGACCCTGCGCAACGTGGTGCCCGACGAGGGCGCGATCCTCGCCGCACTGCGCAACCTGGCCATCCCCGCGCTGAACCGCAAGATCAAGGAAGGGTGGGTGCCGCGCTGGGTGTCGCCGACGACCCGCGACGGGCGCGGCTGGCACACGCAACTCGAGCTGCCGCCCGGCGTGACCGTCGAGATGATCAACGACCGCAAGGCGGTGCTGGCCCACAACCTGGTGCGCTTGCCCGTCGAGGTGTGGCCGACGCAGCCCAAGACGCAGCCCGGCGTGCTCGACCTGTGGGTGGCCGACTCAGGCATCCTCAGCGGCCCGGTGGACCCCTGGCCGCTGCTCGTCGAGGGCACCGCGGACTACTTCAAGGGCGTCCCGGTCGGTGTCGACCAGCGCGGCAACGTGGTCACCGGCAAGCTCATGGCCTCCAACTACGCGGTCGCCGGGATCATGGGATCAGGCAAGACGTCGCTGGTGATCAACCTGCTGTGCGGGGCGATGCTCGACCCGCTCGTCGACGTCGACGTCTACTGCATGGCGTTCAACGTCGACTACGACCCGATGCGCCGCCGGCTGCGCACCCTGGTCAAGGGCGACGAGGACGAGCACATCACGGCCGCCATGGAGGGGCTGCGCGAGCTGCGCTCCGAGGTCACCGCCCGCGGGAAGATCCTCGCCGAGCTGGGCGGCGAGGAGACCAAGGTGACCCGCGAGCTCGCCGAGCGCGACGCCCGGCTGCGCCCCCGGGTCGTCGTGTTCGACGAGTGCCAGGAGATGTTCCGGCACGAGACGTTCGGCGAGGAGGCCAAGGAACTGGCCATCAAGGTGATGATGAAGGCCCGCAAGTGCGCGATCACGCTGGTGTTCATCACGCCGGCCCCGTCGGCGCTCAGCCTGCCCCGCGATCTGGCCAAGACGGTGTCGCACGGCGTGTGTTTCGCGATCGGCGACCACCAGGGCAACGACGCCATCCTCGGCACCGGCGCGCACAAGGCGGGTGTCTCGGCCACCAGCCTCGTGGCCGGCGAGGACGTCGGCACCGCCATGGCGTCGGGGTTCGCCCCCCGCCCGGGGCTGCTGCGCACCCACCACATCCGCCGGGACAAGAGCGTCGACGAGATCACGCCCATCGTCGACCGAGCGATGGCGCTGCGCGACGAGGCCGGGATCGCCGCCGCGCCGGCCGCCGAGGCGACGGAGCAGGTGGCCGATCCGCTGGCCGACATCGCCGCCGTGCTGACCGGTCACGAGCGGCTGCGCACACAGGAGGTGCTGTCGCTGCTCGCCGCGCGGGACCGGGCCACCTACGGGCGCTGGACGTTCGCTCAGCTCGCCGAGGCGCTGCCCGACGGGGCGCGGCCGTACAAGACCGGTGGCGTCATGCAGGTGTCCGCCGCCCGGGTTCACGAGGCCCTCGCCGACCGCCGCATCAACGCCGACCACGACACGGACGGTGACGCCGAGTCGACCGAGGCGCCGACCGACCGGTGAGGGAGGCGCCGGGGAGTCGGGGAGTTCTCCCTACCTGACTCCCCGGCGCCGCCTCCCCCACCTGATCAGCGTCGACCCGGCGAGGGAGCCGAGGGACCCACCGCCGGTCGACCAGCCGCAACAGCCCCGGGCCAGGGGTCAAGACCCCCGGACGCCTCCCTCCCCCGGCCGGCCACACCCCCGACAACGATCACGCAGAGTCACAGCACCGGCGGGGCGTAACGCCCGCAGCCCGCTCCGCGATGATCGCCATGGCTGGGGATCCGCCCCCCACGGACCCCGGAAAGCCCGACGGCCGCCCCCGCTCGAGACACGCATCGGGCAGGGGCGGCCGTCGCCGTGTCAGGACGCGTCGCCGCCGAGCAGGGCCCGGCCGCGGGCGATCACCGCGGGCTCGGGGGCGGGCTCGATCCGGCCCGTCGGAGTCTCGGCGGGCCGGACCGCGAGGGGGCGGCCGGTGCGCTGGCTGCGCACGATTCCGCCCGCGGCGAGCGCGGCCTCGACGAGCCCGACGACGTCGACCGGGGCGACCGGACCCTCGGGCATCGGCACCACCGCGCTCGTCGGCGTCAGGTTCGCGGTGACCACGCCGCGGACCCGCTCGGCGGCCGGCAGGAGGACCAGCCGGTACAGCTCGGAGTTCCGGCCCTGCGCGGCCTCGACGAGCGCGGCGACCGCGCGGGCGGCCTCGTCGAACACCGGCACGAGGTCGGCGTCGGTGTAGCCGGCCAGCGCCGCGCGGGCGTGCTCGATCGCCGCGGCGGCCTGCTCGCGCTCGAGCTGCTCGGCGTCGCGGCGAGCCCGGCGCTCGGCGGCCTTCGCGCGGAGCTTGGCGAACCGCACCCGGCCGGCTGCCGCGGTGCGCGCCTTGGTCAGCGCCGCCTCGGTCACCGACTCGTCGCCGGACGCGATGCGCTCCTCGAGCGTGGCGACCTCCTCGTCGGCGTCGATCTCGGCGTCGTCGACCGGGAGCTCGTCGAGCGCGTCCCGCTCGGCGGCCCGGCGCGCCCGCTCGGCGTCCTCCGCCGCGGCCTTCTCGGCGGCGAGCCGGGCGGAGCGGGCGCGCTGGCGTTCGGCCTCCTCGGCGCGGCGCTGCTCGTCGGCGAGTTGGCGGCGCTGGTCGGCCACGGTGATCGTGACGCCCTGCGAGCCGTTGCGGCCCGGGACGTGGATCGGGGCCAGGTCGTCGGGGTGCGTGCTCATCGGCGTTCTCCTTGGGGATTGGCCGGCGACGTCGGGGCGTCACCGGGGGTCTGTGTACGGCGGCCTTCCGGGTGCTTGGACCACGCCCGGTCGGCGAGGGCGTGCAGCACCCGGGCCGCCTCGTCGGCGATCCGGTCCGCGTCCCGCTCGATGCGCGGGTCCTCGAGCGTGCGCAGCCGGCGCAACTTCGTCTGCAGGTGCCGGTGCGCGCGGGCCACCGAGCGGTCACCCACCGAGCTACCAGCCATCGCCGCTCTCCTCGCCGGCCGGGTAGTCGACCCAGCGGATGGACGAGGACGGCACCGGTCGACGCGGCACCAGCGCGCCGGCGCCGGTGGCCACCGTGTCCGGATCGGGGCGCGGACCGTGCGGGTCGCCGTTCCCGTCGCGCAACCGGCGGGTCTCCACGCAGCTGAGCGCCTGCATGAGCGCCATGGCCAGGTCATCGTGACCGGCGGTCTCCGGTACGGCGATCCGCAGCGTGCCGCCGGCCTGCTGCTCGAACGTCAGCGCCCTGAGCTGCTTGAGCAGCTCCGGATGGCGCGGCAACACGATCCGGTCGGACTGCAGCAACAGCTTGAGCGCCCCGAACCCGCTCTGCTTGCGGCGGCCGTCCGTCCACACCGGCTGCACGTTGGTCGGGATCCGGCGGCGGCGCAGCTCCTCCTGCAGAGACTCGGTCGGCATGGCGCCGACACCGTTGCGTTCAGACGCGATGACCCGCGGGCGCATGGCGCCGGCCACGGTGGCGAGCCGGTCGACCCACCAGGCCCACGTCGTCCGGTGGTGCGCCTCCAACCACGGGACGAACACGCGCCACCGGTTGTCGAGCGCGGCGTCGGGGTCGAGGACGGCCAGCATGGCGAGCGCGTTGGCGTCGACCGCGACGCCCCAGTCGACACCGCCCACGCAGGGGAAGCGCCGCGCAGGGGCCACCGTGGCCGGGTCGATCAGCTGATAGCTCGCGGTCGCCGCCATGAGCTCGTCCTCGGTGAAGTAGGCGCCTGACTCGTCGGGCCACTCGGCGAGGTACTCGCGGGCGAAGTAGTCCGCCGGCTCCCGCTCACGGATCTGCTCGAGCAGCGCCGCGTCGACGAGCGGGCTCGTCGTCGACGGCCAGTGCCAGGCCGCGACGTGCTCGTCGGGCCGGTCCAAGCCGCGCTGCCAGAGAGCGCGGAAGAACGCCAGCAGGCCACCCCACGGCGACGAGGACAGGATCACTCGGGACCCGGGCCGGGCGATGATCGCCGGCTCGGCCGCTCGCCAGATGTCGTTGCTGACAAACCCGGCCTCGTCGACGACCAGCAGGTCAACCGGCCACCCGCGGATCTGCCGCTCAGACGCCGGCACCGACCGGATCACGCTGCCGTTGGAGAGGGTCAGCGAGCCCTTTGTCTCGTCGAGCACCGACCCGCGCAGCAACGGGCTGCTCGTCGCCAGGTCCGCCACGTCGGCAAGCAGTCGCTTGGCCGCCTCCTCCCCCGCGGACACGATCAGCACCACCGCGTCCCGCCGGGTCGCCGCCGTGTGTAGCGCGATGACTGCGAGCAACACGGACTTGCCGACCTGCCGGCCCGCGCAGATGACCCGGTACCGGGCCGGGCTGCGGGCGACGTCGACCTGGTGCGGCCAGAGCGGCCGGCCGAGCACCCGGGCGGCGAACGACTCGACGTCGAGCAGCTCGTCGGCTGCCGCCGCGGTCACGCCGCACCCCGCAGGGCGAGAGCCTCGGCGGGCATCGGCTCGCCCCGCCAGGCGCCGTCGCGGCGGACCAGGCCGACGGCCGCGGGGTCGTGGCAGTGCCCGCGCTCGCCGGCCGCGCCGCGGTGGCGGTCGAACGCCGAGACGGAGCCGAAGTGCTCGTGGCACGCGGTGCAGTGCGCGGCGCCGAGCGCGGTCCAGAGGTGGCCGCAGCCGGCGCACCAGATCGTGGGAGGTGGAGACATGGGGAGCACTCCTGTGGTGATTGCTCGTCGCACCGGCTCAGCCAGAGCGGCGATCGGTCGGGGGGTGGGGTGTCGGGCCCGGGGCGGCAGCCTCGGCCTCCTGGCGCTCGCGGGCGTCGGTGAGCAGCGACACGAGGTCGACCTGCGCCGCGGTCACGTCGCGGCCGAGCCGGGCCCTGCTCAGCGGGTCGAGGCCGAGCCGGCGGCGGGCACTGTCGGCCCGAGCCTCGGCGCGGTGGTGCGCGTTGTACGCCGCGCTCACGGCCCGGTCCCCGAAGTCGGGGTCAGCGCCGAAGCGCTCGAGGTACTCGGCGAGAAGCTGCACCTGCGCCTCGGCGCGGGCCCACGCCCACAGGGCCGGGCGGTAGGACGGCGCGGCGAGATAGCCGAGGTCCGGGTCGCCGAGGGCCTGGTCGACCAGCTCACGGGCGAGCGGGTCGACGCGCCGGGGGCTGTACGCCCCGTGGCGCAGCCCGACCTCGTTGCCGGGCTCGAACGGGGGCCAGGAGTAGCCGCGCGCCAGCTCACCCACGGCGGGCCTCGCTCTCGTAGTGCGGGCATGGCGCGCCGCCGAGGCCCCACGCCTCGACGAGGTCCGCGACCACCGTTTCGGCGCCGATTCCATCTGACCCTCGATCAGATGGCGACGCGCTGACCTGCGTATACGCAGCGCTTGTCACTGGTAAGTCACGCTCCATTCCGTGGTCAACAGCCGCGCTCGAGGCGTCGCGCGTGCATCGTTTTTCCACATCGTGGAACGCGCGGGGACCGGCCGGCCCGCGCTCGCAGGGGCTCACGCCGCGCCCACCGAGGCGGGATCGACGTGGCAGCGCTCGCACGCGCCCCAGGCCCAGAGCATCGAGCCGAAGGTCACGGCGCAGGGGCGGATGCCGTCGCCGTGTTCGGGGCCGGTGGTGACGTGCCCGCAGCCGTCGCAGGTGCGATCCGCTCGGGATCCGGGCCGCAGGTCGACGAGGCGGGTGCACGCCATGCACACGACGAGGTCGGGCCTCCATGCGGCGGCGTAGACGGGCTGGGGCCGGCGGAGGTCGGGCGCATGGAGGCAGGTGCGTGCGTGGCCGAGGGCCCACCGCGTGTGCGTCGCGAGCAGCGGCAGGCGGACCCATGCGGGGATGTCCGTCGTGCGGCAGCCGGTGACCTTGCCTTCGATGTGGGGGGCGAGGCGGTCGAGCAGGTGTCGGGTGTCGGCGGCCGCGGCGGCGGCCTGGTCGGCGTAGGCGGTGGGGACGAGCGGGCCGAGCTCGTCGCGCAGGGCGTCGAGCAGGGCGTCGTCGGCGAGGAGGTCGTCGAGGTCGAGGGCGGCGCGCCCGATCTGGGCGTCGATGGCGGTCATGCGCTCTCTCCGTGGGAGTCGGCGGGTGCAGTCGTGCCGTCAGTCGTGCCGTGCACGGGGGTTGGCACGACTGGGTCAGTCGTGCCAGGCGGTGGTTCACATACCCGCAGGTCAGGCCCAGTTGTGCCAGTTGTGCCAAGCCTCGGTGCACGTACTGCGTCGGTGGCACCGCTGGCACCGCTGGTGGAGTCCATGACACGACCGCCGGGCAGGCTCCAGTACGACTGGCGGGGGTAGCCCTCCCCTGCCGAGACGACTCCGAGCGACTTGCGGGCGCGGTGCAGGGTTCGCTCGGCGATGTCGGCGGCGCGGGCTGCGGCCTTGACGGCTTTCGAGAGGGTCTTGCCCTCAACGGTGAGATACTCCTCGAGCCACGCGCGGGCCTCGTCCAGCTCCGTGCGCTCCTCGGGGTCGGCGGGTGCGGCAGCGAGGAGCTCGCGAGCGTCAACGTCGGTCTCGCCGATGATCTCGGCGCACCCGACGGACGTCACCTCACCGTCGTCGGTGTCGACTGATGCGTTGACGAGCCGGATCCGCAGAGAGGCGGTGTCGCCTGGGGCGAGGTTCGCCTTGGTGGCCGACAGGACGACCGTGCCGTCGTCCTCGTCGCGGGCAACGGCGAGCACGGACCGGGCAACCTGCGACCAGGCGATCGAACCGAGGATCAACTTCCCGGTGTCACCGGAGTCGCGCTTTCCGAAGTGGACGAGCCCCAGGACGCCACACCCGGCCCGCTCACCGATCCCGCGGGCGATCGCTTCGAGGCCCTGGCGCATCTGCCGGTCCTTGTCGCCATCGAGCCGGGAGTCGATGACCGAGGTCGCGGCGTCAAGCACAATCAACGCGACGTCCCGCTCGATCGCCAGCTCGGCGACCTCGGCGACGCTCGACGGGAACACGACCTGCGATTCGACGTCGCCGTGCTCGGTCGGGGTGACCATGTCGATAAACAGGACCCGGTCGGTATCGGCTCCGGCGGCTTTGAGCCGGGGCACGATCGTCGTGTCTCGGGCGTCCTCGGTGTGCAGATAGATGACGTTGCGCGGGGTGCCGTGGAACTCGCCATCGAGGGTGCCGCGCGTGACCTGCGCGACTAGCCAGCAGGCGATGGTGCTCTTGCCGAGCCCCTCCCGCCCGGCGAGCAGGGTCAGTCCGCCGAGGATGATCCGCTGGGCCCACACCCAACGCTGCCTGCGAACCTTGACCTGCGAGGCAGGGGTAACGCGAAGGCGCCGGGTCGAGGGCTCCTCGGTCGGCGTCGGCTCGGGCGCCGCGGTGAAGTCCATCATCGGTGCGCACCTCCGGGCGCGTTGGCGGCCGAGTCGACGGTGCGCTCGGCCTCCCGCTGCGGCAGGCCGGCATCGATGGCCGCCTCGATCAGCGGGGTGGGGTCGATGCCCTTCTCGTGAGCCCGCGCGGCGGCCCAGTAGAGGCGCCGGTTTCGCTCGCCCGGCGAGGCCTCGCGGACGACGCGCACCAGGCCCTCGACCACGGCGGGTGTGACCCGTCCGTTCGACGGGGCCGCTGCCCGCGCCGGCCGGACGAGCAGCGCTGCCAGGAACTCGGGGGCGGGAGCGATGGGGCCGGCGTCGGTCCAGGTGTAGACGCCGCCGCTGGCGTGCAGCGACGGCGGCGCGACGACGTAGCCGGCGGACGTCTTGATGTCGATGCCGGGGGCGAGCTGCCCGCGCAGGTCACCGCAGAGGCGGAACCACAGGTGCCCTCCCCCGGACCCGGTGCGCGCGGTGCGGGTGCGCGGCAGCTGGCCGTAGCGCTGCTGCATGGCGTCGAACTGGACGTCGCCGCCGTTCCGCGGGTCGATGTCGACGACGACCAGCCCGGGTGTCGGGCGGATGCCGATGTTCGCGTCGGGCCACATCCCCCACCAGCGGGCGATGGTCTCCGGGTCGGTGGTGGCGTCGTCCTTGCCAGCGAGCGTGCGGGGGTGCTTGCCGATGTTGCGGCAGTCGCGCCCCCGGCACGAGCATCCGGCGTCGGTGGGGCTGTGCAGCGGGATCACGGCGGCGCCGCCGGCTGCGTAGTCGAGGGCGACGTCGAGCATGGTCACGCCGCCTCCCGCGCGATGCGGGCGCGGGCCGCAGCCAGCTCGGCCTGTGTGGGGCCGTACGAGGTGCAGGTACAGCCGCGGTCGTCAGCGTCGACGTCTACAGGGCGGCCGCAGATGCGCCAGCGGTCGAGCTGCGAATCACTGTTGTAGCGAGGAGCGTTCAAGTTACGATCCGTTCGCGAAGGTAGTAGTTCGGCGAGGGCCAGACGTGGGCGCGTCTGGCCTTTCGCGTGTCAGGGGCTCTCGAGCGCGGCGACGATCGAGGCGGTGACGACGCGGAGCCGGCCGCCGACCTTGATTACGCGGGCGGGGAACTCGCCCCGCGCGGCCAGCTCGTAGCCGAACGACCGACTGATCCCGAACGGCGTGCACGCCCTCGGAATGTCGACCGTCGCCGGCCATGCCCGGATCTCATCGAGCGTGGGGGCGGCAATCGCGTCTGCCGCGGTACGGGCCCTGTCGAGCAGCTCGGTCATGGCCGCTCCATCTGTGATGACATATGACGGCTTAGTGCCATCTACAGGCTGGACTATCCCGGACCGCCCTGGAGATGTCAATGCGCGGTGGATTTACATCTGTGATGGAGTCGGCTACGGTCGCCCTGTGCCTGAACAGCAGTCAGCCGTGCCGCCCTGGGCCGAAGCGCTCGCCGCCGCAGTAGGTCGGCGCGTCGCGCACTACCGGAATCGTCGGGGTCTCACCGCGCAGCAGCTTTCGGACGCACTGCGCGAGCTGGGCGTCGACCTCAAGCGCACGGTCATCGGCAACCTGGAGAGCGGCTATCGACGCACGGTCAGCCTCTCGGAGATCCTCGCCATCGCTTACGTCCTCGGCGTGCCGCCCCTACTGCTCATGACCCCGGTCGGCGAGGAGGCCGCCTTCGGGGTGTTGCCCGACGTCGACGTCGACCCATGGGACGCGGCCCGGTGGATCACCGGCGAGGGGCCGCCCCCGAACGGGGACGCCGATGCGATCGAGCTGTGGCGCCGGCACGTCGACCTGCTGACCCTCTACCGCGAGCACCAGGCCAAAGAGGACGAGTGGCGCCGGCAGACGCGTATCACTGAGGGCATGTCGGCCGAGGAGGTCGACCGACTGTTCGAGCGCGCGCTCACCCGGCGACGCGAGATCGAGGACTCCTTGCGGCTGATCCGCCGCGCCATCCGTGGCCGCGGCGACCTCCCGCCGGCCCTCTCGCCCGAGCTGGCGCACCTCGACGACGACGAGCCATCGCCGCGGCTCCGCCGAGCAGCCGTCGCCCCGAACACCGCCACAGACGAGGCGGCCGTCGACGAGGCGAGGAGACGTCTCCGCGAACGGCGGAACGCACGTGCCGACCAGGAAGGAACCCCGAGTGAGTGACCCGATACGCAAGATCGAGCTGAAGGACGGCCGGGTGAGATACCGGTTCGTGGTCGACGTCGGCCGCGACCCGGAGACAGGCCGGCGGACGCAGCTCCGGCGGACGTTCGACACGCTGCGGGAGGCGAGGGCCGAGCGGTCGCGGATGATCTCGGAGACGTCACAGGGGACGTTCGTGCGGCCGCGGAAGCTGACCGTCGAGCAGTACCTCGATCAGTACCTCGAGGGCGCCACGCGCAACGTGCGGCCGTCGACCAAGCGGTCATACAACGACGCGCTCGCGCCGGTGCGCGCCCGGCTCGGCGCGCGGAAGCTGCAGGACCTCACGAAAGCCGACGTCGAGGGCCTGGTGACGTGGCTGGAGACGTCCGGACGCAAGCGCGGCGGTAAGGCCGGCACGGGGCTCGGGGCCCGGTCGATCCGGCTGACCCTCGGCCGGCTCACGGCAGCGTTGGAGATGGCGCAGGCCGAGGGGCTGGTCGCCCGCAACGTCGCCAAGCTCGTCACGCCGCCGCGGTACGTGCCGACCGAGCGCGAGACGTGGTCGGCCGACGAGGTGCAGCGGTTCCTCGGCGAGGCGGCCGACGACCGGCTGCACGCGGCGTGGCGATTGTCGCTCTACGGGCTGCGCCGGGGCGAGGTCCTCGGGCTCCGGTGGGAGGACCTCGACCTCGAGGCGGGCACGCTGTCGATCCGACGGGCGCGCGTGCTCGTCGAGGGCCAGGTCCTCGAGCAGGAGCCCAAGACGCGCAACGGCGTCCGGACACTGCCACTCGACGACGAGCTGCTCGCCGCGCTCCACGCGCTCAAGTTGTCGCAGAAGCGCGAACGGCTCGCGGCCGGCGAGGCGTACGACGCGAGCGGGCACGTAGTCGTCGACGAGCTCGGCGCGCCGGTGCACCCGGAGTGGTACTCCGACGAGTTCGGGCGCGTGGCGAAGCGAGCCGGAGTGAAGCGGATCGTGCTCCATGAAGGACGTCACACCGCCCTGTCGCTCATGGAGAAGGCCGGCGTGCCGATCTCGATCGTGTCCCGGTGGGCTGGCCACTACGACGCCTCATTCACGTACCGCCAGTACGTGCACGCGGATCACGCCGAGGACCTGGTGCAGGGCACCACGGCGCTCGGCAAGCTCTACAAGATCAACTAGCTAGTGTGACCAACCGGTGACAAACCGGGCCTAGATACAACTCAGGCCCTCGCCTCGCCGGAGCGAAACAAGGGCCTGACCTGGACTTTCCTATGTGCGCCCGAAGGGATTCGAACCCCTAACCTTCTGATCCGTAGTCAGATGCTCTATCCGTTGAGCTACGGGCGCGTCGATCTTCAGTTGTACCACCTGCCGCAGCCGACCCGGGAGTCGGCCACGCCAGCGCGGAGGCTCCGGGATTTGAACCCGGGATGGGGGGTGACCCCAAACCGCATTAGCAGTGCGGCGCCATAGACCAGACTAGGCGAAGCCTCCCGGGGCCTCTCGGCCGCCAGCAAGGGGAAGAGTACACAGCCCCTGGGGGCGGGATCAAAGCACCCCGCCCCCAGGGGTGGTGATCAGCTCTGCGCGCGGGCGCCGGCCAGGTCGAGGAATGGCGCGAGGGCATCGGGGTTGGCTAGTGCGCCCCTGCTCACGGCCTTGTCCGGGGCGACGCCGGCGAGGATCTTCTTCACCGGCACCTCGCACTTCTTGCCGTTGAGCGTGCGCGGGATCGCCGCCACCACGACGAACCGGTCCGGCACGTGCCGCGGCGAGAGTTCCGTGCGCAGCGCCTTGCGCAGCCTGGGCTCCACGTCCTCGAGCGCAGCCCCGGGAGCCAGCACCAGGAAGCACAGCAGCGCACCCTCGTCACGCGCGCCCAGCTCGGTGGTGTCGATCACCAGCGAGTCGGCGATCTCCTCGAAGCCCTCCACGACGGCGTAGAAGTCCGCGGTGCCCATCCGCACCCCGCCCCGGTTCAGCGTCGAGTCCGACCGGCCGTAGATCACATAGGAGCCGCGCGGGGTGTGCCGCACCCAGTCCCCGTGTCGCCACACCCCGGGGAACTCGTCGAAGTAGGCCTCGCGCAGCCGGGTGCCGTCCGGGTCGTTCCAGAACGCCACCGGCATCGACGGCATCGGCTTGGTGATCACCAGCTCGCCGACCTCATCGAGCAGCTCCTGGCCGTTCTCGTCGTAGGCCACCACCGCGGCCCCCAACGCGGCACACGAGATCTCCCCCAGCCACACCGGCACCGTCGGCGCCGACCCGACGAATGCCGCGCACACATCCGTGCCGCCCGACACCGAGCAGATCTGGACCCGTTCCCCGACCGCGTCGCCGATCCAGCGAAACCCTTCCACCGACAGCGGCGCCCCGGTCGACCCGATGGCGCACAGCGCGGACAGGTCGAACTCCTCACGCGGGCGCAGCCCGGCCTTCAGCGAGGCCTGGAGGTACGGCGCCGAGGTGCCGAAGTAGGTGATGCGGTGCCGCTCGGCGAGGCGCCACAGCTTGCCCAGGTCCGGGTGCCCGGGGTTGCCGTCGAACAGCACGATCGTCGACCCGACCAGCAGCCCGGAGATCAGGAAGTTCCACATCATCCAGCCGGTCGTGGTGAACCAGAAGAACCGCTCCCCCGGGCCCAGGTCCAGGTGCAGCCGCAGCGCCTTCATGTGTTCGACCACGATCCCGCCGTGCCCGTGCACGATCCCCTTGGGCAACCCGGTGGTGCCCGAGGAGTACAGCACCCACAACGGGTGATCGAACGGCACCGGCTCGAACGCCAGCGCCCCGGGCTCGCTCGTGAACTCGGCCCACGACAGCGTGTTCTCGGCCGTGGCCTCGGCATCCAGGTAGCCCACCAGCACAGTCGCGCGCAGCGTCGGCAGCTGCGCCTGCAGCGCCGCGACGGTGGCGCGGATGTCGAAGCGCTTGCCGCCGTACACATACCCGTCCACGGCCAGCAGTACCGTCGGCTCGATCTGGGCGAACCGGTCGTGCACCGCGCGGGCCCCGAAGTCCGGTGAGCACGACGACCAGATCGCCCCCAGACTCGCCGCGGCCAGGAACGTGACCAACGTCTCCACCGAGTTCGGCGCCAGCGCCACCACCCGGTCCCCGCGACCGACACCGAGGCGCACCAGCCCGGCCCGGGCCCGACCGACCGCCTCGCGCAGCTCCGCGTGAGTCACGACCCGCTCCAACCCGTCCTCGCGGGCGAACACGATCGCGACGTCGTCGTCGGCGCGCCCCGGCCCCGTGGTCAACGCGTGCTCGGCGTAGTTCAGCGTCGCCCCGGGAAACCACTCCGCGCCCGGCATCGCCGTCGAGCCCAGCGTCGCGGTCGGGGCGTCGTGGAACCGCATCCCGAGGAACTCCACCGCCGCCGACCAGAAGCCCTCGGCGTCGGTCACCGACCACTCATGCAACGCCGCGTAGTCCTCGGCGTCGACACCGCGGTGCTCCCGCACCCACGCGGTGAACTCGGCCATCGCGCTCGCGGAGGCCGTATCGGGGTCAGGGGTCCAGAGGACGTCGGGGGTCTCGTTGTGAACGCCAGCCATGCCGGTCAGCATGGCTGGCGCGCCCGCCGCTGACCAGATCCGGCTGGGGTCAGCGCAGGTGGGAGTCGAACCAGTTCAGGGTGCGCTGCCAGGCGTCGGCCGCGGCGTTCGGATCGGCGTCGAACCGGTAGCCCGACCGCGGGTAGGTGACGAGGTTCGTCGCGACCTCCGACGACGCGGCCGCATCCCGCAGCCGCTCGAGCTCCGGGTTGACCTCTCCGTCGGCCGGCTCGCCGTAGATACCCAGCCACGGGCAGGTGAGCCCGGGTGCGGCGGCGACCATGGAGGGCAGCCCCTCCGACATCGGCGTGCTGATGCCGCCGCCGGCCACCGTGACCGCGGCACCGAGCGTGCGCTTGGCCGCGACCAGCAGGGCCACCGAGCCGCCGAGGTCGAACCCGACGACGCCCATCCGATCCGCGGTGATGTCGTGTTCGGCCAGCCAGCCGAACGCGGTGTCGGTGTCGGCCATGACCTGTTCGCCATCCAGCCGGTTCACCTGGTGCTGCACCTGCTCGTCGGTGTCGGCCGGGTCGAGCTCGTCGGCGTTGTCGCGGTGGTAGAGGTGCGGGGCGACCGCCAGCCAGCCATCGCCCGCGATGCCCGCCACCAGCCCGCGGACATTGTCGGTGACGCCGCGGGCCTCGTGCAGCACGACGATCCCGCCGCGGACCGACCCGACCGGCTCGGCCACGGTCAGGCGTAGCTCACTCCCGTCGACCAGAGGGACGGTCTCGGTCCGGATCTCCGTCATGCGACCAAGCCTCGCACGGCCGTCGACGCTGCACAGCGCCGGTCTACGGTGATTGTCGTGAGCCTGATCCGCGCCGACCTCGAGAGCCTGCCCGCCTACGTGCCGGGTCGCGCCATTCCCGGCGCGATCAAGCTGGCCAGCAACGAGGTTCCCCTGCCCCCGCCACCCGCCGTGCTCGCCGCCATCGCGGAGGCCGCCGCGAGCGCCAACCGCTACCCCGATCTGGCCGTCTCCGCGCTGACCGCTCGGCTGGCCGACGCCCTCGGGGTCACGGCCGAGCGGATCGCGGTCGGCTGCGGCTCGGTGAGCCTGTGCCAGCAGCTGGTGCAGGTCACCTGCCGGGAGACGACCGATGAGGTGATGTTCGCCTGGCGGTCGTTCGAGGCGTACCCGATCGTGACCCAGATCGGCGCCGCGACGGCCCGCACCCTGCCGCTCACCCCGGACTTCCGGCACGACCTGGACGCGATGGCCACCGCGGTGACCCCGAACACCCGGCTGATCCTCGTGTGCAGCCCCAACAACCCGACCGGGACCGCGGTCACCCACGCCGAGTTCGAGCGCTTCCTCGCCGCCGTCGGGCCCGACGTCCTGGTCGCCCTCGACGAGGCGTACCACGAGTACGTCACCGACCAGGACGTCGTGGACGGCATGACACTGCTCGACGCGCACCCCAATCTCGTGGTGCTGCGGACGTTCTCCAAGGCCTACCGGCTGGCCGGGCTGCGGGTCGGCTACGCGGTCGGCGCACCCGACGTCGTGCTGGCGCTGCGGAAGGTGTGCTCACCGTTCAGCGTCAGCTCGGGGGCCCAGGCCGGTGCGATCGCCGCGCTCGACCACGCGGCGGAACTGCTCGCGTCGTGCGCCGAGGTCGTGTCCGAGCGGACCCGCGTGCGCGACGCGCTGCTGGCCGCCGGCTACACCGTCCCGCCGACACAGGCCAACTTCGTCTGGCTCCCGCTCGGCGAGCGCAGCGCCCCGTTCGCGGCACACTGCCTCGACCACAAGGTCATCGTGCGGCCGTTCGCGCCGGACGGGGTGCGGGTCACGGTCAGCACCCCGGAGGAGAACGACGCGTTCGTGGATGCGGCAGCATCCTTCGCCGGATAGCCGTCCACCCACCCACGACAGCCGGGACCGACAGGCGTCGGCCCCGGCTGCGGTGGGGACCCCGCTAACTCCTGATGCCGCGCTTGGCGTAGATGCCGGCAACCGCCGTGACGCCGATCGCCGCGACGATGACCTGCATGATCAGTTCGAGCCAGTCGATGCCTGGCGTCACGTTCCACCCGAACAGGCTCGCGAGCCACGTCCCGATGAACGCCGCCGCGATGCCGACGAGGATGGTCAGCCAGATCGGGATGTTCTGCTTTCCCGGCGCAACAAGCCGCCCGAGGACGCCCAGGATGAGTCCGACCACGATGGCGCTGATGATGCCGCCGATACCCATTTGCGATCTCCCGACTTCGTTCGGGCCGTGTCCGTGGCAGCCCGTGTCCGACCTGGGTAGCACAGCCCGACCGCCGTCGCAGCGCGCGAGGACAGTTTCCGCCGAAGCGTTATCGGGACGTTCCAGAATCGTCGATCTCCCGTCATGGTGCCGGTCCGGCGAGCGTCGGTGCGAGCACCGCCGATCGGGCGAATAGATCCACCCGGAAGGTGACCATCCGCCCTGGACCGGTCACTCCAGGGCTGTCCGACTCAGATGTATCGCGCGTTTTCCGCACATGAGGACACGGCGACAAGCCCGGCGGTCTCGCTGGAGCTCGCCGGCCTGGTCACAGGCGCGCTCCGGCGAAGGAGTCATGTCGGTCCGGATCCGGCCGGCACCCCTCGTATCTCCCGGTGGCGGGGCGAGGTCGCGGCCTCGTGCGCCGATCCGGCGGGCGGCCGGGCCGGGATCTTCCCGGTATCCCGTCTGGCGGCTGATCCGCGGAACCAGATCGGCCACCGTGTGCGTTTCCCGGACGGATCCGATGAGCCGAAGTATGTTCAGAACTCCGTCGATCACCCGGGCGAAGAGATCGACGGATTCGAGGTCATCCCTCCAGGATGTAACCCACGCCCCGAACCGTTCGGATCCGCTCGGGTCCGATCTTTCGTCTCAGGTAGGAGATGTAGACCTGCACGAGATTGGCCGACGCCGGCTCCGACCACACCTGCTTCGCGAGCTTCTCGTGCGAGACGACGGCACCGGGTTCGGCCAGCAGCGCCACGAGCAACGAGAACTCGGTGGGTGACAGCGCGACCGGTTGGCCGTCCACGATCACCTCGCCGAACTCGGTGTCGACGGTCAGATCTCCCATCCGGACGATGGGGATGGTCTGCGCGGTCGCAGCACCCAGCCGCAGCCGCAGCCGGATCCGGGCGGACAGCTCGTCGACGGCGAAGGGGCGCAGCAGGTAGTCGTCCCGGTCCCCGCGCAGCTGGCCGAGCAGGCCGGCCCGGCGTTCGCGTGGCGTCACAGCGATCACCGGGATGTTCGGCGCCTCGGAGTGCACGGCCGCCAGTACGGCGGCCTGGTCGGGGCCGGGCAGCTCGACGTCGAGCACGAGGAGCGCCGGTTCACCGGACCGAACGGCGTCGAGGACACCGATGCCGTCGCTCACCGAGCTGACCCGCACCCCTTCGGAACGCAGACTTCGCAGCACCGAGGCGGACGCGGCGTTCGGCGGCAACGCCAACAGGACATGTTCATGCGGGGGTACGGACGCCCGTGCCGACCTCTGCGTGGGTACGAACGCTGACGCACGCCCCGGGGGAGCAGCGGGGAGCATCGGGCTCAGCATCCCTCCAACCGCCGCGGATAACAATCGGCTAACGGTGCGATATCACCCACCTGAGTACTCATGGACACCGAAGCTGAGAGACTGGTTACGCCGATCGGCCTAGCCCATGTCGACGCTGGGCTCATTTTCCGCTTTCCAGCGCGCCGGAACGACCTGCTAGCGAGTGCGCGCAACCACATCTCTCAGGTTGGCCGATCACAGCCGGTGATCTTCTTAGTGTTCCGGTCATGCGACGGAAACCCTCCGCTGCGAACGATCAGCTCAGCGTCCGCGAGCTGATCGAGCGGGTCACCGCGGAGCGCGATCCCGCTCCGACGGCCACGAGCCGTCACCGACACGACCCGACGCCGACGACGGCCATCGCGACCAGGACGCGCCGCTCCCCTCTGCGCAGGCTCGCCCCGCTCGTGCTGGGTGTCGCCGTCATGGTCCTCGCGACCGCGATCGCCACCGTCGTCCGATCGACCACCGCCGAGCCGGCCGCCGGACCCAGCCCTGCGCTGGTGTCCCAGGACGCGACCCGGGGCGCGCCGCCGCCGGACCCCGAACCGCTGACGACCCCGCCCGACGGCCCCGGGAACGGCGTCCAGGCCGCGACGGCGCAGGGATGGGGACTAATCGGCGGCGACGAGTTCAACGGTGGCCTGTCCGACAAGTGGAACACCTACGACGGCCCCGGGCACGCGGACGCCGGCCGCCGCTCCCCCGCCGCGGTCGGCGTGCGCGACGACACCCTGGTGATCCGCGGCGACGCCACCGGCACGACCGGCGGCATGGCCTGGTCGGAGAGCCGCCGGTACGGCAAGTGGGAGATGCGCGCGAAGTTCCCGGCCGGCGACCGGCAGTACCACCCCGTACTGCTCCTGTGGCCGACCGAGGTGGGCTGGCCGTCGGGCGGTGAGATCGACTTCGCCGAGACCACGAGCGCGTCGGAGGACGTGTCCTTCTTCCTCCACCACGGCCCGGACAACGCGAAGGAGTCCGCCCGGAAGAAGGTCGACATCACCGAGTGGCACAACTACGCCGTGGAGTGGACCCCGCAGGGGGTCACCGGCTACATCGACGGCGAGCGGTGGTTCTCCAGCACGGACCCGCAGACGCTCCCGCCCGGGCCGATGCATCCCGCCATCCAGCTCGACTACGTTCCCGCCGACGGCTCCCCGAAGCCGACGGAGATGTTCGTCGACTGGATGCGCATCTACGCCTGACCCATCCCGGACCCGAGCCGTGCCCGGCTCGTGCACGCACCGCCCCGCGAGTAGCGTCGGAGATGCCCGTTGGCCGGGCCGTGACCCGGACGGGCACGGAGGTCGCGATGATCGTCATCGACGTCGTGCTGGGCCTGGCGGCCGCCGGAGTGATCTGGTTCGGGGCCGGGTTCCGGGTGATCCGGCAGTTCGAACGGGGGGTCCTCTTCCGGTTCGGCCGGGTGAGCGAGGCGGTCCGCGGGCCGGGGCTCACCCGCATCCATCCGGGGATGGACCGGCTCCGCAAGGTCAACATGCAGATCGTGACCATGCCCATCCCGGCCCAGGACGGGATCACCCGCGACAACGTGACCGTGCGCGTGGACGCGGTCGTCTACTTCAAGGTCATCGACCCGGTCCGGGCGACCGTCGACGTGCAGGACTACATGTCCGCCGTCGGGCAGGTGGCGCAGACGTCGCTGCGGTCGATCATCGGCAAGAGCGACCTCGACGACCTGCTGTCCAACCGTGAACGACTCAACCAGGGCCTGGAGCTGCTCATCGACAGTCCGGCGCTGGGCTGGGGCGTGCACATCGACCGCGTCGAGATCAAGGATGTGGCGCTGCCCGAGTCGATGAAGCGGTCGATGTCGCGGCAGGCCGAGGCGGAGCGGGAGCGCCGGGCCCGGGTGATCAGCGCGGACGGCGAGCTGCAGGCCTCGGAGAAGCTCGCCCTGGCCGCCGCCCGGATGTCCGACAGCCCGGCGGCGCTGCAACTACGGCTGCTGGAGACCGTCGTGGAGGTGGCCGCGGAGAAGAACTCCACCCTGGTGCTGCCGTTCCCGGTCGAGCTGCTGCGGTTCCTGGAGACGGCGACCGGGAATCTGGGCCGCAAGGCCGAGCCTGCCGGCGCGAGCAACGGCGCGCCGGCGAGCTCGGACGAGGATCAGAAGCTGGCTTTCGGCACGCCCTGACCGGGGTCGACCCGGCGCGGACCGTCCTTGCTGGGCCGGACGTCGACGTCGAAGATCGCGGTCGGGATGTAGACCGTCGAGCACGAGTTCGGGATGTCGACGACAGCGGAGTGCCGGCCCTCGATCGGCGCGGCGCCCAGGATCATGTACGCCTGCTCCGGGGTGAAGCCCAGCTTGGACAGGTAGTCGATCGCGTGCAGGCAGGCCCGCTTGTAGGCCAGCTGCGCGTCGAGGTAGCGCTGCGTGCCGTCGAGCTCGACCGAGACTCCGGAGAACGCGAGCCACTCGCTGTACTGGGGGGCGGTGATACCCGGCAGGAAGATCGCGTTCTCGCCGACGCCATAGGACTCCATACCGTCGCGGATGATGTCGACGTGCAGGTCGATGAACCCGCCCATCTCGATCGCGCCGCAGAAGGTGATCTCGCCGTCGCCCTGCGAGAAGTGCAGGTCACCGACCGACAGCTTCGCGTCGGGGACGAAAACCGGGTAGAACACCCGGGTCCCCGCGGTGAGGTTCTTGATGTCCTGGTTGCCGCCGTTCTCCCGGGGCGGCGCGGTCCGGGCGGCCTCCAGCGCCGCGGCCTCGAACGCACTCCCGCTCAGTGAACCCAGGATGGCGTCCTGCGGTAGCGGCGGCAGCGCCAGCGGTGGCACCCGGTCCGGATCGGTCGCGATGAGCGCCCCCTCCCGCTCGTTCCAGGTGTCGAGCAGCTCCGTCGAGGGCGCCGTGCCCATCAGGCCCGGGTGCACGATGCCGGTGAACGAGACGTGCGGGATGTGCCGGGACGTCGCCCGTTGGCCGCGGAAGTCCCAGATCACCTTGTAGGCGTCGGGGAACTCGTCGGTGAGGAACCCGCCGCCGTTCTGCTTGGCGAAGATTCCGGTGTAACCCCAGCCCTGCCCGGCCAGCGGTCCGGAGTCCTCCCCGGGGACGGGGCCGAGATCGACGATGTCGACGATCAGCAGGTCCCCGGGCCGGGCGCCCTCGACGGCGATCGGCCCACTGAGGCAGTGCACCTTCGACAGCGGCGCCTCGCGGACGTCCTCGGCGGAGTCGTCGTTGTGGATCGCGCCGTCGAACCACTCCCGGCAGTGCACCCGGAACGTGTCGTCCGGTTGGACGGTCACGCCGGCCGGGATGTCGTAGTGCCACCGGTTGTGGCCGATGATCTGCTGCTCCGTGAAGGGCTTGGTGTTGTCCAGCGGGAACACGACTGGAGGCATGGCCTGTCCTTGTCTCGATGGTCTCCGGGATGTCCGTCGACCCGCACGACCGGTCCATGGGTCGACCGGGCTTGCGCGGGCGTGACGCGGCGGCAGCAGCACGACGAGCGCGGCGAACACGAGGCCGGCCACCGCGGCGGCTCTCGTGCGAACCTGACCGGTCGGGCGGCCGGGCCTACGGTCGCGGCAGCCGGCGCAGCGCAGGGTTGGGCGGGGCGGCCGCAGGCCGGTGATGCGCCGGCCGTGCGGGCGGTGATGCGACCACGTCGGGCGCGCCGGCGGTGGCCTCCGCGCGATCGATCGCGGTGACGAGCGCGCGGGGCGCGCGGCCCAGCATCGGTGCGGTGAACACGCGCCGCATGTCCGTCGTGCAGCGCGGGCAGGGCCAGGTGGGCGCGGCCGTGCCGATGGGTGCGCGCACATCCGCTATTCCGTGCTCGGCACATCGATATTGATAGATGGTCATCATCCGGCCTCTTTTCCGCCGGTGAGGAACCGCCGGCAGCAGCCCTGACCCGACGATTCTCGTCACGATCGGAGTGGGCAGTCAATAGCCTCTTCGGCCGCGCGGCGATACACCGAGCAGCTAGCGGAGACGCCTTCGACGCAGCTCAGCTGACATGTCAGTGGGCTGGAAGGGCATCACGAAATGTGGCACTTTTCAGCATCCGGGCGCCACTCACCTCTTTCTCGCCCAGAATAGTCGAGAAAGAGGTCGGTGCCATATCGCTATGGCACAGCGGTACGCCCGGGGTCACCGGTTCGACCGCGCGTTCGGATCGTTCGCCTGCGAAGGCCTCGTGGGTACCCATCCACGTCACGGCCAACCACCGGCCGGGGCGGGGAGTGCGCTGTCACCCGGCCTGCTCGGGCCGGGTGAAGTCATGTCGGCCGGAGACGCTGCGCTGGTTCGAGAAGTGCCATCACTTCCCGGAGTGGGGGTGCCGGCCGAGACCGGCGCAGCACGATCTGAGCGCTACGCGCCGCTCGACGACTCGTCGGTGTCCTCACCGGGACACGTCTCCAGGTGCCGGGTGAGTGCGCGGACGAGCCCTTCCTCGCTGAAGGCGATGACGCGGGCGTCGGCGCACCAGGGGCAGGTGCGCATCAGGTGCGGGGGAGCTGGGTTGTTCATCGGGGGCAGCCTATGCGCGCCCGGGAGGTCACGGCTGCCATCCCGGACAAGCATCACACTGCGTAGTTCATAACGCGAACAGTGCCGCCAATCGGGGTGTCGAACTCCGTCAGCGCGGCCCGGTCGAAGGTCGACGTCGACGCGAGCACCTCGTCGGCGCCGGGGTGTGCGAGCAGGCCCTCGAGCTCCGCGGCGACCGTGCCGGCGTCGCCGTGGACCGTCCGGCCGACCGCGGCGTCGACCACGCTGCGCTGCCGCGCCGACAGCGACCCGGACGCGATCCCGGCCACCGGTTCCAGGGCGGGGAACTCGCCGGTCGTCCGGGCCGCGGCGAGCGCCCAGGCCTCGGGCAGCGCGAGCTCCCGGGCGGCCGCCACTGAATCAGCCACCAGCACGTCCAGCGACACCACGACGTAGGGCTCGGCGCCGGGAGTCCCGCGGCAGCCGCGACCGCAAGTCCGCGACCGGTCGCCAGTACGTAGACCGGGACGGGGTGTCCAGCCGCGGTCGCGCCGTCCCCGCTGCCGGCCACCGAGGTGGTCGCGCAGCTCGGCGAGGTCCTCGGCGAACGTGTCGGGCTCGTCGGCCCCGCGGCGCAGGGCTCGGCGGACCGGTGGGGTGAAGCCGAGCGAGCGGCCGACCCCGAAGTCGATGCGGCCGGGGAAGAGCGCCTCGCGCATCGCGAACTGCTCAGCCACGACGAGGGGTTGGTGGTTGGGCAGCATCACGCCGCCGGATCCCACCCTGCTCCGCTCGGTGCGCGCGGCGACGGCGGCCATCAGAACCGGCGGGCTGCCGCTGGCGATGCCCGGGACGCCCTGGTGCTCGGCGACCCAGAACCGGTGATAGCCCAGCCGTTCGGCCCGCACCGCACGCTCGACGGTGTCACGTAGCGCGACGGCGTCGGGCTCTCCCGCCCGCGTGCGCGAGCGGTCCAGCAGCGACAGGCGAACGTGCTCGAGCATCACCGCAGGCCACGCGGGGCCCGGCACCGGCATTCCGGACGCCGGAGACCGCCGACTCACGCGCCCGAACCTGCCGCCTCGCGGCCCCGAACCTGCCGCCTCGCGCACGCGAGAACCCCGACTCGCGCACGCGGAAACCCCGACTCGCGGGGTGGGAGGTGCCGTTCGTGGGGGTCAGGGGCGGGACAGGCCCCGGCGGGCGAGCAGCGGCGCGATCTCCGGATCGCGGCCGCGGAACGCGCGGTAGGCCTCCATCGCGTCCACGCTGCCGCCCTTCGACAGCAGCTCGCGGCGGAACGTGTCGCCGTTCTCGCGACGCAGCCCGCCGTTGGACGTGAACCACTCCACGGTGTCGGCGTCCAGCACCTCCGACCAGATGTAGGAGTAGTAGCCCGCGCTGTAGCCGCCCGCGAAGACGTGGTTGAAGTACGTGCTGCGGTAGCGCGGGGGCACGGCCGGCAGCGCGACCCCGGCCTTGGCCAGCGCCTCGGCTTCGAATTCCTGCACGTCGTCGACGCTGTCGTCGGCACCGAGGGAGTGCCAGGCCTGGTCGAGCAGCGCGGCGGCGAGGTACTCGGTCGTCGCGAACCCCTCGCCGTACTTCCGGCCGGCCAGCAGTCGCTCGACCAGATCCGGCGGCGGCGGCTCGCCGGTCTCGTGGTGGCGGGCGTAGTTGGCCAGGATCTCCGGCCACAGCGACCACATCTCGTTGACCTGCGAGGGGTACTCGACGAAGTCGCGGGGCACACTGGTGCCGGAGAACGTCGGGTACGCCACGTCGGAGAACAGCCCGTGCAACGCGTGTCCGAACTCATGGAACAGCGTCCTGACCTCGTCGAACGTCAGCAATGTGGGTTCGCCGTCGGCCGGTCGGGAGATGTTGAGCGTGTTCATCACGACCGGTCGCGTGCCGAGCAGCCCGGACTGCGACACCAGCGCGTTCATCCACGCGCCGCCGCGCTTGGACTCCCGCGCGTAGAGGTCCGCTCCGAACAGCCCGAGCGGGCCGTCGCCGTCGAAGACCTCCCACACGCGCACGTCGGGGTGGTACATCGGCAGGTCGTGGCGCTCGGCGAAACGCAGCCCGTAGAGCAGGCCGGCGGCGTGGAAGACGCCGTCGTTCAGCACTCCCTCCAGCTCGAGGTAGGGCCGCAGCTCGGCGGCGTCGAGGTCGAAGCGCTCGCGACGGACCCGCTCGGCGTAGAACGACCAGTCCCAGGGCGCGATCTCGTGCCCGGCCGTGCCTTCCAGCTCCGCGGCCTCCGCCTCGGCGTTCTCGACGGCGGCCGGGGCCAGGCCGGCGAGCATGTCGGTCACCGCCTCGACGCTGCCTGCGGTGTTGTCCGCGATCACGTACGAGGCGTGGTCCGGGTACCCGAGCAGGCGCGCCCGCTCGGCGCGTAACGCGGTCATCCGGAGGACGAGTTCGGTGGTGTCGTGGTCGTTGCCGCGCGCCCCGCGCCGGACCGACGCGGTGAACAGCTCCTCGCGCAGGCCGCGGTCGGTCAGCGAGGCGAGAGCGGGCTGGCCGGTCGGGAGGACCAGACTGATCAGATACCCGTCGCGACCGCGGGCCGTCGCCGCCGAGGCGGCCGCCGAGATCGCGTCGGGCGACAGGCCGTCGAGGCGGGCCGGGTCGTCGACCGGCACCGCGGAGTCGTTGGTCTCGGCCAGCAGCCGGGTGCCGAACGCGGTGGACAGTGTGGACAGCTCCGCGTTGAGCTCACGCAGCCGCTGCTGGTCGGCCTCGCCGAGTTCGGCACCCGCACGGACGGCGTCGGTGTGGTACCGCTCGATCAGCCGACAGGACTCGGGATCGAGGCCGAGCTCGTCGCGGCGCGAGTAGAGGTCCCGGATCCGGGCGAAGATTCGCGGGTCGAGCGCGATCGCGTCGCGGTGTGCGGCCAGCTCCGGGGCGATCTCCCCCTGAATCCGTTCGATCGCCGGGTTGGTGTGCGCGCTCGCCCGGCTGAAGAAGACGGCGGACACCCGTTGCAGGGTCCGTTCGGACCGCTCCAGCTCGACGATCGTGTTCTCGAACGTCGCCGGCTGCGGATCCGTCGCGATGGCCTCGACCTCGGCGCGCTGCTCGGCCATTCCCTGCTCGAACGCGGGCCGGTAGTGCTCGTCGGTGATCCGCGAGAAGTCGGGGAGCTGGTAGGGCAGTTCACTCGGGGTGAGGAACGGGTTGTCGGCCGAGGTCATCTCCCCAACCTAACCGGCGAAATGCGGCTGCGACGGGTTCGGGCGTGCGGCGGCCGGGGCGCAGGGACGGGGTCAGAGGAAGGTGGCTGCGTGTTCGGCGATCATGAGTGCGGTGGCTGCGGGGCCGCGGCGGGGGACTGTGGGGAGGACCGAGGTGTCGACGACTCGCAGGCCGTTGATCCCGTGGACCCGCAGTTGTGGATTCACAACGGTGTCCGGTCCGGTCCCCATCGCCGCGCTGCCGCACAGGTGCACCGACGTCGTCAGGTTGGCCGCGATCCAGCCGTCGAGCCGGCTGTCGACGCCCAGGACATCGCCGTCGAGGCCCGTCCGTTCCCCCGGGAACGCGTCGGTGCGCAGCAGGTCGGCCGCGATCCGGATGGCGTGGCGCAGCCGCCGCCGGTCGGCCTCCGTCTGCAGGTAGCGGTACTCCACCCGCGGCCGGACCGAGGGAGCGGCCGACAACACGGTGATCGCCCCCCGGCTCTCCGGCCGCTGCACCGCGCACATCAGGTGCAGCGCGCCGCCGGGCGCGAACGGGCGTGCGAACAGCAGGATCTCCACGTCGCCGGCGGGATCGGCGCCGGAATCGGCGTTGATGGACGCCTGGCTGGCGGTGGCGTCGGGGTGCGGTGGCGGGGCGGCCGAGTGGAAGGGCACGAAGACAGCGGGGTGGTCCGACCAGTACTTCCCGACGCCGGGCCGGTCGTGGCGCACCGGGATCCCCGCCGCGCGCAGCTCGTCGGCCGGCCCGATACCGGAGAGCAGCAGCAGGTGCGGCGAGTTCACGGCGCCGGCCGCGAGCACGACCTCGCCGGCCCGGATGATCTCGCCGGCCGTTGTCTCGACGCCCACCGCGCGGTCGCCGTCGAGGACCACCCGCGCGACCGGGGTGTCCCCACGCAGCTCCAGGTTCGGCCGGTGCAGGTTCGGCAGCAGGTAGGCCATCGCGGCGTTGACCCGCAGTCCGTCGACGGCGTTCGAGGGGATGAGGCCCGCGCCGGGCGCCCCACCGGCGTTCTTGTCCGGCTCGGCGCCGATGCCGAGTTGCGCCGCGGCGTCGAGGAAGGGGTCGGTGAGCGCGCTGCGCAGGCCGCCGGCCGGGCGCCGGATCCGGATCGGGCCGCGGTCACCGTGTGCGGGGCCACCGAAGTCGAGATCGTGTTCGAGGCGCCGGTAGCAGGCCAGGGCGTCGTCGTGGGACCAGCCGGGCACCGCCCAGTCGGCGAAGTCCGCCGGGGTCGCGCGGACGAAATAGGCGCCGTTGATCGCACCGGAGCCGCCTGCGATGCGGCCGCGGGGCACGGTGTGCGGGTGGCCGCGCCGGAGCTCGACGGGGACGGCCCAGTTCAGCGGATGCGCCGGGTCGGTGGCGGCCAGCGACGGTGCGTGCCGGGCCTCGAGCGGGTACCCGGCGATGGTGCGCGGGGCCGGGCCGGCCTCGAGGACCAGCACGCGGCGCCCGGGTTGCTCGGTGAGGCGCCCCGCGAGCACCGAGCCGGCGGACCCGGCGCCCACGACGATCACGTCGTACTCGGGCACCGGCGTCCGATTCACATCGGGAAGGATGCATCACGTGGCCGACCTCGCATTGGATCTCGCCGACTTCATCACCGCGAGCCCGACGCCGTACCACGCGGTCGCCGAGGCGGTGCGCCGGTTGACCGAGGCCGGGTTCACCGAGCAGCCCGAGGCCGGGGAGTGGAGCACCGAGCCGGGCGGGCGCTACCTCGTCCGCGACGGCACACTGCTCGCCTGGTGGCAACCCGCCGGCACCCGCCCCGGCACCCCGATGCGGATCTTCGCCGCCCACACCGACTCGCCGACGCTCAAGGTCAAGCCGCGCCCGGACACCGGCGCGGCCGGCTGGCGGCAGGTCGCCGTCGAGGTCTACGGCGGGGCCCTGTGGAACTCCTGGCTCGACCGCGACCTGGGTCTGGCCGGGCGCCTCGCGCTCTACGACGGGTCGACCGTGCTGGTCAACGTGGCGCGGCCGCTGCTGCGGGTCCCGCAGCTCGCCATCCACCTCGACCGCCAGGTCAACCAGGGGCTCACCCTCGACCCGCAGCAGCACCTGCTGCCGATCTGGGGGCTCGGCGCGCCGTCGGACGGTGACCTGATCGAGTTCCTGGCCGCTGAGGCGGACGTCGACCCGGACGAGGTCGCCGCGCACGACCTCGTCGTGCACGACCTCACCCCGCCCGCGCGGCTCGGCGAGGAGGAGGAACTGCTCGCGGCACCGCGACTGGACAACCTCGCGTCGGTGCACTCCGGGATCGGTGCCCTGCTGGCCGCAGCCGAGCGCTCGCCGGGGGTGATCCCGGTGTTCGTCGGGTTCGACCACGAGGAGATCGGCAGCGAAACGGCGACCGGGGCGGCGGGGCCGCTGCTGGAGTCGGTGCTGACCCGGATCGCCGGGGGCTTCGACACGCGGATCGCGTCGTTCGCGCTGTCGCGCTGCCTCTCGGTGGACGTCACGCACGCGGCGCACCCGAACTACCTCGGCCAGTACGACCCGACCCACCGCTCGCTACCCAACGGCGGGCCGGCGTTGAAGGTCAACGCCAACCAGCGCTACGCCACCGACGCGCCGGGGGCCGCCGCGTGGGCCCGCGCGTGCCGGGACGCCAAGGCCCCGAGCCAGTACTTCGTCGGGAAGAACACGGTGCCCTGCGGGACGACGGTCGGTCCCATCGTGGCGACCCGGCTCGGTATCCGGACCGTCGACGTCGGTATCCCGGTGCTGTCGATGCACTCCGCGCGTGAGCTGTGCGGCGTGCAGGATCCGGGGCTCCTGACCGCCGCCGCGACGGCGTTCATGACCGATATGACCTGATCCGGCCGGTTTCAAGGGCCCCCGCCTTCCGTTTGACAGCCGCGATCAAAGGCTCGCAGCCTCCCTCCCCATCGGCGCCGAACTCCGCGGCGACCCACTCCCGGCACTCGGCCGCGGGCATGCCGGCCATCAGCACACGAGCCGCGGTGGTCGGATTCAACCTGAATGCCGGATCTCGCCGAGGGCCGGCCGGATGGATCCTGTGCGGGGCGACCGGAGCGGGTGCGGGTCGGCGGAGTCCTACCGCCGCGACCCCCTACCTGCTGTCGGCGTGCTCGAGCTATGGGAGGCGGCATGCGACGGCATCGCGGTGCTCGGGCGGGGACGATCACCGCGGCGGTCGTCGGGCTTCTCCTCAGCGGCTGCACCACGGAGCCGGCGCAGCCGACGGAGGTGGCGCCGCAGCTGAAGGTTCCGGGTGACCGGACGACGGTGCTCGCCGGGGACGATGCTGCGCTGCTGGCGGTGTCCACCAGTGAGGCGCTCTACGACTCGGCGCCGGTGGTGGTACTCGCGGCGGACGGGGACGTGGCCGGGCAGGCCCGGGGGGCGTCGCTCGCCGTCGCGCTCGGGGTCCCGTTGCTGGTGACGCCGTCCGCCGGGGACGGTGCGGCGGTGCGGGCGGAGCTGAAACGACTCGACCCCCGGGCCGTGCTCACCGTCGGGAACGCGGTGACCTGGGCCAACGACCTGGACGATGGTGCGTCGGTCGTCGAAGCACCTGCCGATCCGGGCGTGCTGGAACGGTTGACCGGCAAGCGACTCGGCGCGCCGCGACCGGTCGACCCGGCCCGGCTCGTCGCCGAGGTCGCGGCCCTCGACCGCGATCGGCCGGCGCTGCTGACGTCCGGCCCATCGGCGGCGCGGGCCGACGACCGGTCGCCGGATCCGGGCCGGTTGCCGTCCGTGTCGGCAGCCGCAGGGGTGGGCTCGGTGCTGGTGCTCGTCCCGCCCGCACCCGGCGCACTCGCGGTGAGCGCGACGGCACGGGCCAGCGGGGCACAGGTACAGGTCGTCGCCGGGGCCGATCCGCGCGGCGACCAGGCTGCGATCGCCGCCCTGTCACAGCGCCGGCCCGACCGTGTCGTCGCGGTGGGTGCCGGGTTCGGCTCTCCTGAGCTGCTGCGCCGGCGTCTGGAAGTGGCGGCCACCGGCGCTCAGCTCCCCGGTGGGGGTCAGCTGGTCTTCCCCGGGCGCCGCATGGTTGCGCTCTACGGCCATCCCGGGGTCCCGGCGATGGGAGTCCTCGGTGAGCAGTCCGTCGACGCGGCTGTTGCGCGGGCTCGGCAGCTGGCCCGGTCCTACGAGCCACTGGTGACCGAGCCTGTCGTGCCCGCGTTCGAGATCATCGCGACGATCGCCGACACGGCCGCCGGCCCGGACGGCGACTACTCCGCCGAGGCCACGGTGGCCGAACTGGAGCCGTGGGTGGACGCCGCCCGCGACGCGGGCGTGTACGTGGTGCTCGACCTGCAGCCGGGCCGGTCGGACTTCCTGGCCCAGGCCCGCCGGTACGAGGAGTTGCTCGCGCAGCCGCACGTCGGCCTGGCTCTGGACCCGGAGTGGCGGCTGGCGCCCGGCCAGCGGCATCGTGAACAGATCGGTTCGGTGACCGCGGCCGAGGTCAACACCGTCATCGGATGGCTCGCCGACCTGACGCGGGACCGTCGGCTGCCGCAGAAGCTGCTGATGCTGCACCAGTTCCGGCTCACCATGATCAGTGATCGGAAGCTGGTCGACACCAGCCGCGATGAGCTCGCCGTGCTCGTCCACGCCGACGGTTTCGGCACCCCCGACCGCAAGTTCGAGACCTGGAACAGCCTGCGTGCGGAGCCGCCGCCCGGTGTCTGGTGGGGATGGAAGAACTTCTACGACGAGGACGAGCCCACCTTCACACCCGCCCAGACGGTCGCCATCACACCGGCCCCGCCGGTCTTCGTCTCCTACCAGTAGCGACGGCGAACTCCCCGATCGTCCGGCCTGACGCTGATGAACAGCCATGTCGGCTTGATCGTCGCGGAGGTCATGGGCCGCGGCGGTCCGGTGTGGCGCCAGACCAGCGGAAACGGAGGGATTCGAACCCCGGACGCTCGCGCGTCTCTCGCTTTCAAGGCCGCAGGGAGTCCAGGTCACGAGCGCGATCGGTCTGGTCAGGCGTCCGTGGCCGTCCGGTGGGATCTCACGGTTCGTCGGCGGGTTGCGGTCACGGTTGTGGTCAGGCCAACAGTTTCACTGTCCGGCTCTCACGAGCCCTTGCCCCCGAGATAGTTCGGCATCGTCTTGACCACCAGCTCGCTGCCCTCGAGCGCGCCGTCCGTGTAGACGCTTATCCGGTGGAGCGCGGAGGCCCCGTCGGGAGTCGCCCGTCTACCAGGATCTTCACCCATTCGAGGTCACACCACGCCGGTCACCCGCTGACCGGGTCAGATGCAGGCTGGTAGAGGCTCACTGAGTACTGGAACCTGGAGCTTCGGATAAACGTCGAACGAGATAAGCGGAACACTGCCGCGCCCGCGCGGGTGGGGGCAGGACAGCGCTGCCGGCGGCTAAAAGATGTGGGTTGGGACGGTGTTCCGCATCTGGGAGCATCCATCTGAAGCTGATGCCATGTAATCGGCGCTGTCCGCACTGCAGTAGCAAACGGCCCGACCAGTAGAATAGGCGATTGGCCACGGCATCTAGCCTCGATGCGGCAAGCCAGATGAGAAGATAAGGTATGCCGAGCATGAGAATCTGGGGTCCAGTCATCCTGCAGGCCGCGAAGTCCCTGGCCGAGCATCAAATCAAACCGGGCGATCAAGACGTGACCGAAACCTACTGGGATATCGTCTTCGCTGCCAGCTACCAGCATGCAGTGCAATCGTTCATAGAACGAGCGGATGAGAACCTCGACCAGGCGGCTTACGAACTCAGCCAAATTCTCAGCCAGGGATGGCTACGGGGTGACGGTATCGACTCGCCCCAAGGCGTCTTCACGGAGTCGAGCAGCATACGGCCGATCCACATCGAGAACCCTGCCAACGATCTGTACGGCGATAAACCCGACGGCGCATTCTGGACATCCTCCTTCCTGCCCGATGGCAGCAGCGCGTGGGCCCGCAGCGAAGACAGTGAGTTCTCCGGAGTGAACAGACCGCTTCGGAGTTTCATATTCGAGACGCTTGCACCTGGTGCGGCGTTCCTCATTCGCAGCCCAGAGGACTACCAAGAGCTTGTAACCACGTATCCTCGCAAAATTGGAGACAACCAGGTCGCAGTTGACTGGCCACGAGTAGCCAAAGACTTCGTTGCGGTGCGCTTGACAGCCTCCGGACTTGCCTTGGCGCACCATTACCGTGTCGCGACTCCAGCAGGGACTGCACAGCTCACCGGCTGGGATGCCGAATCCACGGCGTGGCTTCGTCTCCCTCGCAACGTAAGCCTGAGTGATTGAGACCCCAGGTGGGAGCCAAGGACTACCCACCGTGCAAACTCTCCAGCATCAATCACGGTCGGTAACAGAGAGTAGCTTGATCGGGTGTCCATCGTGGATTTCTGGATCGCGAGTGTGATGCGGTTAGCCTACCGACACACGGAGGCAAGATGCGCGTCCTGAAGATTGTCATCGCCACGCTCGCTGTACCCGCCGTCATTGCTGGAGCCGCCCTAATCAATCCAGCCGAAGCGTACGCCCAAACCAAGAAGATTGGCGATTGTGACATCATCATGGAAGTTCCACATGCTTCGAGACACAACAGGGGAAATGTCACGGTTGACCCGCGGATAAAGTGCAAGACCCCCCAGAGGTATCTTGGAGTCAGCGCAGTTATGGAGCGAAAGTTTCCGGGATCGCAGTACACATGGCAGATTCCTGCCAAGCGCAATGGTGAGAATGTGAACTATATGAACGCGACCCCGAACGAGCCGTGCAAGAAAGCTGACTACCGGGCGAGAGCGGACTTCCTGATCGTTGACAACAACGGGGTTCGTCACGAGGAGTTCGGGTACGTCTCCGTCTGGAAGCCCAACCCGTGCAAACTGCCGTGAGGGGCCGACGCTGGCCTACGCAGCGCTTTGCAACTGCGAACAAGTAAGCCCGTTCGCCCACGGCACCCCTCACGTCCGCGACCAGGTCAGACGTCAGGTTGGCAAAGGCTCACTCGCAGCGGACAGCGTCGGACCGCTGGTGCAGCGCCTCGCCGATCTGCTCCCAGCTGGCGCCGCGGTGGCGGGCTTCGGTGATGGTGTCGAAGCGGCCGGCGTGCAAGGACTCGATCAGCTCGGTGGTGGTCCGCGGGATGTGCAGCGGGTCAACGGTGCGGGCATCGCGGCAGGCTCGGTAGTCATCGGCGGTGGTGTGCTTGCCCTCGGCGTCGGCGCCCCGAGTGCTGTGGCCCGCCCTGCTCCACGGGTTCCAGTCACGGATTGTGCCGAACATCTGCGCGTAGGTGGACATGATGCTGGCCTCCAAGGTCTCCGCTGGGCCTGGCGGCCCCGAGTGGTGGGGGCGGGGTGCGCTCCCCCGCCTCCGCGCGGAGCGCCTGACATGGGCTCGGAGACTCAGGGGCGCAAGGGCCGCCGGAGGCGGTCGGCGCAGCCGATGCGCAGCACCCTTGATGCTGAGTGAGCCCGTGTGACGCTTCGGGGCCGTCAGATCCCCGCCGGAGGCGGTCCACTCGTTGTCTCGGCTCGCCCCGGCCTTGAGGGGCAGGTCTCCCGCTCTCGGCCCGTCGGCCCGGCTCGCGTCCCGTGGGTCGGCTCGGGCGCCGGCCTCTGCTCGTGGCCGCACCTCCGCTTCGTTCCGGTGGTGCGGCTTCGTTGCTGTTTCGAGCTGGTCCGCGGTGGCGGGCGTGCGCGCGCCGGCCGCCGGGCCGGAGGCAGGAGGCGGACGGCAGCGACGCCGCCCGTCCGGCCCGTCAGGGCCGGCTTGATCAGGAATGGAAAGTCTGAACACGCGCGCCGCAGCCTTGACCAGGACAGCCGCCGGCTACGTGTTGGTCCAGGTCACGAGGGTCTTGTCGTCGTGGCGCTTGGCTCGTGGGAGGTGGGCTCCGTCGGGGTCCTGTTCGGCTTCCCAGCGCTGGAGTTGGTCGAGTCGATGCGCCAGTTCGGCGTCGCTGTCCCGGTACAGCGTGATCCAGTCGATCCCGTGGTGGTCGAGTCCGCGTTGCGCCCCGTCGGTGGCAAGCACGCACCAGGCGACCTCGTCGCGCGGGAAGGATCGAATGAGCGCGTGGTGCGCGGCCTTCGCATCGGCCTCGGCGATGTAGTAGCCGTCCTCGCGGTCCCGCGCCTGACGTTCATCGTGCTGGATCTTGGTAAGCAGCCGATGTCGCCCTACACGCTGGGCAAGTACTGGCGCGACCTCCGCCAGGCGGCCGGGCTCGACACTCTGCGGTTCCACGACCTCCGCCACACGGCTGTGTCGCTGCTACTGGCCCTCGGCGTGCCGCCGCACGTCGTCCGAGAGATCGCCGGCCACAGCGACATCAAGGTCACGATGATGGCCTATGCGCACGGCAACCTCGCCGAGAAAGCTGCGGCGCTGACCCAGCTCGGTGAGGCGCTCTCGGGCGGGTTGCTGTCACCGGTTGCTGTCAGCCCGCCCTCGGGGAACGAGCAAGATCGGCCTGCAGGCCCCGTGACCTGGCGGAAGCGGAGGGATTCGAACCCCCGAACCCTTGCGGGTCTCTCGCTTTCAAGGCGAGTGCATTCGGCCGCTCTGCCACGCTTCCGTCGACGAGCCTAGCTGGCCTTCGCCTCGGGCTCGGCGCCGCGCAGCCCAGCGAGCACCCGGCCCATCGCTTCGGCCAGGATCTCCTGCTCCTCGGGCGTGACGCGGTCGACGACGTACCGGCGTACGCCCTCGACGTGCGTCGGCGCGGCCTCCTCGAGCAGCTGGCGGCCGCGGGGCAGCATCACCGCCAGGATGCCGCGGCCGTCGGATGCGCACTCCTCGCGGCGGACCAACCCGGCGCGTTCCATCCGGGCGATCTGGTGGGAAAGCCGGGACTTCGACGACGCCGTGACCTCGGCGAGCGCGCTCATCCGCATCTGCTCGCCGGGCTGTTCGGAGAGCACGACGAGGATGCCGTAGTCCGCGTGCGAAATGCCGTGCGCCTCCACTAGCTCACGGTTGAGCCGGGCCTCGAGAAGGGTCGCGGCATGGATGAAGGAGCGCCAGAACCGCATCTCGGTGTCACCCAACCACCGCGGCGTCGCATTCCCCCTGCCCATCTTATGAGCGTACTCACCGGTCGCCGTCGACCGCCGCCCCGCGGGTGTGGTGGGATCTTGGTCGCTCGGTACCAGCTGGGTCGTGGGAGGCAGGATGCGGTTCGACGAGAATGCCGATCTCGACACCTCACAGATCGACGACCTGCGGGGATCGGGCGGAGGCGGTGGCGGTGGACCCCTCGGTGGCCGCGTGGCCCTGGGTGGTGGTGGCCTCGGCATCGTCGGCCTGATCCTGTACTTCCTGATCTCCCAACTCGGCGGCGCCGGTGGGGGCGGGCTGGCCCTGCCGGGTGGGCTGACCGAGGTCGGCGGCGGGCAGACCGCCGACAACACCCGGATCGCGCAGAGCTGCCGGTCCGGGGCCGACGCCAACACCAGGCTGGACTGCGAGGTCACCGCGGTCGTCAACTCACTGGACGGCTACTGGTCCGACGCCTTCGCGCGGTCCGGGGTCACGTACCGGCCGCCGCGCACCAACTTCTTCAGCGGCGCGGTGAACACTGGCGGCTGTGGTGGCGCGACGTCGGACGTCGGCCCGTTCTACTGCCCCGCCGACTCCGAGGTCTACATCGACCTCTCCTTCTTCCAGGAGCTGGAGACCCGGTTCGGCGCACAGGGCGGCCCGTTCGCCCGGGCCTACGTCATCGCCCACGAGTACGGCCACCACATCCAGAACCTGCTCGACACCAACCGCCGGGTTCAGGCCGGGGACTCGGGGCCGACGTCGGGTTCGGTTCGCCTGGAACTGCAGGCCGACTGCTACGCCGGCGCCTGGGCCAACCACGCCACCACCGTGCCCACCGCGAGCGGCCGCACCCTGATCACCGACGTCACCCGGGCCGACATCAACGCCGCCCTCGACACCGCCCAGCGCATCGGCGACGACTACATCCAGAGCCGGCTCGGCGGTGGCCGGGTCAACGAGAGCCAGTTCACCCACGGCAGCTCCGCGCAGCGCGAGAAGTGGTATACGACAGGTCTGCAGACCGGCGACCCGGCGCGGTGTGACACCTTCGCCCGCGGCGTCGACCTGGGCTGACCCTCACCAGGCCCCGAGCAGCCCGGCGCAGTCCGCCGCCCCCTCGACCTGCAGCGTCCACGCCGGCCGATGGTCGGCGAACGCCTCCGGGGTCAGCAGCAGACGAACCTCCTCGACGCGCTCGCCGCGGCGCGCGTAGGTGTTCGTCCCGTCGGGCCGGTAGCCCAGCTTGGCCGACACCCGATGCGAGGCCGTGTTGTCCGCGAACGCTCCCGAGCGCGCCTGCCTCGCACCGAGGTGGTCGAAGGCGAACAGCAGGACCGCCGCGCGCATCTCCGTGCCGATCCCCCGTCCCTGCTGGGGAAGCCCCAGCCACGATCCGGTCGAGACCTCGCGGGTCACCGCGAAGTCGGTGCCCACGACGCTCTGCACGCCGACGACCTCCCCGTCGAAGCGCACCAGGAAGTGCAGCGCCCACCTCTCCGGACTCAGCTGGGCCCGCTGCGACCAGAAGTGCTGCAGCGTGCCCCGCCCCATGTACGCCGGGTCGGCGTCGGTCCACGGCACCAGGAACGGCATCTCGCCCGGGGGATGGACACCGCGGTAGCCGACCTCGACGAGCTCGAACAGTCCGGCGTCGTCGTCCGGGCGCAGCTCGAGCCGCGGCGAGCGCAGCACCAGGTTCCGTAGCGGCCACTGCTCGGGATGGGTCATACGGGCAGAGGGTGCCGGATCGCGTGCGCGGGCTCGACGCAATAGCGTCCGCGCCATGTACGCCATCACTGTGCGCGAGCCGGGCGGTCCGGAGGTTCTCGAGTGGACCGAGGTGCCCGATCCGACGGCCGGACCCGGCGAGGTCGTCATCGACGTCGCCGCCGCGGGGGTCAACCGGGCCGACCTCATGCAGCGCCAGGGCCACTACCCGCCGCCGCCCGGCGCCTCGGACATCATCGGGCTGGAGGTGTCCGGCCGGATCGCCGAGGTCGGCGAGGGCGTCGAGAGCTGGCAGGTCGGTGACGAGGTGGCCGCGCTGCTCGCCGGCGGCGGGTATGCCCAGAAGGTCGCCGTCCCGGCCGCGCAGCTCCTCCCGATCCCCGACGGTGTCGACCTGATCACCGCGGCGGGCCTCCCCGAGGTCGCCGCCACCGTCTGGTCGAACGTCGTCGGCGCGGGCCGGCTCACCGAGGGCGAGACGTTCCTCGTCCAGGGCGGCAGCAGCGGCATCGGCACCCACGCCATCCAGGTGGCCAAGGCGCTCGGCGCGAAGGTCGCCGCCACCGCCGGGCACCCCGACAGGCTGCAGCGCGTCCGCGACCTCGGTGCCGACATCGCCATCGACTACCACGACGACGTCGCCGAGGAGCTGAAGAAGGCCACCGACGGCCACGGGGCCGACGTCATCCTCGACAACATGGGCGCCAAGGGGCTGGCGAACAACATCGCCGCACTCGCGCCCGACGGCCGGCTCGTGATCATCGGCATGCAGGGCGGGGTCAAGGGCGAACTCAACATCGGGGCGCTGCTCGCCAAACGCGGCAGCATCACCGCGATGGGCCTGCGCGGTCGCCCGGTGGACGGCCCGAACGGCAAGGGCGCGATCATCAAGGCGGTGCGCGACCAGGTCTGGCCGATGATCGCCGACGGCCGGGTCACGCCGATCGTGCACGGCACCGTCCCGATGGAGCAGGCGGCCGAGGCCCACCGCCGGCTCGAGGAAGGTGGCGTGGTCGGCAAGCTGCTGCTGGTGGCGCCGGAGCGCTGAGCGGATCCTTCAGCCCAGCTCGGCGACCGCGCTGACCAGTGCCTCCACCTCGGCGGCGGTGGTGTAGTGCGCGAGCCCGATGCGGACCACTCCGCCGACCTCGGCGCTGCCCAGGTGCGCGAGCACACCGTGCTCGCCGGGGTCGGCGAAGGCGCAGATCCCTCGTTCGGCCAGGTGCTCGACGACATCGGGTGCCTTCACCGAGGCGTGTGTGAAAGACACCATGGGGATCCGGCGCATCGGGTCGCCCAGAACGACTGCCCCGGTGCGGGTGCGCAGCTCGACGAGCAGCGTCGCGAGCAGACCGGCCTGGTAGGCCTTGACCTCGGCCATCGAGGCGAGCAGCCGTTCCCGACGGGTCCCGATGGCGGTTTCGTCGAGCTCGGCCAGATGGTCGACCGACGCGACGAGCGCGGCGAGCTGCGGGCACGAGTGCGGCCCGATCTCCAGCCGGTGCGGCCCGCGGGCGGACGGTTCGAGCGAGCACGATGCGAGCCGGTCGAGCAGGGCGGGCACCCGGAACACCAGCGCCCCGACCTGCGGACCACCCCATGCGGCGGCGTCGACCGCGACGACGTCGGCACCGAGCGCCGTGATGTCCAGCGGCCCGTACGTCGCCGCGGCACGGGCGTCGACGACGAGCAGCGCACCGCGCTCCTGCGTCCGCTTCGCGATCCTGGCGATGTCCGGGCGGGTGCCGACCTGCGCGGACGCAGCGGTCACGGCAACGACCCGGGTGGGCCCGTCGAGTAGTTCGTCGAACTGCCAGTCGGGCAGCTCACAGGTCTCGATGTCGATCTCGGCCCAGCGCACGCCGGCACCCCTGCGCTGGGCGTTGCGCACCCACGGGGCCACGTTGGCGACGTCGTCGAGGCGGGAGACCACGATCTCGTCGCCGAGGATCCAGGTTTCGCTGACCGCCTCTGCGAGCCGGCTCAGCAGCACGGCAGAGCCGGGGCCGAGGACCACCCCGCGCGGATCGCCGCCGACCAGGTCCGCGATCGCCGCCCGAGCGGCCTCCTCTGCCTCCTCCGCCTGCCGTGATGCCGCGAACACCCCACCGGGGACCGAGACCGGCGCCCGCACCGCCCGCAGGGTCGCGTACGCCACCTGTTCGGGAACATGCATCCCGGCGATGGCATCCATGTGCACCCACCCGTCACCCAGTGCGGGCGTCAGCCCGCGCACCCGGGCGACATCGAAGGCCACCCGAACACGGTAACGACACCGACAAATTGATCAGTGGTGACGATCGGTCGTGACAAGGCACGGCCATCGACGGGCGGACAACCCCGGCGAACCTCCGGCCCGCCCCGCGCCGAGCCATGTGCAGGGCCATGATGGACGCCATGAGCGAGCCGTCAGAGCAGAACACGGCAGACAGTGCCGAGCAGCAGGTCATGGTGATCGGGCCGGACGGCCGTCCGGTCGGCATGGCCCGCGTCCCGCAGTCGGGCGACGACGAGAACGGCGACGACCAGGGCGTGGGCTCGATGGTCGAGCAGCCCGCCAAGGTCATGCGGATCGGCACCATGATCAAGCAGCTGCTCGAGGAGGTGCGGGCGGCGCCGCTGGACGAGGCGTCGCGGGCCCGGCTCCGCGAGATCCACGAGAACTCGATAAAGGAACTGGAGCAGGGCCTCGCCCCCGAGCTGCGCGAGGAGCTGCACCGGCTGACCCTGCCCTTCACCGAGGACTCGACGCCCTCGGAGGGAGAGCTGCGGATCGCGCAGGCCCAGCTCGTCGGCTGGCTGGAGGGGCTGTTCCACGGAATCCAGACGGCGCTGTTCGCCCAGCAGATGGCCGCCCGCCAGCAGCTGGAGCAGATGCGCCGCGGGTTGCCGCCGGGGATGAGCGGCCACCCCGGGCAGCCGATCCCCGACGGCACGGGCCGCGGCACAGGCCAATACCTCTGACCACCGGTTTCTCGATGTGCACGGCGCTGTCGATCATCAGGGATGATCGACAGCGCCGTCGTCGTCCGCCGGGACCTTCGGCGGGGTCCGACCGCTGGTAAACAGTCCGCCACCCGCCGGTACCCTCGCCACCGTGGCTGTGACCGTGACCGAGGACGGCAACCGGGCAGAAGACGCGCGCCCGCTCGTCGACGCCGCCCCGGGCCCGCGCAGCTGGCAGCGCGCCTTTGCCGACCTGCGACAGGGGTGGAAGCAGCGCACGCTGTGGGGCTACCTGGGCTGGCAGGACATCAAGCAGCGCTACCGACGCTCGGTGCTCGGTCCGCTGTGGATCAGCATCAGCATGGGCGTCATCGCGCTCGCGATGGGTCTGCTGTACTCCACGCTCTTCCAGCAGGACCTCCACACGTTCCTGCCCTATGTCGCGGTCGGTCTGCTCGTCTGGCGGTTCGTCGAAGGCTGCGTGCTCGAGGGCAGCGAGGTCTTCATCGCCAACGAGGGACTGATCAGGTTCCTCCCGGCGCCGCTGAGCCTGCACGTCTACCGACTGGTGTGGCGCCAGACCTTGTTCTTCCTGCACAACCTGGTCATCTGGGGCATCCTGATGATCATCTTTCCGCAACCGCTGGGCTGGTCGTTGCTGCTGGCGATCCCCGCGTTCGTGCTGCTCGTGCTCAACGGCGGCTGGATCGCGATCCTCTCCGGCATCGTCGCGACCCGGTTCCGGGACATCCCGCCGATCATCGCGAGCCTGACCCAGCTGCTGTTCTTCATGACACCGATCGTCTGGTCCTACGACTTCCTCAGGGAGAACGCCGCGGTCGCCGCGCGCGCCCGGCTCATCGAGCTCAACCCGGTGATGCACTTCGTGGAGATCGTGCGCCGGCCGCTGCTGGGCTCCCCGACCGTCTGGCACCACTGGTACATCGTCGGTGCCATCACCGTGGTCGGATGGGCGGCCGCGCTGATCTGCCTGCGCAACTACCGTTCGCGCGTCGCGTACTGGGTGTGAGGACAGCTCGAACATGGTGAGCATCGACATCGCCGGCGCCTGCGTCGACTTCCCGATCTTCGACGCGAAGAGCCGGTCGCTGAAGAAGGCCGTCCTCGGCAAGGCCGGCGGGCGGATCGGCACCGACAGCAAGGTGCCGATCATCGAGGCGCTGCGCGACATCAACATCTCGCTGCGCAAGGGCGACCGGGTCGCACTCGTCGGGCACAACGGCGCCGGCAAGTCGACGCTGCTGCGGTTGATGTCGGGCATCTACGAACCGACCCGTGGGCGGGCGTCGGTCCGCGGCAAGGTCGCGCCCATCTTCGACCTCGCCGTCGGCATGGACCCGGAGATCTCCGGGCTGGACAACATCATCATCCGGGGACTGTTCCTCGGGATGACCAAGAAGCAGATGGAGGCCCGTATCGACGACATCGCCGAGTTCACCGAGCTCGGCGACTACCTGTCGATGCCGCTGCGCACCTACTCCACCGGCATGCGGGTGCGGCTCGCGCTCGGCGTCGTGACCAGCATCGACCCGGAGATCCTGCTGCTCGACGAGGGCATCGGCGCGGTCGACGCCGAGTTCCTGGCCAAGGCCCGCGACCGGCTCAACGAGCTCGTCGAGCGCTCCGGGATCCTGGTGTTCGCCTCGCACTCCGACGAGTTCCTCGCCGACCTGTGCGACACGGCGATCTGGATGGACCACGGCACGGTCCGCGAGCACGGGCCGCTGCGCGACGTGCTGCACCACTACAAGGGCCGCGACGTGCTGGCCGAGATGGAGAACCGTTGAGCCCGGCCCTGCCCCCGGACTCCGTCGTCGCCGTCGTCGTCACCCGGCACCGCAGCGACCTGCTCGTCGACTCGCTGGCCGCGATGGCCAAGCAGAGACACCCGATCGCGCACCTCATCGTCGTGGACAACGGGCCGGACCAGCCGGCCCGCGAGGTCGTCGAGGCCTGCGGGCTGCCCGTGACCTGGCTCCCGTCGTGGCGCAACCTGGGCGGCGCCGGCGGGTTCGCCCTCGGCATGCTGCACGCGCTCGCGATGGGTGCCGACTGGGTCTGGCTCGGCGACGACGACGGCCACGCCGCCGACGAGACCGCCCTGGCCACCCTGATGGACATCGCGACCCGACGTGGGCTGGCCGCGGTCTCCCCCGTCGTCGCGGACAAGTCCGACCCGGACCGGCTGGCGTTCCCGCTGCGCCGCGGGCTGACCTGGCACCGGACCCGGTCCGCGCTGCTCGCGGCCGACGGCCAAGGGGACGACGAACTCCTGCCGGGAATCGCGTCGTTCTTCAACGGCGCGCTGTTCCGGGCGTCCACCCTGGAGATGATCGGGGTGCCCGACCTGCGGCTGTTCGTGCGCGGCGACGAGGTCGAGATGCACCGCCGGATGGTGCGCTCCGGGCTGCCGTTCGGAACCTGCCTGCGCGCGGCGTACCTGCACCCGTACGGCTCCGACGAGTTCAAGCCGATGCTCGGCGGTCGGCTGCACGCGCAGGACCCCGGGGACCCGGTGAAGCGGTACTACACCTACCGAAACCGCGGATACCTGATGAGTCAGCCGGGAATGCGCCGGATCGGGCTGCTCGAGATCCCGCGGTTCGCGTGGTACTTCCTGGTGACGCGCAAGGACCCGAAGGCGTTCGGGGAGTGGCTGCGCCTACTCCGCCAGGGCCGCGCAGAACGCTTCGACCGAGCCTGACCCCGCGAGTCGCGGTATCCACGCCCGCGAGTCGCGGTAATCGCGCGAACCGGTCGCGGTCAGCGGCGGAAGACGACCGTCCGCAGCATCACGAAGTTGATCGCCGTCGCGCAGCCCTGGGCGATCACCCACGCCACCGACGTCCGCATCGGCATGTCCGGCAGCAGCGCGAGAGCCAGTGCGTTCATCCCGACGTTGAACGCGAACGTCGTCGCGTAGAGCGCCACGAACGCCGCGAAGCGGCCCTTGCCGCCCTCGGTGGCGGTGAACGTGAAGCGGCGGTTGAGCAGGTACGCCGTCGTCGTGCCGAGGATGAAGCTGATGCCCTTGGCCGCGTGCACCCAGGTGCCGAGGGAGAGCAGTAGGTGGTAGACGCCGAAGTCGACGAGCGCTGACACCGCACCCACGGCGACGAATCGGCTCAGCTGCGCGAACAGGCTGAGCGACGCCGGCTCGGAACGCGTCGCGGTCACCGGGTCAGGGTATAGGCCGGCATCGGCGGCAGAGAGCCGACACCCTCGTGCGCGTCTCCAGCCAGCGCCACCACTGCCGTCCGCAACTGACGGTGTCCGTGGTGCTCAGCAGCTTCCTGCTCGCCTTCGGAGCCGGGGTGGCCGACTATCGGGAGAAGTCCTGGGGCCCGCATCTACGGACGCTCCCGGTGGCCGCGGATCGTCGGGCGGCTGCTCACCGGTTTCGCATTCGCGGTGATCGCCGTCGTACCGGTGATCGCGAGCGGCGCGCTGTTGACGGCAGCCCACCGTCACCGGCTCGGCTCGGCGCCGGGGTTCTCGCCCTGCTGATGGGCGGGCTGCCGTTCCTGCTCGGGAGTTGGCGGTCGGGTACTCGATGTCGGTTCCGGTGAGCCGGGGCGCTCGGCTCACGGGCGGAGGGAGCCCGACTCACGCACGTGGAGAACCCGATTCGCGGACGGATGTGGCGCGGCTCGCCCTCCCCGAAACCCCGACTCGCGTGCCCGAGAACCCCGACTCGCGGGTGGGTCAGAAGTAGCGGCCGAAGCGGTAGCGGCGGCGTATCGTCACCGAGCCCATGCCGCAGCGGCCGTAGATCCGGAAGTGCGGGCGGCCGGGGGCCGGTGCGGACGGCACCTTGGAGCGGATGTGGCCCATCGCCGCGACGAGGCCGTCGACGTCGGCGGTCGCGTCGTCCGGGACCAGCAGCCGGGCCGAGCCCGCACCGAGCTCCAGCTCCACCTCGATCACCGGGTGCGGCAGCTGTGTGTCGCAGAAGTCGAGGAGGACCGAGCCCACTCCGCTGTGCACCCGCAGCCGGGCCGGCACCGCCCATTGGCCCGATCGGCGCAGCCCGCCCACCCCCGAACGCAGCACCACCACCGGCGGGCCGACCGGTGTCGACAGCGGGGGTGGTGGCCCGGTGACGTCGATGGCGCCGCCGGGCAGGTCGGCCAGCGGCGGGGCGAGGTCGGCGCCGTACCTGGCCGAGTAGACGACGGAGAGGCGCTCCTCGAGCTCTGACACCGTGATGCGGCCCTCGGACAACGCCTGGTGAAGTCGGGCGGCGGCGCGTTCCCGGTCCGCGTCGGAGATGCGGATCCCCGGACTGTCGCCGTACGGGGGCTGCACGCTCACCGGCCAGAGGATAGTGGTCCGTCCGCCGAGCGGCGGCGCGCCTCGGCGGCGGCTGCGGACTCAAGCCGGAAATCGCCCACCCGGGCCGACCGCGTAGCCTGGCGCCGATGTCGAGCCGGACCACGAGCCTGCACGGTTGGGGCCGCACCGCGCCCACCGTCGCCCAGGTGATCACCCCGAACCGCCCGGAGGACGTCGCGGCCGCGATCGCCGCCGCGGGTCCCCGTGGCGTCATCGCCCGCGGCCTCGGCCGCTCCTACGGCGATCCCGCGCAGAACGCCGGCGGGACCGTCCTGGACATGACCGGCCTGGACACGGTCCACTCGATCGACGCCGACAGCGGCCGCGTCGTCGTGGACGCCGGGGTCAGCCTGGACACCCTGATGCGCCGCGCACTGCCGTTCGGGCTGTGGCTGCCGGTGCTGCCGGGCACCCGCCAGGTGACGATCGGCGGGGCGATCGGCGCCGACATCCACGGCAAGGCCCACCACGTCGTGGGCAGCTTCGGCAACCACGTCGAGTCGATGGACCTCGTGACGGCCGACGGCTCGCTGCGCACGCTCACCCCCGACGGCGAGGACTCCGAGCTGTTCTGGGCGACCGTCGGCGGGATGGGGCTGACCGGTGTGGTCGTGCGGGCCACGCTGCGGCTGCACCACGTCGAGACCGCGTACTTCAAGGTCGACACCGAGCAGATCGACAACCTCGGCGACCTGATGGCACGCCAGACCCTCGACGACGAGAAGTACGCCGAGTCGGTGTCCTGGTTCGACGCCGTCACCACCGGCGAGCACTTCGGCCGTGGCGTGCTCACCCGCGCCAACCACGCCACGGTCGACGACCTACCGCCCAAGCTGCGCCGCGATCCGCTGAAGTTCGACGCCCCGCAGCTGCTGACCGTCCCTGACGTGTTCCCGCCGGGGCTGCTGAACAAGGTCACCGGCAAGATCTTCAGCGAACTCTGGTACCGGAAGTCGCCGACCAGGTTCGGCGCGATCCAGAACATCACCCAGTTCCTGCACCCGTTGGACATCATCGGCGAGTGGAACCGCGGCTACGGCCCGCACGGCTTCCTGCAGTACCAGTTCGTCGTGCCGCTGGAACGCGGCGACGTGATCCGCACGGTGCTGGAGCGGATGACCGCGGCCGGCAAGGTGTCGGCGCTGAACGTGCTCAAGCGCTTCGGCGAGGGCAACCGCGCGCCGCTGTCGTTCCCCAAGCCGGGCTGGACGCTGTGTGTCGACATCCCCGTCGGGCCGGGCCTGGGCGCACTGTGCGAAGAGCTCGACGAGATCGTCCTCGACGCCGGTGGGCGGCACTACCTGGCGAAGGAGTCGCGGACCTCGCCGGAGGCGATCCGCCGCGGCTACCCGCGACTCGACGAGTGGCGCAAGATCCGCGCCACGGTGGACCCGGAGGGCGTGTTCGCCTCCGACATGTCACGACGGCTGGAGCTGACCTGATGATCGACGCCGTAGGCAACCCGCAGAGCATCCTGGTGCTGGGCGGCACCTCGGAGATCGGGCTGGCCGTGGTCGAGGCGTTCGCCTCCGACCGGCCGCTGCGGGTCATCCTCGCTGCCCGCCCCTCCGACCGGCTCGACGCCGCGAAGAAGCGGCTGGAGACCGGCGGGTGTGCGGTCGAGACCCTCGACTTCGACGCCCGCGCCACCGACACCCACGCCGACGTGGTCCGCAAGGCGTTCGCCGGCGGGGACGTCGACGTCGCGCTCGTCGCGTTCGGGGTGCTGGGCGACAACGAGCAGGCCTGGACCGATGTGGACGCCGCGGTCGAGTTGGCACAGGTCAACTACACCGCTGCGGTGTCGGTCGGGGTGGCGCTGGCCGACCGCTTCCGCGAGCAGGGCCACGGCGCGTTGGTCGCGCTGTCGTCGGTGGCCGGCGAGCGGGCCCGGCGATCGAACTTCGTGTACGGCTCGACGAAGGCCGGGATGGACGCGTTCTACTCCGGACTGACCGAGGCGCTGCGCCCGCACGGCGTGGTGGTCACCGTGGTGCGGCCCGGGTTCGTGCACACCCGGATGACCGAGGGCCTCAAGGCCGCCCCTCTGTCGACCACGCCCGACGCCGTCGCCGCGGTGATCGTCGACGCGGTGCGCACCAAGAAGGAGTTGGTGTGGGCGCCGGCGCCGCTGCGTCTCGTGATGAGCGTGCTGCGGCACCTGCCGCGGGCGATCTTCCGGCGCATTCCGGCCTGACGCGACCGCATCCCGCCGAGCGGGAGGGGCTTCGCTGCATCTGACGCAGCGAAGGCTCCTCTCGCTGCCGGGTCGGATGGGGGCCCGGCTACCAGCCGTTGACGTGCAGCACCGTGTCCAGCGGCTGTCGCGGCGCCGGCTTGAAGTCCGTCCCCTTGGTGTAGGCCACCGGGAGCAGCACGCCCTGTCGCACCCGCGGCGGGATCCCGAGGAGCTCGGAGATCTCCTTCTCGTACTGCAGGTGCAGCGTGGTCCACGCGCTGCCCAGCCCACGGGCGCGGGCCGCGAGCTGGAAGCTCCACGCGGCCGGGAGCAGCGATCCCCACAGCCCCGCCTGGTTCGCCGACGGGAGTTCCTCGGTCGCGAAGATGGCCCCGATGACGAGCACCGGGACGTCGGCCATCGTCTCGGCGAGGTACTCCGCACTCGACGCGACGCGGGCCTGGGTGGCGTTGCGGGCGTCGTCGTACTTCTTGGAGCCTGCGTAGCCCGGTGAGTTGCGGTAGGCGTCGAACGCCTGCCGGTAGTAGTCGGCGATGGCCTTGCGCTGGTCCGGGTCGGTCACGACGATCCAGTGCCAGCCCTGGACATTGCTCGCGCTCGGGGCCTGCAGCGCGACCTCGAGGCACTCGCGGATGACCTCCAGGGACACCGGGCGGTCGAGGTCGAGCCGCTTGCGCACCGAGCGCGTGGTGGTCAGGAGTTCGTCGGGACCCAGCGGCAACAGATCGGTCATGCCCCGATCATCGTCGTGGACGCCGGTGAGCGGCGAGCGGGGGCGGCGTGCCGCTCACCGGAACCGGGTCAGCCGCCGGCCTGGACCCAGGCCGGGTGCGCCAGGCGGCGCTGCCGGCTTTCGATGGCCGCCGCCGCGCGATCGCGGTGGCGAAGGTCGGGGTGGGGACGCCGGTCGTCGCGCGCCGGGGGTCGCGCGGCGCCGGGGGCACGAGGTTGCGCGCTTGTTCCTCCGTGACCGCGGCCGGGCGCCGCCGGGATGAGGGGGTGAACAGGACAGCCGGGTCGCAGACGGCCGCCTGCGCGGGGCGCCCCGCAGCGGCCGCCCGGGTCGCGGCGACCGCCTGGGCCGCCGCCCAGGCCCGGTCCGCCCCGGAGCGGGCACCTGAGCCGGGGGCAGCCTGTACCGCCGCCCAGGCCTGCGCCGGATGGGGGCGCAGCACGGTGGCGGCCACCGAGCGGGGGGCCGGAGCGACGGCGCCCATGGCGATCGTCCGCAGCGCCCGGGTGACCGGGTCCGAGTCCGGATCGGCCACGGCGGCCGGGCTGGGCCGGCGCGCTCCGAACCACCCGCGCATTCGCAGCCGCGCCGGTTCCTCGATCCATCGGTGGAGCAGGTGCGCGACGGGGAAGGTGACGAATACAACGGCGGCGCCGATGACGTGCGCGGTGACGGTCGGCTGCCACAGCGCCGGGACGTAGACCATCGCGAGCCAGTACACCTCGAAGATCGGGATGTGGACGAGATACAGGCTGTACGAGACGCGCCCGCCGTGGACCGCCCAGCCCGTCGACAGCACCCGTGCCGCCCCACGGTCGGCCAGCGCCAGCGATCCGACCAGCACCGGGAACAGGGTGATCACCGCCCCGCCCCGGCCCGGGCCGGCCAGCTCACCGAGGCACAGGCCTGCCGCGATCAGGAACGGCGTGGTCGTCGCGGTCAGCGAGGCCGCCCGGCGGACCCGGGGCGTGGCAGCCGTCCGGCGCACGACCAGGTAGGTCAGGACCCCGGCACCGAAGCCGCACAGGATGCGGACCGTCCAGCTCCACGGGAAGTACGGGCTGCCGGTGCTCAGGTACGCCCACGCGATCGGCCCCATCAGCGCCAGCGCACCGAGCGCGAGCAGCGGGCGCGGCGCGTTCCGCAGGCGATAGAAGGCGACCGCCGCGACCGGGAACAGCACGTAGGCCAGCCACTCGGCGCTGATGGACCAGGTCGATCCCACCCAGGAGGCGCCGTCGAAGTAGGCGTGGTCCCACAGGTGGACCATGAACAGTTGCTCGAGCCATGCTCCGACGCTGACGACCGGCTGCACCCCCTGGAAGGCGACCTGGTCGTCGTTGCCGAAGATCAACCGTGCCCCGATCCAGAGGCCGAAGAGGTTGAAGACGACGACGTACGCGGGCCACAGCCGGCACGCACGGGCCCACACGAAACGAGCAGCGGAGCCGGCCCGCAGCGCCGGGCCCATCTTCTCCAGGTAGGTGTAGGCGATCACGAAGCCGCTGAGCACGAAGAAGAGGTCGACCCCGAGTGCTCCCGCGGTGAGCAGCGGGCCGACCGTCCCGACGACATCCGCGACACCCGGCAGGGCGGTGAAGTGGAAGTGGAACAGCATCACCCAGACCGCCGCGACGATCCGCAGACCGGTGAGGGCTCGCAGCTCCCCGCCCGCCTGCGGCGCTTCGGGGGTACCGGTGGCGGTACGTTCTGCGGCCGTCGTCACATGTGCGGCAACGATGGGCCTGGGTACGCGTTACGGGCGACCCCCAACAGGGCCTGAACGGAGCAACCAGCTACTCACAGTCCGTTATGACCTGCCGCCATTCGGATATTCCCCCGTTCAGATGACGCGCCTGTAGTTCCGGACAGTGACGGCCGGATGGGTCAGGAGGTGCCCCGTCCGGGTGCACGGGCACCTGTCTAGCCTCGCGGCCGTGCTGACCTCCGAGCAGGTGACCGCCGACGGGGGTCGCGATCTTCAACCGCCGCTCCTCGGTTCGCGCACCGGGCGATGGGGGCGCCGCGCTGCGGCCGGGCTCGGGCTGCTGGCCGCCCTGCTCGCCATCGCCTTCCCCTTCCTGCCGGTCGAGCAGAACACCGCCGAGCTGCGCTGGCCCTCCGCGACCGGTGGCACCGCCCCGGTGACCGCTCCGCTGGTGGCGCTGCGGCCCGAGCGGCTCGCCGCCGACATCGGCTGTGTCGCGATCGCCGCGCTCGACTCCCGGTCGGCCGGGCCGGCCACGGTGCTGTCGACGACGCCTCCCACCTCCCCGGACGGAGCGCTCGTCGGGCTGACGGTGACCGTGGCCGACGGGGCGCTGAGCCTCAGCAACCGCGGCCAGCGGCTCGCGCTGGCCCCGCTGCCGGCGCCCACCCCTGGCTGCACCCTCTCGATCACCTCCGACGCGACGTCGACGACGGCCACGCTCGGCGGGGCGCCGCTGCTCGACGAGGACGGTGACCAGCGCCCCCAGGTCGTCGGCGTGTACTCCGACCTGGACGGCGCGCGCGACGACATCGCCGGCACCGCGGTGCGGATCGCCGTCGACAACCGCTACGACAGCTCCGCGACCGGGCTCAAGACGGCAGCGGGCATCGCCGGCGTGCTTGCGCTGCTGGGCGCGCTGTGGGGGCTGCGCCAACTCGACGAACGGCACGGCCGGCGGGCCCCGCGGGCGCTGCGCCGCCCGGGGCGCGGACGGCGAGCCGACGCCATGCGTGACGCCGTGGTCGTCGGGGTGCTGGCGACGTGGTTGGTGATCGGCAGCGTCACCGCTGACGACGGCTTCATCCTGACCATGGTCCGCGACGCCCGGAACTCGGGTTACGTCGGCAACTACTACCGCTGGTTCGACGTCCCGGAGGCCCCTTTCGGCTGGTTCTACCAGGTCTACGCGGCGTGGGCGGAGGTCAGCCAGTCGATCGTCTGGCTGCGGCTGCCCGCGTTCGCGATGGGTGTCGTCTGCTGGCTGCTGCTCAGCCGGCGGATGCTGCCGCGGCTCGGCCGGCAGGTGCGGCGCAGCGGCGCGGCGGGCTGGGCGGCCGCGGCGGTCTTCCTCTGCTTCTGGCTGCCCTTCAACAACGGGCTGCGCCCCGAGCCGGTCGTGGTGCTGGCCGCGCTGATGGCGTTGTGCGCGGTCGAGCACGCCCTCGCCGTCCGCCGGCTGCTGCCGGTGGCCCTGGGTCTGGTGGCCGCCGCGTTCGCCGTCGCCGCGACGCCGACCGGTCTGATGGCCGCGGCGCCGTTCCTCGCCGCGGGCCGCCCGCTGCTGGCCCTGGTCCGCGAGCGCTCGACGCGGGACGGATGGCTGGGCGTGCTGGCCCCGATGGGCGCAGCCGGGACGATCGTGCTGGTGGCGGTGTTCGGCGACCAGACGGTGGCGACCGTCGCCGAAGCGACCCGGGTGCGTACGGAGATCGGGCCGAACATGTCCTGGTTCTCCGAGCTGTACCGCTACCAGCTCCTGTTCTCCCCCACCCGGGACGGCTCCCTCGCCCGCAGGTTCCCGGTGCTCCTGCTCGTGCTGTGTGCCGCGGTGACGGTCGTGGTCCTGCTGCGCCGGGGCCGGATCCCCGGCGCAGCGACCGGTCCCACGATGCGGCTGATCGGCAGCATGGTGGCCGCCTTCGGGGTGCTCGCCCTGACCCCGACCAAGTGGACCCACCACTTCGGCGCCTTCGCCGCCCTCGGTGCGGGGGTGGCCGCCCTCGCGGCGCTGGCCACGAGCGCCGGGGTGCTGCGGTCGCGGCGCAACCGGATGCTGTTCCTGGCCGCGGTGCTCACGGTCAGCGCGCTCGCGTTCACCGGCCCGAACACCTGGTGGTACGTGTCGAACTGGGGCGTGCCGTGGTTCGACAAACCGCCGTCGGTCAACGGGTACGCAGCCTCCACCGCGATGCTGCTGGCGGCCGCGGTCGTGCTCGTCGTCGCAGCGGTGGAGCACATCCGCGGACCGGAGACCGGACGGCCGCCCCAGCCGGAGCGCCCGGGCCGGCCCGCGCGCTCCGACCGCGCCGGACGCGCGCTGCGGCTCGGGACGGCACCGCTCGCGGTCGTCTGCGGGCTGCTGGTGCTGTTCGAGGTCGCGTCCCTGGCCAAGGGCGTCACGCAGCAGCAGGGCAGCTACTCGCTCGGCGGCGACGTGCTGTCCGACCCGACCGGATCGAGATGCGGGCTGGCCGGGCGGCTGCTCGTGGAGACCGATACGGCGGCCGGGGTGCTGGCGCCCGCCGCACCGGCCGGACCGGATCCCGCGCCGGCGGTGATCAACGGGTTCGTCCCCGGCGGCGTGCCGGCGAGCGGGCCGGGGTCGGCCGACGACACCAACGGTGACGGCGGCAGCGACGCCACCGTCAGCACGGCCGCGGCCGGCCCCGCACTGGGGCAGGTGCTGGGCAGCTACCGCCCGGAGGGCGGTACGACCGCATCGCTGCAGTCCGAGTGGTACGCGCTGCCGGACGAGGCACGCCGCGGCGACGCCCCGCTGATCGTGGCGATCGCCGGCCGGCTCGGCGACGGCAGCGAGCTCACCCTCGAGTTCGGCCGCGCCGACGGCGAGCGCGTCGAGACGATCGACCGCATCTCACCGGACGGGAGCGCCGCCGTCGCGAGCACCGCCGACCCCGATGGCGTCGCGGCGAGCGGCCGGGGCTGGCGGGACCTGCGGCTGGACCTGGCCGGCCGGGACGCCGGCGAGGCCGATCGGGTCCGGGTGCTGGCCGAGGACCGGTCGCTGAACCCCGAGGGCTGGCTGGCCGTGGCCCCGCCGCGGGTGCCCCGGCTGACCCCGCTGACCGACATCGCCGCCGCGCAGCCCGGCATGCTCGACTGGCCGACCACGTTCCCCAACCCGTGCCTGCGCCCCTTCGCGGTGACCGACGGGATCGCCGAGGTGCCGGCGTTCCGGTTGCTGGCCGACCCGCAGCAGCGGGGGGTCGGTGAGACCTGGTCGTCGGCGTCGGCGGGCGGACCGCTCGCGTGGATCCCGGAGGCGACCCGGCAGCGTGTCGTCCCGCTGTACCTCGACGGGCAGTGGGACCGCGACCCCGGCCAGTTTCGGCTGCTCACCCCGTGGATGCCCGACGGTGCGGCGCCGGAGATCGTCACCGGTACCCGGGAGCGCTGGGGCTGGCAGCAGGACGGGCCGATGGGCGATCCGCCGGCCGGGCGGCCGAGCATCGCCCGCTGACCGCACATGGCACGGAACCGCGCTGAACCGGGCGGGCCGGATTCGGTCCTGCGACCTTCCGGGGATCGGCCCGCATACCCTGGCCCGGTGCACTCGCCCGCCCCGTCGACCTCACTGCCGGAGGCGGACACCCCGCAGGAGCCACAGCCCACCGGCCGCGGCACACCGCGCCGGCCGGCCCTGATCCTCGGGCTGATCGCCGCACTGGCCGCGCTGGCGTTCCCGTTCGCACCGGTGCAGCAGCCGGTCGCGACCTATGCCTGGCCGCAGTCGCCGTCCGACCCGACCGCAGCCGCGATCCCGCTGATGCCGTATCAGCCGGTCGAGCTGACGGCCTCGGTCGACTGCGCGGCGGCGCGGACGAGCGGGGTGCTGCTGTCGACGGTGCCGCTGCGCACGGATCCCGGGGCGTCCCCGCTCACCGGGCTGCGCGTGACGTCGTCGGCGGAGACGCTGGAGGTGACCAGCGCCGGGGTCGAGCTCGGCTCCTGGCCATTGCCGCCCGGTGACTGCACCGTCACCGTCACCTCGGATCCCGCCCGGACCGCCGTGCTGCTCGACGGCATTGAGCTGGTCTCCCGCCACGGCGACCTGCGCCCCGCCGTGGTCGGCGCGTTCACCGAGGCCACCAACGCGACCGGGCTGCGCCTGCGGCTGACCGCCGACACCCGCTTCCAGACCACGATCAGCCCGCTCAAGGCCGCCCTCGCGGTGATCTGCGTGCTCGCCCTGCTCGGCATGCTGGCGGCCCTGCGCCGGGCCGACCGGCAGGTCCGGGCCCCGGTCCGGGCGCTGCCCCGGCGCTGGTGGCGTCCCCGGGTCGTCGACGTCACCGTCACCGGCGTACTGGGTCTGTGGTGGATCATCGGCCCGGTCACCGTCGACGACGGCTACATCGCCGGGATCGTACGCAACCGCGGCAGCAGCGGCTTCATCGGCAACGTCTACCGCTGGCTGAATGCCCCCGAGGCCCCGTTCAGCTGGTTCTACGACCTGTACCACGTGTGGTCGCAGATCTCTCCGTCGACGGTGTGGATGCGGTTGCCCTCGACGCTGCTGGGGCTGGCCTGTTGGTTCCTGGTGTCGCGCGCGGTGGTGCCCCGGCTGCTGCCACGGGCCGCCGCGCGGGCGCGGGTCCGGTGGCTGGCAGCCGTCGCGTTCGCGGCGTGGTGGCTGCCGTTCAACCTCGGGTTGCGCCCCGAGCCGTGGGTCGCGATCGGGCTGCTAGCGGTGTTCGTGGCCCTCGAGCGGGCGATCGCGACCCGGGCGGTGCTCCCGCTCGCGGTCGGCCTGCTGGTGGCGGGGGTGACCACGGCGATCACCCCGGCCGGTCTGATGGCGTTCGTGCCGTTCGTGGCCGCGGCCGTGCCGGTCCTGCGGTTGCTGCGGGCCCGCACCGACCTGCACCGGCTGCCGCTGCTCGTCGCGCTCGTCGCCGCGCCTGCGGCGGCGCTGCTGCTGATGTTCTCCGACCAGAGCCTGGCCGCGGTTATCGAGGCCACCCGGGTACGGACGCTGATCGGGGGCGGGCAGTCCTGGTACCAGGAGTTCGAGCGCTACGCGCTGCTGGTGGAGCCGGGCAACTTCCAGGGCGCCATCGGCAAACGCTCGCCGGTGCTGCTGAGCCTGCTCGCCGCTGCCGGGGTGCTCTGGGCGCTCACCCGCGCCGGCCGGACGGGGATCGCCGCGGGACCGGCCCGCCGGATCGTCGTCGGCTTTCTGCTGGCCCTGCTGGTCATGACCGCCAGTCCCACGAAGTGGACCCAGCACTTCGGTGACGTCGCCGGGCTCGGTGCCGCCGTCCTGCTGCTGGGTCTGGTCGCGTTCTCGGCCGCGGTCCTGCGCCGCCGCTCCCCCGCCGGTGTCGAACGTCCGGTGCTCGCCGGGCTGGGCGCGCTGACGCTGGTCGGAGCGGTGGTGCTGGCCGGTTACAACGCCTGGCCGTACGTGTCGGGCTACTACACCCTCACCTGGAGCACGGTTCCGCCGCTGATCGCCGGTCTCCCGTTGGCCACGCTGTGGCTGGTCGGTGGCGGGCTGGTCGTGGCGGGGCTGCTCGCGCGGTCGGCATGGCGGCGGGCCGCGCCGGGCCCCGTGGGGACGATCCTCCCCGGACGGGCGATCCCCCGGCGGGTGCCAGCTCCGGGTCTCGTGGGCCTCGTCCTCGTGGTCGCCGTGCTCGGGCTCCAGGTCGCGAGCTTCGCCCGGGTGAGCATGACCCACCGCGACGGCTACACGCTCGCCTCCGACGCGCTGGCCACCTTCGACGGGCAGCCGTGCGGGCTGCAGGAGGCTCTGTCGGTCGAGACCGATCCGGCGGCCGGCGCGCTGCCTGCGGTCGCGGTCGCCGGGCCGACCCTGCCCGTCGTCCCCGCGGACCTGGGGGGCCGGGCGATGCCGGGCGTCGCGACCGCGGAGACCGGCAGCACGCCGTGGTTCGCACTGGACCCCGAGCAGCGGGCCGGTCGGCTGCCCGTCGTGGTCACGGTGTCGGGCCGGATGGAGCCCGGTCAGACGCTGCGTGCGCAGTTCGGCTCCGACTCCGATCCGAGGATCCGGTCGGGTTACCGCGTCGTCGCGGAGCAGGCGGTGCAGGCCCCCGGCGGGGCGGCCAGGGACCGGAGGCTGATCGCCCCCGCTGGTGCCGAGGTGGTCCGGCTCGTGGTGGACGCCCCGGCCGTGTCCGGTGGCGCGCCCGGGGCCTCCGCGGTCGCCTCGTTGCCGCGGGCCCCGCGCCTGACCCCGATGACCGAGGTCCTTCCCGCCGCAACGCCGGCGATCCTGGACTGGCCGGTGGCGTTCGTCTTCCCGTGCCTGCAACCCGAGCCGCTCGCCCTGGGCACGGCGGGGCTCGCGCAGTGGCGCGTCGGCCCGCCGCAGGACGATCCCGCCGCGAAGATCACCTACAGCCCCGGGTTCGGTGGTCCCTTCGCCGCGCCCCGGTTGCTGGTCACCGAGCAGCGGATGGCCACCTACCTGCGCGGTGACCCGACACGGGACGCCGTGCAGCTCTACCGGTGGGTGCCGACCGTTCCGGTCTCGACCCCGGATCCCACCGTGACCGGCAGCGTCGCCCCCGGCTGGCACGCCGACGGCCGCACCCGGGTGCCCGGTCTGGATCCGGTCGGTTGAGCGACGCGCCGAACCCGACGCACCCGCCGATGCCCGTTTCAACCACAATGGGCGCGACCCCGCCCTCGACCGGAGGACCGCTTCGCATGCCTGGCTCACCCGGCACCACCGAGACGCCGGCACGGCCCCCCCGCGGCGCCGACACCGCCGAGCCCACCGTCGCCGAGGCACCCCTGGTCGACGTACCGGACGAGGCCACGCGGCTGGTCATCCAGCGCGGCCTGTTCTCCGGGCCGTCGGCGCTCGTCCCCGAGGATCTCTACGCCCAGGTTCCCCGGGGTGCCGCCCACCGAGGCCGGCACCGCCTGGAACTGGCCCCGGCCAGCCATGTCACGACCAACACCTACTTCGGCCGGATGCCCGCCACGTACTGGCAGCGCTGGACGACGGTGACCGAGGTCGAGGTGGAGGCGCTGGTCACCGGGTCCGGTCGGATCCGGCTCATGGCGTCGGACACGAACAAGGTGTGGCGGATCGTCGCCGCCCACGACGCCGTCGAGGCCGAGCGTGGCACCGTGCTACTGACCGCTCAGATCGACCGCTTCGTCGACGGCGGCGGGCTCTGGCTGGAATTCACCACGGAGACCGGCGAGCTGGTCGTCGAGGACGTGCGCTGGACGGTCACCGCACCGCCCGTGGTGCGCCCGACGACCATCGTCATCTGCACCTACAACCGGGTGGACGACTGCCTCAACACCCTGGAGGCGATGGTCGGCGACCCCGAGCCGCTCGCCGTGGTCGACGCCGTCTACGTGGTCGACCAGGGCAGCGATCCCCTGGAGTCGCGGCCCCGCTTCGCCGAGCTGGCCGCCCGCTTCGGCGAGCAACTGCGCTACCTGCGCCAGCCCAACCTGGGCGGGGCCGGTGGGTTCACCCGTGGCTTGTTCGAGGCCACCGCGGCGGACGCGGCCGAGCAGTCCGACGTCGTGTTCATGGATGACGACGTACTGCTCGAGCCGGAGATTCTCATCCGGCTGACGGCGTTCGCCCACCGCACGACACGTCCGACGATCGTCGGCGGGCAGATGCTGAACCTGTTGCACCCCGGACATCTGCACATCGGTGCGGAGTACGCCGACATGGAGCGCCTGCTCGTCGGCCAGCCCGTCCCCGGCGCGCTGGAGAACGCCTTCCTGCTGGGGCTGGACGAGCGGCAGATGCCGACCGTGCAGGACCGCCGGGTCGACACCGAGTACAACGGCTGGTGGTCCTGCCTGATCCCGGCCGAGATCGTGCGTGCGATCGGCTACCCGTTGCCGCTGTTCTTCCAATGGGACGACATCGAGTTCGGCTACCGCGCCCGGGCGCACGGATTCCCCACGGTCGCGCTACCCGGGGCTGGCGTCTGGCACGCCGACTTCGGCTGGAAAGACTGGGACGAGTGGCACCGCTACTTCAACCTGCGTAACGGATTGATCACGGCGGCGCTGCACACCGGGTTCTCGGTGAAGACCATCGGCGCCCGGCTGTCGTGGCTGTTCGGTCAGTACATGATCGCGATGCAGTACGGCCTCTCGGCGACGCTGCTGCAGGCTGTCGAGGACTTCCTGATCGGCCCGGAGATCCTGCATGACGGCTCGGCCACCGCGGCGACGGAGATCCGCCGGATCCGCGCTGCCTACCCGGAGACCGTGGCGCGCCCGCTGGCCGAGCAGCCCGACGACTTCCGTGACCTGCAGGTGGTCCGCGCAGCACCGGAACCTCGCCGGATGGGGATGACCTGGTTGAAGCGCGCGGTGTACCAGGTCGCCGGCAAGGCGACCCATCGCACCGGGCTCGTCCCTGCCGGTGACGCGCACTGGTGGCACGTGTCCACCTTCGAGCGGGCGGTGGTGACCGACATGGCGGAGACCGGGGTCCGGGTTCGCACCCGCGACAGGGCACGGATGCGCGAGCTCACGGTCCGCGGCGCGAAGCTGCTGCGCCGGTTCGCCGCCGAGGGCCCCGCCGTGGCGGAGCGCTACCGCGCCGCGCAACCCGTACTGACCAGCAGGGAGAACTGGGCCCGGCTCTACGGCGCCGACGAGTCCCGGGCCGAGTAGCCGGCACCCCCGGACATGGCGGTGCCCCTCGGCCGTGGCCGAGGGGCACCGTTGTCAGGATCCCCGGGCCCGTCAGGCCGGATGGTCGGCGAAGATGTGCTTCCAGCCCTCGCGGCTGGTCAACGACTCCTGCGCGGCGCGATAGCGCTGACGGAGCTCCGGCCACGCCTTCGCGATCTCCCGGTGCAGCGCCACCGACTCCTTGACCATGGTGCGGAACAGCTCCGGGTCGCGCCGCCGGAACGTGACCCCGCGGCCGTCGGGGGTCGACACCGTCGCGGAGTCGAGCTGGGCCAGGACGAACCACTGCGCGTTGCTGGAGGGCACGTTGCGCTGCGGGACGTCCCGGTGCACCGGGGCCGGCGTCTTCAGGTTGCGCAGCACCCCGCGCGCGAGACCGAGCCCCACCTTGACCTTGCCGACCGGCGGCTCGGGGAAGACCTGCGAGGCGAGCGCATCGAGCTCGGACAGCGGGACCTGGGTAGCGGAGTTGAGCGGGCGGCCGTCGTCGTACTCCGCGCGCTTCTCCCGGATCTCGCCGAGCACCACCGACAGCTTCGGGAACAGCGCCTCCGGTCCGGTGAGGAAGTCGCGCAGGGCCATCTCCTGCAGCGCCACCGCGGAGTACTCCATGAGCATCAGGTGCCGCAGGGTGCGCTTGAACGTGTCCTTGAGCAGCGCCTTCGGGCTGTCCGGGCCGTGCAGCGCCGCCGCAACCAGGCGGTTGCGGTAGTGGAAGTAGGCCTGCCAGTCGCTGGTGTCGTCCTTCTCGATGAACGACATGTGCCAGATGGCGATGCCCGGCACGGTCGCGGTGCGGTAGCCGCGGGAGCGGGCCCGCAGGCCGTACTCGGCGTCGTCCCACTTGATGAACAGCGGCAGCGGCAGGCCGAGGTCCTCGGCGACCCGCCGCGGGATCAGGCACATCCACCAGGCGTTGTAGTCGACATCGGTGCGACGGTGCAGCCAGGGGGTCTGGCGCAGCGTCTGGTCGGCGAGGTCGTGGTTGCCCTGGGTCTGCGGGGCGTCCCGCCAGATGAAGGCGTTGCGGTCGACGACCTCGCCCATCGAGTGCAGGTGCGAGCGGGCCTGCAGGGAGAGCATCTGGCCGCCGACGAGCATCGGCTCGCGGGAGAACCGGGAGAACGCGACGGCCCGCAGGATCGAGTCGGGCTCGAGCAGGATGTCGTCGTCCATGAACAGGATCTGCTCGCAGTCGGTGCTGCCCAGGGCCTCGTACATGACGCGGGCGTAACCGCCGGAGCCGCCCAGGTTCGGCTGGTCGATGATCCGCAGCCTGTCCCCGAGCACGGCCGCAGCATCGGCGTAGCCGGCCTGGTCCCGGACCTTCTGGTTGCCCTGGTCCGGGATGATCACGGCGGTGACGGCGTCGAGGACCAGCGGGTCCTCCCCGATCGCGGTCAGGGTGGCGACGCAGTCGGCGGGCCGGTTGAACGTCGGCATACCGATCGTCACCGCAGCACGCCCCGGCGCGTCGGTCGGGGCGTACCAGCCGCCGGAGTGCAGGGTCAGCTCGCCGGCGTCGGTGGTGAGGTCGAACCAGTACCAGCCGCCGTCCTCGAACGGGCGCAGGTCGAGTTCCATGTCGAGCTCGTGGCGACCGGGGGTGGTGAGCACCTCGCCGCGCACGTAGATGTGCGAACCGTCGGCCTTGGAGCGGTAGACGTCGACCCGGCCGGTGCCCTCCAGGGAGAGCTTCAGGTGCACGTCGGTGAGGGTCGACCAGCGGCGCCAGTAGCCGGCCGCGAAGCCGTTGAAGTAGGCGCCGAAGGACACCTCGCTCTGCTCCGGCAGCACGGCCGTGGTCCGTGAGGTCGGCCGCAGCCGGCGGCCGGTCACCGCGGAGACCGTCAGGTTCAGCGACTTCGCGTCTCGCTCAGCCGGCTCCGGCTCCACGGGGGCGAGCCGGGTGCCGGCGCGTTCGTCCATGAACAGCGAACGGACGCTCAACGGGTCGGCCGTGCGCGGCAAGATCACCCGCTGCAGCAGGCTCCCGGACCGGTGCGGGTCCGGGGCCGCCTGGGGGCGCGGGGCCGGCTTCCGTCGACCGGTCTTCTGGATCGTGGCCGCTTCGGTCATCAGCTGGGGTCAGTCCTCGGGGGTCTCGGTGCCGCTGAGGGCCTTGCCCTCGGCGAAGTACGGCGTGATCCGGTTGTCGAACATGGTCAGTGCGGACCCGATCGCCATGTGCATGTCCAGGTACTTGTACGTACCGAGGCGGCCGCCGAACAGGACGTTGCGGTTGGCGGTCTCCTTGCGGGCGAGGTCGCGGTAGCGCTCCAGCTTCGCCCGGTCGTCCGGGGTGTTGATCGGGTAGTACGGCTCGTCACCGGACTCGGCGAAGCGCGAGTATTCCCGGACGATGACGGTCTTGTCCTTGGGGTAGTCCCGCTCCGGGTGGAAGTGCCGGAACTCGTGGATCCGGGTGAACGGCACGTCCTCGTCGTTGTAGTTCATCACCGAGGTGCCCTGGAAGTCGCCGGTGTCGCGGCGGACCTCCTGCTCGAAGTCCAGCGTGCGCCACCCGAGCTCGCCCTCGGAGTAGTCGAAGTAGCGGTCGAGCGGACCGGTGTAGACCACCGGCGTGCCGTCCGGGATCCGGCCGCGGACCTGGAAGTAGTCGGTGTCGAGGCGGACCTCGATGTTCGGGTGGTCGGCCATCCTCTCCAGCCACGCCGTGTACCCGTCGACCGGCAGACCCTCGTAGGTGTCGTTGAAGTACCGGTTGTCGAAGGTGTAGCGGACCGGCAGCCGGCTGATGATCGACGCACCCAGCTTCGTGGGGTCGGTCTGCCACTGCTTGGCGGTGTAGCCCTTCACGAACGCCTCGTAGAGCGGGCGCCCGATCAGCGAGATGGCCTTCTCCTCGAGGTTCTGCGCCGTCGCGGTGTCGAACTCCGCGGCCTGCTCGGCGATCAGCGCGCGGGCCTCGTCCGGGGTGTGCGACCTGCCGAAGAACTGGTTGATCAGCGCCAGGTTCATCGGGAAGGCGTAGACCTGGTCCTTGACCCGGGCGAACACGCGGTGCTGGTAGCCGGTGAACTCGGTGAACCGGTTCACGTAGGTCCAGACCCGCTCGTTGGAGGTGTGGAACAGGTGGGCGCCGTAGCGGTGGATCTCGATGCCTGTCTCCGGCTCGGGCTCGGAGTAGGCGTTGCCGCCGATGTGCGGGCGGCGCTCCAGCACGAGCACCCGTTTGTCCAGCTCAGCGGCGGCCCGCTCGGCGACCGTCAGCCCGAAGAAGCCCGAGCCGACCACGACAAGATCGAACCCTGCGTAATCCACGGTCCCCGAGAGTAGCGGCGGCTTCCCGTTACGCGGAGGCCGCCCGGTCTCAGCGGAATCCGGTCAGGAGGTGGCGGCTCAGATTCCGCACGCCACTACGGTGTCCCTTCCGGACGGCCAGCGGCAGCAAGCTCGCGGCGTTGAGACGCGAGGACAGGTGCCAGCGAGCGACCCGAGCCGCCCGCGACCACCCTCTGTCGTCCATCTGCCGGGCCATGTCGAGGAAGAACCGTCGCTCCTCGTCGAACCGGGTGCCCTCCAGCGCCCGCCACGAAGAGTCACTCGCACTGTGCCGACGGTACTGGAAGCAGACGGTGTCGTCGACGATCATCGACCCGCCGGCGGTGATGACGTCCAGTGCCAACGCAAGGTCCTGCACCACGTTCAACCCGGGCCGGAAACCCGAGGCCGGCAGCGCATCGGCCCGCCAACACAACGAAGGGAAGTAGAGCCAGTTCCCACGCAGCAGGCTGGCGGCGAGCGGCTCCCCGGACAGCACCCGCCGCCCCTGGCCGCGAGGCGAGTACCAGCCCTTTGTCCGATCCACCAGCGGCCGCGAGGGCACACTGTGTTCATCGATCACCTGGACACCGGGCTGGATGATCGCCGCGTTCGGGGCCGCACGCCGCGCATCGGCCACGGCCCGCAGATAGTTCGGCAGCATCAGGTCGTCCGCACCCATGACAACGAACCAGTCGTGCTCGACGAAGGTCAGGCACTTCCGGTAGTTGCCGTTGGCACCGAGGTTCGACTCGTTCCGCAGGTAGCGGACCCTCGGGTCGTCGATGGTGGCGAACCACTCGCCGACCGCCGAGTCGGGGTAGCCGTCATCGACCACCGTGAGCGTCCAGTCCGGATCCTGCTGGTTGAGCACGCTGCGCACCGCCTGCTGCATGAGGCCGACGTCGCCGTAGTACGGGAACAGGATGTCGACAGTCATCGTCGCCTTCGGTCGCGGGAAATCGGCTGAGGGACGCGGCGGAAGCCGGTCCGGCTCGGCAGACCATCTCATCAGGCTACGATCCGCTCGATCAGGGCAGGGCTACCTCAGGACGAGTGTGTGGACATCCAGAATCACTACTACGGCCACTCCGCGGTGCTCGCCGCCTACTGCGGCCTGCCTCGCCCCCGCCACATGAGTGGCCTGCTCCAGCATGGCTGGACGCTCGTGTCCCCGCTGCCCGTGCACTTCGGCGACTTCCCCCGCGTCGGCCGCCGCCCGGACCATCGCCGGCTGCTGGTGTGGTCGCATCGATCCCGGGCGTGGGACCCGACCGCCGCGGACCGTCCGACCACCGCCATCGGCAGCCCGTTCCTGTACCTCGAGCGAACCTTGAGACAACAGGGCTGGAGCCCCTCGACCGACGGTGGCCCGGTCTTCGTGCCGTTTCACGGGACCCGGCTGGTGCGTATTCGCGGCGACCACAAGAAGCTCGCCCGGCAGGTCGCCGAGGCCGACGGCCCGTCGACGGTATGCCTCCACGCCGACGACTGCTCCGACCCCGACCTGCTCGACGCCTGGGCAAGCGCGGGACACCACCTGGTGACCGCGGGAGAGCGCAACGATCCGTGGTTCCTGCCCCGGATCATGCACCTGGTCGGCACCGCAAGCCGGGTCTCGTCGAACCGGCTCAGCACCGCGTTGATGTACGCGGCGGCGTTGGGGAAGCCGGTACGCGTCCACGGGGACCCGCTCGTCCCCGGCGTGCAGGAGGCCACCTCGCTCGAGGAGGTCGAGCGACGATGGCCGGAGTTCCACTGCGAGTCGGCGCCGGACGACCTCCGGACGATCGCGCGGGACGAGCTCGGCGAGCATGGCCTACTCAGCCCCGCCCCGCTGCGGGACGTGCTCGGCTGGGCCGGGCGGTGGAGCGCCGGCCCGGCGTTCGACTACTGGGTCGGCTCGCCCATCGCGAAAGCCGGCATGGTGGTCGGCCTCACCCGACGCACCGAGGGCAGCACGGTAAGCCTCCCCGACGCAGGACCGCTGCAGTTCCTCCGCCACCCGCTGTCGCATCTGCCGAACCCGCTGCCACGCGGTCTGGACCAGCCGGTAGCAACGACGGCTCCGCTGCCGGTGCCGACACCGCGGATCTAGCGCCGAGCTACTCTGACCGCCATCGCGACGAGCCCGATCGCGAGGACCGCGGCGAGCGCAACGCGCGCCGGCGCACCCGTGCCCGATGTGGGTAATGCCGCGCCCACGGCGCACGCACCCGACCCTGCGAACAGGGGAAGGGCCATCGCCCGCTGCCGCCAGGGGGTGTGGGCGACTCGCCTCCGCAGCAGCGCCGTGCCCACCGCCAGTGCGAGATAGGTGACCGGGAACCCCACCGCCACCGCGGCGAGTTCCCCGCTCCGGGCGGCCAGCAGCGCCGCGGCCAGGCCGACGACCAGGCTCAGCGGGGTGACCAGGGCGAGTCCGGTGCTGCGGCCCGCGGCGAACACGAGGTGCACGTTGGCGAGGTAGGCGACGCTGAGCACCGATCCGACCGCGGTGACTCCGACCGCCGCGGCCAGCTCGTCGGGCGCGTAGGACGCGGGGGCGAGGATCCGCATCAGGTACGGAGCGAGTAGCGCCACCCCACCGGCGAGCAGGGCGGTCACCGCCGCCACGTCGCGGGCCGTGCGCTCCAGTGCCGCCGCCCGGTGCTCCGGCGCGGTGCGGTAGATGACCGGCGCCCATGCGTTGTTGAGCGCCGCGGTGATCATGGCGGGAGCCGAGCCGACCAGGAGGGCGAGCTGCAGCCGGCCGCCGTCGGCCGGCCCGAGCAGCCGGGCGGCGACGAGGACGAGCGCCCCGTGGGCCATGAACAGCGCGACCTGGTGCGGGACGGTCGGCAGGCCGAGCCTCAGCGCGCGCCGCAGGTCGCCGCGGCCGGCCCGGGGCCGGCCGCCGCGTAGGGCGAGCACGAGCCCGGCCACGCCCGCGGCGGCGTAGCCGGCGAGCAGCCCGATCGCGTACTCGTCGGCGTCGGCACCTGCGGACTGCAGCAGCAGGAGGCCGACCACCGGGCCCCCGAGCGTGGCCACGGCGGCCAGCGCGACGAACGGCAGCGGCCGGTCGAGCACCCGCAGGAACGACTGGGCGTTGAGCACCGCGGCGAACCCCGCGGCGGCCACGAGCGCGAGGGCCAGCGCGGGGCGCCACGGCACGCCCATCACGGGCCCGATCCACCACGGGCTGGTGGCGGTCGCCACGGCGAGCACCGTCGCGGCCAGCGCGCTTCCCTGTAACACCAGGGCGCGGGCGCCGTCGACCCCGGAACGCTCGAGGATCCCGTGCCGGGTGATCGCCGCGACCATGCCCAGCCCGGCGGCCATGGCGCCGACCTGCACGATCACGAGTGCCAGGGCGACCACCCCGTACTCGTCCGCTCCGAGCAGCCGGGTGACGAACGGCGTCACCAGGACCGCGGCGAGGACCGGCGCGGCGGAGGCGAGCGTGTACAGCGACCCGCGACCGAGGACGGCGCGGCTCGCGCTCGACGCGTCGGGCACCGTCTCAGTCACCGTGGCCGAAGAACTCCCGCACCAGCCCGGCGACCCGGTCCACGTCGGCGTCGGAGAGATCGGGGAACAGTGGCAGCGAGAGCTGCTGTTGGTAGTAGCGCTCGGCGACCGGGCACTGCCCGCGGCGGTAGCCCATGTCCTCGAACACCGGATGCCAGTACGCGGGGACGTAGTTGACCTGAACACCGATCCCGTTCGCGCGCAGGTGGTCGTACAGCGCACGCCGGCGCCCGTCGAGCACCCGCAGCGGGTAGAGGTGCCAGGCCGGGTCGGCGCCTTCGCGGCAGGCGGGGGTGCGCACCTCGGCGACGTCGACCAGCGCCGCGTCGTAGCGGGCGTGGATCTCCGCGCGCCGGCGCTTGAACGCGTCGAGGCGGTGCAGCTGGCTGCTGCCCAGCGCGCACAACACGTCGGGCAGCCGGTAGTTCAGCCCGAACGCGTGCACCTCCTGGTGCCAGCCGCCCTCGTCCGGGTACCGCTGTTCGTCGCGCTCACGGACCAGCCCGTGGTTGCGGAAGCGGCGGGCGGCGCGCACGAGCCCGGCGTCCGGGGAGACGACAGCGCCGCCCTCGGCGGTGGTGAGGTTCTTGGTCGGGAAGAACGACAGGGTGGTGAGGTCGGCCAGGTCGCCGACCGGGCGCCCGTGCCAGATCGACCCGATGGAGTGGGCGGCGTCCTCGAGCAGCAGCGCCCCCGCGTCGTCGGCAATGCGCCGCAACGGCTCCGCGTCGATGGGGTGGCCCGCATAGTCGACGCCGGCGACGACGCGGGTGCGGGAGGTGAGCGCTGCCTTGGCCGCGTCCGGGTCGAGGTTCCCGGTGTCCTCGCTGACGTCGGCGAACACCACGCGCGCCCCGTGCAGGACGGCTGCAGCCGCGGTGGCGACGAACGTCAGCGGCGCGACGACGACCTCGTCACCGGGGCGGAGCCCGGCCGCGGCGTACGCGACGTGCAGGGCGCCGGTACCCGAGGTCACCGCCACCGCGCCGTGGCCGCCGACCCGCGCGCCGAGGTCGGCCTCGAAGCGGTCGACCGCCGGTCCGGTGGTCAGCCAGTCGCCGCGGAGCACCTCCACGACTGCCCGGACGTCCTCCTCGACGATCGACTGCCGGCCGTAGGGCAGCATCAGGTCAGCTCGGCGACCATCTCCTGCAGCTGCTCGGTGCTCAGCCACAGGTCGTTGGTGTCCGAGCGGTAGGCGAACCCGTCCGGGACGGTCTCCCCGTCCGTCGGCGGGGTGTAGCCCCAGCCCGCGACGTAGGGCATGACGACGTAGCGGTCGCCGAGGCGCAGCGTCCGCCGCGAGTCGTCGGCGGCGATCATCTCCTCGTGCAGCTTCTCGCCCGGCCGGATCCCGATCTCGTGGGTAGCGGCGCCGGGGACGATGGCCTCGGCGAGGTCGACCATGCGCATGCTGGGGATCCGCGGCACGTACAACTCGCCACCGTCCATCATGTCGAAGGAGTCGATGACGAACTGCACCGCCTGCGGGAGCGTGATCCAGAACCGGGTCATGCGCTTGTCCGTGATGGGCAGGGACTGGCCCTCGGCGGCGAGCCGCTTGAACAACGGGACCACGCTGCCCCGGCTGCCCAGCACGTTTCCGTAGCGCACCACGCAGAACCGGGTCTCGTACGTGGCGGCGTAGTGGTTGGCGCTGACGAACAGGCGGTCGGCGCAGAGCTTGGTGGCGCCGTAGAGGTTGATCGGGCTCGACGCCTTGTCGGTCGAGAGCGCGACCACCTTCTTGACCCCGGAGTCGATGGCCGCCTCGACGACGTTCTGGGAGCCCTCGACGTTCGTGCGGATGTACTCGAACGGGTTGTACTCCGCGGTGTCGACCTGCTTGAGCGCCGCCGCGTGTACCACGTAGTCGACGCCGTGCATCGCCCGCCGCAGCCGCGGCTGGTCGCGGACGTCCCCGATGAACCAGCGCAGGCGGGGGTCGTCGTCGAACATCCGGCGGACCTCGTACTGCTTGAGCTCGTCGCGGCTCAGGATGACCAGCCGGCGGGGGTCGTACCGGTCGAGCAGCGTGCGCACGAAAGCCTTGCCGAAGGAGCCCGTCCCTCCCGTGACCAGGATCGACGAACCTTCGAGCTCCGACATCACGCCTCCTGTCCCGGGGCCGGTTCCCCACCCGGCATGATGACACGCGGCCAGAGGACCGGAGGGCACGAGGTGCGGGTCAACGCTGTTGTGCAGGCGAGGACGGGATCGACCCGGCTTCCCGGAAAGGTTCTGCGCCCGCTCGGCGGGCGGCCGGTCCTGGACTGGGTGGTGCGGGCGGCACAGGCGGCCGACGGGATCGACCGGGTGCTCGTCGCGACCTCGAACGATCCCGGCGACGACCCGGTCGCCACGCGTGCGGAGGCGCTCGGGGCCGCCGTGGTCCGCGGCCCGGAGGATGACGTGCTCGCCCGGTTCCTGCTCGCGCTCGAGCGGCATCCGTGCGACGCGATCGTGCGGCTGACCGCCGACTGCCCGCTGCTCGATCCGGCCCTGATCGGGCTCGTCGTGGCGGCCTGGCGCCAGGACCCCGGCTACGACTACGTCGCGACCACCCTGGTTCGGACGCTGCCCCGTGGCCTGGACGTGGAACTGGCGGCCGCCCGCGCCCTCGTCGACCTCGGCGGGCGCGCCCACGGCCACGACCGGGTGCACGTGACCTCCGGGCTCTACGCCGATCCCGACCGCTACCGCCTGCTCGGGCTCGTCGTCTCACCCGCCGCCGACGACCTGCGGGTCACGCTGGACACGCCCGAGGACGCCGCCCTGCTCGACGGCCTGGTGGAGGAGCTCGCCGGGCGCAGCGGGTGGCGTGACGTGGTGGACGCACTGCGGAGGCGCCCGGACCTCGTCGTCCGCAACGCCGCCGTCGCGCAGAAGCCGCTGGAGGCAGGCTGATGCGACTGCTGCTCCGTTGCGACGCGGGCGGACTCACCGGCGTCGGGCACGCTGTGCGGAGCGTGGCGCTCGCCGAGGCCGCGACGGCCCGCGGCCACGAGGTGCGATGGTGCGGCCGGCTCGACAGCCTCGACTGGCTACGCGCCGGGACCGTGCTCGACCCGACGGCCGTACTCGGACCCGAGGACGACCCCGCCCGGCTCGCCGCGCTGGCCCGCGACGTCGGCGCCGACGCGGTCCACGTCGACCATTACGGACTGTCGGAAACGCTGCGCGAGGTCCTGGACGCGGCGGACCTGGTGATGTCCAACCTCGAGGACTTCGGCCACGGGCGGCGCGCCGCGGACGTCGTCGTCGACCCCAACCTCGGCGCCGAACGCCGCACCCGGCCCGACGACGGCTCCCCGACGGTCCTGCGCGGACCGGGGTACGCGCTGCTGCGCGGCGCGGTCCGCGACGCCCGCCGGCTCCGGGCCGAACGGGCGGCGACCGGTGGCCCTCCGCGCGTCCTGGTCGTGATGGGCGGGACGGACGCGGCCGGGCTGCTCGACCCGGTCGTCGCCGCGCTGCACGCCGCCGGCGTCGCCGCGGAGGCCGACGTCGTCGTACCCCCGGGCCGGGCTCTCCGCCTGCCACCGGACGGGCCGGTGCGGTTCCGCACCGGCCCGCCGCGCGCCGACCTGCCGGCGCTCATGGCCCGCGCAGACCTCGTGGTCAGCGCGGCGGGGACCACGGTCTGGGAGCTGTGCTGCGTCGGCGCGCCGATGGCGCTGGTGCGGGCCGCGGACAACCAGACCGACGGCTACGCCGCGGTCGTCGCCGCACGGGCCGCGGCCGGGCTCGGCGGACCCGACGACCTGCGGGACGTGCCCGCGACCGCGGCCGCGCTGCGCGGGCTGCTGGCCGACGAGCGTGCCCGGGAGGATCTGGCGTCGCGGGCGCGCGCGCTGGTGGACGGGCTCGGCGCGTCCCGGGTCGTCGCCGCCCTCGAGGACGCCGTCGGCACCGGGCCGGCCCTGCGTGCACGCCCCGCCGGGACAGGTGACACGGACCTACTGCTGGCCTGGCGCAACGACGCGACGACCCGGCGCTGGTCGCGGACGTCCGCCCCCGTCGCACCCGACGAGCACGCCGCCTGGCTGCGGCGCTCACTCGGCCGCGACGACCGGCTGCTCCTCGTCGTCGAGACCCGGGACCGGCGACCTGTGGGCACGGTCCGGTGGGACCGCGACGACACGGGCGTCTGGGAGGTGTCGGTGACGGTGGCCCCGGACCAGCGGGGCCGGGGGCTGGCCGCGCCCGTGCTGCGATGCGGCGAGGAGGCCCTGCGCGACCGTAGCGGACCGGTGCCGGTGCGGGCGGTCGTCCACGTCGACAACGCGCCATCGCGGCGGCTGTTCGACAGCGCGGGCTACGCGCCCGCCGGGGCCGCCGGCCCGCACGGCTTCGCGCCGTACCGCAAGGTGCTCCGTTGATCCGTCAGATGAGGTCCCACGTCAGCGGGGTCCCGCGGGCCACGTCGCGGGTGAAGGTGCGGCCGAGCACGGTCGAGATCGCGTCCGGCGCCAGGCCCCCGGCCGGGCGGATGGACCGGATGTTGTCCGCGGTGACGGAGTCCCCGGCGCACACGTCCGCGACCACATAGAGGGACCGGCGCAGCGCCAGGGTGTCGCGCTCGGACTCGCGGGGGCCGAACCGCGCCGGGCCGAGGGCCCGGCGGGCGACGTCGCTCTCCCGGCACAGGGCGGCGAGCTCATCCGGCTCGAGGCTGAACTCGGAGTCCACACCCCCGTCGGCGCGGCGCAGCGTGACGTGCTTCTCGATCGCGCACGCGCCGAGCGCGACCGACGCGACCGCGACGCCGATGCCGTGGGTGTGGTCCGACAGCCCCACCGGCACGCCGAACGCCTCGGCGAGCACCGGGATCGTGTGCAGGTTCGCGTCCGCGGGATTGGCCGGGTAGGAGGCGGTGCAGGCGAGCAGGACGAGCTCGCGGCAGCCGGCGTCCTGCGCCGCCCGGACCGCGGTGTCGATCTCGCCGAGGGTCGCCATCCCGGTGGACATGACGATGGGCTTGCCCGTCGCGGCGACCAGCCGGATCAGCGGCAGATCGACGATCTCCGCCGAGGCGATCTTGTAGACAGCGGCGTCGAGGGACTCCAGCAGCTCGACCGCCGTGGGGTCGAACGGGCTGGAGAACGGGACCAGGCCCCGCTTGCGGGCCCGCTCGAACAGCGGCTCGTGCCACTCCCACGGGGTGTGCGCCTGCTCGTAGAGCTCGTAGAGGTTGCACCCGCCCCAGAGCCCGTGCTCGTCGCGGATCCGGAACCGGGGTCCGTCGGCATCGATGGTGATCGTGTCGGCGCGGTAGGTCTGGAGCTTGACGGCCTGCGCGCCGCTGTCGGCGACGGCGTCGACGATGGCGAGTGCCCGGTCCAGATCACCGTTGTGGTTGCCCGACATCTCCGCGATGACGAACGGTCGCTCCCCCGGCCCGACCCGGTGGTCGGCGATGGTGATCGCGAAAGACGTGCGCATCAGTCCCACCCCTGTCCTCGGTTCTCGCCGTGGCGAGGGTACGGGCCGGCGTCGTCCGGTCAGCGGCGCACCAGCACCATCACCGAGGTCGTGGTCAGCGTAGATGGGCCACCCGGGACGGACATCTCAAAACGGACACGTCGCCGCGTTGTCGCTTGTCGGGGGCCCTCCGGCCGGGGGAGCCGTGCGAGGATCCGCGGCCGTGGCAGCCACCGTCAGCCGACTTGTCGGCAGCACCACGGGACGGCAGGTCCGTCGCGGCCACGCCGGTCGCCTCGCCCTCGTCGCCGCGTTCGGCGTCCTCGTGTTCGGGACCTGGGCGGCGTGGTCGTCGACCATCGACGACGCGTACATCACGTTCCGCTACTCCGAGCACCTCGCCTCGGGGTACGGGCCGGTCTGGAACGTCGGCGCCGACCCCGTCGAAGGGTTCACCAACTTCGGTTGGATGCTCTGGCACGCGCCGTTCGCCGCGCTCGGGGCGGACCTCCCGACCGTGGCCGCGCTGACCTCGGCGCTCCTCGCGCTGGCCGTCCTGGTGCTGCTGGTCCGCCACGCCGGGAGCCGCGTCGGGGCGATCACCTCGGCCGGGTCGTTCCTGGTGTTCCTGCCGACCTATTTCCACATCACCGCCGGGCTGGAGACCGTCGCGTTCGCCGCGGTGCTGCTCCGCCTGGTCGTGCTCGGCCTCCGCGTGCTGCAGGGTGGTGTGGTACGGCCGTGGGAACCGCCGCTGCTGCTCCTCGCGGCGGGGATGCTCCGTCCCGAGGGCGTGGCCGCCGCGTTCCCCGCCGTCGCGGTGTGGCTGTGGCGCAATCGCGCCGACAGGACCGCGCGGATGTGGGCTGCTGCCGGGGCAGCCGCCGGTCTGGGGTATTTCGGCTGGCGCTGGTCGTTCTACGGACAGCTACTGCCCAACACCTTCTACGTCAAATTCGGCAATGTCTCGGCCGGCTACACCTGGCTGGAGGTCACGACCGCCGCCCTCCTCCCGCTGATCGTGCTGACCGGCGCCCTGGTGCTCCGCCCGGCCACCGCCGGACCGGGGCTCCTGTTGTGCAGCACGGTGGCGGTCACCTACGTGACATACGCCGTGTCGGGCCCCTCGATGGACTACCTCCACCGGTTCGCCTTCCACGCCTTCCCACTGCTGTGCCTGGGCGCCGGGCTCGCGGTCGCCCACCCGCTGCGCCGCCGGACCGCCGGCGTCGTCTGCGCGGTGACGGTCGGGTGGGTCGCGCTGGCCGGGATCACGGCCGACGACCTGCCCACGATCGTGAACTACGGGACCGATCTGCAGCGGGCGCACGTCGCGATCGGACAGGGACTCGCCGCCGCCGCCGTGCCGGCCGACGAGCGGACGTCGGCGGTGTCCGATGCCGGCGCCATCCCTTACTACAGCGGGTGGCACACCACCGACTACATCGGGCTGAACGACGAGGCGATCGCCGCCGGCGCGGACGTCACTCAGGTGGTCGCCGAGGCCGACCCGACCGTGCTCATAGTCACCGGAAACGGGCGGGACCCGGCTCCCGACGCCTACGGCCTGCGAACGGCCGCGGCGACCGCGGGCTACGAGCGGATCGCCGACGTGCCGATGCGCGACGGCTACTCCCAACACGTGTTCGTCAAGTCTGCCTGGGCCGCCGCGGTGCGCCCCGGCATCCGGGAGGCCGTCGCGGCCGCCCAGGCCGCGCACGACCCCGGCCGCTACGAGCTCACGGTCGACCGATGGCTGGACCGGCTCGGTGTGCCGCACTGACGGCTTCCCCTGCGTGAACGGCCATGTCACTCCGACACGACGTCCAGCTGGGCAAGCGCCGCCCCGCTGTCAGTATGCTCCAGCCGCCACAAGAGCTGGGAACATCGACGGGGTTGCCGACGGGTCGATGAGGTCGAGGCCGCGCGCGAGAGGAGGCAGCCACGTGAGCTGGCTTCCCGCCCTTCCCGTCGCCGTCGTCGCCGCGGCAACCGGTCTCGTCGTCGCGGCGACCCTTGGTGCCGCCACCGCGGTGAGAGGGATCCTCAGTTGTGGAGCTGGGCCGTGAGCGATTTCCTCAGCCGAGTTACGGCACAAGACATTGTGCTGGGCCTGACCTCGATACTCCTGCTCTGGGCACCCGGGTTCGGACTTGCCGCCGCTCTAGGTATCCGAGGCTGGCTTCTCGCCGGAATTTCTCCCGGCGTCACCTACGGGTTGACCGCGCTGTTCTCGATGATTGCCGTCTGGCTGGGCTTCGGCTGGTCGGCCGGCTTCTTCTTCGGCGCCACCGTCCTGTCCTGGCTCGCTGCCGCTGCACTACATCTCTGGAGGGTGCGGCAAGGGCGAAGTTCCGGTTCCCAGCACTTCGTCGCAGCCGAGCAGCCGTGGTCCCGGGCAGGATCGGCGCTGGTCGCGACCGCAGTAGCAGTCGCCGGCACGGTGGCGACCGCGGTGGTCGTCCGCGGAACCTCGGGTGTGGGCGCCGTGGGCCAGGGATGGGACGCACCGTTCCATGGCAACGCCATACGATTCATATCCGACACCGGCTTGGTCGATCCCACCGCGCTCGCCGCACTTGGCAACCCCGAGACAAGCGGAACGTTCTTTTATCCGAACACGTGGCATGCCCTCAGTGCCATCGCACTCGATTTATCGGGACAGCAGATCCCGCGCGTGATGAATTCCGGCGCGCTCGTCATCGCAGCTCTCGCGGTTCCCCTCGGGGTTGCGGCTCTGCTTCGGGCGAACAACGCCAGCGCAAGTTTCGCTGCTACCTGCGTCCTTGTCTGCTCCTCATTCGCCGCCTTCCCCTTCGACATGTGGACATGGGGGCAACTTTACCCGTACGCCGCCTCGATCTCCTTGGTCCTGCCATTCCTCGCCCTTATTTTGACATGGCTGCGACTTAAGGGCCCACAACTCACTGCTCTCACATCGCTCATCGCCCTCGGAATATTCGCGACCCACCCGAGCGTAGTTTTCGTCGCAGCCGTCCCCTCCGCATTCATCATCGGCCGACACTTGTTCCTGGACCGCAGTCGGGTGTGGCGCGAACTCACCTGGATCGCGATCCTCGTCGGCGTCGTCGTCGGGCTCGTCGCACCCTTTCTCCCCGGCGTCCTGGGTTCTGTCGACGGTGTCGCGGGGTACACTCGGCCACCCGCCGGAAGTATCTCCGCGGCGTTCGGCGACGCCTTTCTCCTGGGCAACGCAGCTCCCGAACCCCAATGGATGCTCGGCCTCCTGATGATTGCCGGATTCATCCTCCTTGTACGGGTGGATACATGGCGGTGGCTGGCCTTCAGCGGAGCGATCTTCGCCTTCTTGTACATCGTCGCGACCGCCCTCAACGGATCCTCGATCGAGTTTCTCACTGCGCCCTGGTACAACGACCGGTACCGGCTGGCGGCCGCCCTGCCGCTGTTCGGCTGCGTGGCCGCGGGAGCTGCGCTGCACGGGCTCGTCAGACGTACAGCTTCGGCGCTGGGATCAATGACCGGTAAGGACGTGCGCCCGGCGATCGCCGTCTCGTTCGTGGCGATCCTCGGCTCTTACGCTCTGCTCACAAATTTCTTCATCGAGAGAAACAGCGAACGGCTACGGCCGAGCTTCGACAGCCCCGTCGTCTCGCACGCGGAGCGTCTCGGGATGCAGGCACTCGCCGAGATCGTCGAACCGGACGACCTCGTGATGAACGACCGTGGCGACGGCTCGGTATGGACATATGCCCTGACCGGCGTCCGCACGGTCATACCCCATTACGGCCTACCTGCGGGCAATGACGACCGGGCGCTCCTCCTGGACAGATTCAACGAGGCTGCGAAAAATTCCGATATCCAGCGCCTGATCGATGATATGGACATCGAGCACGTGATAGTCGGCGAAGGGTTCATGCTTCCCTGGGAACGCGCCACCGGCCTCACCGGACTTGACCAGCTCGAGTGGCTGGACCTCGTTTACAGCACCCCGGAGTTTCGCATCTACCAGGTAAACCGGCAGCTGTTGGCAGCCGGGCCACAGGGCGAAGCACCGTAGTGATGATCGAATCGTAGGGATGACCCCGACCGTCGGAGTATCCGCGTTCGCCATATCCGCTGCTCGTCGGAGACCTCAACTACGCCCGGCTCGGGATCAACGTCGTTGAAAGCTGTCCTGACGCAGGTGGGCGCCGTCGTTCTGATAACCGCACGACCGCATCACCGATCACGAGCGCCGGGTCAGCGCCGGGTCTCCTCGAACGGAGCGACGAGATGAACGCTCACGAATCGCCCGTCTTCTTGTCCTCGGTCTGACCGGAGGACACCGCCGTCGACACGGCGTCCGGCCCGGAGAGAAGGCCACGGTCCCGATTGACGATCTCCGCTTCGCGGATGGCGAGGGTCCGGGCCAGCTCCGTCAGCCGACGGTCGACGCCCTGGAATCGCAGGTAGTAGTTCAGCATCGCCAGCAGGAACGCCACGACCAGGGTGTACAGGAGCAGATCGGTACCACGACCGACACCCAGCGAATGCGCGACAGCCGTCAGATCGTCGGGCCGGAGGACCGCGTAGATGTTCATCAGGGCGAACAACACCAGGCCGATTCGCTTCCCGGCCTGCATCCGGACTCCATGCCGGTTCCTCACGAAGAGGACGATGAGTCCCAGGATCGCGAGAAGAAGCAAGAATTGGATGATCACGAATTCACGTCCCTCGCTGCCGGACCGACAGCTCGAAGAGAATGTTGATTCCGTTGACCATCGACTGGCCTTTGCTCTTCGAGTAGTCGGTGTACAGGATGGAGACCGGCATCTCCTTCACACGCCAGGAGGAACGGGACAGGTACGTCACGATCTCCGAGGCGTGCGCCATTCCGTTCATGGTGATCTGAAGGTTCTCGGCGACAGGCCGGGTGAGCACCCGCAGCCCGTTGTGCGCATCGGTGAGGCGCAGGCGTCGCGCCGACGGGCTCGCCGCGGCCGCCAGCCGCAGCACCTGCCGCTTCAGCCACGGCACGGTGTCGGCGTTCTCGAGAAAGCGCGAGCCGAGCACGACGTCGGCCGTTCCGGAGCGCGCTGTCGCGAGCATCGTGAGCGCATCCTCCACCCGGTGCTGACCGTCCGCATCGAAGGTGACGAAGTACTTGGCTCCAGCCCGGGCACGGGCATAGGTCAGGCCCGTCTGCAGCGCCGCGCCCTGACCCAGGTTGATGGGATGACGAACCAGGTGCGCGCCGCTCATGGCGATCACGTCCGCTGAGCCGTCCGAGCTGCCGTCGTCGACACAGACGATGTTCGGGAACGTCTGCAGGACCTCCTCGACCACCGTCCCGATGACCGCCTGCTCGTTGAACACAGGTACCACGATCCAGACGTCATCGTTGGCGCCCTCAGCTACGGACATTCAGAACTCCGGTCGTCGGCTGCGGCTCATGGGGAAGGGTATCCCCGGGCATCCGCCGCATGGTCACGGCTACGTCCGGCACGTCCCGGACGGCAGTTGCGCGTGATCGGGGCCGGCCGACTCGCGGGGCGCCCGTGCCCAATCGCGGCCCGCCATGCGCGCGGCGACCTCCAGGAAGAACATCCGCTCTTCAACGAACCGGCGGCCGTCCGCCGCGTGCTCAGCACCGCGCCAGCATCACGAACTCGTTGTACGGGAACACCCGTCCCGCCCACCGCGGGAACGGGAAGGGATACTGGCGTACCACCCTGAGGCCGACCGCTGCGCACAGTTCGCGGACCTCCGGGAACGCGCAGGGTCGGGAATGCGGGTCGTCGGTTTCGTAGCCCGTTCCGCCGATAGGGCGCCTGAACGTCGAGCCATCGCTTCCATCGCGCCTGCTCGAGACGGAGCAGGCGCTGTGCGTACTCACCCCGTCGACCCGCCGCATGCCCTGCAGCGGCCGGAATGGGCGTCACACCGGAATCAGGCGTAGACCGCCAGCACCAACGCCCCGATCCACGCCAGCGCGAGCACCTGCAGCACCCGGTCGCCCAGCGCGATCTCCTCGGGCTCGCCACCGTTGCCGCCGTCGACGTCCACGGCATACCGCAGCACCGCGATGACGAACGGGACGATCGAGATGACCGACCACACCGAGTTGTGGTGCGCCTCGCGGATCTCGAACGCCCACAACCCGTAGGTCATGATCAGGACCGTGGCCGAGAGCGCCCAGACGAATCGCAGGTAGGAAGCCGAGTAGCTCTCGAGCGACTTGCGGATCTTCGCGCCGGTCTTGTCCGCCAGCTGGATCTCGGCATAACGCTTGCCGGCCACCATGAACAGCGACCCGAACCCGGCGGCCAGCAGGAACCACTGAGACAGCGGTATGGCCGCCGCGGCACCACCGGCGATCGCGCGGAGCAGGAAGCCCGACGCGACGATGCAGATGTCGATCACCGGCTGGTGCTTGAGCCAGAAGCAGTAGGCCAGCTGCACCCCGATGTAGACCGCCAGCACGATGACCAGCTGAATCGACGCCAGCAGGCTTACCGCGAGCGCACCGAGCAGCAGCACCACCGCGACGGCGATCGCCAGCCGCGGCGGCACGATGCCGGCGGCGATCGGCCGGTTGCGCTTGGTCGGGTGCGCCCGGTCGGCGGTGATGTCGTTGGCGTCGTTGATCAGGTAGATGCCGGACGCCGCCAGCGAGAACGCGACGAACGCGACGGCCAGCTTCAGCGCCACCTGCGTGTCGAACAGCTGCCCGGCCGCGAACGGCGCAGCGAGGACCAGAACGTTCTTGACCCACTGCCGGGGGCGCATCGTCTTGAGCACGCCACCGGCCACCCCGGCGGGGCTGCGGACCGGGGTGCCGGTCTGCGGCGGCACGTCGGTGCTGGTCATCGCGTGGTCCTCTTCTTCTCCGGACGGGTACGGCCGAGCCTTCGCGTCACCGCCGCGACTGCCGCGCCGAGCGCGGAACCCACAACGACGTCGCTGGGATAGTGCACGCCCAGCACCAGCCGGGACAACGCCATCGGGGGCACGAGGGTGGCGGCCAGGGGCCGCCGCAGCAGCCGGCCGTAGAGGAGCGCCGCCGCCGTGGTCGACGTGACGTGCGCCGACGGGAAGCTCAGCTTGCTGGGGGTACCGACGAGTACCTGGACGCTCGGGTGGTCGGGCCGGGGCCGGCGGACGACCCGCTTGACCCCGATCGACGCGCCGTGCGCCGCGGCGACACCGGCGGCGGCGACGAGCCAGTCGCGCCGCCGAGCCCGGTCGGTCGCCGCGCCGAGCAGCCCGATCGCCAGCCAGCCCGCCGCGTGCTCACCGAACAGGGACATCGCGCGGGCCACCCGCACCACCGGTGGCCGCGCGATCGCGCTCTGCACCGTGTGCAGGGCTCGCACCTCCGCTGCAGCGGGGTCGGGGAAGGGCTCGGCGTCAGGGGCGCCGGTGACGGGGGCAGTCGGAACAGGACGGTCGAGGAGCTCGGCCACGAGCGGGGCCTCCAGTGGGCACCGCGCTCGTGCTGCGGGCGCCGATGTGTGGGTTCATTACGGCGGGCCATGGTACGCGCGGCCCGCACGCCCTTCCGGGCGACGCCGGACGTCCCGCGGCAGCACCCGGTGCGGAGCCGCGTCTAGAACCAGCGCTCGAGCACCAGCGCGAGCCCGTCGTCCACGTTGGCGGCGGTCACCTCGTCGGCGACGCCGATCAGCGCCGGGTGTGCATTTCCCATCGCCACCCCGTGTCCGGCCCAGCGCAGCATCTCCAGGTCGTTGGGCATGTCCCCGAACGCGATGACGTCCGGCGCGGCGACGCCGGCCCGCTCGGCGACCTCGGCCAGCGCGGTCGCCTTCGTCACCCCGGCCGGCGATGCCTCCACCAGTCCGCGCGGGTGCGAGAACGTCAGGTCCACGGCATCTCCGACCAGCGGCTGCAGCGCTGCCACCATCGCGTCGCTGCTCATGTGCGGAGCCCGGATCAGCATCTTGACGGCCGGGCGGGCCAGCAACTCCGAGCGCGGGACGCTCGAGTTGTCCGGGTTCGGCCAGGCGTGCTGGTAGTCGGGCTCGGCGACGAACTGGGCCGCCGCGTCGTCGAACGCGCGGGTGCCCACCCGCTCCACGGCGAGTCCGCAGCCGGGCAGCGCCTCGGCCGCGGCCGACGCCAGCTCGGCCAGCGCGTCGGGAGCGAGCGTGCGGGCCCACACGACCTCGTCGGCGACCGCGTCGTAGAGCACCGCACCGTTGGCGCAGACCGCCAGCCGGGCCACCCCGAGCTGCTGCACCACCGGTGGGATCCAGCGCGGTGGCCTGCCGGTGACCAGCACGAAACCGATGCCTTCCGACACCAGCCTGCCGATCACGGCGGCGGCGCGTGGGCTGACCCGCTCGTCGGGCCCGAGCAACGTGCCGTCCACGTCCGTGGCGACCAATCGAGGTGCCTGCACGCCTACCGCCGTCCACCAGTCACCTTGTCCAGAGTACGGCCGGACCCGGCGGACGGCCCCCGGTGTGCTTACGCTCTCGTGATGGCGGACGAGACCACGGCGGCCGAACTGCTGGTCCGGTGCCTGGAGGCCGAGGGTGTGAACCAGGTCTTCGGGATCCCGGGCGAGGAGAACATCCACTTCGTCGACGCGCTGCGCGACTCGCCCATCCGGTACGTGCTGACCCGGCACGAGCAGGCCGCCTCGTTCATGGCCGAGATCACCGGCCGGCTCACCGGCCGGGCCGGGGTCGTCTCGGCCACTCTGGGTCCCGGCGCGATCAACCTGCAGCTCGGGGTGGCCGACGCGCAGACCAACTCCACCCCCTTGGTCGCGCTGTCCGCGCAGGTGGGGCTGAGCCGCATCTACAAGGAGTCGCACCAGGCCGTGGACCTGGTCGGGATGTTCCGGCCGATCACCAAGTGGGCCGAGCTGGTCCCGGGTCCGTCCGCCGTGCCGGAGATGGTCCGCCGGGCCTTCAAGATCGCGCAGACGGAACGCCCGGGTGCGACGTACCTGGCCGTGCCGCAGGACGTCGAGGGCGCCGCGGCGCCCGACGGCGCGGTCCCGCTGCCGCCGGACCGGGTCCGCTACGAGGAGCCGTCACCGGGCCAGCTCGAGCGGGCGGCCCAGGTGCTGGCGGACGCGGAGCGACCGGTGCTACTGGCCGGGCACGGTGCGGCCCGGCACGGTGCCGGCCCCGCGCTGCTGGCACTGGCCGAAACATGGAACGTGCCCGTGGCCACCACGTTCCACGGCAAGGGCGTCTTCCCCGACGACCACCCGCTCGCCCTCGGCGCCGTCGGGTTCATGCAGCACGACTACGTCAACTTCGGCTTCGATGCCGCCGACGTGGTGGTCGCGGTCGGCTACGAGCTGCAGGAGTTCGACCCGGTCAAGATCAACCCCGGTCGCGACAAGAAGATCATCCACGTGCACGCGTTCCCGGCCGAGGTCGACGCGCACTATCCGGTGGCGGTCGGCATCGAGGGCGACATCGCCCGGTCGTTGACCGCCCTGGCGTCCGCGGTGCCCCGCCGGTTCGAGGCCGGCCCCGCCACGGTGAAGATCCGCGAGCTGCTGGCCGCCGAGCTGGACCGCGGCGCCGCGGACGACCGCTACCCGCTGCGCCCCCAGCGGGTCGTGGCCGACACTCGGGCCGCGCTCGGGCGTGAGGACATCGTGCTGGCCGACACCGGCGCGGTGAAGATGTGGATGGCGCGGCTCTACCCCACCTACGCGGCCAACACCTGCCTGATCTCCAACGGGCTGTCGACGATGGGCTTCGCGCTGCCCGGCGCGATCGCGGCCGCCCTGGTCCGGCCCGAGGTCCGCACGCTCGCCGCGGTCGGCGACGGCGCGTTCCTGATGCACAGCCAGGAGATCGAGACCGCGATGCGGGAGAGCGTGCCGCTGACCGTCCTGGTCTGGGAGGACGACTCCTACGGGCTCATCGAGTGGAAGATGAACCTGGAGCTGGGGCGCAGCTCCAGCGTCCGGTTCGCCAATCCGGACCTGGTCCGCTACGCCGAGAGCTTCGGTGCCCGCGGCTACCGGGTGGGCGCGGCCGGCGAACTGCTCCCGATCCTGCGCGAAGCACTCGCCGACGACGGCGTCTCGATCATCTCCTGCCCGGTGGACTACACCGAGAACATGCGGTTGACCGACCGGTTGGGCGAGCTGAGCGGCCCGTTCTGAGCCCGTCCCCCAGCGGGAATCGGCGACATCGCCGTCGCCGCGGCCCGCGAGCTGGCTCCGCGAGCGCGCCGAGGACGACCCGGCCCGGGATCCCGCCGACGAGGTCGTCGCGGCCGCGGGCTGACCCTCAGAGGATCGCGACCGCCACGACCAGCCCGAGCGCCAGGTGCGCCGCGGCGACCACGAACGTCTGCGGCCGCAGGTCGGGAGCCGCCAGCACGTCACCGATATCGATGCCGGTCACCCACTCCAGCAGCCGGACCGCGCCCACCTGCGCGACGATCCCGACCAGACCGAAGATCAGCGAGGCGAGCAGACCCTCGGCCAGCAGGCCGGAGGCACCGTAGATCGCCACCACCACGATGAACGCCATGCTGACCATGCCGGCCGCCGTCACCGCGACCGCGTTCGGCAGACCGTCGCGGACCATCCGGTTCAGCTTGCCCGGAGTCGTGAGGTCGATCGCGTAGAAGCCGAGCAGCATGAGCAGCAGCCCGACCAGCGCGTACAGCAGGATCGCGCCGATGCCACGGCCGACGGCCGGGAAGAATCCCGGCTCCAGGGCCAGCAAAGTCGTCACGTCGTCCTCCAGGTTGTGGTGTGGGGAGCTCGGAGAATGCAGGTGCTCGAACCGCTCAGGACTCCGGGATGCGGTGCGGGACGAACGCGGCGCCGTCGTCGGTCACGAGACCGACGGTCTCCCGGATGCCGAGCCCGGCGGCGGTGTCGCCGACGATCCATGCGCCCAGCGCCGGCCGGTAGCCGTCGAACTCGGGCAGCGGATCGAACAGTTGGTAGACGTAGCCCTCTTCGCCGTACACGCCGCCGGTCGTCTGCTCGCTCCCCGGCGAGACGATCGAGATGTTCGCGCCCTCCCGGCCCAGCCGGGGCTTGCGCACGTACTCGGTCAGCAGGCCCGGGTTGTCGAGGTAGGCCGGCAGCAGGTTCGGGTGGCCGGGGTACATCTCCCAGAGCACGGCGAGCAGCGCCTTGTTCGACAGCAGCGTCTTCCACAGCGGCTCGAGCCACAGCGTCTCGGGCAGGCTGCGCAGCACGTGCTTGCCGAAGTCGTCGGAGAGCACCCACTCCCAGGGGTAGAGCTTGAACACCGACGACATCGGGGCTTCCTCGAGGTCGACGAACCGGTCCAGCGCCGCGTCCCAGCCGATGTCCTCGATCGACAGGCCGATGGTGTCGAGGCCCGCCTCGGCCGCGGTCTCCTGCAGGTAGCCGACGGTCACGTGGTCCTCACCCGAGGATTCCGCCCCGGACCAGGTGAAATGCACCTCCGCCGACGGCAGTGCGTCCTTCACCTCCGCCCAGCGCTCGACCAGCTTCTCGTGCAGGGAGTTCCACTGGTCGTCGTTCGGGTGGGTGTCCTTGAGCCAGTGCCACTGCAGGATCGACGCCTCGAGCAGCGTGGTCGGGGTGTCGGCGTTGTACTCCAGCAGTTTGGCCGGGCCGCCGCCGTCGTAGCGAAGGTCGAACCGGCCGTAGATGTGCGGGTCGTGCCGGCGCCACGAGTCGGCGATGCCCTGCCAGGACCACTCGGGCAGCGCGAACTCACGGAACCGCTCGGTGGTGACGACGTGGTCGACGGCCTCCAGGCACATCGAGTGCAGCAGTTCGACGTCGGCCTCGAGCGAGAGGATCTCGTCCATCTCGAACACGTAGTGCACCGACTCGTCCCAATACGGCCGGGCAGCACCGCCGGCACCCCGCCCGGGCGTGCCGAACACCATGCCCTGCTCGGCGACCCGGCGCTCCCAGCCCGGCCGGGGCGATCCCTGTTCTCGACGCACGTGCCGCCCTAGCTCCCGCTGCTCGAACTACCGCTGGAGACCCCGAGGCCCCCGCGGGAGATGGTCTTGCCCGACGGCGTGGACACCCGGGCGTTCTTCGGCGCCACGGTGGTCCCACCGGCGGCGACCTGGCCGACGCTGCCGCTGCCGCCGTAGTTGTAGTGGTACTGTCGGCCCCCGGTGCCGATGAAGATCGGGTAGAAGCCGCCGCCGGAGTGGTAGGTGGAGCCCGACGCCGGCTGCACGCAGTTGCTGTCGTCCGCGACGACACCGGTCTGCTCGTCGACGCAGCGGGCCTCCACCGTCTCCTCGTCGTTCGCCGCCGAGTAGCCGACCGCGATCAGCGCGACCACGCCGACCGTGACCCCGGCCCCGATGAGGATTCGCTTGCGCTTCTTCGACTTCTCCTCGGCGGCGTACTTCGCCGCCGCCTCCTCGCGCTCGCGGCGCGCGGCCTGCTGACGGGCGCGGCGCTCGGCGAGCGTGGGCTCGCGGGGGACCGTGTTCTCGTCCTGGAAGCGCATCCGACCCGGCCGATCACCCTGTCGGGTGCCACCGTCCGATTGATCGGGTTGCGCTGGCGATGCGCCGCCGGCGGAGCGGGCGGCCCCGTCGGCACCGCCCGGCGGCAGCTCGCCGCCCGAACGGTCACGCTCGTCGTTCTCGCTCATGCTCCACCCCCGCGCGCACCGTACAACCCGTGCGAACACAGCGGAACGTGGCACGCTCGCAGCACCACGACGACCGATGACCGCGCCGACGCGCCGCGGGCCCGGGAACTCGATCGGGGTAACGGCATGATGACGGCCGTCATGGCTCCCCACATCACCGTGCCCGGCGCGCAGCGTTCCCACGCGGCCGATCCCGCGGTCCGCACCCCGAGCGGCCGCACCGGATCCACCGGTCCCGCCCGTCGGGCAGCCGCGCCGCCGCCACGCTCCCCCGCCCACCCGGCCCGCCGGATCGTCATCGGCGTCCTGATAGGCGCCCTGACGATGTTCGGGGTGGCCACGCTGGACGCCTTCGCGGGGGCGACCGTGCCCGTCCTGGGCACCTTCGCCTCGCTCCCCGAGCCCGCGGGCGAGGACGAGGCCGAGAAGCTGGCCGAGGTGTCCCCGCCGCCGGCGACCCCGGGCACCTGCCTCAACTGGACGCGGGCGGACGCCGCCGACACCCAGGTGGTGGACTGCGCGCAGCCGCACCTGTTCGAGCAGGCCGGCTCCGTCGTCCTGGCCGACCAGGTCGAGCTCCCCGACGACCGGCGCTGGCGCCAGCTCGTCAACGAGCGCTGCAGCCCGGTGGTGCTGACCTACCTGAACGACAAGTTCGATCCGGACGGCCGCTACCGCGTCGGCGCACTCAAACCGTCGCCGGTGAAGTGGGCCGAGGGCGAACGCGAGATGCGGTGCGGGCTGCAGAGCGCGTCGCGGTCCGGCGCGCTCTACCCGATGACCGGCCGGGTCGCCGAGTCCGACCAGGCCGCCGTGAACGAGCCGGGCACCTGCCTGGCGATCGACGGCCGCACGATCGGGGATCCGGTCGACTGCGCGAGCCCGCACGCCGTGGAGACCGTCGGCATCGTGGACCTGAGCGAGAAGTTCCCGGAGGCCTTCCCCGCCGTCGGTGACCAGGACGAGTTCCTGCAGCCCGAGTGCACCCGGATCGCCACGGAGTACGCGGGTGGGGCCGAGGTGATCAGCGAGAAGAAGCTGACCGTCTACTGGGACAACCTGACCGACGAGTCATGGAACGCCGGTACCCGGCGGGTCAACTGCAACCTCGCCGCGCTACTGCCCGACCGCAGCGGGTTCGCGCCGGTCACCGGCTCGGTGCGCGGCCCGGTCACGGTCGGCGAGGCCCCGGCCCCGCCGGCGCAGAACACCCCGCAGCCGGGTGTCCCCGCCCCGACCACCCCGGAACCGACGACGCCCGCGCCCACACCGGAGCCCACCCCGCCGGCGGACGGTCCGCCGCCGAGCGGCGAGCCGTCGGCCCCGGCGCCGGGATCCGAGGTGCCACCGTTGCCGGATCCGCAGTTGCCGGTGTCAGGTGGGGACACGTGATCCACCGCGGGAAGAATCGGTGACACTGCCGGGCGTGAGTATCGAGATGACGCGCCGGCGCTTCGAGGAGCTGGTGTCCGACGCCCTGGACACCATCCCCGCCGAGCTGACCGCGGCGATGGACAACGTGGTGGTTCTCGTCGCCGACCGCAACGAGAGCGATCCCGAGTTGCTCGGGCTCTACGAGGGGATCGCTCTCACCGAGCGCACGTCGTCCTACGGCGGCGTGCTGCCCGACCGGATCAGCATCTACCAGGACGCGATCCTGGAGATCTGCGGCGACGAGGACGAGGTCGTGCGCGAGGTGGCGATCACCGTCGTGCACGAGGTCGCCCACCACTTCGGCATCGACGAACAGACGCTGCACGAGCTCGGCTGGGGCTGATCTCCGGCCCCGGCCGCACCCGTCGAGGTGGTCAGTCCTCGGGCGACCCGCCCGCCGTCACGTCACCGGGCAGCTCCGGCCCGGAGTCCCACAGCTCCAGCGTCCAGCCCGTCGGGGTGGCCGGGTCGAGACCCAGCACCACGCGGCCGGTATTCGGGATGTACTGCGTCTGCGCGGTGTCCCCGAGCAGTGCGGCGGCCGCCAGCCGGATCGCCGCCCCGTGGCTGACCAGCACCACCGCGCCGTGGTCGGGCCCGTCGTGCTGCTTGACGATCCGCTCGACGGCCGGTAGGAAACGGCCCCGCACGTCGTGCGCCGATTCCCCGCCGGGCAACCGGCACTCCAGGTCGCCGGCCCACCAGGCGTCGTAGACGTCGTCGAACGCGGTGCGCGCCGCCCGGTCCGCCCGCCCCTCCAACTCGCCGACGAACACCTCGTGCACGCCCTCGACCACCGTGACCTCGAGGCCATGGGCCGCCGCCACCGGAGCCGCGGTCTGCTGGGCCCGCGTGGCGAGCGAGGCGTAGACCGCCCGCACCGGCCAGTCGGCCAGCACCTCGGCGATCGACGCCGCCTGGGTCAGGCCCAGCTCGTTGAGCGGCGAGCCGGGCGGCACGGTGTCGAGTGCACGGCGCACGTTGGCCTCGGTCTGCCCGTGCCGCAACAGCACCAGCCGCAGTCCGCCGGTCCGGATCTCGGGCCTCATGCACGTCCCCCGTTCCGCAGGGCCGACAGCCACGCCTCGGCCGCCGCGAACTTGTCCGCACCCGCCGCGCTCAGCGGTACCGCGGGCGGGACCGCCCCGGGGGCCGGGTCCGGCGTCCCGGCCGCGCGCGGGTAGGAACCCAGGAACCGAACCCGGTCACAGCGCCGGTGCAGCGCCGCGAGCGCCTCGCCCATCGCCGGCTCGGCCAGGTGCCCACTGCAGTCCAGGTGGAACCAGTACTCGGCGTGCCGGTCCTTGATGGGCCTCGACTCGATGCGGGTCAGGTCGATCCCGCGCACCGCGAGCTCGGTCAGCAGCCCGAGCAGCGATCCGGGGCGGTTCGCGGTGGTCGCGGCGAGGGTGGTGCGGTCGCGGCCCGTCGGCGCCGGCGGCGGGCCGGGCGGCGCGACGAGCACGAACCGGGTCACTGCGCCGGGATTGTCGGCGATGTCGTCGGCGAGCACCTCGAGACCGTGCTGCTCGGCGGCCAGCGGGGACGACACGGCGGCGTCGAACTCACCACGGGCAACCTGCGCCGCAGCCTCCGAGGTCGACGTCGAGAGCAGCACCTGGGCATCGGGGAGACGGCTGCCGAGCCAGCCGCGGGTCTGCGCGATCGCGTGCGGGTGCGAGGCGACGGTGCGTACGTCGACCAGGCTCGTTCCGGGGCGAACGAGCAGCGTGAACCGGACAGCGACGAGCGCTTCGCGGAGGATGACCAGTGGCGGGTCCGCGACGAGGCCGTCGAGCACCGCTCCCACGGCGCCCTCGACGCTGTTCTCGATCGGGACGCAGCCGGCGTCGGCCGAGCCGTCGCGCACGGCAGCCAGCACCGCCGGGCTGCCCTGGCAGGGAATCAGCTCGGCGCCGTCGGACTCCGGGAGGGACCGCAACGCCTGCTCGGTGAAGGTCGCGTGCGGACCGAGGAACGCCAATCGGGGCACAACGGACGAGCCTAGCCGGGGCCGTTGCGCGGGCCGGAGTCGGTGCGGCACGTCACGTCGCGGGCGAACGGATCGGGGGCTGCTCCGGGCGCCGGGGCCCGGTGCTCCGTCCCGCGCAACTTGTGAACCCTTCGCGCATCCGGGTCGTACGTCGCTACGGGGTGCACCGGTCCGACGGGCGAAGGGGGTCCGTCGGGCCGGTGCGCGCCCGCCTCGGCGCGCGTCAGGTGAGCAGGCCCAGGCCCGCCAGCGCCGTGCCGGGCACCAGGTCGGGGTCGGCTCCGCAGCGCGACAGCAGCCTGCGCACTCCCTGGACCGCGCGCTCGGACAGCTCCTCGGTCTCGCCGGCGAGGGCGGCGCCGTCGGTGCTGCGCAGCGCGCCGGCGACATCACCGGAGGCGAGCGCCCGGGCCACCGCGACGAGCAGGTTGAGGATGCCGTGCTGAGCCCGGCCGTCACCGGGCTCGGTGCGCACCGCCTGGCGCAGGCCGAGCGCGGTGAAGCCCCGACCGGCCTCCACGGCCACCGCGAGGAATCGCTCCACCTCCGTCACCGACGGCACGTCGGACGCGCGCGGACCACCGCAGCGCAATTTGGGTGCGCAGCCGTGCTCGGCCACCCGCCGGACCGCGTCCAGCCAGACGCCGACCTCGTCCGGGCTGCCGCCCAGCGGGCGGCGCGGCTCGACCACCGGCAGCACGTCCTCGGGCACGAACTCCGCGACCCGCTCCAGCCAGACGGCGTCGACGTCCGGCGGGGCGGCGGTCTCGACCGTGCGCGGGGTGAGCAGGCCCGGCCGGGAGAACACGGTGGACAGGGCCTTCGGCACGGCGCCCAGCCCGGTGTCCACGACGAGCGAGAGGTCGACGGGATGACTCGGGGCCGACCGGGCGAGCTCGGTGACCAGCGCGGGCAACCGCGAGACCGGGCACACGAGTTGACCGACCAGACCGCCGTAGCGGCCGTCGCGGGCGGAGAGGTAGCGGGCCACCACCGCGTCGACCCCCGGAGCCACCATCCGGGGCTGTAGGAGGCTGGTGTCGTCGACCAGCTCGGCGAACAGCGGGGGGATCGACCACGGGTCGGCTGCACTACCCGAAGGCACCGTCGTCACAGCCGAGACGCTAACCCCTGCCGTGGTGAGGAATCACATCGGGTGAGGACATACCCGCTCGGTGCTCCCGGCACCGCACGGTCTGGACAGAAGTGGACCTTCATCGTAAGTTAGCCTCACCTAACTCGGAGGTGAGGACCGTTGGGAACCACCCGACTCCGGCGCCCGCCCGCGCCCACCGACGCCGAGCGCGCCCGCAGCGTCGCGACCCGCGGCGGCACGGCCGCCCTGGTGGGCACCGGCGCACCCCGGCCCGTCGTGCCGCTCGTGCACCACCTGCAGGCCGATGGCTCCGCGGTACTGCTGCTCGATGACGACACGCCGGTCCTGGAGCAGTTGCACACCTCCGGGCGCGGCGAAATACCGGTGATGCTCGAACTCACCGACCACGCCCCGGTCGATCTCCGCGAGCCCGTCCGCGGGCTGCTCTGGATCACCGGCTGGCTGCGCGTGCCGGACGCCGAGTCCGCGCGACGCACGGCGTTGCAGGTGGCCGACGTCCGGCCGCACCCGCGGCTGCTCGACCTCGGCCACGGAGCCACACTCGCGCGGCTGGATCCCGGCTCGGCCGTGCTTGCCGACGCGGAGGGCACCGCGTCCCTCGCCCCCGTCGACCTCGCCGCGGCGCGGCCCGACCCGTTCTGCCGGATGGAACACCGCTGGTTGAGCCACCTCGAGGAGGCCCACCCGGACGTGTTCACCGCGCTCGCCCGGCACCTGCCGCCGCCGCTGCGGGTCACCCCCGGCGCCCGGGTGCGCCCGCTCGGGATCGACCGCTTCGGGCTGCGGCTGCGCGTCGAGACCCCGACCGGTGACCACGACGTCCGGCTGGCGTGGCCGAGCGAGGCCACGACGGTCCCGGAGCTGCGCACTCAGCTCGGACTACTGGTGGGCTGCCCGTTCCGGGCAGCCGGGGAGGCCCGGTCCGCCGAGGAGCAGGGCTCGGCCTGACCGAGAAGGCCGGCCAGGAGACCGGCTAGGAGACCGCGGCCTGCTGGGCCTCGATCTGGTGGGTGACCTTGCGCTCCGCGACGAACGACGCGAGCGGCACGGTGCCGGCCAGGAGCACCAGGAGTGCGTGCAGCGGCTTCCAGCGCAGACGCTCGGCCAGGAGCAGCGTGCACACGATGTAACCCATGTAGAGGAATCCGTGGATCATTCCGATGATCGCGGTCGGCCGCGGGTTGCCGAAGATGTAGTCGGCAGGCATTGCGTAGAAAACCAGGAGCACCAACCCGACGCCCGTCACGTAGGCGAACACCCGATAGGCGAGCAACCTCGCCTTGATCGGCCGATCGGTGGCGCCGACCCGACGGTTCTGCTCATTTCCCACGACCCGAGTGTACCGACCCGAAGCGGCTGCCCTGCGGTCGGTCGATCGGCGTATCACGACTTCGGCGCACGATGTCGCGGCACCGTGGTCACCCGTTCCGCGTCGCTCACGTGGAATCGAACGCGCACCTTTCCGGGCCCGGAAGTGCCCCGCGACCGGCGGGCGGGCGGACGCAGCAGCGCACACAGTCGTCGCTCACCGGCCCGGGACCGGCGAGGTGGCGACCTCCGGTGGCGTCCACGTCGGCGCGTCGGCGGGCCTGGCCGACGCTGTCCGTTGCGGTGTCCCCGGACCCGATCGTCCGAGCACCGCGGGAAATCCGGCGGCGCCGGAGTACCCGGCCGAAACGGCGCCCGCGGGCGCTTGTCCGAGCAGTGAGAATCATCGCCGGGAATCGGCACCGATATGTCTCCGCCCGCCCTGTGCGAGCACGGCGCAGAGGAGGATCTCTCCCCTACCTCGGTAGGGGAGAGAACTGCGCCGCTCGTCGATTCTCCGCGGATCCCACCGCCGAACGGCTCGGTCCGGGCGTGCCCGGTCGGGCGGACCCGTCGAGGCCGCTGATCAACGAACTCGGCCCAGCGCTGACTACGCTCGGGCGTCCTCGTCGCGGGTCGCGAGCCCGGCCAACATACGGTTGTAGGCGGCCAGCTCCGGATCCTCGGCGTCAGTCACCGCAGGCACCGGAGTTCTGCGCACCCCGAACGGCGACGACGCGTCGGGCGCCCGCGGCGCCGGCAACCCGTCCTCACCGGCCACCGGCGCTCCGGACCTCGCCGCGACGGGCGGCGCCTCCTCGTCGACGGCGGGCGTCGACGCGTCCGAGGCGACCTCATCGGTGTCGAGGCCGTCGATACGGCGGACCTCCATGCGCAGCATCCGCCACCACATGACCCCGAAGAAGATCGCGAAGACCGGCCACTGCAGCCCGTAGCCGATGTTCACGGCGGAACCCATGGCCGAGCCGGCTCGCTGCCACTGCCAGACGGCCAGCCACCCGCACGTCGCCATCGCGCCGAGGGTCAGCACATGCCACACCATCCAGCGGGGGGAGAACGCCAGCTGTCGCACGCACCCCACACTACGCCGGGGGGTAACGTCGCCGACCGTGCCCGACGGCCTCCGGCGCTGGCTGGCTCCCCGACCAGTCGCCGTCCCCGTGATCCTCGACCCGGCGCAGCGACGTCTGGTCGTCCTCGAGATCCTCATCGTGCTCACCGTGACCGTCGGGCTCTCGGCGGTGCGCAGCGCGCTCTCACTGCTCGACGCCCTGCTGTCGCCGGTCCCGCTCAACGAACAGCAGGTGGCGCTCAACGCACCGGCCGCCCAGGCCGGCCTGGTCGACCTGGCGCTGCAGCTGACCCGGGCGCTGCAGCTCGTCGGCTGGGGAGCACTGGGCGCCTACCTGCTGCTGCGGGCCGGTTTCGCGCTACGGGCGGTGGGGCTGGACCGCACCCGGCCCCGGCGCGATGCGCTCGGCGCGATGGGCCTGGCCGCGCTCATCGGGATCCCCGGGCTGGGGCTCTACCTCGTCGCCCGCGCTCTCGGGGTCTCCGTGACGATCGCGCCGACGCTCCTGGACGACACCTGGTGGCGGCTGCCCGTGCTGATCCTGTCCGCCGCGGCCAACGGCTGGGCCGAGGAAGTCGTGATGGTCGGCTACCTGATCACCCGGCTGAGCCAGCTGGGCTGGTCGGAGAACCGGTCGGTGCTCACCTCGGCACTGCTGCGCGCGAGCTACCACCTCTACCAGGGCCTCGGGGGGTTCATCGGCAACCTGGTGATGGGTCTGGTGTTCGGCCGGCTCTGGCAGCGCACCAACCGGCTGTGGGCGCTGATCGGCGCGCACACGATCATCGACGTCGTCGCGTTCGCCGGCTACGCCCTGCTGCGCGGTCAGGTGTCCTGGCTGCCCTGAGCGCCGTCCCCTGACGGCAGGAAAGCCACCTTCACGCCATCTGCCGGCGTGAAAGTGGCTTTCCTGCAACGTCGGGTCGGGAGCGGGCGGGTCAGTGCTCGGCGAGGATCTGGTAGCGCATCCGCGCCATCATGTTCTCCGCGCCGGCCTGGATGCCCGCGGCGGTGAACAGCTCGTCGATGCGGCCGGAGATGCCGGCCGGGTCCCAGCGCTTGCCGCCGTTGGTGATCTCGGCGACCGAGGTGAACGGCTGGAAGATCTCCACGCTGTCGCCCTGGACTCCGAACACCTTGCCGCTGATGTGGCTCGACTCGTCCGAGCACAGGAACGCCACCAGCGGTGCCACGTTCTCCGGAGCGAAGAAGTCGAACTCGCCGCGCTCGATGGCCTCGTCCCGCTTCGCGCGGAACTCGTCGGGCATCAGGTCGAGCGTCATGCGGGTCAGCGCGGTCGGCGCGATCGCGTTGCTCGTGATGCCACCGCGGGCGCCCTCCATCGCCACGATCGTGGAGAACGCCGCGATCCCGGCCTTGGCCGCGCCGTAGTTGGTCTGGCCGAAGTTGCCCAGCAGGCCCGAGGTCGAGGCGGTGTGCACCAGGTGCCCGGGACGCTTGGCGTCCTTCCAGTACTGCACGGCCGCCCGGGTGGGCAGGAAGTGCCCGCGCAGGTGCACCCGGATGACCGCGTCCCAGTCGTCGTCGGTCAGCTTGGCGAGCGTCTTGTCACGCAGGATGCCGGCGTTGTTGACCAGCGCGTCGAGCTGACCGAACTCGGCCACCGCGGTGCTCACCAGCTTGTTGGCCGCCTCGGCGTCGGCGACGTCCCCGCCGACCGCCACCGCGCGCCCACCGGCGGCGATGATCTCCTTGGCCACCGCTTCACCGGCGTCGGGGTCGAACTCGCCGACCACGACCGCGGCACCCTGAGCCGCGCACTCCAGCGCCTCACCGCGCCCGATGCCCCGGCCGGCGCCGGTGACGATGACGACCTTGCCATCGAGAAGTCCCATGACCTGAGCATATGACCCGTCGGTAACCACGCAGCATGCCACCGGTCACACCCGTTCCGGCAGCACCGATTTCGGTAGGGACCGCACGTATCCTCGAAATCGTGTCCGACGAGTCGAAGTTCCAGGCCCTTCTGCGCGAGCAGATCCGTAACGAGTTCACCGCATCCCAGCAGTACACGGCCGTCGCCGTCTACCTGGACGACCAGGACCTTCCCCAGCTCGCGGCACACTTCTACGCCCAGGCGCTCGAGGAGCGCAACCACGCGATGAGCATGGTGCAGTACCTGCTCGACTCCGACCTCCCGGTGGCCATCCCCGGCGTCGACGAGGTCCGCAACGACTTCTCCTCGGTGGCCGACGTCGTGAAGCTCGCGCTGGCGCAGGAGAAGGACGTCACCGCCCAGATCACGGCGCTCGCCCGGACCGCCCGCGACGAGGGCGACTACCTCGGCGAGCAGTTCATGCAGTGGTTCCTCAAGGAGCAGGTCGAGGAGGTCGCCTCGATGTCGACGCTGCTGACCGTCGTCGAGCGGGCGGGTGACAACCTGTTCCACATCGAGGACTTCGTGGCCCGCGAGCTGGCCAAGGGCGAAGCCGCCGACCCCACGGCCCCACCCGCCGCGGGCGGCCGGGTCTGACCCCGCCCTCAGAGCCGCCCCCGACGCCACGAACGGCACTTTCGTGACAACCTATTGAACGAAGGTGCCGTTCGTGACAACGGCGGCGGGGCGGGTACGGCGTCAGCGCAGGGTGATCTGCTTGCCCGCGAGAGCGTCGCGGGCCCGGCGCTCGGCGTCGGTCAGCGGCTCGTCGGCCAGGCCGGCCAGCGCGGCGTCGAGCCGGGCGGCGAACGCCGCGGCCGGCTCCGCCCACTCCTTGGGGTGCTGTTCGCGGTCGAGGTCCCACACCGGGACCAACAGGCCGTGCGCCCGGAACGCCCCTGCGTAACGGGTGTCCTCGGTCAGGTTGAGCCCATCGCGCGCCTGCAGCCGGGCCAGCGCGGCCATCAGCCGCTCCTCGGGCTCGGGCCGCACCCAGCGCAGGTGCGCCTTGGTGCCGGTGTCCACCCAGTAGGCGGCGCGCACACCCTCCGCGACGACCGGCTCGGTCGGCATGATCACCGCGTTGGCCCGCTCCAGGGTCGCCACGACCTCCGGGGCGGGCTCCGCACCGTCGGCCGAGGCCACCCACCAGCCGAAGTCCTGGTGCAGGGTCAGGTCGAGCGGGACGTCGTGGGAGACGACATCCTGCAGCCTGATCGGTTCCGCTCCCCCGATGCCCGGCCCGACGACCGGGAGCGCGCTGCCCGGCTCGGCCTCCTGGGCCCACCGCAGGGCCCGGGCCAGATCCGCGGACAGGTCACCGGAACGGGTCTGCACCTGCATCCCCAGCATGATCTCGCCGTCGGGGCGGACCAGCGCCGCAGACGCCCCGGGCAGCACCGTCGCGAGCGTCACCGGTACCGGTGCGGGCTCCCGCAGCGGCAGCGGTGCCACCGCCGAGGGCAGGAACTCGCGCATCGCCACCAGATCCGGCTCGGCGGCGAGCCCGGCGAACGGGCGGATGACGATCACATCGTCGCCCGCGCCGTGGCAGGCCTTGTAGCGCTTGCCCGACCCGCAGGGGCAGGGACGACGAGGGTTCTCACCGGTGGCGGCGCCCGCGGCGGCGGCCCGGTTACGTGTCTTCTTGGCCATCAGAGCATCGACGGTAGCGGGTCGGGCGTCCGGTCAGGCCATCGACTGCGGCCGCGATGGGGGCCGGGGCGAGGACTGGGACCGGGACGCGAACTGTGACGGGGTCGGGGCCTGCGGCTGGTCCGGCCGAGGATCCGCCTCGGACCGGGCGCGCGCGGCACCCGCCCCGGTCAGGGCCCGGACCTCCATCTCCGCGTACCGCCGCGCGTCACCGGAGTCGCGCCGGCCGTAGTACGAGCCGAGCGCGCCCAGCAGGAACGACAGCGGGATCGACACGATGCCCGGGTTGGCCAGCGGGAAGATCGCGAAGTCCACGCTGGGCAGCATCGACGTCTTCGCCCCGGAGACCGCCGGCGAGAAGATGACCAGCACGACGGCCACGCTCATCCCGCCGTACATGCTCCACAGCGCGCCGGTGGTGTTGAAGCGCTTCCAGAACAGCGAGTAGACCAGCGACGGCATGTTGGCCGAGGCGCCCACCGCGAACGCGAGCGCGACCAGCACCGCGACGTTCTGCCCGATGGCCACGACGCCACCGAGGACCCCCAGCAGGCCCACCACCAGGGCAGTGATCCGAGCGACGCGCACCTCCCGGCCCGGCTCGACGTTCCCGCGCTTGAGGATGTTCGCGTACACGTCGTGGGCGAAGGACGCCGATGCGGTGATGGTCAGGCCAGCCACGACGGCGAGGATGGTCGCGAAGGCGACGGCGGCGACGATGCCCAGCAGCAGCTCGCCGCCGAGCCGGTAGGCCAGCAGTGGCGCTGCGGAGTTCGACGCCCCGGGCGAGGACATGATCGTCTCGGGACCGACCAGCGCGGTGGCGGCGGTGCCGATGATCAGCACCGTCAGGAAGAACCCGCCGATCAGCCAGATCGCCCACACCACCGACTGACGCGCCTGCTTGGCGTCGGGAACGGTGTAGAAGCGCATCAGGATGTGCGGCAGGCTCGCCGGGCCGAGGATCGCGGCCAGCGACAGCGAGATGAAGTCGATCTTCGAGAGCTCGGTCCGGCCGTACTGCAGGCCCGGGCCGAGCACCTTGTCACCCTGCGGGCTCGTCTCGGCGGCCTGCCCGAGGAGCGCGGAGAAGTTGAAGCCGTACCGGCCCATCACCCACGCGGCGAGGACGAGCCCGGTCACGATCAGCGCGTTGGCCTTGAGGATCTGCACCCACGTGGTGCCCTTCATGCCGCCGACCAGCACATAGATGATCATGAGACCGCCGACGAGCATGATCACCACGGCCTGCCCGCTCTTGCTGGTGATCCCGAGCAGCAGCGCGACGAGCCCGCCCGCGCCGGCGATCTGGGCGATCAGGTAGAGCACCGAGACCAGCAGGGTCGACGTGGCGGCGGCGGCGCGGACCGGACGCTGGCGCATCCGGAAGCTCAGAACGTCGCCCATCGTGTACCGGCCGGTGTTGCGCAGCCACTCCGCGATGAGCAGGAGGGCGACGAGCCAGCCCACGAACGAGCCGACCGCGTAGAGCAAGCCATCGTAGCCGAAGACCGCGACCGCACCCGCGATGCCGAGGAACGCCGCCGCCGAGAGGTAGTCACCGGCCAGGGCGACACCGTTCTGCGAGCCGGAGAATCCACGCCCGCCCGTGTAGTAGTCCGACGCAGTACGGTTCGAGCGCCCGGCCCGGAACACGACCACCAGGGTGAGCAGTACGAAAGCGCCGAACACCGTGATGTTCACGGTGGGATTCCCGACGCCGGCCTGCGCGAGGTTAACGATCACCATTCATCCTCTCGGCCATGGGGCGAGGTCGCTCCGCGTGCGAACGACACACCTGACGTCCGTTGGCCTTGTCCGCCAGGACAACGACAAACCACACGGAAGGTCACGTCATGACTGCCGTCCGTGAACACAGTGAGCCCGATCCCCACCATTCGGAGGGGGCGTGCCACCCTTCGATCCCGCTGAGCCCGGCTTCCTCACCGACCCGTACCCGACCTTCGCCGCGCTGCGCGCCCGCGGCGCCGTGCACAACCACCCGCTGCTCGGGATGCCGGTGGCCGCGTCGCACGCGGCCTGCTCGGCGCTGCCGCGCGCCCGGGACCTCGGCCGGATCTGGCGTGACGCGGAGCCGGCCGCTGAGTTCACCGCGTTCAACCTGCTGCACCGCAACTCCCTGCTGGAACGCGAAGGGGCCGGCCACAGCCGGCTACGCGGTCTCGTCGCGGCCGCGTTCGGCCGGGGGCACACCACCCGGCTGGAGCCCTGGGTACGCCGGGTAGCCGCGGGGATGGTCAACGAGCTGGCCACCCGGATCCGCACCGACGGCCGGGCCCACCTGCCAGCCGTCCTCGCGGCACCGCTCCCGGTCGAGGTCATCGGCGAGCTGCTCGGCGTTCCGGAGCCGGCCCGGTCGCAGCTGCGCGCGTGGTCGAACGCGATCGTGACGATGTACGAGCCCGACCCACCGGCGGCGCGTCGCCGGGCCGCGGAGCGGGCGGCCGCCGAGTTCGTCGCCGAGCTCCGCGCACTGGCCGGGCACCGGCGCCGGAACCCGGGCGACGACCTCGTCACCGATCTGCTGGCCGTGTCCGACGCGGACGGGGCGGGTCCGGGACTGACGCTCGACGAGCTGGTCGCGACCGCCACCTGCTGCTCATGGTCGGGGGCACCTCGGCTTCGGCGCGGGCGTGCACTACTGCCCGGGCGCCCCGCTCGCCCGGCTGGAGATCGCGGCCGCGCTCGATGCGCTGCGCACCCGGCTGCCGAACCTGGCCCTCGCCGGGGAGCCACCGCGGCGACCGGACTTCGTCATGCGCGGGCTGCGCGAACTCTGGGTGACCACCGCCTGAACCGTGCTCAGCGGACTGCTCTCGGCCCTCCGGGCGGCTACGACGAGGTCGAGGCTGCCGGAGTCGCCGCTGAGGCCGGGGAGTGGACGGCGACCAAGACCTCCCGGCGTACCGCCCGCACCGGGCCGAGCAGCAGGGTCAACCGCCCCACCAGCACCGCGGAGACGGCCGCGGTCGCGGCCGCGAGCAGGTCGAGCAGCGCGTGCAGCACCACTCCGTCGGCCATGGCCTGCACGCCGTCGCGCAGCGACCAGAGCAGCACCACCGTCGCCAGCACCAGCCCGGACACCCAGAGCGCCCACCAGATCAGCACCAACCGGGACGGCCGCGGGCGCTCGCCGGACGGCCGATCCAGCGCGCCGTGCTCGATCTCGGCCATGACCGAGCCGGGCACCGAGAGGTTCAGCCCGGGGACCAGCCAGCCCAGCACGATCGCCCGCGGCGACCGGGACGCCACCAGCCCGGCCCGGTCAGCGGCCGCCCGCGATGCGCGCACCGACCACATCACGAGCATCGCGCCGGCCATCAGCCCGAGCACCGTGGCGAACCAGGAGGCGCCCACCACGAGCGCGTCCGACGCCGCGACCGCGCTGGCCGACAGCGCCTCGGTGCGGCTCGCCAGCAGCAGCGCGTAGCGCCAGATCTCCCCGCCCGCCGCCACCAGCGCGATCGCCGCCGTCACCCACAGCACGTTCACCAGCGTCGGCCCGATCGCTCGCACCCCGACGATCGCGGGCACCGGCTCGGGAGGTGGCTCGACGTGCCACGGCCCCACCGGGAACCCCCACCGGGGCGCCATCCGGTAGCGCGGCGGCCCCGCGTAGCGCGGGCGCCACCGCGGGATCACGACCGGTGCCGCCGACGGTGGCGGCTCGGCCACCCAACGCAGCGCGGCCAGGTACCGGCCGCAGTGCGCGCAGAACGGGCCCGCATCCGGCGGCGCCTGCCGGCCGCAGCGCGAACAGATCAGCGGCTGCGGTCGGGGCGGGAGGCCGGGCGCGGGTACGGGCTGCGACATGGGTCGCTACGCGATCTCCGGCGCGCGGCCGCCCTCGGCCACCAGCTGTCGGCCGACACCGGCCCAGGCCTGCATCCCGCCGTCCACGTTGACCGCGGGGTAGCCCTGTGCGGCCAGGTAGGCGACGACGCGGGCCGAGCGTCCGCCGGAACGGCAGACCACGAAGAGCGGATCGTCATCCGGCAGCTCGCCCATCCGTGCGGTCAGCTCGGACATCGGGAGGTGGCGCGCGCCCGGCGCGTGGCCGGCGGTCCACTCGTCGATCTCGCGGACGTCGAGCAGCACGGCGTCGGCGGGCAGGTCGGTCACCGCGACCGTGGGCACTCCAGTCATACCGGCATCCTGCCACGATCGGCCGTCACGGATCCGTGAGCAGGCCGACGCCGACACACCGGACGGGGCGGGTCCCAGGGTGGGACCCGCCCCGTCCGGTTCAGGCCTCGTGGGCGGCCTAGTGCGAGATGGCCTTCTCCGAGCCGGCGCCGGTCAGCGACCGGACCTCCATCTCAGCGAACTTCTCGGTGTTGAACCGCTCCCGGCGCCCGACGTAGGTGCCCACCACGCCGAGCAGGAACGACAGCGGGATCGACACGATGCCCGGGTTCTGCAGGTCGTAGAGGACGAAGTCGGCGCCGGGGAAGATCACGCTCTTCGGACCGGACACCACCGGCGAGAAGATGATCAGCAGCACGCAGCTGGCGAGGCCGCCGTAGATGCTGAACAACGCGCCCATGGTGTTGAACTTCTTCCAGAACAGCGAGTACAGGATCGTCGGCAGGTTCGCCGACGCCGCGACCGCGAACGCGAGCGCGACCAGGAACGCGATGTTGATGCCGTTGACCAGGATGCCGCCGACGATGGCCAGTGCCCCGATGATCAGCGCGGTGATCCGGGCGACCCGGACCTCCCCGTCCGGCGGCACGTCGCCCTTCTTGATCACGTTGGCGTAGACGTCGTGTGCGAACGATGCCGAGGCGGTGATCGTCAGCCCGGCGACCACCGCGAGGATCGTCGCGAAGGCGACCGCCGAGATCAGGCCGAGCAGGATCTCGCCCCCCAGTTCGAACGCCAGCAGCGGTGCCGCCGAGTTGACCCCGCCGGGGGCACCGCCGATCACGTCCGGCCCGACGAGCGCCGCGGCGCCGTAGCCCAGCACCAGCGTGAACAGATAGAAGATGCCGATCAGCCAGATCGCCCACACGACCGACCGGCGGGCCTCCTTGGCCGTGGGCACGGTGTAGAAGCGCATCAGGATGTGCGGCAGCCCCGCGGTGCCGAGCACGAGCGCGAGACCGAGCGAGATGAAGTCGATCGGGTTCGTGTACTGCAGGCCCGGGTTGAGCAGCGCCTCGCCGCGCTCCGGACTGTTCTCGACCGCGGCGCCCAGCAGGGCGGAGAAGTTGAACCCGAACTTGCCCATCACCCACACCGTCATCACCGCGGCGCCCAGGATGAGCAGCACCGCCTTGATGATCTGGACGTAGGTCGTGCCCTTCATGCCGCCGACCAGCACGTACACGATCATCAGGACGCCCACGACCGCGATGACGATGCTCTGCCCGAACCGGTTACTGTTCGGGATCTGCAGCAGCAGCGCGATGAGACCGCCCGCGCCCGCCATCTGCGCCAGCAGGTAGAAGAACGACACCACCAGGGTGGACGTGGCCGCCGCCGCCCGGACCGGGCGCTGGCGCATCCGGAAGCTCAGGACGTCGCCCATCGTGAACTTGCCGGTGTTGCGCAGCAGCTCGGCCACCAGCAGCAGGGCCACGAGCCACGCGACGAGGAAACCGATGGAGTAGAGGAAGCCGTCGTAACCGTTGACGGCGATCGCGCCGGCGATCCCCAGGAACGACGCCGCCGACAGGTAGTCACCCGAGATGGCGACGCCGTTCTGCGGCCCGGTGAAGGAACGCCCGGCGGCGTAGTAGTCCGAGGCCGTCTTGTTGGTGCGGCTCGCGCGGTAGACGAAGATCAGCGTGACCAGCACGAACGCGGTGAAGATCCCGATGTTCAGACCGACGCTGCCCACCTGCTCGCCCTGGGCGAGGACGGCGCTCACGCCCGGGTTCACGTCGCACTCTCGATCTGCTCACGCAGCCGCTCGGCCGCCGGGTCCAGGTGTTTGTTCGCGTACCGGACGTAGACCGTCGTGATCGCGAACGTCGTGACGAACTGCAGCAGGCCGATGATCAGGCCGATGTTGATGTTGCCGAGGACCTTCGTCGCCATGAAGCCGGGAGCGTACGAGGCGAGCAGCACGTAGGCCAGATACCACAGCAGGAACGCCACACTCATCGGGAAAACGAAGTTGCGGAGCCTGCGGCGCAGGTCGGCAAACTCAGGACTGTCCTGGACCTGCTCGTAGATCGTGCCGGTCGAGCGTTCTCCGGTGGTGCTCACGGTGCCTCCCCGTCCTGTTCTCCTGATGTGCCGGTCGCCCGCATCGCGCACCAGGTGGCGCACCGTGCAGGGAACGATAGGTAGCTCACACTTGCCAGCGGAGATACTCCATCAGGGTGATAACGGCTCGATCGGCGACGAGGCATGTCGGCTACGACCAGCGGTCACCGGTGCACGCCGAATGGTCGGCCTCCGTCCGGTTCGTCCGAACTCAGGCCCCCGGGGCGGGCGCACTATCGGAGCTGGCTCAACCCGGGCGAGCACCCCGCCGGTCAGCCGAACCGCTGCGGGCGGCCCTCGAGCCGGTCCCGGCTCAGCCCCAGTCGCTCCGGGGCGTGCAACCGGAGCAGCACCCGGTCGGTGTCGGCGGGCCGCCGCTGCGCGGTCAGCAGACTCACCACGATCATCGTCAAGAACGCCGCCGGCACGCTGATCACGGCGGGCCGGTAGAGCAGCACCCCGATCCAGCCGGTGCTCCCCAGCCCGGCCAGGCTCACCGCCACGGCGCCCGCCGAGAGCACCCCGCCGACCAGGACGCCTGCTATCGCACCGTGGTCGGTCAGACCGCGCCACCAGATCCCGAGAACCAGCAGCGGGCAGAACGTCGACGCCGCCACCGCGAAGACGAGGGCCACCGTCTCGGAGAAGTCGAGCTGGGTCACCCCCAGCGCGAGCACCAGCGGCACCGCGCCGGCGAGCAGCGTGGAGATGCGGAAGTCCCGCACCCGGCCACGCAGCACGTCGGTGGACAGCACCCCGGCGATGCTCACCAGCAGCCCCGACGAGGTGGACAGGAACGCCGCCCAGGCCCCGGCCGCGACGATGCCGCCCAGCAGAACCCCGACCCACCCGTTGCCCAGCACGGCCGACGGCAGCAGCAGTACCGCCGCGTCGGTCTCGCCGGTCACCAGCAGCTGTGGGGTGTAGAGCCGCGACAACGCCCCCAGCACCGTCACCAGCAGGTAGAAGACGCCGAGCATCGCCAGCACCACGACGGCGCTGCGCCGCGCCGCCCGGCCGTCGGGGTTGGTGTAGAAGCGCACCAGGACGTGCGGGAGGCCCATCGTCCCGAGGAACGTGGCGATGATCAGCGAGTAGACCGCCAGCAGGCCGTGCTCGCGCGAATCGGGCAGCGGGGTCAACCACTCGGCGTCCGTCGGCGGCGAACCGGCCACCACCGGTACCGCCGTCCCCGCGGCGAAGACGAGCCGGGAACCCTCGGCGACGGTGTGCGTGCCCGGCTCCCAGCGCACCGGGCCGTCGACCGACCGTCCGTCGAGCACGCCGGCGGCCTCGAGGCTCACCGGCAGCCTGACGTCGAGCACCACGTCGGTACGGATGTCGACGGTGGTCCGCTCCGCGAACTGCGGTGGCGCCGGCCGGTCGAAGGTGCGATCGTCGTTCAGGAAGAAGATCAGCGCGATCACCGCGGGAACGGCCAGCGCGGTCAGCTTGAGCCAGTACTGGAAGGCCTGCACCAGCGTGATCGAGCGCATCCCGCCGAGCGCGACGGTCACCACGATGACCACCCCCGCCGCGGCCACCCCCAGCCAGGGCGGCAGCGAGGTCACCGTCGCCACGGTCAGCCCGGCGCCCTGGAGCTGGGGCAGCATGTACAGCCAGCCGATCACGACGACGAACAGCGTGCAGATCCGGCGCAGGATCGGCGATCTCAGCCGGTCCTCGGCGAAGTCGGGCACGGTGTAGGCCCCCGAGCGGCGCAGCGGCGCGGCCACGAACAACAGCAGCGCGAGGTAGCCGCCGGTGAAGCCGACCGGGTACCACAGCGCGTCGACGCCGTCCTTGAGCACGAGCCCGGCGATGCCGAGGAACGACGCCGCGGACAGGTACTCCCCCGAGATCGCCGCCGCGTTGGCCCCCGGCCGCACGGTGCGCGAGGCGACCAGGAAGTCCGACGTGCTCCGGGCGCGGACGCCGATCGCCCCGACCACCGCGGAGGCCACGGCGACCAGCACGATCGCCGCGAGCGCCACGAGGGCGGTACTACTCACCGATCGGCCCGGCGCTGCTCGAGCCGGTCGGTGCCCAGCCCCAGCCGCTCCGGGGCGTGCAGGCGCAGCATCGTGCGGTCGACGTCGACCGGCACCTGCGAGCGGGTCCACCTGCTGACGAGGATCATCGTGAGGAACGCGGCCGGCACGGTCGCCGCGGCGGGCCGGTACAGCAGCACCCCGAGCAGCCCCGGCGGCAGGACCGCGAACAGGCTCACCGCGACGGCGATCGCCGACAGCCCGCCGCCGACCAGGACGCCGGCGACGGCTCCGGTCGCGGTCAACCCGCGCCACCAGATGCCCAGCACCAGCAGCGGGCAGAACGTCGAGGCGGCCACCGCGAACACCAGCGGGACCGTGAGCGCGAAGTCCAACCGCGTGACGGCGAGCGCCAGCGCGATCGGGATGATGGAGGAGATGACCGCGGCCAGCCGGAAGTCCCGGAAGCGGCCTGTCAACACGTCGGTGAACAGTACCCCCGCGAGGCTGACCACGAGACCCGAGGACGTGGACAGGAACGCGGCCGCTGCCCCCGCGGCGACCAGGCCGCCGATCAGCCAGCCCACCCAGCCGTTGCCCAGCGCCGCCGACGGGATCAGCAGCACCGCGGCGTCGGTCTGCCCGCTGACCAGCAACTGCGGGGTGTACAGCCGCGACAGCGCCCCGAGCAGCGTCACCAGGATGTAGAAGCCGCCGATCATGCCGAGCACGACGACCGTGGTCCGGCGGGCGGCCCGCCCGTCAGGATTGGTGTAGAAGCGCACGAGCACGTGCGGCAGGCCCATCGTGCCCAGGAAACCCGCGATGAGGATCGAGTAGATCTCCAGCAGCTGGTCCGGGCCGGTGCCCGACATCGGCTGCAGCCACTCCCGGTCCGTGGCCGGCGTGCCGGCGACTGTGGGCACCCCGGTACCGGCCTCGAACCGCAGCTCGGAGCCCGCGCTCACCACGTGGTCGCCGGCCTCCCAGCGCACCGGCCCGTCCACGGTGCGCCCGTCGATCTCCCCCCGTGCACTGAATGTCACCGGCGCCGCGACCACGAGCACCACGTCGGTGCGGATGTCGACCGTGGTCGCGGCCGGGAACTGCGGCGCCGCCGGGCGGTCGAAGGTGCGGGTGTCGGACAGGAACAGGCTGACGACGACCAGCGCCGGCACCAGCAGCGCGGTGAGCTTGATCCAGTACTGGAAGGCCTGCACGAACGTGATCGAGCGCATTCCGCCACCGATCACGGTCAGCACCACGACCACGCCCGCACCGGCCACCCCGGTCCATGACGGGAGCGAGGTCAAGGTGGTCAGCGACAGGCCGGCCCCCTGCAGCTGGGGCAACAGGTAGAGCCAGCCGATGATCAGCACGAACACAGTGCACAGCCGGCGCAGCTGCGGGGACTCCAAACGCGCCTCGGCGAAGTCCGGGACCGTGTAGGCCCCCGAGCGGCGCAGCGGCGCCGCGACGAACAGCAGCAACGCGAGGTAGCCCACCGTGAAGGCGATCGGGTACCAGAGGGCGTCCAGGCCCTCCCGCAGGATCAGCCCGGCGATGCCGAGGAACGACGCCGCGGACAGGTACTCGCCGGAGATCGCGCTGGCGTTCGCGGCCGGGCCGACCGTCCGGGAAGCGACGAGGAAGTCGGAGGTGCTGCGGGCGACACGCACCCCGATCGATCCGACGATGGCCGAAGCCAGCCCCACGACGGCGATGGCGGCGAGGGCGACGATGGCGGGGGTGCTCACTGGGCGGTGGGGCGGGTCATGCCTCAATCCTGCACATGATCGGCGAAGTTCTGTTCCACCTTCTCGGCCGAGCGGGTGTGCCACCAGCCCAGGCCGAGCAGGAACGGGTACACGAGCACACCGAGCAACAGCCACGGCAGGCGCAGGCCGAGCACCTCGATCTGGCCGATCGCGGGGACCAGCGCGAACAGCGCCGGGAGCAGGCCCAGCGTCAGTCCGGCGACCGCGGCCACCCGCAGCGCCACGCCGAGCTGGGTGCCGATCAGGTTCGTGCGCAGCAGGTCACCGACCGGGGTGAGCTCCTGCACGTCGACGACGGTGCGCACCGAGCGGGCGACGCCCTTGCGTTCGGAGAGCACCACCCGGACCCGCTTGGCACCGGCGTCGGACTCGGGAGTCGCGACGTCCGGTGTTCCCGGGTCGGCGTTCTCCGGGTCGGCAGGCGGGGAGTCGGCCGCCGGTGGATCGGCGGTCGCGGGCGCGGGCCCTGGCCCGCTCGACAACGGCGCAGGCCGGGGCGTGAAGGCCGAGCCCGCGGGCGAGGCGGCCACCTGCGGAGTGGTCACCTCGACAGCGGTCGGCGGAGGAGCCACAGCCGGCAGGGGGGAGGCCGGCGTTGCCGGGGCGCTCGCGCGCAGCTCGGGTGGGTTCGGCGACGGGCGACGGGAGCGGGGCGCCGGGCGGGGGGTCTCGGGCGGGGCCGACTGGGTTCCGGGGGGCGCCGCATGGGCCGCATCCGGCGGGGCCGACTGGGTTCGGAGGGCCGGGTGGGCGGCATCCGGCGGAGCCGGCAGGCCGGCGCGACCAGGGGGTTCGCTGAACAGCTCGGCGGCGGGCGGGGGCCGCAGCCCCGACGGCGAGTAGGGATCCGGGACCCATGAGGTCCGGGGCGGGCGCGCGGGCGGGGCGGGCGCGACCGGGGGCGAGGCGGGGTCCCGGTCGAGGTAGTGCTCGACACCGGGCCGGTCGACGCCCTCACGACGCGCGTGCCGGCCGCCCCCGGAGGATTGATTGGCCGCCATCCGGCGGCGCATCTCCTCCTGCAGCCACGACGACCCGGAATCGGGCGGCCCGGAGTCGGGCGCGGGGTCCGCCTCGGTGTCCTCCTCGACCTCGTCCGGAGGGCCCGGACCGTCCTGCGGCCCGGACGACACCGACGGCGGCGCGCCGTCGGTGTACGTGCTCACCGCTGGCTCCACGCCTGCTTCGTCGCGCGGACCAGCCGGTCCTTCAGCTCACGGGTGTGCCGGCGGCTCACGGGCAGTTCGGCGCACTCCGGCCCGGCGCCGACCCGGACGACGTATCCCGACCCGGACAGCCGCAACTCGGTGACCAGCGGCAGCGAGACCAGGAACGAACGGTGGATGCGTACGAAGCCGGCGTCGCGCCAGCGGTCCTCGAGCACCGACAGCGGGATCCGCACGAGGTGGCTGCCATCGTGGGTGTGCAGCCGGGCGTAGTCGCCCTGGGCCTCGACGTAGCGCACGGCCGAGCGCGGGACGAGCTTGGTGGTGCCGGCCAGCTCAACCGGGATCACCTCGTCCTCGCCGTTCTCCTCGCGCACCGGCTCGGTGGCGGTGGCCGCGCGGCTGGCCAGGATGCGGTCCAACGAGGCCGACAGCCGCTCCGAGCGCAGCGGCTTGAGGAGGTAGTCGACGGCGCCCACCTCGTAGGCGTCGACCGCGCGGTCGTCGTGCGCGGTCACGAACACCACCGACGGCGGCTGGGCCATCGAGGAGAACACCCTGGCCAGCTCCAGGCCGTCGAGGCCGGGCATCCTGATGTCGAGGAAGACCACCTCGACGTCGGTGCGCTCGGCGACCCGGGTGCCGGTGACCGGGTGCGACGCCCCCCGGCCCGGAAGCGGCTGGGCGGACGCCTCGCGGGCGCCCTGCCGACTGTTCAGGATGCGGAGCGCCTCGGTGGCGTCGGACGCCTTCAGTACAGTGCCGACACGGGCGTCCTCGTTGAGCAGGTAGGCCAGTTCTTCGAGAGCCGGCTCCTCGTCGTCCACAGCGAGAACGACCAGGCCCCCGGAGCTGTCGTTACTGTCCACGATCTCCTCATCCTGCATGTGTAGTACCCCCGCGGGCCGGTGACGTCCTCGACGATCACGCCCCCGCTCCGCCGACTATGGTGACGGTGAATCGGGCAGAGTGCCAGGGCACCGGGCCAATCCGATACCGATCGGATTCGATCCACCACGGCGAGCTACAGACCGTATCGTGCCCAGCTCGCGCGGACCTCTGCCGCCTGGGCGAGGCCGAGCAGCCCGTCCACCGAGGAGAGCCCGGCCGGCCCACCCGACGCCGCCGGTGCCCCCAGGCCCAGCCGCGCCAGCAGCGGCTTGCGGCTCTCCACCGGCACCAGCTCGGCGTCTGCGAACCGTTCACCGAGCACGCCGCGAGCGGTCCCCAACCCGTCGACCAGGCCGAGCTCGACCGCCCGGGAGCCGGTCCACACCTCGCCGGAGAACAGGTCGGCATCGGTCTTCAACCGGTCGCCGCGGCGCTCGGTCACCCACTGCCGGAACATCTCGTGCAGCTGGTCCTGCAGCCCCCGCAGCCACACGACGTCCTCGTCCTTCTCCGGCAGGAACGGGTCCAGCCGGGACTTGGACGTGCCCGCGGTGTAGAGCCGGCGCTGCACCCCGACCCGCTCCAGCAGACCGTCGAGCCCGAAGCCCTGGCTGATCACGCCGATCGAGCCGACCAGCGACGTGGGGTGGGCGTAGATCTCGTCGGCCGCGCAGGCCAGCCAGTACCCGCCGGACGCGGCGACGTCCTCGCAGAAGGCGAGCACGGGGACCCCGTGCTCGTCGGCGAGACCGCGGATGCGGTCGGCCACGAGGGCCGACTGGGTGGGCGACCCGCCCGGTGAGTTGATCAGCAGCGCGACGGCGGCCAGCCGGTCCGCCGCGAACGCGCGTTCGAGCACCTTCTCCACCGACGACGCATTGATCACCGACCGCGGCACGGGGCCGGTCGCCGGGCTGATGACGCCGTGCAACCGGACCAGTGACACGACGGGCCGTTCGGTGCGCTCCCCGAGCCGTCCCGGCAGCCGGGAGGCCAGTCGGTCCGGAATCCGCAGCGTGTCCATGGCGCCACGGTACGCGCCGACAGCGGCCGACCACATCGTGAGACACGCCGCGATCGCGGCTGGCCGGGCGGCGAACTTCTCGCCAGACCGCGCCGGTCGATCACCGTGGCGTCCCGTTCGGCGGCGGCCGCGCTGATCACGACTCCGTGGTCGTTCGGGGCCGCGCGCCCCTGAGCGGCGCGGCCGGTGATCCGGCGACACCTCGGCCTGGACCATGATCATCCGTTCGGTGCCCGGCGGCGCGACGCCCCGAACCGACGATCACGGCTCCGGCTCAGACCCGGATGCCCGCCCGGAACTTCGGCACCCGCAGCGTGATCTTCATACCGGCCCCGACGTTGGTGTCCACGACGAGCCCGAAGTCGTCACCGAACGCCGAGCGCATCCGGTCGTCGACGTTGCCCAGGCCCACGTGCGCGCCGGACAGGTGCGCGTCGTCGAGGTCCTCGGTGAGCCGTGCCGGGTCCATGCCGACCCCGTCGTCCTCGACGATGATCACGCACTCGGCGCCGGCGTTCTCGGCGGTGATCGTGATCGTGCCGCCGTTCGGCTTGCCCGACAGCCCGTGCCGCACCGCGTTCTCCACCAGCGGCTGCAGCGCCAGGAAGGGCAGCACCACCGACAGCACCTCGGGCGCGATCTGCAGCTTGATGTTGAGCCGGTTGCCGAAGCGGGCCTTCTCCAGCGCGATGTAGCGCTCGATGTTGGTCAGCTCGTCGGACAACGTCGTGTACTCCCCCGCGGCGCGGAAGGAGTACCGGGTGAAGTCGGCGAACTCGATCAGCAGCTCGCGGGCACGCACCGGGTCGGTGCGGATGAACGAGGCGATCGTGGTGAGCGCGTTGTAGACGAAATGCGGCGAGATCTGCGCGCGCAGCGCCCGCACCTCGGCCCGCGCCAACCGGGCGCGCGACTCGTCGAGCTCGGCGAGCTCGAGCTGACTGGACACGTAGCGCGCGACCTCCGCGGTCGCCCGCAGCAGTACGGGGCCGGCCGTCGACGTGGTGAGCGCGGCCAGGGTGCCCACGATCGACCCGTCGGTCTCCAGCGGCACCACGACGATGCCGCGGACCTCGCAGTTCGGGTGATCGCACGAGATCGACGTGTGCGACGCGACCTGCTGGCGGCCGGTCGACACCACCTGTTCGGCGAGCGAGCGCACGTCGGGCTCGTGCTGGTCGGCGTCGCCGTCCCAGGCCAGCGTCGCTCCGCGGGCGTCGGTCATGGTCAGCGCGCAGGTGTCGAGCAGCGTCCGCAGGTACGGCAGGGCGAACGCCGCGGAGTTCGAGGACAGACCCTCACGCAGTGCGGGCGCGGCCAGCGCGACCGTGTGCAGGGTGGCGAACGTGGCCCGCTCCAGCGGCGTCGCGAACGTGTTACGCCGGGCCCGCCGCAGCTGCAGGAACATCACGACGACGATGACGGCCACGACGACCGCCACCAGCGCCAGCAGCGCGGTCGGCGAACCGAGCAGCTCTCCCACTAGGAACCTCTTACTTGACCAGCCTGGACAGGCGCCGGTCGGCGAGCGGCTTGCCACCGGTCTGACAGCCGGGACAGTACTGGAACGAACGATCGGCGAAGGACACCTCCCGGACGGTGTCCCCGCACACCGGGCACGGCAGACCCGCCCGGGCGTGTACCCGCAGTCCGGAGCACTTCTCGCCCTTGAGCTCGGCGACCTTCTGCCCCACCGACCGGTCGACGGCGCCGGTCAGCACCGCGCGCAGCGCGTCATGGAGCGCGTCGACCTGGTCGGGCCCCAGGCGGCCCGCGGTCGCGTAGGGCGACAGCCGGGCGGTGTGCAGGATCTCGTCGCTGTAGGCGTTGCCGATCCCCGCGATCGTGGACTGCTCGGTCAGCACGGTCTTGATCCGCTCGCCGCGCCCGGCGAGCAACTCACCGAACTCGTCGCGGCTCAGCGCGAGGGCGTCCGGGCCGAGCCGGGCGACCCCGGGGATCTCCTGCGGATCCCGGACCAGGTAGACGGCGAGCCGCTTCTGCGTGCCGGCCTCGGTGAGGTCGAAGCCGGGCCCGCCGACGGCGTCGAGGTGCACGCGCAGCGCAAGCGGGCCGCGCCCCGGCTTGGGCGGGGCCGCCGCCGCGGTGTCGTGCCAGCGCAGCCACCCCGCGCGGGAGAGGTGGGTGACCAGGTGCAGCTCCTCACCGGGCCGGTCTCCGAACTCGACGGCGAGGAACTTGCCGTACCGCGCCGCACCCGTGACGACCCGCCCGCCCAGAGCGGATACCGACGGGTCGAAGGTCTTGAGCACGCTCATGCTCGCCACGTCGACCCTGGCGACGGGCCGGTACAGGGCGTGCTCGCGCAGGTGGTGGGCCAGCGCCTCGACCTCGGGGAGCTCGGGCACTAGTTCACCGGCTGCAGCGGACTGTCGGCGTACCCCGGGGTGGCCCGGGTGCGCAGGCTGCGCATCACGACCCGCATCTCCTCGCGGGCCCGGGAGCCGCCGCGCACCATCCCGGACCAGTGCTCGGCCGGCAGCCCGTCCTGATAGCTGCCCTCGGTCTCGGCGACCAGCGTCCACGGGCGGCGCAGGTACCAGCGCACCGGGAAGAACCCGAGGACGAGGACTGCCACCACCCACAGCCACCATGGGATGTGCACCTGCGCGGGCGCCCACGCGACGATGACCACCCAGAACAAGAAGAGCGCCGACAGGATCATCACGACCGCACCGCGGCCGCCGTCCACGTCGTGCTCGAAGTCGTCCCCCATCGCTGGGGTGGACCACTCGATGTTCCGGCGCACCGACCAGGTGCGCCCGTCGGCCCCGGCGACCGTCTTCGTCCCCATCATCCCCGCCGTTTCTCGATCCCCGGCAGCCACTTTCCCATATCGGACGGCCTGATGGTGATCATCGAGAGGGGGACGCTCGGGCGGCCTACACGCCGGGGCAGGCGGGCGGGACGTCCGAGCGGTCGGGGGCGTCGGGAGCCAGCAGGTAAGTGACGACGAGTTCCGCCGGCTCGACACCGTCGTTGCGGGCCAGGTGGGGCAGGGCATCGGGGATGAACACGGCGTCGCCGGCCCCGAAGACGGCCGGCTCGCAGGCGTCCTGCCGGACCAGGGTGATGCTGCCCGACTTCAGGATCGACGTCTCGGTGCCGGGATGCTGGTGCCAGCCGGTCGTCCCGCCGGGCGGGACGACGACGGTACGCACCGAGAACACCGCCGACCCCGGCGTGCGGATCTCGAGCGGGTCCCGGACCGTGCCGCGGCCCAGCTCGACGGGGCCGGCGGGCGGCTCCGGGGTGACCGGCGCGGGGGCCGCCGTCTCCGGCGGGGACCCGAGCTGGCCGGGCTGGGCACAGCCCGCGAGCACCAGGCAGCCCGCCACCGCGAGCAGCACCATTCTGCGGACGATCGTGCTCACCGGGCCTCCTCCCGTCGCGTGGGGAGACTAGTGGCGGCCGGATCCGGTGCTCGGGCCGGGATCGTTCCGCCCGGTTCGGCCGCTTCGGTACCGGCGCGTCACCAGCGCAGCGGCAGGCTCTTGAGACCGTTGATGAAATTGGACGTGAGCCGCCGCGGTGGACCGGCGAGCTCGACCTGCGGAAGCCGGCTGAGGAACTCGGTGAAGAACACGCGCATCTGCAGCCGGGCGAACTGCGCCCCCAGGCACACGTGCGGGCCCTGGCCGAAGGCGAGGTGGTCGTTCAGCTCCCGGGTCGGGTCGAACGTCGTGGGGTCGGCGAAGCGGCGCTCGTCGCGGTGCGCCGACACGTGGTAGACGACGACCTTGTCACCGGCCCGGATCGGCTGCCCGGCCAGCGTCAGGTCACGGGTCGCGGTGCGCCTGAAGGTCAGAACCGGCGGGTGCCAGCGCAGCATCTCCTCGATCGCGGACGGCAGCAGGGCCGGATCGGCCCGCAACCGCCGGTAGACGTCGGGATGCTCGACGAGGGCGAGCACGCCGCCGGGCAGGGCACTGCGCACGGTGTCGTTGCCCGCGATGACCAGCAGGAAGAAGAACATCTTGAGCTCGGCGTCGGTGAGCCGCTCACCGTCCACGTCGGCCTGGACGAGCGCCGTCATCACGTCGTCCGCCGGGTGCGCCCGTTTGTGCGCCGCGAGTTGCTCGGCGTAGCCGAACATGTCCGCCAGCGCCGCCGGCGACCGTGGGTTCACCGGCTTTCCCTCGGCGTCGCGGACCACCGCGGCGTGCTCGGGGTCCTGGTAGCCGATCACCCGGTTGGTCCACTCCAACAGCAGCGCCCGATCCTCGGCGGGCACCCCGAGCAGGTCGGCGAGGTTCATCAACGGAAGGTCGTCGGTCACGTCCGCGGGGAGGTCGCACCGCCCGGCAGGGGCGACGGCGTCGAGCAGGCCCCGGGCGCGCTCGGTGATCGTGTCGGTGAACCGCTCGAGGCGGCGGCGGGTGAACGCGCCGGTGACCAGCCGGCGAACCCTCACCTGCTCGGGCGGATCCATGTTGAGGATCATCCGGCGGATGAACGGGAGGTCCACCGGATCGGGGTCGCGGATCTGGGTGGCGCCGAGCGAGGAGGAGAAGTCCTCCGGGGTGCGCAGCACGTGCCGGACGTCGTCGTAGCGGGTCACCGCCCAGTAGCCGGGACCGGCCGGCCAGATCCCGACCTCGTGCTCGTCCTGCCAGCAGACCGGGTACTCGTCACGCAGGCGGCGCAGCGCGTCGTGCGGCACGCCGCGGGCGAAGATCCGGGGATCGAACACGTTCGGGATCCCGGCGCCTGCCCTGGCGGCGGTCAGGACGTCCTCGGCCACGATTGCCTCCCTGCCCGCATGCTAGTGCCGCGGCTGCCAACCTTCGCCCGTTCCGTGGGCGAAGGGGGTCCCGGCTGAGCGTTGAGGCTGTCACCGTCGTCTCGTCTGATCCTGACTTCCCCGTAGGAGATGCGAGATGGCCCAGCCC
>NZ_JAHDTG010000095.1 GCF_018531475.1 Pseudonocardia mahuensis
GCGCCCCGCGGCCGGCTGGCCAGTTATCAGCAGGGTGTCCGGCAGGGCCGGGAGAGCAGGCTCCGCCAACAGGCACAATCGGCCGCTGGATCGCACCAGGCGGGCGAAGGACAGGACGAGGAGACCAGGTGACTGCACCACAGACGCAACCGAGCCGGTTCGGATGGCTGGTCACGAACTTCGCCGAGCGAGTGCCGGGCGTAGCGCACGCCATCGTGGTGTCCGCCGACGGATTGTTGCTGACCAGTTCCGACCGGCTGCCCAGAGACCGCGCCGACCAGCTCGCCGCGGTGTCCTCCGGCCTGGTGAGCCTGACCCAGGGTGCGGCTCGTTGTTTCGACGCCGGCGGTGTGGTGCAGACCGTTGTCGAGATGGATCGTGGCATCGTGCTGCTCATGTCCATCAGCGACGGTTCCTGCCTGGCGGTGCTCGCGTCGCCGAGTTGTGACATCGGCCTGATCGGCTACGAGATGACGCTGCTGGTCGACCGCGTCGGCCAGCTGCTGACCCCCGAACTGCGTGCGGAGCTGCAGGGCTCGTTCGGCCCCTGACTCGTTCCGCACGGCCTTTACCACGCTCCCACCATGGATGATCGGCAGCAAAGGCAGGTGAGGTCCGATGACCACCGGTCCCGACGACGAGCGCCGGCAATCCCCCGAGCCGACATTCGCCGACGTGATGAACGGGTTCAGCTTCGACAACGGTCGAGGCAGCAAACGTCGTCGCTGGGGGCGCCGCCGCGGTGAGGACGTCGAGCTCGGGCAGAGCGGGGGTACTGAGCCACCGCCCCCGCCGCCCGAGTCGACGCTGCCACCCACGGGCCCGATCGACGTCCGGGCCGCGGAGCCCACGGCGATGGATCCGGCGCCGGTGGAGGCGGCTTCCGGGGCGGCCGCGGTCCGCCCCTACGCCTGGACCCGGGGCCGCACGAAGTCCGGGTTGGACCTGGCGATCGAGACGTTGGTGTCCACCAGTACCCAGGGCCGCAACCAGCTCGGGCTCCTCCAGGTGGAGCACCGGGCGGTCGCCGAGCTCTGCGAGCAGACCCGCTCGGTGGCCGAGGTCGCCGCGCTCCTCTCGCTGCCCCTCGGGGTGGCCCGGGTGCTGCTGGGCGACATGGCCGGACTGGGCGTGGTTGTCGTGCACCAGACCGCGAGCAGTGCCGGCAGCCTGCCGGACCTCGCCCTGATGGAAAGGGTGTTGAGTGGACTCCGTCGGCTCTAGGCCGCAGGCGGTTGCCACCTCGGCGACGATATCGGCCAAGATCGTGGTGGCCGGTGGGTTCGGCGTGGGCAAGACGACCTTCGTCGGTTCGGTCTCCGAGATCGTGCCGCTGACCACCGAGGCCGTCATGACCGAGGCCAGCGCCGGCCACGACGACCTGAGCGCCACCCCGAACAAGGCCACCACCACGGTGGCCATGGACTTCGGCCGGGTCTCGCTGGACTCCGACCTGATCCTCTACCTGTTCGGCACGCCCGGTCAGCACCGGTTCTGGTTCATGTGGGACGACCTGGTCCGCGGCGCCATCGGCGCCGTCGTCCTGGTCGACACCCGCCGGCTAGCCGACTCCTTCGCCGCCATCGACTTCTTCGAGGACCGCAGGCTGCCCTACGTCGTCGGCCTGAACGCCTTCGACGGGTTGATCCAGCACCGGGTGGAGGACGTGCGCGAGGCCATGTCCATCGACCCGTCGGTCCCGATCGTCGCCTGCGACGCCCGGGACCGGGCGTCGACCAAGCACGCGCTCATCACGCTCGTCGAGCACGCGATGCACCACCGGCTCACCGCCGGCGCCCGCTAGCTCCCGGCCCGCCCTCACGATCCCGGTCCACTCGGCAGCCCGCTGCCGGGTGGTCCGGCATGCCGGGGCTCGCTCAGTCCACGAGCGCGATCGACGTGATCCGATGCAGCGGCATCCGGTAGAGATCGCCGCCGACCCTGTCGCGGCCCTCGACGACCCCGCCGCCGACGCTCGTCGGCTCCAGTACCCGCTCGCCGGCGACCCCGTGTCCGTCGACGAAGCCGATCCAGACGCTGCGCCGGGCGCGTGCCGCGTGCTGCAGGGTGGCGAGCGTGTCGCTCGTGCCGTTCGACGCCGCCGGGGTCGCCGAACCGGAGACGCTGCGCCGCACCCCGGCCAGCGTGTCACCGGCCCGCATCCGTGACACCACCGACTCCAGGTGCGCCGCGGTGGGCTCCGACGGGGCAGGGGTCCGGGCGGCGCGCGACCGACGGGCGTCGATCCGGCGGCCCCGGTCGCTCAGGTCGAGGACCCCGCCGCCGGCATCCTCGGCCGCCGGGATGAACCCGGCCGACCGCAGCCCGTCGAGCAGCTCGACGAGCGGCAGTGGGGAGATGGCCACGGTGGGCGCGATCCGGCGCAGCTCGAACACCGTGCTGTCCGGGTGGGCCAGCACCTCCGAGAGCAGCACCTCGTCGTCGGAGCGCAGGAAGGACGCCGCGGTCCCGCCGCGCAGCCGTCCGTGCCGGCGGGCCACGTCGTCGACGAGGTAGGTCAGCGCCTGCGGCACCGGCGTGGCCGACCGCGCGGTGAGCAGGTCCCGCAGCTCGGTCGGGGTACGGCCGGCATCGAGGGCGCGGCGCACGCTGCCCTCGGTGAACCGGTACACGGTCGCGCCGCCGGCGGACTCGACGTCGGCCATCAGGGCGAGCTCGCGAGCCAGCTCCGCGACGAGCGGCCCGGGGGCGATGGCGGTGAGGTCGGCCTGCAGCAGCACGTGGTCGATCGGTTCGGGCAGCGCGGCACGCAGAGCGGCGGCGGCTTCGCCCGGGTCCTCCAGCAGGGTCCGGCCCGGGCCGGAGAGCGCGTCCAGCGCGACGATCCCGAGCACCGTCGCCTCGGCCAGCGTCCAGTCGACGACCTCGTCGCGCAGCCGGCCGCCACGCCGTGGCGCGCGCCAGGCGAGCAGGTTCGTCAGTGCGGCGGGCGACCCCACCGCGGTGCCCGGGGGCAGCTCGGCGAGTCCGGCGAGCACCCGGCGGCGGTCGCGCACCGCCAGTGGCCGGCGCAGCGGGTCGGAGAGCGCGGGGATGGGCCGCCCGGCGTCGTCGCGGCGTCCGACCAGCCCGGCCAACCGGGGCAGCTCGAGCCAGGCCCGGGCGAGGACCGACCAGCGCTGCTCGGCGCCGACGGCAGCCCAGATGTCCGCGGCGGTGGTGGGCGTCCACTCCGGCGCGGTGCCGTCGCTCTGCCCGATCAGGTCGGCGGCGACGGCGAGCTCGACCAGCAGCGCGGCCACCGGCTCCTCGGCGTCCATCTCCTTGGCCGCGCGGCGCAGCTCCCGCACCCCCAGGCCCCCGGACCGCAGTACCGGTGGCGGCACCTGGCCCCACAACGCGATCAGGGCCTCGACCTGGCGCAGCGCGGCGAGCGCGGCACCGGCCGCGGTGCCGTCCACCGTCTCGGCCCCGCGGTCCACCGTGGACAGATCCGGCGGCGCGACCTCGATCGGGCCCAACGGCCGGTCCCCGCGCAGTGCCAGCCCGATCTGGCGCGGCAGCTCGACGGTCTCGGGATCCACCCGCAGCAGCAGGCCCCGGGCGAGCAGCCGGCCCACCGGGCTCTCCGGATCCGAACCGGACCGGCTGCGGCCGATCGGCGGGCCGGCGGCCAGCGCCTCGAGCACTCGGCGCTCGTCCGGCTCCACCGACGCCAGGAGAGCGGGGAGCTCGCTCGACGCGGCCGGACCCGAGGCCGGGCGCCCCAGGCCACCGGGATGGCTCGGCACGACCTCACGGGCCGCCGGGACGAGCGCGAGCTCGTCGTCGCCGCCCCACAGCAGCGCCCGCTCGCGCAGCGCCCCCAGCGCCCGCTCCAGCGCCGCGGCGGTGACGTCCGGGCCGAGCAACCGGCGCACCTCGGCGAGCGGCACCGGCCGGGTGTCGGCATCGGCGACGACCAGCGCCTCCAGGACGGCCAGCGTCACGGTGTCGAGGTCGTCGCAGGCCCGGTGCACCGAGGCGCGGATGCCGGCCCGGGTGGCCAGCACCGTGAGATCGGCGGGCGGCGGTACGGCCAGATCGGGACGTAACCGGAGCAACGCGGCGAGGGTCTCGTCGTCCTGGGCACGCAGCCAGTCGACCAGCGGGATGTGCATCGGTGCCCACGTTAGCCGCCGGTACGCCGGGTCCGCCGCACCGGCCGATGCGGGATAATAGGGGACAACACCGACGACCATTGGAGGTCAACCGTGGCCAAGCCCGACCGCCCGGGCCGGATCGACCCGGCCTGGCCGAACCTGCCCGACGGCGAGCACCCTGTCACGGAGCTCGCCGCCCCGCTGCAGGGTTCGCTCTCCCCCTTCGGCGACGTCGAGTTCCCGCTGGACACGGTGCCCTACGAGCACCCCGTCACGGAGATCAACAAGTAGCCGGGCCGGCGGGTCTGCTCCTGGCGGCGGGCGCGGGCCGGCGCATGGGCGGGCCCAAGGCCCTCGTCGAGCTCGACGGCGAGCCGCTCGTGCGGCGGGCACTGCGGGCGCTGGCCGGCGGCGGCTGCGCTCCCCTGGTGGTCGTCCTCGGCGCGGCCGCCGAACAGGTGCGCTCCCGGCTCCCCGCCGAGGTGCTGCCGGTGGTGGCCCCGGACTGGAGCGAGGGCATGGGTGCCTCGCTGCGCGCCGGTCTGCAGGCCCTGGACGAGCTCGACCCACGCCCGGACGCCGCGCTGGTGCATCTGGTCGACCTGCCGGGGGTCACCGCCGCCGCGGTCGCCCGGCTGGCCGCCCGGAGCGGTCAGGACGCCCTGGTGCGGGCAGCCTACGACGGCCGACCGGCACATCCGGTCCTGATCGGACGGTCGCACTGGGCGAGGGTGCGGTCGGCCGCCACGGGCGACGCCGGCGCCCGCGGCTACCTGGCCGGGCATCCCGGCCTGAGTCTGCTGGAGTGCGGCGATCTGGCCGAGCCGGACGACGTCGACACTCCGGAGCAACTCGCCCGCTACCGCGCCGAATGAAAGCGGGCCCCGGGGCCGCCGCAGCGGCACCCGGGGCCCCGAACGCCCGCCGGGCGTCCTGGTGACTCAGAGGGCGAGCTTCTGACCCGGGAAGATCAGGTCAGGGTTGCCCGCCAGCGCCGGGTTCTTCTCCACGATGCGTTGGAAGCCGCCCGCGACGCCGCGCTGGGCGGCGATCGTGCTCAGGGTGTCGCCGGCCTTGACGACGTAGTTCGCACCGCCGCTCGGGGTGCTCAGCCGGACCTTGTTCGGGGCCGGTTCGGGTGCCGGCTTCGCGGCCGGGGCGGGCTCGGGAGCCGGGGCACTGCGCGTCGTGGCGCCGTCACCGGTGGCACCCACCTTGCGCGAGCACACCGGCCAGGCGCCCCAGCCCTGCTTGGCGAGCACCCGCTCGGCGACGACGATCTGCTGTTCCCGGGTGGCCTGGTCGGCGGTCGGCGCGAACTGGCCGCCCCCGAAGCCCGCCCAGGTCTGCGCGGCGAACTGCAGACCTCCCTTGTAGCCGTTCCCGGTGTTGATGGACCAGTTCCCACCGCTCTCGCACTGCGCGACGCGGTCCCACGTCGAGTCGGGCGCCGCCTGCGCCGCCGGGGCGGCGACGACCAGCGGGGTACCCGCGACGGCACCGGCGAGAGCGGTACGGGCGATCGCCCGGCCGGCGGTGGTCGGCTTGCGGTGTTGGCCGCGATAGCGAGGCATGGCATTTCTCCGCCGCTGCGCACCGAATGCACCGCCTGGGGAGCGGCGGCGAGCCGTCGGGCCCGCTGATTCGACCCTGTCCCACGTGCTGGTTCCGGGGGCCGGCACCACCGGACAGGGAGCGCGCTGCAGTGCCGGGGCCCGTCCGCAATGGGGGAGTCGAACGAGCCGGGAAGACGCTACGTCGATGAACTGCCACTGCGAAACCCCCGGCGTGGACGCGCGCCGCAATCGCCGGGCGCGGACGCAGAGACGTGGTAGCCGACGTTTCAGCAGCTCACGCGCGCGTATAACGAGGAGAAAACGCTCCGGATACGGAACGATCTGGTTGCTTCGTCATGATATGGATCACAGTCGACGCCGACGGGGACGTGACGGGCACCGCACGGCACGCGCGCCCCGGGCACGACGTAGGGTCGACACCGTGGAGCTGACCCACGTCGACAGCACCGGCGCCGCGCGGATGGTGGACGTCTCCGGTAAGGAGCCGACCACACGCACCGCCGTCGCCACCGGCACGCTGCGCACCACCGCCGAGGTCGTCGATCTGCTGCGCCGCGACGGACTACCCAAGGGCGACGCGATCGCGACCGCCCGGATCGCGGGCATCATGGGCGCCAAGAAGACCCCGGACCTGATCCCGCTGTGCCACCCCATCGCGGTGAGCGGCGTCGTCCTGGACCTCGAACCCGACGGTGCCGAGGTCCGCATCCGGGCCACAGTGAAGACCACCGACCGCACCGGCGTCGAGATGGAGGCGCTGACGGCCGTGGCCGTGGCGGGACTGGCCCTCCACGACATGGTGAAAGCCGTCGACCCCGCCGCGGTGCTCGACGGCGTGCGTGTGGAGCGCAAGGACGGTGGCAAGACGGGCAGCTGGACCCGGCCCGAGGACCGGGCATGACCGAGCCCCGGCGGGCCCACGTCGTCACCGCGTCGAACCGCGCCGCTGCCGGCGTGTACCCGGACCGGGGCGGTCCGCTCATCGTCGAATGGCTGCGCGAGCGCGGCTACGAGTGCCCGGACGCCACGGTCGCCCGGGACGGCGAGCCGGTGGCCGAGGCGGTGCGCGCCGCGGTCGCGACCGGCGTCGACGTCGTGCTCACCACCGGGGGGACCGGCATCTCTCCCACCGACGCGACACCCGAGGTCACCCGCGCCCTGATCGACTACGAGGTTCCGGGCCTCGCCGACGCGATCCGCGCGGCCGGCGCCCCGAAGGTGCCGGCGGCAGTGCTCTCCCGTGGAGTCGCCGGGGTCGTCGGGCGCACCCTCGTGGTGAACCTGCCCGGGTCGACCGGGGGCGTCCGTGACGGGCTCGCGGTGCTCGCGGACGTCCTCGACCATGCCGTGGACCAGCTGCGAGGAGGCGACCACTGATGAGTGCCGCAACGGCGAACGGCCCAGAGCAGAACGACACCGGACAGAACGACACCGGGACACCGGGTGCCGCGGTCCTGCGGGCCGCGGTGGGCGTGGAGCCTCTCGACGTCGATGAGCACGCCCGGCTGGTGGACAACGCGGCGGCCGGAGCGGTCGTCACGTTCGCCGGAGTGGTGCGTGACCACGACGGCGGGCGGTCGGTACGAGGCCTGGAGTACAGCGCGCACCCGAGCGCGGAGAAGGTCGTGGCCGAGGTGGCCGCCGACGTGGCGGGCCGGGCCAGGGGGGTCCGCGCCATCGCCGTGAGCCACCGTGTCGGACGGCTCGAGATCGGCGACGTGGCGCTGGCCTGCGCGGTCGCGGCCGATCACCGCCAGGAGGCGTTCGCCGTGTGCTCGGAGTTGGTGGAAGAGGTCAAGCGCCGGCTGCCGGTCTGGAAGCATCAGGCGTTCGCCGACGGTTCGGACGAGTGGGTCAACTCGACCTGAGAGCCGCCGGTCGCCGCAGGCAGCGCGCCGACCACGTGCCAGGGCACGCGGGGCACCGCCCGCGGCGACCGCGCCGGCTCAGGCCAGGCGCAGCGCCTGGCCGACACTCAGCTTGTGCGGGTTGCTCAGGCCGTTGACGCTCTGCAGCCGCTGCCAGGACGTGCCGTTGGCGGCAGCGATCTTCGACAGGGTGTCACCGGAGCGGACGGTGTAGCCCTTGCCGCCCTGGGCCGGAGCGGCCGGGGCGGAAGTCGTGGCGGGGGCGGGCGCCGAAGCGCGGATGCTGCGGCCCGGGCTGGCGTCGTGGCCCCGCAGGCCCATCTTGCTCGAGCACGAGGGCCAGGCGCCCCAGCCCTGCGCGGCGAGGACCCGCTCGGCGACAGCGATCTGCTGCTCACGGCTGGCGTTGTGCGCCGAGCCGTTGCCGCCGAAGGCCTTCCAGGTCGTGGGGTTGAACTGCAGGCCACCGGAGTAGCCGTTACCCGTGTTGATGTTCCATCTGCCGCCGCTCTCGCACTGCGCCAGCCGGTCCCAGGCGGAGTCGGGAGCGGCGTTCGCTGTGCCGGCGACGGCGAGCGGTGCGCCGACCGCAACAGCGCCGGTCACGGCCAGGCGCAGAAGACTTCGCTTCCTGAAGAACGTCATCGGTGCTCTCCTACCGCGCCATGTCGAGGACCCGGAGGGGGTCCGGGCGGGGAGTCTGCCCGGACCGGCGACCACCGGCGATACCCCCGAACACAATTACTTGCATTCCGGAATTGCTCCCTCGCTCCTGCCCCGTCTCTCTATCTCGACGGACCGTAAACCGCGGGACAGGAGTCTTGGCGCGGCGGTTCCGGATGTATTCAGGCCGCTCTGGTGGAACGACCGAACGAGGACGCTACGTTTCGAACAACAGCGAACGTCAATCCAGTGGTCCGTGACGCTCGTCACTGTAACATCACTCGATTGCTTCCGATATCGGTAACATCCCAGGTCAGGAAGCTACTATCACGGTCCGATCACGCTGATTTAATTGAAACCGATGCGGAACTATTGTCGATCCAGTCACACCGATTCTCTACGGAGCGTGACGATTGGTGACGGACCGAAGCACGGCGCTGCGACCGAGGTGGCTACCGGGCGATGAGTGAGTCATGCTGGGGCTGTGAAGCAAAGCTCCCGGGTCAGCCGCCCAGCGGGTCGGATGCTGCTGTGACCGATCCCGCCACGGACGCCACCACTGCCGCCACCCACGCCGGTGGCCCGCCCCCGTCCCTCGATTCCCCCGCGGCGCTGGCGACCGCGCTGCGCTCCACCGGTTATCTCGCCGACGACGGCCTCGCCACCGCCGCGTTCCTGGCCATGAAGATGACCCGCCCCCTGTTCTGTGAGGGCGAACCCGGCACCGGCAAGACGGCCCTGGCGCAGGCGCTGGCGCAGGTGCTCGGCGCCGAGCTGATCCGGCTGCAGTGCCACGACGGCATCGACGCCTCCCAGGCGCTCTACGACTGGGACTTCCCCCGCCAGCTCCTGCACCTGCGGTCCCTGGAGGCCGCCGCCGGCGTCGGGGGCGAGAAGCTGGACGCGGACGCCGTCGAGGCCTCCCTCTACGACAAGCGCTTCCTGCTCGCCCGGCCGATCCTGCGCGCGCTGCAGACCACCCCCAGCGTGCTGCTGGTCGACGAGGTGGACCGGGCCGACGACGAGTTCGAGGCCTTCCTCCTCGAGGTACTGACCGAGCACGCGGTGAGCATCCCGGAGATCGGCGAGGTGCGAGCCACCGTCCCGCCGGTCGTCGTCCTCACCTCGAACCGCACCCGCGAGGTCCACGACGCGCTCAAGCGGCGCTGCCTCTACCTCTGGCTCGATCACCCCGACGTGCAGCGCGAGATCGAGATCCTGCACAGCAGGCTGCCGGGGCTGCCCGAGCGGCTGGCCGCGCAGGTCGCCGGCACCGCGCACAAGCTGCGTCAGACCGACCTGCTCAAGCCCCCCGGTGTCGCCGAGTCGCTCGACTGGGCGCGGGCGCTGCAGCTGGTCGGGGCGCGTGAGCTGAACGTGGACAGCGCCGCGGCGACCCTCGGCGCGGTGCTGAAGTACCGCGAGGACGCCGACCGGGTGCGCAACCAGCTCGACACGCTGCTGGCGTCCTGAGGTCGCTCCTGCCGTGTATCCCACTGCGCAGGCCCCGGCGAACGGCACCGAGGACCCGATCCCGGGGCTGGTCGGTTTCACCGCCGTCCTCCGGCACGCCGGGCTGCCCATCACCACCGATCGGGTCTCGACGTTCCTCGGCGCACTCGACACCCTCGACGTCACCAGCCGGCAGCAGACGTACTGGGCCGGCCGCCTGACGCTGTGCTCGGACCCGGACGACATCCCGCGCTACGACGCGGCGTTCGAGGCCTGGTTCGAGCCGCAGCGCGGTGCCAGGACGTCGATCAAGGACGAGCGCCCACCGCCCCCGCCGAAGCTCGCCTCGCTCACCCCGTCGGAACCGCGGTCCGGCGACGACGACGGCGATGACCAGGGCCCCGAGCTGAAGGCCGCGGCGAGCGGGACCGAGGTGCTTCGGCACCGCGACCTCGCCGAGCTCACCCCGGTCGAGCGCGACCACCTGCGCCGGCTGTTCGCGCTGCTACGGCCGGAACCCCCGACGCGGTCGTCACGGCGGCGCCGGGCCTCGCGCCACGGCGAGCCGGACCCCGGGCGGACCCTGCGCACCGCGCTGCGCAACGAGGGTGAGTTGCGGGAGCTGCGCCGCCGGGACCGCTCGCGACGCCCCCGCAAGGTGGTACTGCTCGTCGACGTGTCGGGGTCGATGGAGCCCTATGCCGACGCCCTGCTGCGTTTCGCCCACGTCGTGGTCCGCCGGTCGCCGGCGTCGGTGGAGGCCTTCACCTTGGGCACCCGGCTCACCCGGGTCACCCGTGAGCTGCGCCAGCGCGACGCCGAGCACGCGCTGTCCGCGGCGGGCAAGGCCATCCCTGACTGGTCGGGCGGGACCCGGCTGGGTGAGGTGCTGCGGGCGTTCATCGACCGCTGGGGTCAGCGCGGGGCCGCCCGCCGCGCCGTCGTCGTCATCTTCTCCGACGGCTGGGAGCGCGGCGAGCCCGATCTGCTGGCCGCCCAGATGGAGCGGCTGCGCCGGCTCGCCCACCGCGTGGTCTGGGTGAACCCGCACGCCGGCAAGGACGGCTATGCGCCCGTGCAGGGTGGAATAGTTGCGGCTCTGCCGTACTTGGACGATCTGTTGGCCGGGCACAGCCTGGACACGCTGGAGAAACTGCTCAAGGTGGTGCGGGATGCGTGACGTGTTGGACCAGCTCGAGGGCTGGTGGAAGAACGGCGAGCCGGCGGCGTTGGCCACGGTGGTCGGCACGTTCCGCTCGGCACCACGCCAGCCGGGGGCTTCGATGCTCGTCGGCCCGGCCGGCGAGGCCGTCGGCAGCGTCTCCGGTGGGTGCGTCGAGGGCGCGGTCTACGAGCTCGGCGAGGGCGTGCTCCGCGACGGCCGCCCCGTGCTGCAGCGCTACGGCGTCTCCGATGACGACGCGTTCGCCGTCGGCCTGACCTGCGGCGGCATCCTCGACATCTTCGTGGAGAAGGTCTCCCCCGAGACCTACGCCCAGCTCGGCCAGGTGGCCGATGCGGTCCGCAGCGAGTCCCCCGTCGCGGTGGCCACGGTGGTGGCGGGCCCGGAGGAACGGCTCGGCACGCGGCTCATCGTGTGGCCGGACCGCGTCGACGGCGGCACCGGCTCCTCGCGGCTGGACGACGCGATCCGCGACGACGCGCGCGGCCTGCTCGACGTCGGGCGCAACGCGATGGTGCACTACGGCGTCGACGGACAGCGCCGCGGCGAGGGCCTCGACGTGTTCGTGGAGTCCTTCGCCCCGCCTCCCCGCATGATCGTCTTCGGCGCGATCGACTTCGCTGCGGCGGTGGCCAAGATGGGCACCTTCCTCGGCTACCGGGTCACGGTCTGCGACGCCCGCCCGGTGTTCGCGACGGCCAGCCGGTTCCCCGGCGCGAACGAGGTCGTCGTGGAGTGGCCGCACCGCTACCTCAAGGCCGAGGCCGAGGCCGGGCGGATCGACAAGCGCACCGTGATCACCGTGCTCACGCACGACCCGAAGTTCGACGTCCCGGTGCTGGAGGTCGCGCTGCGGCTGCCGGAGGTCGCCTACATCGGCGCGATGGGATCGCGGCGCACCCACGAGGACAGACTCGCCCGGCTGGTCGCGGCCGGGCTGACCGAGGAGGAGCTGTCCCGGATGTCGAGCCCGATCGGGCTGGACCTCGGCGCCCGGACCCCCGAGGAGACCGCCGTGTCCATCGCCGCGGAGATGATCGCCCTGCACTGGGGCGGCAGCGGGGTGCACCTGGCCGACCGCGAGGGGCCGATCCACAGCCACTGAGCATGCGGCGCCGGACGCCACCTCGCCGGACGGTCAGGTGGCGTTGCTCCCCTTCGGGATCGTCCCGTTCCGGTGACCCGGGCCACCGTGTCGGGCTTTCCCCGAGGGGGAGTGCGATGTCCCGGTCGGCATCCGGCTGCAACCCGCCTGCGGTGCCGTCGACCGCGACCGTTCGGTACCCCCGGGCGCCCCCCGGAAAGTGCGCGGCGCCCTGTCACCTCTTGTAGCCTGGTCGGCGCGGATCGCCTACCCGCGCGCGGGCGGGTGGCGTCGGACGATCTGCAACTGGAGGGCAACGTGGTCCTCGTCAACGAGGCTCGACGGGCCGGTGAGACGGTCCTTCTGGAGCACCGGCGGGTGGGCGGGCAGACCCCCGAACCGGCCTGCGGTGTGCCGCACCCGCGGCTGTCCAAGTTCCACGCCCCGGAGATCGTCTTCGGCCCGAACTCACTGCCGGAGGCGGCGCACGCGGCCGTCCGGCTGGGCGCCCGCCGTCCGTTCGTGGTGACCGATCCCGGGCTCGCCGAGGCGGGCTGGCCGGGCGAACTGCTCGGGCAGCTCCGGCTGGCCGGCCTGGCGCCACAGCTGTGGCTCGACCTCACGCCGAACCCGAAGGACCACGAGATCGAGGACGGCTACCAGCGCTACGCGGCGGCCGGGTGCGACGTCGTGCTCGGGATCGGCGGCGGTTCGGTGATCGACGCGGCCAAGGGTGTCGCGCTGCTCGCGGCGAACGGCGGCCGGATCCTCGACTACGAGGGCATCGACAGGATCACCCACCCGATCCCACCGCTGATCATGATGCCGTCGACGTCGGGCACCGGTGCCGACGTCTCGCAGTTCTGCATCGTCACCGACACCGAGCGCCATACGAAGATCACGATCATGGGTCGCGCGCTGGTCCCGGACGTATCGGTGATCGACCCGCGGTTGCTGGTCACGATGCCGGAATGGCTCAACGCGGCGACCGGGCTCGACGCGCTGACCCACGGCATCGAGGCCTTCGTCTCGCTCGCGCACGGCCCGCTCACCGACCACCACGCGCTGCAGGCCGTCTCGATGGTCAACGCCAACCTCGCGCGGACCATGCACCGGCCCGACGACGGCGACGCCCGCTCCGCCATGGCGCAGGCCGCCCTGGAGGCCGGTCTCGCCTTCACCAACGCCATCCTCGGCGCCACCCATGCGATGAGCCACCAGGTCGGCGGCATGCTGGACCTGCCACACGGGGTGATCAACGGGGTGCTGCTGCCCCATGTGATCCGGTTCAACGGGGCCACCACCCCGGAGCGCTTCCTCCCGATCGCGCAGGCGATGGGTCTTCCCGTCGGCGGCGCCCCGCCCGAGGAGGCGGTCGAGATGGTGGCCGAGGCGATCCGCGAGCTGGGCGACGAGGTCGGTGTCCCGAAGGGGCTGAGCGCGCTCGGCGTCACGGCCGAGGACATCCCGCGGCTGAGCCAGCTCACCCTCGGCGACGCCTGCCTGACCACGAACCCGCGCCCCGCGTCGGGGGACGAGGTCGCCGAACTGTTCCGGGCGGCTCTGTGAGCCCTGTCGTCAGCCCTGTCGTCGCTGCCGTCGCCGTGCGACCCGCTCCCCCCGGCGTCCGGTGACCACCGCCCCCTGGCCTCCCCGGCGAGGCGGCCAGCGCGCCGGTGGGCAGCGCGCCGGTGGGCAGCGCCTCACCTCGATGGGGCACGGCCCGGACCTCGACGCGCTGACCGGGCTGCGCTCGGGCAAACCGTCCTACTACCCCGAGTACCGCGTCTCCGCCGAACGGCTGCGCCGGGTCATCCTCGCTCTCGACCGAATCTCCGCGGCGCTGGTGCGCACGATGGAGGGGTCCGAGGCGCTGGTCCGGGCCGTCGTCGAGGCCGCGGCCGACCACCTGTCCGCCGACTGGGTCGTGTTCGCGCTTCTGGACGGCGCACTGCCGGACTCCCGGCCGCGGCACCTCGTGCTCGGCCCGGACGGCGTCGAGTGGACCGGCCTGGACCTCGTGCCCGCCGCCGTGCGCCACCACGTCCGGCAGATCTGTGCCGGGCGCGCCGTGGAGGACGGGTCCGACCACGACCCCGAGACCACCCGGCGGCACCGGCACATCCCGATCCGCCTCGACGGCCGCACGGTCGGCGGGTTCGTCGCCTGGACCCCGCCGGACCGCGAGATCGACGAGACCGACAACTCGGTGCTGCGCATCCTCGCCGGGCAGACCGCCGCGGCGCTGCAGAACTGCGCGCTGCTCGACCGCTCGGAGCGGCTCTACGCACGAACCGCTCGGCAGGCCGACGACCTGAAGCAGCGCAACGCCGAGCTGGAACGCACCCAGCAGGAGCTGGGTGCGGCCCGGCAGCGCGAGGTACTCGACGACGAGCGGCACCGGATCGCCCGCGAACTGCACGACAGCGTCACCCAGTACGCGCTGTCGGCCGGGATGCACATCGAGCTGTGCCGCTCCGAGATCGACGATCCACGGCTGCGCGCCCAGCTCGACACCGCCAAGGACCTGACCCGCCGGGCCGTCGAGCAGCTCCGGTCGGCGATCTACGCGCTCAACGACGACGGGTGCGCCGACAAGGACCTGCCCGCGATGCTGCGGCGGCTGTCCACCGTGCACATGCCCGACGAGCTGCGCGTCGAGGTGCGCATCGGCGGCAAGCCCGTCGCGCTGCCGGCCGACACCGAGCAGTCGCTGTTCCGGATCGCGGGCGAGGCGCTGTTCAACACCGCGGTGCACGCCGACGCCGGCCGCGCGGTGGTCCGCCTCGCCTACCGCTGCCGGCAGGTCCGGCTGACGATCTCCGACGACGGTCGCGGCAGCCCCGAGGAAGTGCGCCGCAGCCTGCGGGCCGCCGACCTCGCCGGGCCGTCCGGAGAACACCGGGGGCTGGTCAACATGCAGGCGCGGGCCCGCGAGATGGGCGGGTCGCTGACCTTCCGCCGGGCCCGGCTGGGTGGCCTGCAGGTGCAGGTCGAGATCCCGGTGCCCGGCTGCGACGACACGCGCGATCCCCGGCCGCAGGGCCGACCAGAGAGCACCGAGGCCTGCCCGCAGGGCCGAGCAGAGAGCACCGAGGGGACGAGGCCATGAGCACGGCACGGAGCCCGATCTCCGCATCGGCCGGGCGCGCCCGGCCGATGCCGGTACGGATCGTGCTGGTCGACGACCACTCGATCATGCGCCAGGGGCTGCGTGCCGTGCTGGAACGCGAGCACGACCTGCGGGTGGTCGGCGAGGCCGGCACACCTTCCGACGCCATCGCCGCCGTCGCCGCCTCCCGTCCGCACGTCGTGCTGCTCGACCTCAAGCTCACCGCGGGCCCGCAGACCGACGGTCTGGACGTGTGCCGGCGGCTGTGCGCCGCCCACCCCGGGCTCGGGGTCCTCGTGCTCACCACCTTCGCCGAGGACCGGCTCGTCGTGGAGTCGGTGCAGGCCGGGGCGCGCGGTTACGTGGTCAAGGACGTGGACACCACCGAGCTGGTGCGCGCGATCCGGGCGGTGTCGCGCGGGGAGAGCGCGTTCGACGCCCGCAGCGCATCGGCGATGGTGCGCTCGCTGTCGGGCGGGGTGCCCGACAGCGAGCGGCTCACCGAGCGCGAGCTGGACGTGCTGCGGCTGCTGGCCCGGGGCCTGTCGAACCGGGCGATCGGCGCGGAGCTGTTCATCTCCGAGACCACGGTGAAGTTCCACGTCGGCAACCTGATGCGCAAGCTGATGGTGTCGCGCCGCGCCGAGGCCGTGTACGCGGCCACCAAGCTCGGATTGCTGTAGCGCCACCGGCCGCGGTGGCCCGGTGGGGCGGCCGGGCGATCACCCCCCGGCGGCCCTACCGTGGGGCCGCATGCGGTTCTACGCGGAGCTCCCCGCGCGGGCCTCCCGCCAGCTGCTGGGCGATGTCGTCGCGATCGGCTGGCTCGTGCTGTGGGCGGTGTTGGGGGTCGCCGCCCACGACGTGGTGCTCCGGCTCGACGCTCCCGCCCGGGGCCTCGCCGATGCGGGCGAGGAGATCCATGGGGCGTTCGACCGTGCGGCCCGGACGGTGGCCGACCTCCCGCTCGTCGGTACCGACGTCGCCCGCGCGCTCGGCACCGGGGCCGCGGCCGGCGATGCCCTGGCCCGGTCGGGCCGCGAGCAGGTCGAGACGGTCGCCGCGGTCGCGACCGCCGCCGGGATCCTCGTCGCGTTGCTCGGGGCGCTGCCGGTGCTGCTGGTCTGGCTGCCGCTGCGGCTGCGTTACGCCCGCTCGGCGGGCTCGGCGGTCGCCGCCCGCGAGACCGGTACCGACCTGCTCGCGCTGCGTGCGCTGGCCCGGCACCCGACCGACCGGCTGCTCAGCGTCGCGCCCGACCCGGTCGAGGCGTGGCGCCGCGACGACCGGGAGGTGGTGCACCGGCTCGCCGCGCTGGAGCTGGAGACGCTGGGGCTGCGGCCGCCACGATCGCACGTGGACGCGGCCGGCCGGCTCAGCGGGTGACCGTGACCTGCTTGGTGTCCGAGAGCGGCGGCCGGCCCTCTCCGCCCGACGGATCGTCCTCGCTCACCCGGATCTCGTACTCCCCCGGCTCGAGCGCGACGGTGAACCGGAACGGGCTGAACCGCTGCCCCTCCTGCGACGAGGTGAACCCCGAGCGGACCACCGCGCCGTCGCGGCGCACCTCCCACAGCACCGTCGCCTCGAAGACCGCAGCCTCGCCCGTCACCGTGACCTGCGGCCCGACCGTCGCGCCGTGCGCCGGGGAGTCGATCTGCACCAGCGAGCGCACGGCGTACTGATCGGCCCGGGCGACGGGCTCGGCGAGCGCGACGTGTCCCCAGAGCTCCCCGACCGGTTCGCCGTCGACGAGCACCCGCACCGGGTCGGTGGCCTGCAGCGCCGCCTGTACGGTGAAGACCAGCTGCTGCACGGTGAGTTCGGCCGCCTCGGCGCCGACCTGGGCGGGGCCGGCCGCCTCGGCCGACAGGTCCACGGTGATGACGCCGTCGGCGCGGGTGACCGGGGACAGCAGCCGGGTGCCCGCGGGCCACAGCGAGCGGTAGTCGGGGTCGGCCGGAGGCGTCGCGAGCATCTGCCGGACCGCGTCACTCGCGGGGTCGGCGGTCGCCACCGGGTGAAACTCGCGGAACAGCCGGAAGCCGGCGGCGGTGTCGCCGACGTAGTAGATCGCCAGCGCCCGCGGTTCGGCGCTCGACCCGGTCGCCGGCGGTTCGGAGCTGCGCGGGATCGAGCGGTCCGATGCCCCGCCGTCCCCGGCGCACCCGGCCAGTGCCGCGGCGAGCAGCACCGCACACCCCGCCCGCAGGATCGTCGCCCGCCTGCTGATCCGCACCGTCGGCCCCCCTGACCTCCCGCACCATGGACCCGGTCAGACTGACCGATCCCGGTCCGCGGGCCGGGGCGGCACGCCGAAACGGGGTCCGACATACCGCCACCGGGTGGTGCGAAACCGACAGTAGTCTCCTCGCGGTGATCGAACGGACGCGTCGGAGCGCACAGCGGATCGTCGAGCACCCGTCGTTCCAGCCGGCGGTGATCACCGTGATCGTGGTCAACGCGATCACCCTCGGCCTGGAGACCTCCCCCGCCGTGATCGGGGCGATCGGCGGCCTGCTGCAGGTCGTGGACCGGCTGGCGCTGGTCCTCTTCGTCGTCGACATCGGGCTGCGCCTGGTCGCGTACGGCCGGCGGTACTGGCGCGACCCGTGGAACGTGTTCGACTTCGCCGTCGTGGCGCTCGCGCTGCTGCCGACGTCCGGGCCGTTCGCCGTGCTGCGCGCGCTGCGGATCCTGCGGGTGCTGCGGCTGATCTCGATCGTGCCGAGCATGCGCCGGGTCGTGGACGGGCTGCTGCGGGCCGTGCCCGGCATGACGTCCATCGCCGCCCTGCTCGCGCTGATCCTCTACGTCGCCGGCGTGATGGGCACCAAGCTGTTCGGCGCCGCGTCCCCGGGGAACTTCGGCGACCTCGGCACGACGCTGTTCACCCTGTTCCAGACGATGACCGGCGAGGGCTGGCCGGACATCGCCCGGGAGCTCATGGACACGATGCCGCTGTCCTGGATCTTCTTCGTGATCTACATCCTGATCTCTTCGTTCATGGTACTGAACCTGTTCATCGCCGTGGTCGTCAGCGCGATGGAGCAAGAGGTGCTCGCGGAGGTCCGCGCCGAGGAGGCCGAGCACGCCGCCGAGGAGCAGATCGCGAACCGGGAGATCCTGGCCGAGATCCGCGAGCTGCGTGCGGAGCTCGCCGCGCTGCGCACCGATCGCGCCGTGCCCTGACCCGGATGGCAGGCTCCCCGGCATGCCGCTGTTCTCCCTCGACGGGGTCGCCCCGACCGTGCATCCGGACGCCTGGATCGCCCCGACCGCCACGCTGGTGGGCGACGTACGGGTCGAGGCGGAGGCCTCGATCTGGTACAATACCGTGCTGCGCGCCGACTTCGGGCCGATCATCGTGCGGGCCGGTGCCAACGTGCAGGACGGCTCGGTGCTGCACGGCGGCACCGACCCGATCACCGAGGTGGGGCCGGGCGCGACGATCGGGCACCTGTGCGTCGTACACGGCTGCGTGATCGGCGCGGAGACCGTCGTCGGCAACGGGGCGACGATCCAGGACGGCGCCCTGATCGGCGCGCGCTGCCTGATCGGGGCGGGGGCGACGGTCCCCCCGAAGCGCGTCGTGCCCGACGAGCAACTCGTGCTCGGCGCCGTCGCCGCGGTGAAGGGGCCGCTGACCGAGTCGGCGAACTGGTGGGTGCGCAACAACCCGGAGACCTATCGGAAGCTGGCCCGGCGGCACCGTGCCGGGGTCGTGCCCGTCGCCGGGCCGGACGTGCCGGCCCGGCCCGAGGCCGGGAACTGATCCGCTGCCCGGAGTCCGTGGACCCGGCCGGGTCCTCGATAGGGTCGTCGTCATGGACCCGGCCCCGCCGCTCGATGGGCCGACCGACGCCCAGCGCGACCACGATGCGCAGGTTGACCGGCTCGCGCAGCAGATGAGCCTGCTGCTGCGCCGATCCCGGAGTTTCGCGCGCACGTTCGCGGGTCAGGTCCATCCCGATGTCGAGGCGGGCGCCTACGCGGTGCTGCTGGTGATCGCGCCGGCCGGGCCATTGCGCCTGTGGATCTGGCCGACGAGTTCAGCCTGGACAAGTCGACGATGAGCCGCCAGGTCTCCGCCCTGCTACGGCTCGACCTGGTGGCCCGCCGGCCCGACCCGGCCGACGGCCGCGCGTTCCTGCTGGAGTTGAGCCCGGAGGGTGCGCGCCGGCTGGCCGAGGTGACCGACGCCCGGCGCCAGGCCTGGCGCGACCGGCTGACCCACTGGTCCACGGCGGAGATCGCCGGGCTGGCCGACGGCCTGGCCCGGCTCGGCGCCGAGCTTCCGCCGTCCGCGGCGGAGCGAGCGGGCCCCCGCCGCACCTGAACGCGGTCAGGCGTCCGGATCCGGAGAGGAGGCCTGCGCCCAGTACCGCTTCGGGATCCGGCCGGCCCCGCGCGCAGCCCGGCCGGCCTCCACCGCGAGCCGCATCGCGTGCGCCATCCGCTCCGGGTCCCCGGCCCGGGTGACCGCGGTCGCGAGCAGCACGGCGTCGCAGCCCAGTTCCATCGCCTCCGCCGCCTCCGATGCGGTGCCGATCCCGGCGTCGAGCACGACCGGAACGCCCGCCTGCGCGACGATCATCTCGATGTTGTGCGGGTTGCGGATGCCCAGCCCGGTACCGATCGGGGAGCCCAGCGGCATCACCGCGGCGCACCCGACCTGCTCCAGTTTACGGGCCAGCACCGGGTCGTCGTTGGTGTAGGGCAGCACGGTGAACCCGTCGTCCACCAGTTGCTCGGCGGCATCCAGCAACTCGATCGGGTCGGGCAGCAGGGTGCGCTCGTCCGCGACGACCTCGAGCTTGACCAGGTCGGTCTCCAGCGCCTCGCGGGCGAGCCGCGCGGTCAGCAGGGCCTCCGCCGCGGTCCGGCAGCCCGCCGTGTTCGGCAGCACCTCGATGCCCAGCCTGCGCAGCAGGTCGAGTACCCCGGTGCCGGTTGCGGCGTCGATGCGGCGCATCGCGACGGTCGTGAGCGTGGTCCCGGACGCGACCAGCGCCCGCTCCAGGATCTCCAGGTTGCCGGCCCCGCCGGTCCCCATGATCAATCGTGATGCGATCTTGCGACCGCCGATCACCAGCGGTTCGTCGCTGTAGCCAGCCATGGTCACCCTCCCTGCACCGCGGTCAACACCTCGATGCGCGCGCCGTCGGTCAACCGGGTCGACGGCCAGTCGGCCCGGGGAACCACCTCGCCGTCCACCGCGACCGCCACGCCCGTCCGGGGCGCGCCGAGCACGCCGAGCGCGTCGAGCAGCCCCGCGTCCCCCACCAGCTCACGGCGTTCGCCGTTGATCCACACGTGCACCCGTCAGCTCCTCTCCGACGAACCACTCGCGGGTTCGCGCTTGTCCGCCGCGGTGAACCGGGCCGGGTCGGCGGCCCGGACCGGGTCCGGCACCGGCTCCCCGCGCAACAGGGCCAGCACCGCGTCGGCCGTGACGGGGGCCAGCAGCATGCCGTTGCGGTGGTGTCCGGTGGCCACCAGCAAGCCGTCCGGACCACGCCCGCCGATCAGCGGCAGGTTGTCCGGGCTGCCCGGACGCAGTCCGGCGGCCGCCTCGAGCAGCGCGTACTCGGCCACCCCGGGCAGCACCCGTTCGACGTCACGCAACAGATCGCGCACACCGGCCACGGTGACCTCGGTGTCGAATCCGGTCTCGGCCTGGGTGGCCCCGACGACGATTCCGTCGTCGTCACGGGGCACGGCGTAGACCGGCCGGCCGTCGACCAGGGCACGTACCGTCCGCCGCGGCGCGGGCAGCGCACCGGGCCGCCGTGCCAGTCGTAGGATCTCTCCCTTGACCGGCCGGACCAGCCCCGCGAGCGACGGGTCCAGCCCGGCCGAGTACGCGCCGGCGCAGACCAGCACCACGTCGGCGTCGACGTCGGCGCCCTCGGTGCAGACGACCCCGGTGACGTGGCCGCCGTCCTCGCGCACCTGCCTCGCAGATCGCGGATCGAACTCGACACCGGCCTTCTCGGCTGCCGCACGCAGGGCGGCGAGCAGGGCCCGGTTGTCCACCGCGAGGTCGTCGGGCACCGACAGGCCACCGCGGACGTCGGGGCCGATCGCGGGCTCGAGGCGGCGCAGCTCACGTCCGGAGAGCCGTTCGGTGGGCCGGCCGAGCCGGTCGAGGTGCGCGGCCAGGGCGTCCAGCTCGGCGCGGTCCCCGGAGCCGGTCGCGGCGACCACGGTGCCCTCGGTCCGCAGCCCGGCCGGCCTGCCTGCCGCCTCGCCGAGGTCGGCGGCGAAACCGGGCCAGCGATGCACCGACTCGACGCCGAGCGCGAGCAGGTCCTCCTCACCGGGCCAGGCCTCGGTGACCGGTGCGAGCATGCCGCCGGCCACCCAGGACGCCCCGGAACCGGGCGCCGGATCCAGCAGGGTGACCGCGTGGCCGTCCTGTGCCGCACGCCATGCACAGCTCAGCCCGATCACCCCGCCGCCCAGCACGACGAGTCGGTCGTTCATCGTTTTCCTCATCACCATCCGCTCCCTGCGCCGGCATGACCCGGATCAGGTTCGACGGTCGGGACCTGTTCCGTCCCCTCTCAGCCCGCTACGACCGGGCTCCCGTGCGTCACCTGCATGCAACCCTACGCCGCCGCCGGAGGGCACCGTAGGGTCTGACGACATGCCCGGACTGGACGGCGATGCCCGGCGCGCCCGGCTCGACGACGCGCGCCTGTACCTCTGCACCGACGCCCGGCGGGGCCGCGACGACCTGGCCGAGTTCGTCGACGCGGCACTGGCCGGCGGCGTCGACATCGTGCAACTGCGCGACAAGGGCCCGGACGGCCCGCTGGAGGCGCGCGAGGAGCTCGCCGCGTTGCAGGTGCTGGCGGAGGCCTGCGCGCGGCACGGCGCGCTGCTGGCGGTCAACGACCGCGCCGATGTGGCCCTGGCCGCCGGGGCGGACGTGCTGCACCTGGGCCAGGACGATCTGCCGGTGCCGTGGGCCCGGCGTGTGGTCGGCGACGAGGTCGTGATCGGCCGCTCCGCGCACAGCGCCGACGAGACGGCGGCGGCCGCCGACGAGACGGGGGTGGACTACTTCTGCGCCGGCCCGTGCTGGCCGACCCCGACCAAGCCCGGTCGCCCTGCCCCTGGCCTGGACCTCGTGCGGGCGGTGGCGGATCGCAAGCCCGACCGGCCCTGGTTCGCGATCGGTGGCATCGACCACGACCGGCTCGACGAGGTGCTGGCCGCAGGTGCCCAGCGGATCGTCGTGGTCCGTGCCATCACCGAGGCGGAGGAACCACAGGCCGCCGCTCGCGCACTGGCCGACCGGCTGCGCGCCTGAGCGCAGCCGGTCGCGCCCGGTCAGCCGTCGCTGCCGACCAGCGGGGCCCGGGTCGCCGGGGCCTGCTGTCCGCCCTGGTCCGGAGTGCCTTGCTCAACGGAGTCGCCGGAGCCATCGGAACCGCCGGGCGGAACGAGTTCGACGGAGGGCTCGGGCGTCCCGGTGCTGCCCGACGGGTTCGACGAACCGGGCTCCGGGGACGGTGTCGGGGTGGCCTCCGTGCTCGACTCGGCCGAGCCCGGGGCTTCGATGGTCCCGGTGGTCTCGGTACTGCCCGTGGTGCCGCTGTCCGGCTCGGTGTCGCCGCTGGTCGTCGAGGAGCGGTCGAGCACCCGGCTCACCGAGGTCCCCGAGTCACCGCCGGACAGCGGCGAGCCCTTCGCCCACTCGATACCGGTCACCACCAGCAGCCCCAGAACGAAGATCAGTACCGTGCCGCCGGCCAGCATCAGGAGCCCCCGCCGGCGGTTGCCGGATGGCTCGAGCGCGGACGCGATCTGACGCGTCGGGGTGGGCTCGACCGGGCGGAGCGGACCGTCCGGCGACGTCCGCTGCAGCGGAACGGTCACCTGCGCGTACGCGTCGAGCCCGGTCTCCGCGTCGCGGGTGACCTCCACGGTCCGGCCGCTGGGCAGCTTGATCCGTGACTTGACGGTGTCGCGGGTGCGGTCGAGCGAGTGCTGGTACAGCGTGCTCCCGAGGCTGGTGATCACGGAGCCGACCGCCGCACCAGCCACGGTGCCCGCGACACCGAAGTAGGACCCGAGCACGGCGGCCGTCGCCGCCGCGCCCGCCCCGGCCAGCACCTTGTTGACCGTGAGATCGAGCCCCTTCGCCTTCGGCTCGGGCTCCGGCGCCGAGCCTCCGGAGGACTCGGAGGAACCGGACGGGCCGAAGGGGGTCGACGGACCGGAGGGTCCGGTCATACCGGACGAGCCGGACGGACCGGTGGGGCCGGAGGGCCCGATCGGCCTGGTCGGCGGGGCGGAGGGCCGGTGCGGCGGGGGCTGCGAGTGGCGCATGGCTCCTGTCACGGTGCATCGGGGCGGGATCTCACCGGCATCAACGTGGTCGATCGAGGAAACGCACCAGTTGATCACGCAAAGTGATCGCATTCACTCGTTCGTGCAAGCAGCGCGCGATGTTAGCGGCCTTCGGGCTCCGCCGCAGCCGCCCGGGGGTGGCGCAGTCCCGGGTGGCCCGGGGGCAGCGTCCGGCGCAGCACCCGCCAGGAGAGCGCCACGCACACCACGATCAGCGGCCAGGTCAGCGCGATCCGGGCGACGCCGAGGGCCGCCACCGCATCGGCGAAGTAGAGCGGCAGGAAGACCGCCAGGCGCAGCACGTACTGGCCGACCCACACCCAGCTCGCGCGCCGGTAGCCGCGGAGCAGGTCGGGGTCACGCCGCCACCGCACCCGCTGGCCCAGTGCGGCGCCGACGACCAGCCCGAGCAGCGGCCAGCGGATCACGATCGACACAGCCCAGGCGAGCGCGCTGGCCGCGTTGCTGACGAGCTGGACCAGGAAGAAGTCCACCGCCCGGCCCGTGTAGAGCGCGACCAGCGCGGCCACGGCCACGCCGAGCAGGCCGAAGACCACCGCCCGGGGGCGGGCACCGGTCGCCAGCCGGACCGCCGCGACCACGGCGCCGCCCAGCAGGGCAACGGCCGCCGCCCACGCCACCGCGGACGGCGCACCGAGCCCGTCGGCGACCAGCCAGGCCACCACGAACACCACCACCGGCACGGAGGCGTCCACGGCGCCGCCCCGGCCCCCCAGGATCTCCCGCAGCGTCGGCTCGGCCGCCGGGGCGGAGGCTCCTCCCGAGGCGGCCTGCGGACGGGACTCGCGAGCGCTCACAGAGGCAAGGGTGCCCTATCGCTGCAAACCGATCTCGACCACTGGCGCGAGACGGCTGCGGTGGGTGATCCTGGAGCGATCATCACCCGGCCGACGGGTGACGCGGATGTGAACGAAGGGGGCTGCCGCCGTGCGTGCCTTGACCAGTTACGTCGCGATCGGCGACAGCTTCACCGAGGGTCTCGACGACTGGCGCGCCGACGGGACGCCCCGCGGCTGGGCCGATCGGCTGGCCGAGCGGCTGGCGATCGACCGCCCCGGGTTCTCCTACGCGAACCTCGCCGTCCGCGGCAAGCTCTTCGACCAGGTCGTCGCCGACCAGATCCCGGTGGCCGAGCAGCTGACGCCGGACCTGATCACCTTCTGCGCCGGTGGCAACGACATCATCCGGTTCCAGTGCGACACCGACGAGCTGGCGGCGCGTTTCGACGACGCGCTCGGCCGGCTGGTCGCGACCGGGGCCGAGGTCCTGATCTTCACCGGATTCGACCTGGGCCGGATGCACCTGCTGCTGCGCCGGTTGCGCGGCCGGGTGGCCTGCTTCAACGAGATGATGCGAGCCAGCGCCGAACGGCACGGCTGCCGAGTCGTGGACCTGTGGGCGATGGACGTGCTCGCCGACCCCCGGGCGTGGGGACGCGACCGGCTGCATCTGACCCCGGACGCGCACGAACGCGTGGCGCTGCGGGTGCTCGAGGTGCTCGGCGAGCCCGGCGTGGAGGACTGGCGGACGCCGTGGCCAGCCGCCGAGCCCGCCCCCTGGCGGCACCGCCAGCAGGAGGACCTGCGCTGGGTGCGCGATTTCGTGATGCCCTACGTCAAGGGGCGGCTGTCCGGCCGGAAGACCGGCGACGGCTACCTGCCCAAGCGCCCCGAACTGGCCCCGTTGCTGCCGCTGGACGGCTCCCACCCGGCGCACTGACCCCGCGAACGCCGGCGGCCCCACCCACGCCCAGGCGTAGGTGGGGCCGCCGCACGCGGAGCCGTCCGCTCAGCGGGGAACCGGGGTGAACTCGCGGGCCGCGATGTACTCCGGCCGCCGCGACGGCGCGTAGTACGGCTCGACGATCGAGTTCTCCACGCTGTTGAACACGATGAAGATGTTCGACCGCGGGTACGGCGTGATGTTGCTGTTCGAGCCGTGCATGCAGTTGGAATCGAACAGCGTCGCCGATCCGGCCGGGCCGGTCAGCATCGCGATCCCGTGGCGGTTGGCCAGCGCGGTGAGGCTGTCCTGGTCGGGCGTGCCGATCTCCTGCTCCTTGAGCGACTCCCGGTAATGCTCATCCGGGGTCTCCCCGACGCACGAGACGAACGTCTTGTGCGAGCCCGGGATGATCATCAGGCAGCCGTTGTGCGCGTAGTTCTCGGTCAGCGAGATCGAGATGCTGACCGCACGCGGGACCGGCATGCCGTCCTCGGCGTGCCAGGTCTCGAAGTCGGAGTGCCAGTAGAAGCCCCCGCCACCGAAACCGGGCTTGTAGTTGATCCGGCTCTGGTGGACGTAGACGTCGGAACCCAGGATCTGACGCGCCCGGCCGGCGACGCGCTCGTCGGCGACCAGCCTGCCGATCGCGTCGCTGATCCTGTGCACCTCGAAGATCGAGCGGACCTCCTGCGAGGTCTTCTCGACGATCGTTCGGTCGTCGGCACGGACCGCCGGGTCCGTGGCGAGTCGGTCGAGCTCCGCTGCGTAGCCGGCGACCTCGTCGGGAGTCAGAAGCTGGGGCACGGTCACGAAGCCGTCGCGTTCGTGGGCCGCCAGTTCCTGCGCGCCGAGCATTCCGGCGCTGGCGTGGTCACCCCACACGGCCGGTTCGGTGCGCTCGATGAGCGCAGGTCGATCGGACACGCGGGTGTAGTAGCGGTCGGTCGACTGGGTCTCGCTGCCGATGACGGCCGTCATCAGGATGCCTCCTTCTGTGTTTCCGCCTTTCCAGACGCAGTGGTGGTAGTGGTGGTCGGTTCGGTGCCGTCTGCTCGCTTCGCGAGCTGGGCTTCGGTGATCAACGGGTACACGCCGTTCTCGTCGTGCACCTCGCGCCCTGTCACCGGCGGGTTGAAGACGCACACGGTACGCATCTGTGTCTTCGGCCGCACCTGGTGGCGCTCGTTGCCGTTGAGCACGTAGATCGAGCCGGGCGCCAGCTGGTAGGTGACGTCGTTGTCCTTGTCGTAGAGCTCGCCCTCACCTTCGGTGATGAAGACGGCCTCGATGTGGTTCGCATACCAGAAGTCGTTGACCGAGCCCGCGTCGAGCACGGTCTCGTGCACCGAGAAGCCCACACCGTCGCCGGCCAGCACGATGCGCTTGCTGCGCCAGTGCTCGGTCTTGACATCACGTTCGGTGTCGGTGATCTCGTCCAGGGTCCTGACGATCATCGGTGGCTCAGCTCTCCGTCACGCTGCGGACGGACTCGGCGATGATGGCCAGGCCCTCCTCCAGCTCGTCGTCGGTGGTGGTCAGCGCCGGGAGAACCTTCATGACCTCACTCGACGGGCCGGAGGTCTCCATCAGCAGCCCGCGCT
>NZ_JAHDTG010000096.1 GCF_018531475.1 Pseudonocardia mahuensis
CCCGCGCGCGGCCGGCCGCTCGTGGCGGGCCCCGGCGGGATGGAGTCGTCGCGGTTGCTCGGGCGTGGCACGCCGCACCTGCTCGCGTTCGGCCCGGCGCGGCCACGGCTGCTGCTCGTGGGGATGAGGGGGAGGGGGCGCCGCTCGGCGGGGGCCACGGTCCGCGCTGCGCGAGTCGTCGACGTCCACCGCGGGTTCCACCCCCTGTCCTGTGAGGAAACGATACGTCGGATCGAGCGCCCCGGCCTGGGACCGGCGGGAGCCTACTAAGAGTGACGGCACGCGCTGACCTCGCCCGGTCGGGCCGCGCTGACCAGCGCGATCACGCCGGGCCTTGTCAGGCGTGGGCGGTGGGGTCGTGGTGTACGCCGGTGAGGTTCTCGGAGAGTTCCCACAGCCGGCGCTGCACCTCGCGGTCGTGGGACGCGCCGCTGGAGCCCACCGGGCGCGGCAGCCCTCGGGTCTCCCCGATCCCGTCCGGGCCGATGTAGGCGCCGCCGGGGAGATCGGGCACGGTGGCCGCGTACAGCGTGGGCAGCGCGCCCTGCTCCGCGGACTGGGCGATCACCCGGTTCAGCACGCCCATGATCGTGTCCTGTACGGACTCGGTGCGCGACTGCAGGTTGGTCGCCGCGTATCCGGGGTGTGCGGCCATCGAGCGCAGCGGCGAGCCCGCCGTGACGAACCGGTGTTGCAGCTCGTAGGCGAACATGAGGTTGGCCAGTTTGGACTGGCCGTACGCGAGCCAGCGCTGGTAGCCGCCGGCCTCCCAGTTGGGGTCCTGCAGCCCAGTTGGGGTCCTGCAGCCGGATCCGCCCGATCCGGTGCGCGCCGCTGGACAGCGTCACCACGCGGTCGCGGATCCGCGGCAGCAGCAGTCCGGTCAGCGCGAAGTGGCCGAGGTGGTTGGTGCCGAACTGCATCTCGAAGCCGTCCGCGGTGCGCCGGTAGGGCAGGGCCATCAGCCCGGCGTTGTTGATCAGCACGTCGACGTCCGTGTCGAGGCCGTCGGCGAACGCCCGCACCGACCCCAGATCGGTCAGGTCCAGCCGCCGGACCTCGGTCGTCCCGGGCAGCTCGGCCGCGGCCGCCTCGCCCTTCGCGGTGTCTCGGCAGGCGAGGATCACCCGGGCGCCGGCCCGGGCCAGCTCGCGGCTGGTGGCCAGCCCGAGGCCGCTGTTCGCGCCGGTCACGACGAACGTGCGGCCGGCCTGGGACGGGATGTCCGCGGCGGTCCAGCGGGCGGCGACGAGCGGCTGCTCGATCATCCGATCATGTTACCGGCGGGTATGAAGTCATCACTAAGGTAGACGGCGGGAGACGGGGCTCGGCGTGAGGAGATGACCGGATGGCGGCAGTCGACAGGGTCGACGAGCTGCTCGAGGCACTGCGGGCACGCCTGCGCCGGGAGCGGCGGCTGCTCGTCGCCTTCTCCGGCGGCGCGGACTCCGCGCTGGTGGCCGCGGTCGCGTCCGAGGTGCTCGGCCCGGCCGCGGTGGCCGTGACCGCCGTGTCGGCGAGTCTGCCGCGGGCCGAGCGGCTGGCCGCGCGGGAGTTCGCCCGCCGGCGTCGCATCGCCCATGTCGAGGTGAACACCGACGAGCTCGACCGCCCGGAGTACGTGGCCAACGCGGGTGACCGGTGCTTCCATTGCAAGAGCGCCCTGCTCGACGCGCTGGTGCCGCTCGCCGAGCTGTCCGGGGCCGCCATCGCGCTGGGGACCAACATCGACGATCTCGGCGACCACCGGCCGGGTCAGCAGGCCGCCGCTGAGCGGGGCGCGATCGCCCCGATGGTCGACGTTGGGCTCACCAAGGACGACGTGCGGCGGATCAGCGCACGGCTCGGGCTCTCGACCGCCGACAAACCGGCCGCCGCCTGCCTGTCCTCCCGCGTCGCCTACGGGGACCCGGTCACCGCGGAGGTGCTGGCCAGGATCGAGACCGCCGAGGCGGCGGTACACCGGCTCGGGTTCCCGGTCTGCCGGGTCCGCGCCCACGCCCACGGCACCGTCGCCCGCCTCGAACTGCCGGTCGCCGAGCTGGACCGCGCCGGCGCCCTGCGCGCCGAGCTCGATGCCGCCGTCCGTGGCGCCGGGTTCGAGTTCTGCGCGCTCGACCTGCAGGGTTTCCGCACCGGCCGGATGAACGTGCTGCTCGGGCTGCCGGCCGTGGCCCGTCCATGACCGCGGCCGCCGGGGGTCCGGGCTTCGAGGACCTCGGCTATGCGCGGCCGGACACCGACCGCGAGGCCCGGCTGGGTCTGCCCGAGGTCGTCTACGGGCCCGGGAAGAGCGCCGCGCAGGTGGCCGGTGTCGTGGCGAGCCTGCTCGCCGCCAACTCCGGCCCGGTCCTCGCGACCCGGGTGGAGGCGGACGTCGCCGCGCGGGTGTGCGCCGCGGTCCCCGGTGGCAGCTACGACGAGCCGGCCGGGCTGCTGTCCTGGCGGCGTGCCGAGCCGCTGGGGTTCGGGCTGCTCGTGGTGTCGGCAGGCACCTCGGACGGCCCGGTCGCGGCGGAGGCGGCGGCGGTCGCCGAGGCGGTCGGGCTGTCGGTCACCCGGCTCGCCGACGTCGGGGTGGCCGGGCTGCACCGGCTGCTCGCCGCGCGCACCGAGCTGGCCGCGGCCGACGCCGTCGTCTGCATCGCCGGGATGGAGGGCGCGCTGCCCAGCGTGGTCGGTGGCCTGGTCGGTTGCCCGGTGATCGCGGTGCCCACCTCGGTCGGCTACGGGGCCACGTTCGAGGGCGTGACCGCGCTGCTGGCGATGCTGTCCTCGTGCGCGGCGGGGATCACGGTCGTCAACATCGACTCGGGGTTCGCCGCCGCGATGGCGGCCCATCGCATCGCCGTGCGGAGCAGGCGGTGATCCTGTGGCTCAACCCGTTCAGCGGGATCTCCGGCGACATGCTGCTCGGCGCCCTGCTCGATCTCGGCGCGCCGCTGCAGGGCGTGCGCGACGCCGTCGCCGCGACCGGGTTGGCGGGCTGGGAGCTCACCGCCGAGCCCGCGCCGCGCGGGGCCCTGGTCGCCACCCGGGCCCGTGTCACCGTGCACGACACCGCGACCGAGCGGCCCTCCGCCGCCCTGCTGGAGATGATCGCCCGGGCCCGCCCCGCGCCGGTCGCCGAGCTCGCCGCGCGGGCGGTACGGGCGATCGCCGAGGTGGAGGGCCGGTTGCACGGCGTGCCCGCCGACGAGGTGCACCTGCACGAGATCGGCGGGGTGGACACCGTGGTGGACACCGTCGGCGTCGCTGCGGCGCTGCACCTGCTGGACGTGCAGGAGGTCCACTGCGGACCGCTCGCGCTGGGCAGCGGCACCGTGCAGACCCGGCACGGGACGCTGCCGCTGCCGGCCCCGGCGACCGCGGCACTGCTCGCCGCGGGGGGTGCACCGGTGACCTCGACCGGGTTGGCGGGGGAGACGGTGACCCCCACCGGGATCGCCCTGCTGCTCGCGGCCGGCGCCCGGTTCGGCCCGGTGCCGCAGATGACGGTCCGGGCGACGGGCTACGGCGCAGGTGGCCGCGACGTTCCGGAGCGGCCCAACGTGCTGCAGGGTCTGCTGGGGACGGGTCCGGTGTGGAGCAGCGATCCCGGTGACCCCATGGTCCACCTGGAGTCCAATGTCGACGACGTGACCGGGGAGGTCCTCGGGCACCTGGTGGAGCGGCTGCTCGAGGCCGGCGCGGCCGACGCGTGGATCACGCCGATCGTGATGAAGAAGTCCCGGCCCGCGCACACGGTGCACGTGCTGGCCGACCCCGCCCGGGCGGGCGAGTGCGAGCGGATCGTGCTGCGCGAGACCGGCAGCCTCGGGCTGCGCCGCAGCACCGTCGACCGTCTCGCGCTGCCCCGGCGGATCGCGACCGTGGAGGTCGACGGCCACCGGATCCGGGTCAAGACCGGGCCCTGGGGCGCCAAGCCCGAGCACGATGACGTCGCCGCCGCGGCGCTCGCACTCGGGCTGCCGCTGCGGGCGGTCGCGGAGCGGGCCCTTCGACAGGTCGATCCGGGGGCGTGAGCGACCCGAATCAGTCGCCCGTGACGATCTCGATCTCGGGCGGCTGCGCCAGCGTCCGCGTGACGTAGCAGACCCGTTGCGCGGCGGTGATCAGTCGGTCCAGTTCCTCACCGCGCGGCGCCTCGGTGTGCACCTCGATGCGGAACGCGTCGAACCTCGGGCCGTCGTAGCGTCCGGTGACGTCGACCCGCAGGTCGGACAGTTCGATCCCGCGCTTGCCCGCGCTGTAGGCGATCGCCAGGGTGAAGCACGAGGCGATCGACGCGAGCAGCAGTTCGGTCGGCTGCGGACCGGTTCCGGTGCCGCCCACGGAGGGGGGCTCGTCGGCCACCACCTCGAAGCCGCCGGCATCCACGACGGCGCGCAGTTTGTCGTCCCAGCGCGCGTGCACGCTGCGGTGAGTCGCACCCATCCGGGTCCCTTCTCAGTTCTTGTTGCCGGTTGCAACACCGGTGCAACCGATGTGGTGCATGGTGGCCGTCGTCACAAGCCGGACAATCCTCTCGGGAGCTGTCGATGACGACCGTCGCCCCTGCCCCCATCCGCCTGATGACGTGCCGGGGTGCCTGCCCGGCGGCCGCCCGGTTCCCGGAGCACCACGACCGGCTGCTGAGCGTGGACACCGACGCCGACGCGATGCTCGCCCTGGTGGAGCTGGCCGTCACCTGGCACGAACTCGACTACTCCGACAGCTTGGTCGTGGGCCCGGCCGAATGGCTGCGGTTCGCCGAGAACCACGACTGGACCTACCCTGAGCGGGCCGAGCGTGTGTTCGGCCTCGCCGTCGACATCGTCGGCCGCCGTTTCGCCGGCCTGCCGCCGGAGGCTGCCGGACCCGCCCTGGCCAGCGTCATCGACCTGGTCCGTGGCTGAACCGGGCCGACCGGCGCGGCGCGGATCAGTAGGCGAGGACACAGCTCTGATAGTAGATGCACGTTCACTATGCGATCTAGGGTTTGGCTGTGCCTGCCGCGTCTTTTCTTGATCTCCCGTACCGTTCGGCGAAGCCGCGGGCCATCGGGCTGACCCATGTCCTGGATCCCGGCGCAGGCCGCGGCGCCACCGCCGATCTGCTGGAGTCGGCCGCCGCGCACATCGACATCTGGAAGGTCGGCTGGGGCACGGCCTACGTGGACACGGCGCTGGCGGCCAAGCTCGCGCTGCTGGCCGAACACGACATCGCGGCCTGTCTCGGCGGGACGCTGCTCGAGATCGCCTGGGCGCAGGGCCGCGCCGCCGAGTGCCTGGACTGGGCGCGCGACGCCGGTTTCCGTCACGTCGAGGTGTCCCGCGGGACCGTGGCGATGAGCCTGGCCGAGAAGCGCGACCTGATCACCCGCGCCAGCCGCGACTTCACGGTGCTGGCGGAGGTCGGCGCCAAGTCCCCCGGCGAGCAGCTCGCCGCCCGGCACTGGCCGGCCGAGTGTCGTTCCGACCTCGACGCCGGCGCGAGCCTGGTGGTCACCGAGGGCCGGCAGAGCGGCACCGTCGGCACGTTCGACGGCGCGGGCCGGGTGCGCCCCGACGTCGTCGAGGCCGTGGTCTCCGCGGTCGGCGTCGAGCGGGTCGTCTTCGAGGCCCCGCGCTCGGCGCAGCAGGCGTGGTTCATCCGCCGCTTCGGTCCGGACGTCAACCTGGGCAACGTCGCGCTGTCCGACGCACTCTCCGTGGAGACGCTGCGGCTCGGGCTGCGCTCGGACACCGCTGCCGTCGACCGCCGCGACACCGCGGGATCGGAACTGGCGTGACCCCGGTGCAGGTCGGGCCCAACTTCATCCCGAACCGCTACCGCGGGGTCTCGGTGACGACGGTGCCCGTCGATGTCGCGCTCGACGAGGAGCCGCTGCGCGCGCACCTGATGGGCCGCGACGCCTACCGGCGCACCCGCTTCGTGGTGGCCCGCCACTGCGCCGAACCCGGGCCGGTCGCCCTGCTGCGCGTCAGCCGCGCCTCCGACGTCGAGCTGTTCTCCCCGGTGGTGGCGGTCGACCTGCTCGCCGGCCCCGACGAGTGCGCCTACGTGGTCGAGCCGGAGGCCGACACCGGTATCCCGTCGGTGCTCGCGGCGGTGGCGGCCGGGCGGGCTCCCGGCGTCCGGGCGGTCGTCGTGCAGGGCCGCTACGCGCACGTCAACTTCGTCATCGACCCGCAGCCGCTGCGGATCGCGGTCCGCGAGGTCGTCCCTCCCGAGCCGGCCAAGCTGCTCGACCAGGTCCGCCGGATCATCGCCGTCACCGAGAACCTGCCGCCGATCGAGCTGGTCGGCGAGCTGACCGAGCTGGCCGCGCTCGCCGGTGAGCAACCCTCCGAGCACTACCTGCTCCCGTGCCGCGGCTCCGGCGGCGAGGTCCCCGGGGCGACGGTGTCCTACCTGGACGAACACCCGCAGCGGGCGGACTGGACCCTGCTGGGGTGTGCCCGGTCGCAGCAGATCCACCGCTGGTTCTACGGCGAGGACCCGCCCACCGTCGACTTCTGCCCCAAGCGCGCGGTCCGCGAGCGCGCTCCGGGCGCCTTGACGCTCACCAAGTGCTGCCTGCAGGAGGAGCACGTGGAGTCCGGTGACGGCTGGGTGAGCGTGCCGTGGGGCTCGTCGCTGGAACACATCCGCGAGGCGCTGGCGCTGCTGGTCGCGCAGGAGGACCCGCCATGGGCACCCGTCTGAGTTCGTCGACGCTCTACGCGCACCTCTGGGGCACCCCGGAACTCGCCGCGATCTTCGACGAGCACGCGATGCTGCAGTCCTGGTTGGACATCCTGGCCGCGCTGGCCCGGGCGCAGTCCACGCTGGGCATCGTGCCGGCCGAGTCGGCGGCGGCGATCACGTCCGCCGCGAAGGTCGACGCGCTGGACCTTGACTACGTCGCCGAGCAGACCCGGGTCAGCTCGCACTCGACCCTCGGGCTGATCCGGGGCCTGCTGCGGGTGCTGCCCGAACAGGTCCGCGAGCACGTCTACGTCGGGGCCACCGTCCAGGACGTCTCCGACACCTGGTTCGGCGTGGTCATGCGCGAGGTCGGGGCGATCGTGTACCGCGACCTGCGGGCCATCGAGGCGTCCCTGCTGGAACTGGCGCAGACCCATCGCGACACGGTGATGGCGGGCCGCACCCACGGCCAGCCCGGCGCCCCCATCACCTTCGGCTTCAAGGTCGCGTCCTGGGCCGACGAGGTGCGCCGCCACATCGAGCGGCTGCGCGAGGGCCGGGACCGCTGGCTGGTCGGCCAGCTCGGCGGGGCGGTGGGGGCGCTGGCGTTCTTCGGCGCGGACGGACCGGAGCTGCGAGCCCGGTTCTGTGCCGAGGTCGGGCTGGCCGACCCGGGCATCTCCTGGCTCACCGCGCGCGACCGCATCGCGGAGTTCGGCACCGTGCTGGCCATGGCCGCCGGTACGCTGGCGCGGATCGGCACCGAGGTCTACGAGCTGGCGCGCCCGGAGATCGGGGAGCTGGCCGAGGCCGCACCGCCGGGTGCGGTCTCGAGCATCACGATGCCGCACAAGCGCAACCCCGAGGGCAGCGAGCACCTCGACACCCTCGCCCGGTTGGCCCGCTCGTCGTCCGCGGTGCTGGTGGAGGGCATGGTGGCGGGGCACGAGCGTGACGGCCGGTCCTGGAAGGCCGAGTGGATCGCGCTGCCCGAGGTCTGCCAGCTCACCGGGACGGCACTGCGGCTGGCCCGTTCGCTCGTCGATGGTCTCGAGGTGCACCCGGACGCGATGGCGCGCACCGTCGACCGGTTCGGCCCCGGGCTGGGCTCCGAGCGGGTGCTCGCCGGACTGTCCGCCAAGATCGGCAAGCACCGTGCCCAGCAGGCCCTGCACGAGGTGCTCCGGACCGACGGTGCGGACCTGGCCGAGGGTCTGGTCGCCCGCGGGCTCGCCACCGCCGAGCAGGTCCGCGGCTGGGGCCGGGCATCGGCGATCGACGCGGCCGCCGGCATGGTCGACACCGTGCTGGAGCGTGCCCGCGCCGCACGCGCCGGCGAGCCGGAGCAGTGGAGTTGAGCGGGGCCGTTCCAGGGTCGGCGGCGCTCCCGCGGTTCCCGCTCGCGGTGCTGCCGACGCCGCTGGTCCGGGCCCACCGGCTGGAAGCCGCCCTCGGCAGTGGCCCGCTGCTGGTCAAGCGGGACGACCTGATCGGGTTCGGTGTCGCGGGCAACAAGACGCGGCCGCTGGAGTACCTGATGGGAGCGGCCCGTGCGCAGGGTGCCGAGGTGCTCATCACCGGCGGCGGGCCCGGCTCCAACTTCTGCGCGGCGGCCGCGCAGGCCGCCCGCGTCGCCGGGCTGGAGTGCGAGCTGATGGTGTGGGGCGACCCGGCGGGCGCGCCCAACCTGGTCCTGGCCGCCGCCGCGGGCGCGCGGCTCGTGCCCACCGGCGGCGACGTCCGGGAGGCCGTCGACGAGATGGTCGCGGCGCGGGCCGCCGAGCTCACCGCCGCCGGCCGCCGGGCCTTCGCCGTCCCGCGGGGCGGTTCCACCGGGCTGGGCGCCGTCGGCTTCGCGGCGGCCGCCGCCGAGCTGGCGACCCAGCTGGCCGGCCTGGACCCGGCCGAGCGCCCCGCGCTGATCGTGCTGCCGGTCGGCTCCGGCGGCAGCAGCGCCGGCCTGCTCGCCGGGCTCGCCGCCGTCGGGCTGGACACACCTGTACTCGGGGTCTCGGTGAGCCGGCCACTGGCCGAGATCGGCCCGCACGTGTGTGAGCTGGCGCGGGAGTGCGCGCAGCTGCTGGGCACGCCGGAGCCCCGGCCCGAACAGCTCGAACTGATCGACGCCCGCGGGCCCGGCTTCGGCGTAGCCTCGGAGGTCGAACGCGAGCGGGCCCGGCTCGTGCTGCACACCGAGGGGCTCCTGCTCGACGAGACCTACGGCGCCGAGGCGCTCTCCGCCGCCGTGGACCGGCTGCTCGGCGACCCACCGGGACCGGTCCTGTGGTGGCACACCGGCGGGCTGGTGCCCGCCATCTCGACGATCACGAAGGGAACACGATGACCGGCGCCCGGCGCACCCGCCCCGAGGGGTTCCCGCAGAACGGCCCCGCGCCAGAGCTGATCGACTCCGGATTCGCGCTGGAGAACGCCGACGCGAGCTTCCTGCACCGCGGGCTCAACCTGGCCGACATCGCGCACGTCCTCGACCTCGACCGGCGCGGCATCGTCCCCGACGCGGCCGGCCGCGAACTGCTGTCCCTGCTCCTCGACGTCACCGGTATCGCGCCGGAGGACTTCCCGTACGACCCGTCGCACGGCGAGCCCTACAACTCCCGCGAGCACTACTTCGTCTCCAAGATCGGTGACGTGGCCGGCTGGCTGCACGCCGGGCGTCCCCGCCGGGAGGCCGCGCGGGTGGCCCTGCGGCTGCACCTGCGCCGCCAGCTCACCGAGCTGGTCGCCGAGTCGGTCGCGTTCGCCCGCGACGCCACGGCCAAGGCCGAGGAGCACGCCGAGACGCTGCTGCCCGACCAGACCTACCTGCAGCAGGCGCAGCCCTCGACGTTCGGGCACTACCTGCTGTCGTTCGTCTACTCCACCGTGCGCGACGCCCGCCGGCTGCTCGACGAGCTCGACTGGGTCGACTCCAGCCCGGGCGGCGCGGGCTGCGTGAACGGGACCCGGCTGCTGGAGGACCGCGGCCCGATCGCGTCGGCGCTCGGCTTCGGCCGCGTCATTCCCCATACCCGCGACGCGATGTGGCAGGTCGACGGGCTGATCCACATCCTGGCCACGGCGGCCAGCCTGCTGTCCAACTTCTCCAAGCTGGCCGAGGACCTGGAGATCTTCTCCTCCTCCGAGTTCGACTTCGTCGACCTCGACGACGCCTACACGCGCTCGAGCATCCTGATGCCGCAGAAGCGCAACCCCTACGCGCTGGCCATCGTGCGCGGCGCGTCCGGCGTGGTGATCGGGCGGCTCACCGGGTTCCTGGCCGTCACCAAGAGCCCGTCGGCGCGTAGCGACAACCTGATCTTCGCCTACGGCGAGGTGCCGCGGGCCCTGGACCTGAGCCTGCGCATCACCCGGTTGATGAGCGGGGTCGTCCGCACGCTGCGGGTCAACCCGGTGCGGATGCGCGAGGAACTCGACCGCGGCTACACCCAGGCGACGGACCTGGCCGAGCACCTGGTGCAGTGCCTCGGGGTGGACTACCGGACCGCCTACGTCGTGGTGGGCAACACCGTCCGCGCGGCGGCCCGGGCCGGCATCCCCGGTGCCGAGATCACCGGCGAGATGATCGACGACGCCGCGCTGGCGCACACCGGGCACTCGTGGGGACTGTCCGGCGAGGACCTCTCGGGGGTGCTCGACCCGCTGCGGATCGTGGCCTCGCGGCAGGCCGAGGGTGGGGCGGCCCCGGCCGCGCTGGCGGACATGACGAGCGGGCTGCGCAAGGCCCTCGATGTGCTGGACGCCGACGCCGAGGCGCGCACCGCGGCCTTCGACCGCGCGGAGGACGAGTTGCTCCGGACCGCCCGGGAGAAGATCAATTCTCACCGACGGTGACCCAGAGGGCCCGGGCCGGGACCGGACCGGGGTTGGACCAGCGGTGCTCGACGTGGGTCGGGAAGTGCAGGGACTCGCCGGCGGCGACGGTGTAGGACTCGTCGCCGATCGCGAACGTGAGCCGGCCGTTCAGGACGACCACCAGGCACTCCCCGGCGTCCGGCCGGCCCGCCCGCTCGGTTGTGGGCTCGACGTGGGTGACCGACCCCGACGCCCGGAACCGGTCGGCGGGGCCGGTGATGGTCACGGAGCCGGTCGCCGTGCCGGTCGCAGCCGGGTCCTCGGCGAGGGCCCGGGTGTGTACGGCCAGCGGGCGCACCTCGGTGTCGTCGGAGACGAAGTGCCGGATCGGGGTGCCGAGCGCGCCTGCGATCTTCAGCATGGTGGTGATCGTCGGGACCATCTCGCCGCGTTCCACCTTGTGCACCGCCGCGGCCGAGACGTCGGCGAGGTGCGCCAGTTGCTGCAGCGTCAGGCCGCGATCGTGGCGCAGGGCCCGGACCTTGGGGCCGATCGAGGCGACGACGAATTCCCAGCCGGGAGTCACGGATGGCTAGGAGCGGGCCACGGACTTTCCTCGACTCGGTGATTTGACAGTCATCGGCCGTTGAGTATGGTAAAAATCGCCCCCACGATAGTGGATGACGGCTGGTAAACCTCAGCATAGACGGTGGAAGAAGGTCCCGACGTGCCGCGCAAGACAGTGATCATCGGTGGGGGAGCGGCCGGCCTCGGCTCCGCAGGTGGTGTCAAGGCCGCGGATCCCGGAGCCGATGTCGTCGTCTACACGCAGTTCGAGGACGTCGCATACTCCCCGTGTGGGATCCCCTACGTCCACGGCGGCGAGATCGACGACTTCCAGAAGCTGTTCCTCGCGGGCAAGCAGGCGTACGTGGACGCGGGCATCGACGTCCACTACGAGACCGAGGTGACGGCGATCGACACCGCCGCCAAGACGGTCACCGTGACCGGCGAGGGCACCGTCAGCTACGACAACCTGATCATCGCCACCGGTTTCGAGTACGCCGACCCCGGAGTCCCGGGCGGCGACCTCGACGGGCTCTACTACGTCAAGAACATCCGCAAGGCGATGGAGTGGGACAAGGTCATCGCCCAGACCAAGCGCGCGGTGGTCGTCGAGGCCGGCCCGCTCGGTCTCGAGATGGTGACCGCTCTGGCGCACCGCGGCATCGAGACGCACCTGATCGACCCGAACCCGTACGCGCTGTCGATGATGGCCGACCCGGACATCATGGCCCCGGTCGAGGAGTCGTGGCGCGAGCTGGGCGTGCACCTGCACTTCAACACCACGCTCGAGGCCTTCCTCGGTGACGACAAGGGCCAGGTCCGCGCGGTCAAGACCTCCGAGGGGGAGATCCCCGCGGAGCTCGTCGTGGTGGCCACGCACAAGACCCCGAACAACAAGCTGGCCGCAGCCGCGGGCATCAAGCTCGGCTCCACCGGCGGCATCATCGTCGACGAGCGGATGAAGACCTCCGCGCCGGACGTCTGGGCAGCCGGCGACGCCGTCGAGATCCCGCACGGCCTCGCCGGGACCCCGCTGCAGGGCCTCACCGGTTCGCACGCGTACTCGCAGGGCAAGACGGCCGGAACCAACGCCGGTGGTGGCGACCGCACCTATCGCGCAGTCTACGTCCCCTGGGGGACCCCGGCGGGCAAGTGGGTCATCGGCGGCGCCTCCTTCGGTGAGGCGACGGCCACGGCACTGGGCATCCCGTACGTCAAGGGCGAGGCGCAGGGCATCTCCCGCGCCCGCTACTACCCGGGTGTGCAGCCGGTCCGGGTCAAGCTGCTGGCCGAGCCCGGCACGCTGCGCCTCATCGGTGCCCAGATGATCGGCGGCGGCGAGGGCATCAAGGAGCGCGCCGACTTCCTCGCCCAGGCGATCAAGTTCGGATTCACGCTGCACGACCTGTCGGTGATGGAGAACGTCTACTCGCCGGCCATCGGTGCGCTGAACGAACCGATCGTCGTCGCCGCGACCAACGGCCTCGAGAACGCGAAGAAGAAGGGCTGATCATGTCCTCCTTCTTCCGGTGGCTCCGCAACAATTCCGAGCACTACCTGCTCGTCGCCGCCCACCAGAAGCTGGCGAAGTCGCAGGGAGCGCCGGCCCCGCGCCCCCCGAAGGGTGTGAAGGAGATCTTCTGGCTGAAGATCTTCGCGCCGACCTACAGCCTGCTCCCGTGGCCGTTGCGCAACAAGATCATGAAGGCCATGCCGGGCAGCCACCGCAAGACGTGGGCACCGCCACCCCGTTTACAGGGCCCAGCGGTCTGACCCTCGAGCATCACCCCCAACAAGTAAGGAGAACCACCGTGGTTCAGATCGTCGGTGAGCGGGCCCAGCCGGGCGACGCGATCGTTGACTACGAGTCGAAGATGTTCGACGACATCCAGGCCAACGAGGGCGAGAAGGCCTACGTCTTCATGCACACCGTGCCCTACGAGGGTTCGGTCGGCCTGGTCAACATGCTCACCTGTACCCGCATCAACCGGAAGGGCTTCGACACCACCCTAGTGCTCTACGGCCCCGCCGTGCAGATGGCGTCGGCCACCCGTGGCTTCCCGACCGTGGGCGCCGAGGCCTTCCCGGGCCACATGGCCTACAACAACCAGCTGCAGACCTTCATGAAGGAAGGCGGCAAGATCCTCGCCTGCCGCTTCGCCATGGCCGCCCTGTACGGCATGCGCGAGACCGACCTCCTCGAAGGTGTGCAGGCGATCCACCCGCTCGACGTGCTCGACTGCACCCTGACCGCCCGTCGTGAGAACGCGCTGGTCATGCAGACCTGGACGGTCTGACACTCGTCTCCACTCACCATCGGTAACGGGCGGGCGGACCTCCTGGGTGTCCAGGGGCTCTGCCCGCCCGTCGCCGTCGGAGATCCCTCGTCGTACAGGAGTAGCCGTGCAGGCCCACAACGCCGGAACGCATCAGCCCGCCGTGGAGCCCGCGGTGGCCCGCGCCCGCAGCCTCTGGCGGGCCGCTGAGGACCGGCTCTACCCCACCCTCATCTCCGACCCGTCCACTTATCGGCGCGCGATCGCCGACGTCCAGGCGGTCGTCTCCGAGCTGCGCAAGCGCTGCGACGGGGTGCACGAGCTGATGGCCGCCGAGGCCGCCGCGGACGAGGTGATCGCCGCCGCGTGCCCCGCGGGCACCGTGATCCCCGTCGACCTGCTGATCGCCGTCGGATGCGGCATGGCCGACCGCGAGATGAGCGCGGAGCGGGAACGCCGCCGGCGGATCGAGATCATCGAAGCCGCCCGCGCTGCGGGACAGGCGTGGGTCGTGCTCGCCGGGCCCGACCGCCCCACCGCTCTCGACGAGGGCCGGCTCGTCGAACTCCACGTCCCGTCCGGGACGATCCTGGAGGCGTCGGCCGACTCGTGGTCCGGCGCCGACGCCTACCGCCTCGAGGTCACCATCACCGCCAAGGACGGGCAGCACGAGCTGCTGTCCCGGTCCTTCGCCCAGCGGATCGACTGGTTGGCCGAGTACCGGCGCTGCCGCGCCGACATCGAGCGCAACGGCGCCGGTTCGGTCCTGGAGGCCTCGTGACCGCCGCGCCGGAGACGAGCCGGACCGCGTGCCTGCTGGTGCGCGACGCCACCGACCGGGCCGCCCATCACGACATCCGCCGCGCGGTGTTCGTCGCCGAGCAGGGCGTGTTCGCCGAGAACGACTACGACGCCCACGACGCGGACCCCCGCACCCTGCACGTGCTCGGTCTCGTCGGCGGCGTACCCGCCGGCACGGTGCGGCTGTTCCCGCTGGAGGTCGGAGGCGACCCGGCCGGTGACTGGCAGGGCGACCGCCTCGCCGTGCTGGCGGACTACCGCACCTCCGGGCTCGGTGCTCCGCTGGTCCGCTTCGCCGTGGCGACCGCGGCCGCCCACGGCGGGCGGCGGATGATCGCGCACGTACAACCGGCGAACGAGATGTTCTTCCGCAGGCTCGGCTGGACCCGACGCGGGGAGCCCGAGATGTACGTCGGTCGCCCGCACCTGCTGATGGACATCGACCTGCAGGCCGCCGCCTGCGGCTGAGCGGCCCTCAGGCGGTGCGTGGCGGGGGCAGCAGCAGGCGGCCGGCGGACACGAACGACTCACGCAGCTCGCCGGGCAGCGACTCCGCGATTCGCCCGACCGCGGCGCGCTGCGCGTCCGGCGCGCCGAGTTGGGCGATGAGCAGGTCCGAGCCGGTGGACCCGGCGACCGCCGCGGCCTCCTCGGCGCGGCCCAGCCGGGCCAGCGCCAGCGCCTCGTACTTCGACGACGAGTAGCAGCGCGCCTCCGCCAGCAGCGCCTCGGCCTGGCGCGGGTCCCAGCGCGAGCGCATCTCCAGCAGCCGCATCGCCGCGCGGGGCCGGAACGGCAGCGACCGGTCCAGCATCGGCGCCGCGGCCTCGACCGCCGCCGCGGCGTCGTCGTCGCGACCGAGCAGCAGGTCGCAGTCGGCCACGGCGAGCATCGCGTGCAGTTCCTGCTCGAGCTCGAGCGCCCCGCCGCCGCGCCGGGCCAGGTCGACGGCCTGCACGGCGTGGTCGCGGGCACGATCGACCTGGCCGAGCTCCTGCCAGATCCACGATGTCGTGGTCTCGATGCCGGCCCGGTAGAAACCGACCCGGTCGGCGTCGATGAGCCGCCGGGCGTTGTCGAGCGCGCGCAGCGCCCCGGCGAAGTCGCCGGAGTCGCCGCGGGCCAGCGCGGTGAAGAACAGGGTCTGCAACAGCGGCCGGAACTCGCCTGTCCGCCGGCACAGCACGGCGGCCCGCGCCAGCACCGCCTTGGCCTCGGAGAACCGGTCCTGGTGCTGCAGCAGCGCACCGCGGTAGGCCAGGGCGAGCGCGGTCGTGGTCTCCCCGGGCTCGGTGGCGAGCACCTTCTCGTAGGCCGCCCCGGCACCCGCATAGTCGCCGTCCCAGTGCCGCACCCGGCCGAGCAACAGCGTCGCGCTGGGCAGCGCGCCGGGCGCCGCCGCGGCGGACTCGGCCAGCTCGGTGGCCTGCTCGGCGAGGTCGACGGCGACGAGGGCATCGCGGGCGTACAGCGCGGCCCAGCCCAGCTGCTCCAGTACCCGGGCCTCGAGCTCCGAGTCGCCCAGCTCGCGGGCCAGGGCGAGCGCCGCCTCGTGGTCGGCCCGAGCGTCCTCATGCCGGCCGAGGTCCGAGCGCGCCTGGCCGCGGCGCAGCAGCGCGACCACGAGCTGGGCCTCGTCGCCCGAGGCGCGGGCAGCGTCGATGGCCTGCCCGAGCAGCTCCTCGGACTCGCTGTTGGCGAACGCGAGGTGCGCGGCGTGCGCGGCGATCAGCCAGGCGCGCGCGGCGGCGCCCCAGTCCCGGGCGGCGGTCAGTTGCCGGGCGGCCGACTCCGGCCGGGACTCCAGCAACTTCGCCGCGCGCCGGTGCCGGCTGATCCGCACCGGCTCGGGCACCGACTCGTAGGCGACCTGGCGCACGATGTCGTTGGCGAACCGGAAGCTCTCGCCCTGGGCCACCAGCAACCCGGCCCGCAGCGCGCGGCTGGCCCGGCGGGCGCAGTCCTCGACGTCGATACCGCTGAGCGCCGCGACCTCGTCGAGCGAGAACGTCACACCCAGCACCGCGCCCTGGGCGAGCAGCAGCGCGACGTCCTCGCCCGCATGGGCCAGACGTTCGGCGACCGCCTCGTGCAGGGAGCGCGGGATGGTGACATCGCCGGGGCGCGTAGGGACGTGCGCGGAATGGCGCAGCAGCTCGGTGAGGAACAACGGCGAGCCACCGGTCCAGGAGTAGAGCCGGTCGGCGTCGTAGGACAGGCCGGAACGGCGCACGAGCGTGGCGACCTCGTCGCCCGACAGCGGTCCGAGCTCGAACCACTCCGCGACGTCGCGCAGGATCCCGGTGACCGGCGGGTCCTCCGAGGTCCGCTCGGTGAGGACCACCATCGACCGGCTGCCCTCCCAGTGCATGGCCAGCAGGTGCAGCGCCTCCACGGTGGAGCGACCGGCGTGCTGCATGTCCTCGACGACCAGCAGCACCGGCTGGCGGGCGGACAGCCGGACGAAGAACCCGGCCAGCGCGTCGAGGCTGCGCCGATGCTCCAGCTCGGGCCCGGCGCGCGCGTAGGGCGTCTCACCGACGACCTCGGTGAGCTCGGGCACCAGCTCGGTCAGGGTGCCCAGCCGGGTGCCGGCCAGCTCGCGGATGTCGGTCGGGCTCATCCGGTTGATCACCGTACGGGTCGCCTCGACGAGCGGTTGCAGGTACAGCGAGCGTTCGGCCTCGAAGCAGCCGACGGCGAGCACCAGACCGCCGGTGCGGCGCGGCTCGGCCGCGAACGCCGACACCAGCGCGCTCTTGCCGATCCCGGCCTCGCCCGCGATCACGACCAGCGCCGGCGAACCCGCCGCGGCGCCCGCCCAGAGCGCACGCAGCTCGGCCAGCTCACGGTCGCGCCCCACGATCGGCTCCGGCTCGGCCGCGTCGGCGGCACCGGCGGGCAGGTGCCGCGTGGGCTGGTTCGCCGAGGCGGTGCTCTCCGAACGCAACACCGACAGGAACAGCGACTGGGTGACGGGGGAGGGGTCGCAGCCGAGTTGCTCGGACATCGCCAGCCGCAGCGACCGGTAGGCCACGAGCGCGGCGCCGGAACGGCCGGCCCGCTGGTGGCCGAGCATCACCGTGCGGCAGGCCTCCTCGTCGAACGGGTCGTCGCGCAGCGCGGCCGAGGCCACCTCGACGGCGGTGTCGTGGGCCTGCAACTCCAGGGCGGCGGCGCTCCAGCAGATGCGGGCTCGGCGCAGCCACCGGCGCACCGAGCGGCGCAGTTCCTCCACCCACCGGTCGTCGTGCTCGCCGGCCATCGCGACGTCGGCGTCGAGCAGCTTCGCGGCGTGCTCGGCGCTCGTCGAGGCCAGCGCGTAGCGGCCGTGCGCGAGCTCGAACTCGGCCGTCTCGACGAGTTCGGCGGCCTCGTACAGGTCGATGCTGACGTCGTCGGCCACGAGCCGGTAGCCGGCCGCGGAACCGTCGATGCGCTCGCGGCCCAGGGCCCGGCGCAGCCTGCTGATCAGCGCGGCCACGTTGCGCTCGGCGCGCTCGGGCGGATCGCCCTCCCACAGTGCGTCGACGAGCGTGCCCACCGAGACGAACTCGCCGTGGCGCTCTGCGAGCACGGCGAGCGTCCGTCGCGCCTTGCCTGGCGGCATCGGCGCCGCCAGCTCGCCCTCGACGGTGAAGGGGCCGAGCAGGCGTAGCCGCAGGGCCGTACTCACGAGTCGACTTTACCCGGGAAGGGCGCATCGGCGAGCCGTCGGGACGACGGCGCGGGCCTGGTCCGGAGGCTGCCGTCTACTATAGTAGAAACCTAGTCTCTGATCGTGAATTCGGCTGCCGTGCCCCGACCTCCGGAGGACAGCGTTCCATGTCCAGAACTGCCGTCGTAGCCCTCGGCGGCAACGCCATCACCCGGAGCGGGCAGGCCGGGACCTTCGCCGAGCAGACCGAGAACGCCCGGTCTATGGCCGCGGCCGTGTGTCGCATGCTCGACGCCGGATGGACGGTCGTGCTCGTGCACGGTAACGGGCCCCAGGTCGGCAACCTCGCCATCCAGCAGGAGGCCGGTGCAGACCGGGTCCCCGAGCTGCCGCTGTTCTGGCTCGGGGCGATGACTGAGGGCCAGCTCGGCTGCCTGCTCGCCCTCTCGCTGCACACGGAGGGACAGGGCCGGCTGCCCGGTGTCGTGTCGGTGATCACCCACACCGTCGTCGACGCCGACGACCCCGCGTTCGGCCGCCCCACCAAGCCGATCGGCCCGTTCTTCGACGAGGCGCAGGCCCGCAGGCACGCCGAGGAGCAGGGCTGGGCCGTCGGCGAGGACGCCGGCCGCGGTTATCGCCGGCTCGTGCCCTCGCCCGAGCCGCAGCGCATCGTCGAGCTGGAGTCGATCCGCGCGCTCGTCGACCAGGGCATGATCGTCGTCGCGGCGGGCGGCGGCGGAATCCCCGTGGTCGCCGACGGACCCGGGTACCGCGGGGTCGAGGCCGTGATCGACAAGGACCTCGCCGCGCAGCGGCTGGCGAGCGCCCTGGACGCCGAGGCGCTCGTTCTGATCACCGACGTCCCGCAGGTGATGCTGGACTACGGCACCCCGGACGCCCGGGCGATCGCCGAGATGACCGTCGACCAGGCCCAGGCCCACGCCGACCATGGCCAGTTCCCCGAGGGCAGTATGGGCCCGAAGATGCGGGCTGCGATGCAGTTCGTCCGCGAGGGGGGCTGTACCTCGGTGATCACCAATGCGGAGCGCGCCTGCGCCTCGCTCGACTCCGCCGGCGCCGACGCCGGCACCCGCATCGTCTCCTCCGACACCCGAATGGGAGCCGCATCGTGATCCACTCCGTTCGCGTCCACGCCGACACGTACGTCGACTCGGTCATCCAGCTGTCGGGGACCCGGGCGCTGCGCGGCTCCGAGGGCGTGGACTGGGCCGCGGCGGCGATGGCCACCCCGGGCAACCTCGAGACGCTGCAGGCGGAGGGTTTCGACCTCGCGGAGCTCTCCGGCGCCGGGGCCAACGACCTGTTCATCGCCATCCGCGCCGAATCCGAGGAGGCCGCCGGGGCCGCCCGGGAAGCCGCCGAGACGGCGATGTTCGCCGCCCGCGGTGGCAGCGGTGGGGAGTCGGCGGCCGAGAGGCCGGCCCGCACCCTCGCCGAGGCCGTCGAGCGCCAGCCCGGCAGCAACGTCGCGGTGATCTCCGTGCCCGGCGACTACGCCGCGCTCGAGGCGCACAAGGCGCTGTCCGCCGGCCTGGACGTGCTGCTGTTCAGCGACAACGTGCCGATCGAGGCCGAGATCGAGCTCAAGGACCGGGCCAACCGGCTCGGCCGGCTCGTCATGGGCCCGGGCGCGGGCACCGCGATGCTCGGGCACACCTGCCTCGGCTTCGCCAACGTCGTCAACAAGGGCCGGGTCGCGGTGGTCGCGGCCGCCGGTACCGGGGCCCAGGAGGCCGCCGGCCTGGTCGACCGCTGGGGCGCGGGCGTCTCGCACGTGATCGGCCTCGGGGGCCGCGACCTGAACGCCACCGTCGGCGGCCGGATGGCGCTGTCCGCGGTCCGCGGGCTCGTCTCCGACGACCGCACCGACGTCATCCTGCTGGTGTCCAAGCCGCCGGCCGTCGAGGTCGCCCACGCGGTCGTCGAAGCGGCGGCGGGCAAGCCGCTCGTCGCCGCGCTGATCGGGGTGCCGGAGGACTTCTCGGCTCCCGACGGCGTCGTCGTCACCCGGACCCTGGAGGCGGGCGCGGTGGCCGCGACGGCCGCCGTCGGTACGAAGGCCCCGGACGTCACCGAGGGCCTCGTCGATCGGGTGCGCGAGCTCGCAGCGGAGCTGCCCGACGAGCGGAAGCTGGTCCGCGGGCTCTTCTCCGGCGGGACGCTGTGCTACGAGTCGCTGGTCGTACTGGCCGACGTGCTCGGTGACGTCTACTCCAACACCCCGATCGACAAGAAGCTCGGCCTGCCCGCGCCGGAGCACGCGCACACGTGCCTCGACCTGGGCGAAGAGGAGTACACCAGGGGCCGCCCGCACCCGATGATCGACCCGGAGGCCCGGATCGAGCTGCTGCGCGAGCAGGGCGCGGACCCGGAGGTCGCGGTGATCATCCTCGACGTCGTGCTCGGCCACGGCGCGCACCCGGACCCGGCCTCGGAGCTGGCCCCGATCTGCGCCGAGATCATCGCCGGCGGTGGCCCCCGGGTGATCACCTACGTGCTCGGCACCGAGCAGGACCCGCAGGGCTACCAACGGCAGCGCCGGGCGTTCGAGGAGGCGGGCTGCCTCGTCACCGAGACCGCGGCCCGTGCCTCCCTCGCCGCGGCCGCACTGGCCACCCGCAACCCCGGGCTGGCGGCGACCGCGCTGTGAGCAGGGGGCTGGCGCTCATCACCCACTCGACCAAGCCGCGCGGCGGCTTCGTGCACACCCTGAGCCTGGCCGAGGCGCTGCGCCGCCACGGCGTCGACGTGCACCTGATCGCCGTGGGCGACCCGGCGGCGGGGCTGTTCCGGCCCACCGATGTGCCGCACACGGTGCTCCCCGCGCCGTCCAAGGTGGGCACCACGCTCGACGAGCGGGTGTTCGCCTCGATCGACACCCTCGAAGCCGGGCTGGCCGGTTTGACCGACCGGTTCGACGTGCTGCACGCACAGGACTGCATCGCCGCCCGGGCCGCGGCCCGGGTCCGCGACGCCGGTGCACCGGTCACGGTGGTCCGCACCGTGCACCACGTCGACGACTTCACCACCCAGGCGCTGATCGACTGCCAGCGCGCGGCCATCGTGGAGCCCGACCGGGTGCTCGTCGTCAGCGAGCAGTGGCGCGGCATCCTGCGCGACGAGTACGGGCGCAGCACCGACGTGGTCCCCAACGGCGTCGACGTCGACCGATTCCCGCCCCCGCTGCGGGGCTACCGGGACGCGCTGCGGGACCGGATCGGGGCCGGACCGGACGCGACGAGCGGGAAGTTCGTCTTCCTCGCCGTCGGTGGCGTGGAGCCCCGCAAGGGCACCGTGCACGCGTTCCGGGCGCTCGCCGAGCTCAAGCGTGAGCGGGGTCCGCAGGCGGTGCTCGCGATCGTCGGCGGGCACTCGTTCCAGGACTACACCGCCTACCGCGAGGCCGCGCTGGCCTCGCTGCCCGAACTGGGGCTCACCCTCGGCGAGGACGTCGTGTTGCTGGGCACTGTGGACGAGGCCGAGCTGGCCGGGTGGTACCACGCGGCCGACGCGCTGTCGTTCCCCTCGGTCAAGGAGGGCTGGGGCCTCGTCGTGCTGGAGGCGATGGGCGCCGGGCTGCCGGTGATCGCGTCGGACCTTCCGGTGTTCGGCGAGTACCTCGTCGACGGGGAGAGCGCTCTGCTGCCGGCCGTCGGCGATCACGAGGCCCTCGCCGCGGCCATGTACAGGATGATCGACGACCCGGCTCTGCGGGAGCGGCTCGCGGCCGCCGGCCGCGCGGTGCTGCCCCGGTTCACCTGGGAGGCGAGCGCCCGCCGCCACCAGGAGATCTACGACGAGGTACGGGCCGCCACCCGAACCCGCGTCTGACCCCGCTCCCCTAACGCCACGAACGGCACTTTCGTTCAATAGGTTTGAACGAAAGTGCCGTTCGTGGCTATTGGGGTGTGTCAGTGCGCGTGGCCGTGCCCGTGGCCGTGCTCCTCGTCGTCGCGGTGGTCGTAGCCCGCCGGACGGGCGGCGAGCTCACCGGCGCGGGTGGCGACCTCGTCGGCGAACACGGTGCCGTCGGCGGCCAGCACGTCCTCCAGGGCGCCGAGCCAGTGCTGGTAGTAGTTCCAGCACTCGCCCTCCGCGTGGCCCTTCTCCCAGGCCGCGATCCGCGCGATCAGCGCGGCCTGGAACTGCGACCACTCGAAGGCACCCGCGTCGTGCAGGCTGACCGCCATCCCGAACGCGCGGCTCTCCCACGGCTCGGCGAACACCAGCTCGCCGTTCGACCGCGGCGGCGCGGTCGGCCCGTCGATCGCGAGCGGTGCCATCGCCGAGCCGCTCACGGCGCAGCGACCTTGGCCACGCCCACCAGGGCGTCGCGGGTGATCAGGGGGACCAGCTCCTCCTCGGAGAGATCCTCGGTGCCGGCCGGGCGCTCCGGGAGCACCAGCCAGCGGACCTCGCTGCTGGAGTCGCGCACGATGATCTCGACGTCGTCGGCCAGGTCGAGGCCCATCTCGGAGAGGACCTTGCGGGGCTCCTTGACGACGCGGGCCCGGTAGGCCGGGTCCTTGTACCACGACGGCGGCAGGCCCAGGACCGGCCACGGGTAGCACGAGCACAGCGTGCACACGGTGACGTTGTGGGTGGTCGGGGTGTTCTCCACGACCACGATGTGCTCGCCCTGCGGGCCGGAGAAGCCGAGCTCCTTGATCGCGGTGGTGCCGTCGTCGAGCAGACGCTTGCGGTACTCGGGGTCGGTCCACGCCTTGGCGACGACCTTGGCCCCGTTGAGCGGGCCGACGTTGGTCTCGTAGTTGGCGATGAACTTGTCCATCACCGCGGGGTCGACGAGCCCACGCTCGGTCAGCAACTGCTCCAGCGCCTCGGTGCGCAGGGACGCGGGGATGCGCTCGGTGGAGGATTCGGCGGTGCTCATGAAACGGGCTCCAGGTAGCTCTCGAACAGCTCGATGGTGAGCTGGAACGACTCGGCGTCGGCACCCCACAGCTCGTGGGAGTCGAAGCGCACGGAGTAGACGTGCTGGGCGTTCTCGCCCTGGAAGTGCGCGTGCGTATCCGGCAGCAGCGCCGCGGGCTGAATGATCTCGACGACGCCGGTGTGGCCGCGCACGTACCGGGGCAGCCGGGTGTGCCCGGCCGGCGACATGTCCTTGGCGCGGACGGTGTCCCCGACCTTGAACCGGGGCTCCGCCTCCACGGTGCGCAGCGAGCCGGCCGCGGTGGGCGCGTAGTCGGGCTTATTCGGCTCGGGGACCGAGGGCTCCTCGACGTCGTCCCCGCGCAGCTTGCGGGCCCGGGCGTCGACGGCGCCCGGCGCCAGGATGGCGCTGTCGGTGAGCATCAGTTCGGCGGCGTTGAGCCAGCGGCCGTAGTATCCGTCGTCGAGGTACGCGGTGCGGTCGAGCCGCTCCAGCGCGTGCCGGAAGGCGTCCAGGTTCTGGCCCGAGACGCGACCCATCGTGAGCAGCGTCAGCGCGAACGCCCGCCCCTCCCAGGTCTCGGCGAACACGGGCTCGTCACGGGTCGGCGCCGCGACCGATCCCCAGCCGTCGGTGCCGCCCATGTCGGCGATCCCGTCCATCACACCACCTCTCTGAGATCTACGATGAAAGATGCTTTTCACGATAGTGGATGGAGACGTTCCCCACTCGGTCCCGGTCAGCCCTGTCCGCTGCCGGAGAGACGCCGGTCCAGGTCGTGCAGGGCCGAGACGAAGCACTCGACCGGGGCGGCGGCCACACCCGCGCCGACCTGCCCGGAGCCGTCGCTGATGTGCAGGATCCCGGTGGTCACCTTCGGGGTGATGCCCAGCTCGACGACCTTGCGCACGTCGACGCCGAGCGGGGTCCCGACGAAACCCATCGGGGGCAGGGTGAAGCGGCTGCTCCTGCCGGCGCAGATCGCCTGGAAGCCCTCCGTGGCGGCGGCGGCGTCGGCCATGGTCCCGCCGAGGAACGCCGCGACCGCGGGCGAACCGCCGGCGGCCGGGCCGCCCATGCCGGTCAGTTCGAGGACGGCGCTGTCGCCGATGTCCTTGGCGCTGGTCTCCGGCCCCTGACCCGAGTAGTACATGGCCTCGCCGACCGGCGGGGCCTCGGTGATGTGCCAGTCCGAGGAGCCTGCGAGCTTGATGCCGAAGGTCGTCCCGTTGCGCGACATCGTGGTGACGATGCTGGAGCCCCCGACCTGCTGGGCCCACAGCTGCAGCGACTTCGCGGCGGCCATGGCCAGGTTGAGGAAGAACAGGTGGTTGCCGCCAAGGTACTGGGCGAACGGCTCCCGGGCGTCGTCCGGCAGCGCCGCGATGTGCGGCAGCCAGGTGCGGGTCAGCAGGTTCGTCGCGGCCTGGGTGCGCATGTGCAGGTCGTCGCCCATGGTGATGCCCTGGGCGGCGATCGCGAGGATGTCCAGCGGCCCCGCGGCTTCCACGATGCGGCGGATGGCCGGCCCGCCGATCTCGGCGAGGAAGCGCAGCCGGGCGATGGCGGCGTCGGTCTCGCGGCCGAACCAGGCGACCTCGCCGGGGCCCTGATTGATCGAGGAGAACGCCCGGGTGCCGCCCTCGCGGTTCTCCACGACGAACACCGGCTGCGACGGCCCGACCGCGCTGGCCATCGGGACAACGGCGTCGTGGTGGTTGGCGGCGTCGAGCGTGATCTCACCGCGTGCCAGCAGGCCGCCCGCCTCCTCCACATCGGACGCCCAGCCCTCGGCGACGACGGCGGCGCGCATCGAGCGGCGCAGCGGGTCGCAGTGGTCGAGGTACGGCAACGTCGGCCCGGAGTGCAGGATCATCCGGCCCTCGTAACCGGGCACCGCATCAGCCACGGTCGAGATGCCGACGAGCTGCGGGACGCCTTCGTTGAGCCGGCGCACCACCTCGGCGTTGGCCTCGTCGATGGCGGCGGCGTGGTCGCCGTAGAGTCGGCCGAGCGCGGCCACCGCAGCCAGGTCACCGCCGGCCGGGATCCGCCAGTCGACGTGCTGGACGGGACGTCCCTGGTCCCGGATCGCGTCGGCGAACATCGGCAGACCGACGTTCACCACCTCGACCTCGTCCGGCAGTGCGAGCTGGGCCATCCGTCGTCCTCCTCGGGTCAGCGTCGACTCTCATAGTAGAGGGGCGAACACTATCGGAGAAACAGCAGGTGGTGAGGGGCTACGTCGACCGGGCGGCGGCGATCAGGTTCGTCAACGCCGCATGCAGATCCTCCAGCTCGCCGAGCTCCATCCCGAGCCGTTCGACGATCGCGGGCGGCACCTTCTCGGCCTCCGCGCGCAGCGCCCGGCCGGCATCGGTGAGGGTGACGGCCAGCGTGCGCTCGTCGGTGGTGCTCCGGCGCCGCTGCACGAGCCCTGCCGACTCGAGCCGCTTGAGCAGCGGGGACAACGTTCCGGGATCGAGCTGCAGCAGTCCGCTGAGCTCCTTGACCGACAGCGGGGAGCGCTCCCACAGCGCGAGCATGACCAGGTACTGCGGGTGGGTCAGCCCCATCGGCTCGAGTAGTGGGCGGTAGAGCGCCACCACGCTGCGCGCCGCGACGGAGAGCGCGAAGCAGACCTGGCGGTCGAGTCGCAGCGGATCGGAGTTGATCAGCTCGTCGGCTGCGTCACTCGCGAGTTGCTGCGCCACGGCGACAGCGTACCTTTGATTGGTACACAAAACATTGGGCTGCCCCGCGCACGGGGGTGGTCCCGACGTCGGAGCGGTGGTCACATGGCGGGTACGGATCAGGACGGGCCGAAGCGCCCTGGGCCGGTCCGGTGGGTGGCGTACGCGCTCGGCTTCGGCCTGCCCGCGAAACACCGTAGCTGGATCCTGCACGACGTCACCACGAAGACCTGGCAGCTGCGCCACCTGGCCCGCACGGCCGTGCAGCTGGCGCCGATCGCGGTGCTGCTCTACGTGCTGATCCCCGGACCCGCCTGGGTCCGCGCGGCCGCTGTGCTCTCGGGCCTGCTCCTCGGCTTCTTCTACTCGGTGGCCTACATGTACGAGACGGCCGAGCACCGCGCGGTCAAGGCCGGCTATCCGCAGGGCACCGCGGCCGCGGTGCGGGACGAGGCGACCGCCGACAAGCGCGCGGCCCGGGAGCGGCGCTACGCCGAACGCTGGCGGGAGCTGCCCCCGGCCTGACGCTCCCCGGCCCGGCCTCGCCTGGTTGGCCGGTCCGGCCCGGCCCGGCCGTATGTCGTGATCGTCCGGTGCTGACTCCCTCAGCTGGACCCCTGCCGGACCGATCTCGTGCGGTCTGCCGGTCGGGCCTTCCGGCCCGCGTAGGTCCGACCCTGGCGTCGACCGGACGTGCCCGCTCATGATCGTCAATTGCGGGACATGGGCTGCACCCGTGCAGCTGTGGTCCCGAAAATGCTGATCTTGATGGGGTCGGAGGGCCGGGAGCCGCTTCCCGTCGAGGTCCCCACCGGTCATCGAGCACGCCGTTCCTGCCCAGCCCAGCCCGGCCCGGCTCGGCCCGGGCGAATTCTGACCCGCTCAGCCCTCGGCGCCGAGAGGCCGCCGTCGGGGCTCGTGGCCGGGCCGGGTGGGGCCCACGCTGGTCCCGTCCGGCTCCAGCCGGAGCATGGTCGACGTCTTGGGGACGTGGGCTGCACTGGCCCGGGGTGGGTCAGGCGTGGGGGCGTTTGCCGATCTGCAGCAGTGGGGTGCCGGTGCCGGTGTCGGTGGTGGTGGGGTTGCAGGGGGGTGTGGTGCCGGCGTGTTGGACGAGGTTGAGGGAGCTGCAGGCTTGGCAGCGGGCGCAGCCGGCGACGGCGGTGTCGGCGCCGAGG
>NZ_JAHDTG010000097.1 GCF_018531475.1 Pseudonocardia mahuensis
AGATGCTGGCAACAGAGGCACGGGCCCTCCAGGCGATCATCAGGACTTCAGCAATCCCATGATCACTGGGGGTCCGTGCCTCTACCTGCAACGACACGCAGGAACCTCATTTGCCGGTCGCTCTAAGGCGTCCGCCGCCGCCATCGATGGGCCGAAGGCCTCGCTTCCCGAGGTCCGACAGGCCCGTCCTGGAGACGGACCCGCAGACCCGGCGAGAAGACCAACGGCCCTGACGGGTTCGGGGCCTCACGGGCAACCTCGACGGTGCATGACCACGACAGATGCGGAGCTGAGCTGATGAGCACACTGCGACGCTCTCGTCGTCCGGGCCGAGCTGCCCGGCACTTGCCCGAGAAGGACGTCGAGATCACCGCGTCCGACGGCACGCTGCAGATCAAGGCCGAGCGCCGCACCGGGGACAAGACCGAGGGCAGGGGTTTCCTTCGTCACGAACAGCACTACGGCAGCCTCGTCCGCACCCTGCCCCGCCCCGAAGGCGTCTCCGAGTCCGACATCACCGCCGGCTACCACAACGGCATCCTCGAGATCCGTATCCCGGTGCCCGAGCAGCCCGCCCGGCGCACGCCCACCAAGATCCCGATCGGCAGCACGTGATCGAGGTCGTCGACTGCTGCGAGCACGCAGGACCGGCCCGGCGCGTGGCGCGGTTACGCCCGCTCGGGGTGGTCAAGGGATGAGGCCCGGCCCCGGACGGGCGGCAGCGCCGGAGAAGGAGCAGCACATGCGTCAGGAACGAGAGCACGTCACCGCGCCGGAGATCGTCGTCCAGCTGGAGGGCGGGGTGCAGCCGGACCTGGCCGATTACGCGCGGGGGAAAGTCGCAGCGGCGCTGCATCACGGCAGGCAACCTGCACTGCACGTCCGGGTCCGGATCGTCCGTCACGGCGACCCGGCCCGGGAGCAACCGGTCACCGCGCAGGTCAACATCGATCTCAACGGCCGGCTCGTCCGGGTGCAGACCTCCGCGTCCACCCCGCGCGAGGCGGTGGACCGGCTCGTCGCCCGGCTGCAGCACCGGCTGGAGCGGGTGCGCTGGACTGGGAGGCCCGGCGGAGCCGGATATACCACCGGGACCCACACGAGTGGCAGCACGACGCACCACCCGCGCAGCGCAAGCCCTACTTCCCCCGGCCGCCCGAGGGGCGGGAGATCATCCGGCACAAGAGTGTCAGCCCGCCCCGCTGCTCCATCGATGAGGCCGTCGCCGACATGAACGACCTGGACCACGACTTCCATCTCTTCGTCGAAGCCACCAGCGGGCTCGACAGTGTGGTCTACCGGGCCGGATCGGGACTGCGCCTCGCCCAGGTCGATGTCGTGCCCGACCGGCTGGGCCCGTACACCGTTGCGCTGACGCCGAGCGCCCAGCCCGCGCCGGTGCTCGACGTCCAGGAGGCCGTGCGGCGGCTGCTGCTGACCGACCTGCCCTTCCTGTTCTTTCTCGACGCCGACCAGGGACGGGGCAGCGTGCTCTACCACCGCTACGACGGCCACTACGGGTTGATCGACGCGCCGGCCCAGACCTGACCCGCACCCGGCCGTCGGCCTCACATTCCTACGACGTGGCGGGAGAACCCCATGAAGACAGGCCTCATCATCCTCGACATGCTCGAGGACTTCGTCCACGGAGTACTCGCGAACCCCGCGGCCAAGGACATCGTGGAGCCGATCACCGTACTGGCCGACGAGGCCCGGCGCCGCGATGACTGGCTCGTCATCTATGGCAACGACGCCCACCGGCCCGGGGACTTCGAGTTCGCGGTGTTCGGCGAACACGCGCTCGCCGGGTCCCCCGGAGCCCGGGTGATCCCCGAACTGCGGCCCGAGGCCGACGACATCATCGTGCCGAAACGGAACTACTCCGCCTTCAGCGGCACCGATCTGGACACCACCTGCCGGGTGCACGACCTCGGACGGGTCGTGATCGTCGGCCAGCACACCGACTGCTGCTGCCGGCACACCGCCTACGACGCATTCCGGCGAGGCATCGAGGTCACCGTGGTCCGGGATGCGACCTGCGTCTACCAACCGGCCACGGAAGGTGGCTACGAGCAGCACCAGCAGGCCGCCCTGGCCTACCTCCAGAACTTCTACAACGCCGACGTCATGACAGCTCGAGCAGTCGTGCACCCGTGATCGTCTGCGCGGCGCCATCGGCGGTGAAGGTCAGCCGGCAGGAGGCGTCGGCCAGGCGGGTCCGCAGCTCGGCTCGGGCGCGACCGGCGCGCCACACCATGGCCAGGTCTGCGGCCGGAGGGTCGAGCAGCGTGAACTCGCCGCCGAAGGCCGGGTGCGTGGTGCGGAGGCGGATCAGCCGGGTCAGCGCCCGGACCACCGGTCGCCGGAGGGCCTCGCCGACCTCGGCCCCGGTGTAGCTGCGGCGGTTGATCTCCCGCGCGTCCCCGGTACGGGCGGCCAGCCCGGGCTCGTTGCGGCCGGCGAGCAGGCCGACGTAGTAGATCTGCGGGATCCCGGGCGTGAACAGCTGCAGCAGCCGGGCCAGCAGGTAGCGCCGGTCGTCCCGGCCGACGGCGTCGTACGCGGTGCAGCTCACCTGGTAGACGCCGCCCCCGCCGCCGTGCACGGTGCTCGCCCGGCTGGTGCCGCCACTGTTGCGGGAGATCGTGGCCACGAGCGCGTCGATCTGAGCGGCGGAGAGCAGGCCACGGTCCGCGGCGTCCCGGCCGGGCCCCGCGTCGACCATCCCGATGCCGTCGTGGGTGTCGAGCACGGTCACCGAGTTGCCGGGCCGGCGGGCCAACCAGTCGCGCAGGGGGCGGCTGTCGCCGGTGAAGACCGTGTGCAGGATCAGCGGCGCGAGCACGAAGTCGTAGACCCGGTCGACGCGCCCGGCGGTCTGGACCGTGTATCGATGGGGCGCGTGCACCTCGGCGAGCACCTCGAGACCGAGTCGCCGGGCCTCGGCGGCGATGTCGACGATGAACTCGACGGTCTCGGGCGTCATGAAGCACGAGCTCCCCGCTGTCTTCACGGCGTAGCCGACGGCGTCCAGCCGGACCATCGCGACCCCGCAGTCCGCGAGCTGCCGCAGTGCCGCCGAGAGGTACCGGCGGGTGATCGGATGGTGCACGTCCAGGTCGATCTGATGGCCGGTGAAGGTGGTCCACGCCAGCCGCTGCCGCCCACCGAGGACGACCGGGGTGAAGGGCAGGGCCGGCCGGGGCCGGACGATGCGGACCAGGTCGGCCTCGCTCGCGCCGGCGGAGAAGACCCGGTCGTAGGTGAGGAACATCCCGGTGTACGGCGACTGCCCGCCACGCTCGACGACGTCCCGGAACTGCACGGACCGGTCCGAGACGTGGTTGACGATGAGGTCGGCGACGATGTCCGACGACCCGGCGAGCCGCCGCACGTCCTCCCATCCGCCCAGCCGCGGGTCGACGGTCAGGTGGTCGACGGGGTCGAAGCCGGCGTCCGCGCCGTCGTAGGGGAGGAAGAACGGCAGCACGTGCACTCCGCCGAAGAGCCCGGCGAGCGGTCCCTCCAGCAGTCGCGCGAGGCCGGGCAGCGACCCGCCGAGCCGGTCGGCGTAGGCGATGAGCTGGACCTGGTTGCGCATGCTGCCCTGAGAAGGATCCGGGTTACCGGAAGCGGGCGAGGAAGCGGGCCGCGGCCGGCAGAGCGGTCTGCGGGTCGCCCCGCAGCCGGCACTCGAGCGCGAGCCAGCCGTCGTAGGAGATCTGGTGCAGCGCACCGAAGGCGGCGGGGAAGTCCAGGTGACCGGTGCCGGGCTGCAGCCGGTTCGAGTCGTCGACGTGGACGTGCGCGATCCGCGACCCGGCGCCGGTGATGGCCCCGGCCAGGTCGTCCTCCTCGATGTTCATGTGGAAGAGGTCCGCGCACACCCGGACGGAGTCGTAGCCGAGCTCCCGCCGCACCTGCTCTGCCAGCTCGGCCGCCTGGTCCAGCCGGTTGATCATGTAGTCCTCGTACCGGTTGAGCGGTTCGAGGGCGAGCCAGACCCCCTCCCGCGCGGCGTGCTCGCCGAGCTCCGCCAGCGCCTCGAACAGCACCTCGCGGTCATCCGCGGCGCTGCGCGGCGGGGTGAACGGAGGCAGCCGCAGGCTGAACATCCCCCAGCTCGCCGGGGTGAGCACCCCGTCACCGCCGAGCTCGGCGATGACGCTGAGCTGCGAGCGCAGCTGGGCGATGGCGTCGCGCCGCAGCTCCGCGTCGAAGTCTCCGATGAAGTGATCGGTGTCCGGGCACACCGTCCGCATCAGCACGCCGGCGCGGGCCGCGGCGCGCAGCTCCGGCAGGCGGCCGGCGAAGTGGCCGTCTCCGCGGGCACGCAGTTCGATGCCGTCGAAACCGGCCCGGCGCGCGAAGTCGGACTTGGCCCGGAGGCTGTCGCCCGGCAACAACTGCTCCTGGCACGAGAGCTTCATCCCCATCGGGCCTTCTCTCAGGTGGGACGATGTGTCCCGCCGCCTGCCGGTCGCGGACGTCGGGCTGAGCGTAGTTGCGGAAGGGGGTGCGGTGCCCCGAACGCTGGTTCTGGACGGCCCGCGCCGGCTGCGGCTGTCCGAGCAACCGTCCCGCCCGCTCCAACCGGGCGAGGTGCGGCTGCGCGCCCGGCTGAGCGGGATCAGCCACGGCACCGAGCTGAGCCTCTACCGCGGGACCTCGGCGTTCTCCGACAAGGTGTTCGACCGAGGCCTGCGCGCCTTCGTCGCCCCGCCGGCCGGCAGCGCGTCCGCATACCCGGTGACGCTCGGCTACGAGATGGTCAGCGAGGTCGTTGAGATCGGCTCGGGAGTCACCGCCGTCAAGGTGGGCGACCTGGTGCACACCGGCACGCCGCACCAGGAGGAGACGGTGCTCGACGTGGCCGCGTCGCTGCAGGCCACCTACCCACTGGTGGTGCTGCCCACGGCCGAGCGGTTGGAACGGGCGCTGTTCGTCAGCCTGGCCGCCGTCGCGCTGCAGGCCGTCCACGACGCGGAGATCAAGCTCGGGGACGCGGTCAGCGTGCACGGGCTCGGGGCGATCGGCCTGCTGGCGATCCAGATGTGCCGGCTCGAGGGCATCCAGAACGTCCTCGGCGTCGACCCGGACCCGCACCGGCGGAAGCTCGCCGCGGGCTTCGGCGCCACCTACGTGCTCGATCCCGCAGACCCACACCCGCTCGGCCTGCGGATCCGCGAGCTGAACGAGGGCCGCGGCGTGGACGTGGCGATCGAGGTGTCCGGGTCCGACCGGGGGCTGCAGGGTGCGCTGGCGGCGGCCGGGCTGGGTGGCACGGTCGTGGCGGCGGGCTTCTACCAGGGCGGCGCGGCGAACGTGCGGCTCGGCGAGGAGTTCCACCACAACCGGCTGTCGTTGATCGCGTCGGTCGGGGCCTGGGGGGCGCCGCACCGGCATGCGCCGCTCTGGGACCGGCGTCGGGTCCTGGACACCGCGACCCGGCTGCTCTACACCGACCGGGTCTCGGTCGACGGGATGCTCGACCGGACGTTCCGGTTCGATGCGGCCCCGGCCGGGTACCGGTGGCTGGACGAGCACCCGCAGGGGGCGGTGAAGATCGCCCTCGTGTACGGGGATCGGTCGGGATGAGCGGGGACGCGATCGGCGTCGGCCTCGTCGGCTACGGCACCTCCGGCGCGGACCTCCACGCCCCGCTGATCGCCGCCGAACCACGGCTGCGGCTGCGGGCCGTCGTCTCCGGGAAGCCGGACCGGGTGCACCGTGACCTCCCGTCGGTGCCGGTCGTGCAGGCGGCGACCCATCTGCTGGACGACCCGGCCGTCGAACTGGTCGTCGTCGCGGCGCCGAACGCCGTCCACCACGAGCTCGCCCGCGCCGCGTTGCTGGCCGGTCGACACGTGGTCGTCGACAAGCCCTTCGCGGTCACCTCTGCCGAGGCGGACGAGCTGATCGAACTCGCGGGGCGGCAGGACCGGCGCTTGAGCATCTTCCACCAGCGGCGCTGGGACAACGATTTCCTGACCGTGAAGCGGTGTGTCCGCGGCGGTGTGCTCGGACAGGTCAGCACGTACATCGCCCGCTACGACCGCTTCAGCCCGGACCCGGTGGTCCACCGGTGGCAGGAACGGGACCAGCCCGGCGCCGGCCTCCTCTACGACCTGGGCGCGCATCTGATCGACCAGGCGGTGAACCTCTTCGGCCTCCCCGAGACCGTCCTGGCCGACGTCCGCGCGCAGCGCACGGGCGCTGTCGTGGACGACTACTTCCACCTCGTGCTCGGCTACGGGCAGCTTCGGGTGATCCTGCACGCCGGCTCGCTGATACGCCCCCCAGGCCCCCGGTTCGAGGTGCACGGCCACGCGGGATCGTTCGTCAAGCACGGTCTCGACGGTCAGATCGCAGCGCTGCTGGCCGGCCGGCGGCCGGGCGACGCGGGCTGGGGCATGGAGGATGAGCAGCGGTACGGCACGCTCACCGCCGACGCCGGCGGTGAGCGTGGCTGACCGGCCGGCTCGCGAGCGTCCCGGGGGCCTACGAGTCGTTCTACCGGGAGATGGCGGCTGCGATCCGTGGGGAAGGCCCGGTGCCGGTACCTGCCGAGGAGGCCAGGGACACGGTCCGGGTGATCGAGTGCGCCCTGCTGAGCAGCAGGGACGGGCGAGCCGTGGCGGTCCGGTGAGGGACGTCGTCGTCCTGGACGGCAACCGCTTCTACGTCGCCGACCCGCACGGTGACGCCGGCTCCGGCGGCGAGGGGCTGTACGCGGACGACGTGCGGGTGCTGCGCCGGTGGCGGATGGAGGTGAACGGGGAACGGCCGGCCCTGCTCGGCGGCGGCGAGGACGGCGCCCACTTCTGCTGGTCGGTCTACGGGCAGATCCCCCGCCGCGACGCCGGCACCGCCCCGCGGATGAGCACCCGCCGCCGGCTGCGGGTGAGCCAGGCCGGCCTGCGCGAGACGCTGTCGGTCACCAACCACGGCCGCGAGGTCGAGCGGATCGTCGTCCGGTACGAGTTCGACGCCGACTTCGCCGACCTGTTCGAGGTGAAGCGCCGCGAGCTGGGCAAGCCGGACCTCCTCTTCGCCCGGAGCATGCCGCCCGCATCGACGACCAGACAGTGGCTGCCGAGGCCGGGGGTGTACCGGTTCTCCGCGCAGGAGCGCCGGATGGACGGGCGCCCGCCTGACGGCGACTGGCGGGCCGGTGTCCAGCTGTCCTTCTCCGAGCCGGGCGTTCCGGGTGAGGGCGAGGTCTACTTCGAGGTGGCGGTTCAGCCGCGGACCACATGGCGCGTCCAGGCCTGTGTCGTGCTGCTGGGCGACGACCTGCACGCCGAGCACAGTGACCCGGTGGGTGAACTCCGTCGCGCCGAGCGGCAGGCGCTCGGCCGTGTCGAGCGGTGGCGGCGCGCCGTACCCGTGCTGGAGACGCCGTCCGCGCCGCTGGCCGAGACCTACCGGCGGTCGGTAGCCGACCTGGCCGCCCTGCGCATGCACGGGATCCGGCACGATCACGAGGAGTCGTTGCTTCCCGCGGCGGGGCTGCCCTGGTTCATGGCGGTCTTCGGCCGGGACACCGTCATCACCTGCCTGCTGGCGATGGCACTCGGCCAGGACCCGGCCCGCACCGCGCTGCGGGCGCTGGGCCACCTGCAGGCGACCGGTGACGACGCGGCGCGGGACGCCGAGCCGGGAAAGATCCTGCACGAGCTCAGGGTCGGCAAGGTGGCCGCGCTGGGCAGCTCCCTGCCGTACTACGGATCGGTCGACGCGACCCCGCTCTACCTCCTGCTCGCGGCCGAGACCTGGCGGTGGACGGGTGACGAGCAGCTGATGCGCGAGCTCGAGCCGAACCTGCGCGCCGCGATGGGCTGGATCGAAGGCCCGGCGGACCTCACCGGGCGGGGGTACGTCGAGTTCCGCCGCCGGTCCGCTCACGGCATCGACGTTCAGTCCTGGAAGGACTCGCGCAACTCGATGCTGTTCGCCGACGGCTCGCCGGCCTCGCCACCGCTGGCGGTCTGCGAGGTGCAGGGCTACGCGTACGCCGCCCGGCTCGGGCTGGCCGACATCGCTCGGACCGTCTGGGGTGACCAGACGTACGCCGACCGGCTGGAGCGGGACGCGCGGGCGCTCCGAGAGCGGTTCGACCACGACTTCTGGGTGGAGACGCCGGCGGGCGGCCATTACGCCCTCGCCCTCGACCCGGACGGCCGCCGGGTCGACTCGCTCACCTCGAACATCGGTCACCTGCTCATGACCGGGATCGCGGCGGACTCCCGGACGGACCGCATCGCCGAGGCGCTGCTGGCCCCGGACCTGTTCTCCGGCTGGGGGTGCGGACGATGAGCACCGCCGACCTCGGCTACAACCCGGCCGAATACCACAACGGCACGGTCTGGCCGCACGACACCGCCATCGCCTGCGTCGGGCTGGCGAGGCAGGGCCGCCGGGCGGACGCGGCGGTCCTGCTGTGGGCGCTGGTCGACGCCGCCGCCCACTTCGGCTGGCGACTACCCGAGGTGCTGACCGGCTACCCGCGCGAAGACACCCGCTTCCCCGTGCTCCACCCGACCAGCTGCTCACCGCAGGCCTGGGCCGCGGCCGCGCCCTTCGGCGCGCTCACAGCGGTCCTCGGGCTGACCCCCGACCGGTCCGCCGGGACCCTCACCGCACCCCATCGGGTCCCCGATGACCTCGACGTCACGCTACGGGGAGTGTCGGCGTTCGGGCGTCGGTGGGACGTGGTGTGCGAACACGGCTGGGTGGAAGCCGGCCCTTCCCTGGGCTGACGCACCGCTCGCCTCAGTACTCGCAGGCATGGCCGGCGCAGCCACCGGCGTACCCGGTCTCGACGCGGACCGGTGCTCGCTCCAGCGGCTCTCGGAGGAAGGTGAGCACCTGACCCGCCGGGCCGCAACCTCCGGCGCCGAACACCTCGACGAGCCGGCGCCTTCGGATGACGGCGTCCAGCGCGGACATGCCACTGCGGGCAGCCTCACCAGCCCAGATCGGGCTCGCCGCAGTGCTCGGCGATCGTGGATCGGGCCGTGCGTGCCATCACGACGGCGGCTTCCCAGCCCCCACCGGCCACGGAGATCGGCTCACCGACGACCAGGTGGACGGCACCTCGGGAGATGACCGCACCGCGCTCGGGCCACATCATCGCGCGGGTACCCGAGATCGCGACCGGCACGACCGGGAGCCCCGCACTCGCCGCGATCACGAACGCACCGGTGTGGAACGGGCGCAGGCCCGCAACGGGCGAGAGGCCACCCTCGGGGAACAGCACGAGCCGCTCACCGGCGCGGGCGGCCTCCGCCAGGCGATGGGTGTCGGACAGGGCCTGTTCGCGGTCGGACCGCTCGACGAACCGGGTGCCGATGCGCCGCAGCAGGAACCCGGTCAGCGGCTTGGTCGCGAAGACCTCGCCGGCCACGAACGTGTAGCGGCCGGGCAGGGCGGCGGACATCGCGATGGCGTCGAGGTAGCTGGCGTGGTTGGCGACCACGACGCAGGCCGGGAGCTGTGCGAGGCGGTCGGCACCGGTGACGGCGATCGGGGTGCCGGTCAGGCGGGCGAGGCTGCGGGCCGCCCGGCACCCGACGGCCTTGCGGGCGGCGAGGCCGGGAAGTAGCGCCACGGCGATCAGGGTCGGCAGCCCCACCGCCACCAGCAGCAACCAGCACCACGCGGCGAAAGCCGTAGTGGAGCCGAACCGGACGGCGTGGCGCAGCCGCGGCAGCACCGACCGCGCACCGAACCGGGCCAGCTGCCACCACACCGGGCGGCGAGGGGCGCCCAGTTCGCCCCGCTCGTACCGTTCCCGGCTGGTCGCTCGTCTGATCTTGCCGCTGGAGGTCTTCGGGACCACACCCGGCCGGGCGAGCACGACGTCGTCCGGTGGGGTGCCGAGCAGGTCGACGGTGACCGCGATGATCCGGTCACGCAGCGCAGCGAGCGCGGCGGCGTCGGCTTGGCGCGTCTCGGCGAGAACCACCAGACGTTCGGTGTCCCCGGCCCGCCCGGGGGCCGCGAAGACGGCGACACAGCCCCTGCGGATTCCCGGGACGTCGCCCACCGCGTGTTCGAGCTCGTCGGGGTGCAGATTCCGGCCGGCCCGGATGATCAGATCCTTGACGCGGCCGGTGACGTACAGCTCGCCGCCGTCGAGGTACCCGAGATCGCCGGTGTCGAGCCAGCCGTGCCGGGCGAGCGCCCGGGTCGCCTGCGGGTTGCGGAAGTATCCGGCGGTGGCGGAGGGACCACGGAACTCGATCCGACCCTCACGCCGGTCGCCGAGCTCGTTCGTGGCGGCGTCGACCACCCGGATCTCGTGGCCCGGGATCGGCCGACCGCACGCCACGAACCGCAGTGGATCCGGGTCGCGGTCGGCGGCCGGGACGGCGCGCCCGGTACGCAGGAACTCCTCCCGCGCGACCCGGTCCACGACCGGCTCGCGCCCGACCGGCGGGAAGGTGAGACCGACGCAGGACTCGGCAAGCCCGTAGACGGGCGCCGGCGCGTCGCGGCGCAGCCCATAGGGGGCGAACCGCTCGGCGAAGCGTGCGACGGTGTTCGCGTTCACCGGCTCGGCACCGTTGAACGCCATGCGCAACGAGCTGAGATCGAGCCCCTCCAGCTCGGCGTCGCCGACCTTACGCAGACACAGCTCGTAGGCGAAGTTCGGCGCCGCCGACAGCGTGCCCCGCTGGGTGTGGACGGCCCACAGCCACCGCGACGGCCGGGTGAGGAAGGCCACCGGCGACATCACCGCCAGTGGCAGCCCGAAGTACAGGCTGGACAGCCAGGCGCCGATCAGACCCATGTCGTGGTAGAGGGGAAGCCAGCTGACGAACACGTCCGCGGTGGAGACCCGCGCGGCCTTGCCCATCGCCCTGATGTTGGCCAGCAGGTTGGCATGGGTCAGCACGACGCCCTTGGGGTCGCCGGTGCTGCCGGAGGTGTACTGCAGCAGAGCGAGGTCGGTGGCGGTGCGGCCGACGGGGCTCGCTTCGCCGTGGCCGCTCAGCTCGGCAGGAGTCAGGACGTGGCGCACCGACTCGACGTGGCCTTGCAGCAGTCGCGCCAGGAGAGCCGCCTCGGGATCGGTGATGAGCAGGCGGGCCCGGGCATTGTCGAGGATGCGCACCTGACGGCGGAGATGCTCCGCGAGCTGGGACGGACGCGCCGGCGGGTAGATCGGCACCGGGACACCCCCGGCCAGGAGTGTTCCGGTGAAGCCGGCGAAGTAGTCGCGACCGGTGGGGAGCATGATGGCGACCGCATCACCGGGACGGAGGTCGCGGGCGAGCAGTCCGGCGGCCACCGTACCCGCATCCCGGCGCAGATCGCCGTAACCGACCAGTTCCTCGGTCCTGTCGGCGAGCAGGCGTAGGTGGACCCGGTCCGGGTGGGTGCGGGCATGCCAGCACAGCGCCTCGGTGAGGGTCGCGATCTCGTCCGGGATTCGGTCGACGTGCTCAGGCACCTCGTGCCGTACGCGAGGCTGGCGCGGGCCTCGCCGCGGTGCCCTCCTCACGGCAGCCAGAACGTCCCGGGGCGCCGTGGCGGTGGCCAGCACGCCGCGCTCCAGGCTGACGCCGAACGTGTCCTCGACGCGGGCGAGGAGCTCGGCGACGGCGAGGCTGTCCAGACCGAGATCACGGTCCAGGGCACTATCGAGGGTTGCGGACGCGGCGCGTTCGACGGTGTGACGATCGGCCACGAACTCCCGCACGACCGCGAGCAGCAGGGCCTCGTCATCCGAGGGCGCCGTGAGCCCGGTTCCCGTCATCTCGCTCCTGACCTCACCGAACCCCGTCCTCGACCGGCGCGGCTCTCCCGCCGGGCCGGGAACCCCGGTCTCCCGGATGCTCGGTGCGCAGCGCTCCGAGTTCGACGGTCCGGGCCAGGTCGGCGGGGGTGATGATCCCCACGACACGCCCGTCCTGCTCGACGAGGACGAGGTCCCGCCCGGCCACCAGCGGTCGGTCCAGCACCTGGCCGAGCGGGGCATCCGGGCCCAGAACCAGATCAGCCGGGTGCGGCCGCGCCACCTGCCGCACCGGGATGTTGCGGCGGGCGGCCGGACCGATCTCGGCGAGGTCGGCCAGCCGGACGACGCCGATGGCCCGCCCCTCCAGGTCGACGACCGGGAACACCCGATGACGGGGACCCTCCTCCCCCAGCAGGAGGTCGACGAAGGCCTGCACGGTCCACCACCCGGGCGCGACGTGAGGTTCCCGGGTCATCACGTCGCCGGCCCGCAGCCCCTCCACCCGCCCCGCCAGCACCTCGTGCATCCGCTCGGTGGTCGCCGCTCCGGTCAGGAACCAGCCCACGATCAGCAGCCAGAGTCCGTCCCACCGGCCGTTGAGCGCCAGCAGGAACCCCAGCCCGGCCAGCAGAGCGCCGACGAACTGCCCGGCGCCCGTCGCCCAACGGGTCGCGCGCTCGCGATCACCGCTGTGCCACCAGAGCACCCCGTGCAGGACGCGGCCACCGTCCAACGGCGTTCCGGGCAGCAGGTTGAACACGCCGAGCACCACGTTCACCGTGGCCAGCCAGGACAGCGTGGCCACCACGAGCCCAGGAGCCCCGAAGCCCACAGCAGCCCAGCTCGCTCCCGCGAACAGCCCACCCAGTACGAGGCTCACCGCCGGTCCGACCAGCGCGATCCGAAGCTCGGCCCCCGCCCGCGGCGGCTGCTCGGCGAGCTCGGAGACGCCACCCAGCAGCCACAGCGTGATCCTGCGCACCTCCAGCCCTGCACGACGCGCGGCGATCGCGTGGGCCAGCTCGTGCGCCAGCAACGAGGCGATGAACGCCACCGCCGCCACGCCGCCGGCCAGCCAGTAGGCCCCCGGGGCCAGCCCTGGCGCCAGCGTCGGCAGCACCGTCAGCGCCAGCAGCTGCCCGAGCAGCACGATGCCGACCAGGGCCGACCAGTGTGCCCCGACGGGGATCCCACCGATCCGACCGAACGAAACCGTGCTGCGCAAGGTCAGCCCACTCCGGGCCGGGCGTCGGCCGTCGTGCTCAGCGTGAGCAGAATCTGGTGCGCACGCCGGGCCGCGCGCGCGGTCCGGTCGGCCGAGGGCTCCTCGGTGGGGAGCTCCTCGAGCCCGTGCACCAGAGCGCCCACCGCGTCGCCGATCACCTGGACATCACGCTCGATACGCCCGATCCGCTCCTGCACCGTGGCACCCCGAGGGGCGGGGACGGCCGCCTCCTGCTCCGCGGGGGCCTGCGCGCCGGAGGGGCTCGTGGTACCGGGTCGCAGCAGCTCGCGCAGCGCATGCGGCAGCTGGCCCACCATGGTCTCGACCTGACCCGGCGAGCAGTGCTGGTCCAGTGCGGCGGTGACGGCCCCGGCCGCTCTCCGTGCCTCGACCATCGAGATCCGGGCTTCCTGTCCAAAGGTGAGCAGGAACTGCTCCGTGTCGTACTTGACCGGCACCTGGCTCGGTGTCCAGCCGTCGAAGAACACCCCGCGCAGCAACAGGGGCAACTGAGCAGCGAAATGCACCGCGACATCCACACTCAACCGATCCCGCACGGTGTGCAGCCACGTCCGCAGAATTCGGTACGCATAGTGGTGATCGTCTGTGCCCAGCGCCTCAGCGACCGTGTCCAGCCACTCCTGGGCGGTGTGTTCGGCGCGGCCGAAGACCGCGACGTCGTGCGCAGTCATGTTGATCCCCGATCTGCCCGGCCTGCATGGCGTCACCACCGTGTACGAAGCCTCCGTCCCCGTTCAGGGGCCGAACGACCCCTAGAGCACTGGAAACGTCCCCGAGGTGCCGCCCGGCATCGACACGATCCGCGAACGGCACACCGTCAGCTCGTGCGGTGCAGTCGCCACCGGAGTTCACGCGGTATGCCTCAGACCGGCCGACTGCGCACGCAGTCCACGACCAAGCGCCCCGCCCGCTCGGTGACCTCGGTCCCGAAGACGGCGCAGGCGGCCCGGAGGCGGCGGGTGATCCACGCTGCTTCGCCCGGGTCGGCGAGGCGGGTGTGGCAATGGTCGAGTGCGAGCGGGACCGCTTCCACCCGCACGGGACCGTGCTCATCGACGGTCGCCAGCCAGAGCAGGCCGAGGTCATTGCGCAGCAGCGGATGCGTGGCGTAGTCGTCGATGAAATCGCCGAGGTCGTAGAGGACCCCGTCCTGGACACCGTGGAAGACGTGCGCGGAATGTCCGGCGACCAACGTGGCACCGGCCGACCGGAACTCGGCCGCAGCCCGCCGCACATGGGCGAGTGGTTCGGCGACCATGTTCGGCCCCCAGTGCGGGGACACCACCACGACGTCGGTGTCCAGGCCGGCGATACCGCCCAGCAGCCACCCAGGGGGTGGCCCGTGCCGGAGATCGGCGTAGGCGACGCCGGGCCGGTTCGGTCCCGCCCCGAACGCAGCGGGATGGTCGGTGACGCCCACGATCCCCACACTGACACCGCCCCGGGCGAGGACGACCGGTGCCCGCGCAGCGGCCTGGTCCACCCCGGCCCCGACCCAGGCGATGCCGGCGGCATCGAGATGTCCGAACGTGTCACGCAGCGCCTCGGCGCCGTAGTCCAAGGCGTGGTTGTTCGCCACCGTCACGCAGTCCACCCCGAGATGGCGCAGGACGTCGGTGGCAAGCGGCGGCGCACGGAAGAAGAACCGCTTGTCCGGGTCCGGCCAGCGTCGACCACGGTCGGAGACCGCACACTCCAGGTTGAGCAGGAACAGATCGGCTTCCCGGGCGACGGCGACGACGCCGTCGTCGAACAGGCCGGAAGGCGGCGTGTGCGGGATCCTCTCTCCCACTCCACGGCCGAGCATCGTGTCCCCGGCCAGGGCGATCCTCACAGCTCGACCTCGGCACGGCCGCCGTACGGCTCGTCGCGGCTGCTGGCGGACGCCACCTGGCGACGCGGTCGGCTCATCGGATTGCAGTACGGCGTCGAGCTCGCGCCCACTGCAGTGATCAATGCGGTTCACCAGCCTTTTCGCGGAACGCAACCCCCCGAAAGCGACCGGTGCTCGGCCTGCTCGGAACCAGGCGATGTGCCGCAGACACAGGCCTGCCCGAGGGGTGCGTTCCCGCCTTGCGACGTTGAGCCGAACGCAGCTCGCAAGCCACCCACGACCATCCGCGTGCCCTCGGGCGAGGTCACCGGGTTTCCCCGGCGACATCAGCATGCCCCTGCCGGCCCTCGCAGGGTGAGAAGGCGTAGGCCTCGGTTCGGAGGGGGCGCAGGTCACGACGCCGGCAGGACGATCGGCCCTGCCCGGGCCGCGCTCCGAGCACGACAGCGCACTCACGGTCTCGGCGGTCATCGGCGGCTGAGGGGAGCTGGAGCACGGCAGGGCACGGCGGTAGCGCTCGATGTGCGGCCGGACGGTCACGCACGCTCCGGCTGCTCGGGGCGCACGACCACCACCGGGCATCGCGAATGGTGCACCAGGGCCTGGCTGGTCGAGCCGAGCAGCAGACCGATGAAGCCGCCCCGCCCGCGGGCCCCGACGACCACGAGCCGGGCCCCTGCCGAGCGCTCCACCAACACCCGCGCCGGACTGTCACGAACCACCACCCGCTCCACCGGCACGTCGGGATACTTCTGCGCCAGCCCGGCCAACCGCTCGGTCAGCAGCCGGTGTTCCTCGCTCTCGATCGCCTCCCAGTTCACGTAGGCCGCGGCCGCGGGATCCATCACCGCGTCCTGCCAGGAGTGCACCGCGACCAGCGCGCTCCCGTGGGCATCGGCGTCCGCGAACGCGAAGGCCAGCGCTGCCTCGCTCAGCGGCGACCCGTCCACTCCGACGACGACGGGGCCCTCCTGTGCGGTCGCGGCGTCCTGATCCGTGCCCCGGACCACCACGACCGGGCATGCCGCATGCGCGGCCACCGCCACCGTCACCGATCCCACCAGCAGACCGCTGAATCCGCCGAGACCACGGTTGCCGAGCACGACGAGCTGCACCTCTCGCGACTCATCCAGCAGGGCGGGAACCGGGTACCCCTCCAGCACCTGCGGCACGACCTCGACGTCGGGTGCAGTCTCCCCGGCCACGTCCGCGGCCGCCGCCACCTGCGCGCGGGCGATCTCGAGCAGCGCCTCCTCGTAGTCCGGCCCCCAGTTCGGGTCGCCGAAGTGCCGGACACTGCTCCCTCCGGACGCCGTCACCACCCGCAGCGCCACCCGCAACCGCAGCGCCTCCTGAGCGGCCCACCGCACGGCCCGCAACGCCGGCTCCGACCCGTCCACCGCGACCAGTACCGGGCGACCACCACCCTGCAGATCCGCCACCGTGACCCCTCCTCGCATCGACGCCTGCCCACGACGCTGCCACCCGGGCCGGGGAACCAGGAGCGGCCATCGGCTCACGTCGCCGGGCCGTTCGGCCCAGGAGCCGCGGGGACCACGCCCGTGGGCAGCCCCCCGGCGCGCGCCCACGATGAGGGACGGCCGGCCCCGGCATCCGGACGGAGTGATCATGCGCGTGCGTGCAGCCGGACCATGAGCGCGGCTCGCATGCCTCGGCCGGCCTTCGGCGCCGCATTGCGACCGGGGTTGGCCGCACTGCACCGTCGTGACGGCCCCGCCCTGCGGGGTGACCTGCTGGCCGGGCTCACCGTCGCCGCCTACCTGGTGCCGCAGGTTCTGGCCTACGCCGAGCTCGCGGGACTGGCACCGGTGACGGGGTTGTGGGCGGTCGTTGCGGCACTCGTGGTGTACGCCGTCCTGGGCTCGTCTCCGCAGCTGTCCGTGGGCCCGGAGTCGACGACCGCGCTGATGACCGCGGTCGCCATCGCGCCGCTGGCCGGCGCCGACCCGGCCCGGTACGCGGCGCTGGCGGCCGGGCTGGCCCTGCTGGTCGGGGCGATCTGTCTGCTCGGCCGGGTCGCCCGGCTGGGGTTCCTCGCCGACCTGCTCTCCCGGCCCGTCCTCGTCGGCTACCTGACCGGCATCGCGCTCATCATGATCGTCAGCCAGCTGGAGAACGTGACGGGGGTGCCCGTCGCGGGCACCACGTTCCTGGCCGACCTCGCCTCCTTCGCCACCCTCCTCGGCAGCGCCCACCTGCCGACGCTGCTGCTCGGCACGAGCGAGCTCGCCTTCCTGCTGGCGGGCAGCCGGCTGCTGCCCCGCGCGCCGATACCCCTGCTCGGCGTGCTGCTGGCCGCCGCCGCGGTCGGTGTCCTCGGGCTGTCCCGCTACGGCATCGCGACCGTCGGCCCGGTCCCCGAGGGCCTGCCCAGGCCTGCCCTGCCGGCGGTCGCCCCCGCCGATCTGGCGCAGCTGATCCTCCCGGCCATCGGCGTCGCGTTCGTGGCCTACTCCGACAACGTTCTCACCGGGCGGGCCTTCGCCACCCGCCACCGCGGGCACATCGACGCCGACCAGGAGATGCTCGCGCTCGGTGCCGCGAACGTGGCGGCCGGGCTGTTCCAGGGCTTCCCGAGCAGCAGCAGCGGCAGCCGGACCGTCATCGGCGACGCACTCGGCAGCCGCAGCCAGCTGTACTCGCTGGTCGCCCTCGTGGCCGTGCTGGCCGTGCTGCTCGTCGGGGGCCCGGTCCTCGCCGCATTCCCCACCGCCGCCCTGGGAGCGCTGGTCATCTACGCCGCGCTACGGCTGATCGAGCTGGGCGAGTTCCGCCGGATCGCCCGCTTCCGGCGCACCGAACTGGCCCTTGCCCTGGCCACCACGGCCGCCGTGATCGGCCTGGGCGTGCTCTACGGCGTCCTCGCTGCGGTCGCGCTGTCCATTCTGGACCTGTTGCGCAGGGTCTCCCGACCGCACGACGGGATCCTCGGCTATGTCCCCGGACTCGCAGGCATGCACGACATCGACGACTATCCCGACGCCACCGTCGTTCCCGGCCTCGTCGTCTACCGCTACGACGCGCCCCTGTGCTTCGCCAATGCCGAGGACTTCCGCCGGCGCGCCCTCGCCGCGCTCGATGCGGCACCGACCGCGCCCGAGTGGTTGCTGCTCAACGTCGAGGCCGTCACCGACGTCGACCTCACCGCCACCGACATGCTGCACCAGCTGCGCGACGAGCTCGTCCGGCGCCGGATCGTGCTCGCACTCGCACGTGTCAAGCAGGAACTGCGCGGGGACCTGCAGGCCAGCGGCCTGCTCACCCGGATCGGCGAGGACCGCATCTTCCCCACCCTGCCCACCGCGGTGCACGCGTTCCACGTGGAGCACGGACCACCCGGGCCGCCGGGGCTATCCCGATCAGCAGGCTGAGCCGGGCGGCGTGATCAGTGCTGACTGCTCTGCCGCACGCGGCGTGTCGTCCATTCTCGTGGCCGGCTTGGTCACCACGACCGGGCACGGTGCGAACTCGACGAGCGCGTGGCTGGTCGACCCGAGCAGCATGCGGTGGGACGGCGTGCTGCCGCGGTGCCCGACGACCAGCAACCGGGCGCTGCGCGCACGATCGAGCAACGCGCGCAGTGGGTTGTCCTCGATGACGTGTCGCTCGACCCGCAGGCCGGTGTGGCGAGCCAGCACAGGCGCGAGATGCGCGTCCAGCAATGCGGTACCGCGTGCGGCGAGGACGTCCCCGCCGTCGGGCAGGCGCCGCACCCGGTCGGACGCGTCGACGACGACCTCGGACCAGGCGTGCACTGCGATCAGGCGGGCGCCGATCGACTCGGCCAGGTCGGCGGCGAACTCCAATGCGGCCGCACCTGCCGCGGAGTCGTCCACCCCGACCACGACGGGGCCCCCGCGAGGCGGCGGTATCTGCGGCGAGCTGCCGCGAACGACCGCGGCCGGGCAGGCGGCCCTGCCGATGAGTGCGAGCGCGGTCGAACCGGCCAGCATCCCGGACCAGGCCCCGTCGCCGTAACTGCCCAGCACGAGCAACCGCGCATCTGCCGAGCGCTCCTCGAGCAGGTCGACGGTGCCTCCCGGCACGATCTCGGTGTTCAGCGGTCCGGCGCCCGCGCGATCGGCAGCGTCGAGCAACTCGCGCAGCCAGGTCGGCACCGTGGCGACCGGCGCGTCGCTCCGCTCACCCAGGACGGTGTGCACCAGGCACAACGGGGCGCGCCACGCCGCCGCGATGTCGGCTGCCCACTCCGCAGCGTGCCGGGCCGAGTCCGACTCGTCCATGCCGACCACGACCGGCCGGTGCTCCGTCGTGCTGGTGTCCATCCCAGCGACCTCCTCCGCCGCGGCCTCGAACGGGCAGGTCGCAAGCCTCGCCAGGCGTGCTCCTGGACCCCAGAGGCAGCGGTCCGCAGGTAGCGGGACGAAAGGCCCAGCGAGCCCGGCCTGCTCCGGCTTCCCGCACGCCCCCCGGGGGGTCGGCTGCCGGCGTCCCGACCCGTCGGGTTGAACAACCCGTGCGCAACCGACCCTCGACCCGCGCACGGCGGGCCTCCTGCCGTCGCCCCCGGGCATCACCGCACGGAACTCTTGCCCGTGACCGACCCGGAGGGGACCTTCATGTCCGCACCCGCACGGACCGACAGCGAGGGCGACCGGTGGTGCCCGGTGACCGAAGCGGGACATCGCGCGACGGGACCGCGATGAACACCGCCCCGGGGCTCGCCCTCCAGGTCGGCGCACTGGACGTCCCGTGGGCGGTGCCGGCTGCTGCGCGAGACCATGATCCTCATCCTGCTGGTGGCCGCCGCACTGACCGCGATCACCGGTGATCTCGCCGACTGCGCGGTGACCCTGCTGGTGATCACCGTCAACACGACCGTCGGCGTTCTGCAGGAACGTCGCGCGGTCGGGGCGGTGACGGCGCTGCGCTCGCTCGCGACGCCGTACGCCATCGTCGTGCGCGACGGCACGGCGCAGCGGAGACGATGCTGCACGGCGGCACGCTCGTCGTGCACGGAACCGGTGGCGCCGAGGTCGTCGCGACGGGCCCGCGGACAGCGCTCGGCGGGATCGCGGCGCTGCTCGAAGCGGCAAAGGCGGCAAGCGGGCGGTGCGGTCGGCGGGCAGGCATCCCGGCCCGGCGGCTGAGCCGCTACGGGTCACCTGAACCCGTGGTCCGGCCGTCGAACGGCCCGCTCGAACCGGCCGATCGACCCTCGTGTCGCCACTGCGGCCGGCGACAACCTGATCCCATGCACACGTGCACGAGCGTGGCCTCCCCGCTGTACGCCTGCGGGACCCGGCCGTGACCACCGAGGGGATCACGCTGCGGTCCGAGGCGATCCACAAGCCCGACGATGAGCGGGCCGAGGCCTACCTCGTCGACTACGACCGGGCCCGTCGCGAGTTCAGCTGGGAGCAGGCCCGCGACGCGCTGTCCGGGCTGCCCGGTGGAGCCGGGCTGAACATCGCGTACGAGGCGGTCGACCGGCACGCCACGGGGTCGCGCGCCGGCGTCACCGCGTTGCGCTGGCTGGACCGCGCCGGCGGCGTGCGGGAGATCAGCTACCGCGAGCTCGCGGAGCTCACCGCACGGTTCGGCAACGTGCTCGCCGGCCTCGGCGTCCGGCCGCGCGAGCGCGTGTACACCCTGCTCGGGCGCGTGCCGGACCTCTACGTGGCCGCGCTGGGCACGCTGAAGGCCCGCTGCGTGCTCTCCCCGCTGTTCTCCGCGTTCGGACCCGAACCGGTGGCCGAGCGGATGCGACTGGGCGATGCCGCGGCGCTGGTGACCACCCCGGCGCTGTACCAGCGCACCGTCGCGCCGGTCCGGGACCGGCTCCCGGCGCTGCGCCACGTCCTGCTGACCGGAGCCCCCGGGCCCGGCCCGCCCGGCACCGAGAACCTCGCCGGCCTGCTGACCGCGGCCTCGCCGGAGTTCACCATCGGCCCGACCGACCCGCAGGACGCCGCGCTGCTGCACTTCACCAGCGGGACGACCGGCCGGCCCAAGGGAGCGCAGCACGTGCACCAGGCCGTGGTCGCGCACCACGCGACCGCCCGGTTCGCCCTCGACCTGCGTCCCGACGACGTCTTCTGGTGCACCGCCGACCCGGGCTGGGTCACCGGCACTTCCTACGGGATCGTCGCGCCGCTGGTCATCGGGGCCACGATGCTCAGCGACGAGGGCGAGTTCGACGCCCGCCGCTGGTACCGCGTGCTCGCCGAGCAGCGCGTGAGCGTCTGGTACACCGCGCCGACCGCGATCCGGATGCTGATGCGCCGGGGCCCGGAGGAGGCCGCCCGGCACGACCTGTCGGCCCTGCGCCTGGTCGCGAGCGTCGGCGAGCCACTCAACCCGGAGGCGGTCCGCTGGGGCGCGGAGGTACTGGGGCGGCCGGTGCACGACAACTGGTGGCAGACCGAGACCGGCGCCATCATGATCAGCAACTTCGCGGCCGCCGAGATCCGGCCCGGCTCGATGGGCCGCCCGCTGCCGGGAATCGACGCCGGCCTGTTGGAGCGCGGCCCGGCCGGCCGCGCGCTGGTCGACGCCGACGGACGCGTGCGCCCGCTGAAGGGCGTCGCCGAGGGCGAGCTGGCGCTGCGCGCGGGCTGGCCGTCGATGTTCCGCGCCTACCTGCACGATCCCGACCGCTACGCGGCTGCGTTCGCCGACGGCTGGTACCTCACCGGCGATATCGCCCGCCGCGACGCCGACGGCTGGTACTGGTTCGTCGGCCGTGCCGACGACGTGATCAAGTCCGCCGGGCACCTGGTCGGGCCCTTCGAGGTGGAGAGCGCGCTGATGGCGCACCCCGCGGTGGCCGAGGCCGGGGTGATCGGCATGCCGGACCCGGTGGCCGGCGAGCTGGTCAAGGCGTTCGTGACGCTGCGCGCGGGAGTGGAGCCGACCGAGGAACTGCGCACCGAGCTGCTCGGCTTCGGGCGGCGCGCGCTGGGCAGCGTCGCGCCGCGCGAGATCGTCTTCGACGATGCGCTGCCGCACACCCGTAGCGGCAAGGTCATGCGCCGGCTGCTCAAGGCCCGCGAGCTGGGCCTCCCGGAAAGGGACCTGTCGACCCTGGAGGTGACCGCATGACCGCGTCGTCCCAGGAGGAGAAGGACCGCCTGGAACTGCTGGCCGAGATGCTGCGCATCCGCCGCTTCGAGGAGCGCAGCGTGGAGCTTTACAGCAGCGCCGCGATCCGCGGGTTCCTGCACCTGTGCATCGGCGAGGAGGCCGTGGCGGTCGGGGGGCTGCAGGCCCTCGGCGCCGACGACGCGGTGGTCTCCACCTACCGCGAGCACGGGCACGCGCTGGCCCGCGGGGTGGCGATGCAGGCCGTGTTCGCCGAAATGTTCGGCCGCACCACCGGGTGCAGTCGCGGGCGGGGCGGCTCGATGCACCTGTTCGACGCCTCCCGCCGGTTCTACGGCGGCAACGCCATCGTCGCGGGCGGGATCCCGGTGGCGGTCGGGTTGGCTCTGGCCGACGCGATGCAGCGGCGGCCGTTGGTCACCGCGTGCCTGTTCGGCGACGGCGCGGCCGCCGAGGGCGAGTTCCACGAGTCGCTCAACCTCGCCGCGCTGTGGCGGCTGCCGGTCGTGTTCTGCTGCGAGAACAACCAGTACGCGATGGGCACCGCCCTGGCCCGCAGCCACGCCCAGACCGACCTCGCGCTGCGCGCCGCCTCCTACGGCCTGCGGTACTGGGCCGTCGACGGGATGGACGTGCTCGCCGTGCGCGACGCCGCCCGGCTGGCCGTGGACACCGCACGGGCCGGTGGTGGCCCCTGCTTCCTGGAGCTGCGGACCTACCGGTTCCGCGCGCACTCGATGTACGACGCCGACCGCTACCGGGACAAGGCCGAGATCGCCCGCTGGCGCGAGCGGGACCCCGTCGAGCTGCTGGCCTCCGCTCTGGTCGCCGAGGGCGTGCTCGACGCGGCACGGCGCGCGGTGCTGGAGGCGGAGGTCACCGCGGAGATCGACCGGGCCGTCGAGGTCGCCGAGACCGCCCCGCTGGAGCCGGTCGAGGATCTCACCCGCTTCGTCCGGTCGGAGGCGTCATGAGCACGACCACCTACCGGGAGGCGTTCCGTGCGGGGCTGCGCGAGGCGCTCGCCGCCGACGACCGCGTCTTCCTCATGGGTGAGGACGTCGGCCGCTACGGCGGCTGTTTCGCCGTGAGCCAGGGCCTGCTGGAGGAGTTCGGCGAGCAGCGGATCCGGGACACGCCGCTGTCGGAGTCGACCTTCGTCGGCGCCGGCATCGGTGCCGCCCTGGGCGGCATGCGCCCGATCGTCGAGATCATGACGGTCAACTTCAGCCTGCTCGCTCTGGATCAGATCCTCAACAACGCCGCCACCCTGCTGCACATGTCCGGCGGGCAGCTGGGCGTCCCGCTCGTGATCCGGATCCCGACGGGCCCCGGTCGGCAGCTCGCCGCGCAGCACTCGCACACGCTGGAGGGGTGGTACGCCCACATCCCCGGGCTCCGGGTGGTCGCGCCGGCGACGCTCGCCGACGCCCGCGGGATGCTGGCCACCGCCCTCACCGACCCCGACCCGGTGCTGATCTTCGAGCAGATCGCGCTCTACGGCGCGTCCGGTGAGCTGGCCGACGACGCGGGACCGGTGGACCTCGACCGCGCCGTTGTCCGCAGGCCCGGGTCCGACGTCACCCTGGTCGCGTACGGCGGTTCGCTGGCCCCGGCACTGGCCGCGGCCGAGGAACTGGCCGCGGACGGCGTGTCGGCCGAGGTGGTGGACCTGCGCACGCTGCGGCCGTTGGACACCGAAACCGTGCTGGAGTCGGTGCGCCGCACCCACCGGCTGGTCGTCGTGGACAACGGGTGGCGCAGTGGCAGCCTCTCCGCCGAGATCGCGGCCAGGGTGGCAGAGCACGCGCTCTACGAGTTGGACGCCCCGGTGGAACGGGTCTGCGCCGTCGAGGTGCCGATCCCCTACCCGCGGCACCTGGAGGAGGCCGCCCTCCCCGGACCGGCCGCCGTGATGGCCGCGGCGCGGCGGGCGGTCGGCTGACATGGCCGAGTTCCGGATGCCGTCGCTCGGGGCCGACATGGAGTCCGGCACGGTCCTGGAATGGCTGGTCGGACCCGGGGACCAGGTGCGGCGCGGCGACGTCGTTGCCGTCGTCGACACCGACAAGGCGGCCATCGACGTGGAGTGCTTCGACTCGGGGGTGATCGAGCGGCTGCTCGTGCAGCCCGGGGAGAAGGTCTCGGTCGGCACTGCGCTGGCCGTCGTCACAGCCACCGGAGCGGACGCCGGGCCGGCGCCACCCGACACCGCCGCGCGGCCCCGAGAAGCCCCACCGCCCGTACCGCACCCGGCCGCGCTCTCGCCGCTGGTCCGCCGGCGCGCCGCCGAGGCCGGTCTGGACATCGCCGCGCTGACCGGTACCGGGCCGGGTGGGGTCGTCACGGCCACCGACGTCGAGCACGCCCTGCACCCGGCGGCGCCGGCCCCGGCGCCCCTGGGGCCGTCTGTGACACCCGCGCCGCCGGAGCCTGTCGTCGCCGCGGAACCCGCACCGCCGCCTGGCACCGCGGCACCCGGTGCGCGGCTCCGCGTCTCGCCCTACGCCCGGCGGCTGGCCGCCGAACGCGGGGTGGACCCGACGGTGCTGCGTGGGTCGGGCCCCGGTGGCCTGGTGCGTGCCCGTGACGTGCCCGCGATCCCGGTCCCGGTCGCGGCGGACGGCGCCGGGCCGGCCCACGACGCGGCGACCGCCCTGCGCCGGGCGACCGCCGCACTGATGGCCCGCTCGAAGCGGGAGATCCCGCACTACTACCTGGCCCTGGACATCGACCTGGGACCGGCGCTGGACTGGCTGCGCCCCCACAACCGCGCGATTCCCGTAGCCGCCCGCGTGCTGCCGGCCGCGGTGCTGCTGCGCGCGGTCGTGCTGGCCGCACGGGCCGTCCCCGAACTCAACGGGCACTGGGTCGACGATCGGTTCGTCCCCGGCCAGGGTGTCCAGCTGGGGGTCGCGGTGTCGCTGCGCGGCGGCGGCCTCGTGGCGCCCGTCATCCGGGACGCCGGAGCGCTGGGACTCGACGACCTGATGGCCCGCGTGCGCGAGGCCGGGGAGCGCGCCCGCACCGGGCGGCTGCTTTCGTCGGAGGCCGGCGGGGCGACCATCACCGTCACGAACCTCGGCGAGCTCGGCGTGGACTCCGTCGACGGTGTGATCCACCCACCGCAGGTGGCGCTGGTCGGTTTCGGCGCCGTCCGGCCCCGGCCCTGGGCCGCCGGCGACGCGGTGGTCGTGCGCCCGGTCGTCACCGCCACCTTGTCCGCGGACCACCGCGCGACCGACGGCGCCGTCGGGGCTCGCCTGCTGCGCGAGATCGACCGATGGCTGCGACGACCCGAGGAGCTGTGATGACCACGCCCCGGCACGACCTGACGCCTCTCGAGGCCCGCACGCTGGTGCTCGATGTTCTGCGCACCGTCTCCCCCGGACCGGCGCTCGACGCGCTCGACCCGCACGACGACCTGCGCGACACCTTGGGGCTGGACTCGCTGGACTTCCTCGCGGTGGTGAGGCGGGTCAACGAACGGACGGGACGGCGGATCGACGAGGACGACTACGACGGGCTCGCCGACCTGGACGGCTGGGTGGAGCTGCTCACCTCGCCGGACCGGCCCGTCTGACCGCCCGCCGGGGCCCGCTGCCGGGCGGCTGCCTGACGACGAACAAGGGAACGATCATGGACAACGTCACACAATGGACTGTCAGCATCGACATCGACGAGCACGATGGGCGCACGCGGGCCGTGGCGAGGTTGCACACGCACGACAGCGACCGGCTGGTGGGTGTCGGCCTCGCCCGCCTCAGCCCGGAAGACCGGGACGTACCGAAGATCGGTGACGAGCTGGCGGTCGCCAGAGCCCTGTCGGAGCTGAGTCATCGCTTGCTGAGCACCGCGGCCGACGACATCGAGGGGGCCACCGGGAGCCCGGCGCATCCCCGGCTCTGACCGGCCACCTCGTCTGCGTCGCGCCGCTCGCCGGCAGGACCGCCTGCGCGGTACCCGGTCAGTTCCCGGTGAGCAGCACCGACAGCACGTCACGCATCGCCACGACGCCGAGCGCCTCCCGGCCGTCGCCGACGGGTATGTGCCGTACCCCGGCGTCGCGCATGAGGATCCCCACGGCTCGGACGGAGTCGGCCGGGTCCGCCCACACGACCTCGGTGCTCATGACGTCCTCCGCCTGCACCGTGGCGAGGTCCCGTGCCGTGGTCAGCGCGGTCACGACGTCCCGCTCGGAGAGCACACCCAACGGCCCATGCTCTCCGGTCACCAGCACCGCACCGATCTCGTCGGCCACGAGCTCGGCGACCACGTCGAGCAGCGGGCAGCCGACATCGACGGTGGCGACCGCGCTGTTCATGATCAGGCGCACCGGGTCGGACGGCGTGACATGGTCGGTCACGGCGTCGTTCACAGCCGGCATCGTTACCTCTCCTCCTTGCGGCAGGTGTCCGGTGAGGACCACGGACTAGGGCGTGTCCCGTGGATCAGTGGTGACGGGGTCGCGGAGCCAGATCTTGATCGAGGCGACGTCCACGGTGCCCTGGTAGACGTACTCGCGTTTGTCGGTGCGCATCGCGACAGCGCGGAAGGCCC
>NZ_JAHDTG010000098.1 GCF_018531475.1 Pseudonocardia mahuensis
CCGTGTGCAGCCCGCCGGAGCGCACCAGGGCTTTGAGCTCGGTGTACTGCGGCCCGGTCCGGGCCCGGGTGCGGATCCACGACGGTTTGCGCTCGATCGGGGTCTCGCTGTTGCGGACCTCGAGGCGCAGCAGCTTGCGGCCTTCGGGTGCGATGGTCACCTCCGCTGGATCCTCCCCCGGCGATCGGGTCTCATGCGTGGAGTGGACGTTACGCCGCTGGACCCGGACCTGCGTGTCGTCTCGCGCTGGGTGGAAGCCTCCCGGGCGGAGACGTCGCTAGGCGCGGGCGGCCCGGCGGGCCATGCTCGGGCGGCGCTCCAGCCGGTGGGTCCGGAAGAACTGCCACATCAGCGTCGCGGCCCGCGGGCCGCGGGGGTCGCTGTACGAGCCGCCGTCGCGCCCGCCGGACCACGCGTGTCCCAGGCCGTCGACGAGCCAGTACTCGAGCACCTTGCGGCCTCTGGTCGTGTACCACCGCACGGTGGTAGAACGGCGGCCGTCGGCGGTGCGGCCCGTGGTCGTCCGGGTGCGAGCGATCCGTGCGTGATCGGGCCCGAGTGCGGCGGCGCGGAAGGCGAGCCACTGGTCGGCGACCCGGTCGCCGTTGAGCGGCCGAACGACGGTATCGGTGGCCCCCTGCACCACGATGAGCGGGGCCATCGCGGTCCCGAACCCGGGGACGGGTGGCGGTGACGCGGTGCGGCCGGCCATCGCGGCCAGGGCCTGGGCACCGCGGGTGGCCGAGCGGTAGGCCGGCGCCGAGTGCACGCCGACCGCGGCGAACAGGTCCGGATAGGCCGCCCCCAGGATCAGCGACATCGCCCCTCCGGCCGACAGGCCGGCCACGTACACCCGGCGCGGGTCGATCCGCCACCGCCGGTCCTCCGCGATCACCTGCCGGACGATGCCGGCGATGATGCCGGGCTCACCGGCGCCCCGGTGCTGGTGCGCCGTCTCGTACCAGCACCAGCAGCGCTGCGAATGATGGCGGCTCTCCTGGTGCGGAAGGACGACGACGAAGCCGTTGCGGTCCGCGACGGTCGTGAACCGCGTCGCGTCGGCGAACTCCGCGGGCGTCTGCCCACAGCCGTGGAGCAGCACGACGAGCGGCGCGGCGGCGCGGCGGCGCAGTCCGACGGGCAGGTAGACGTCGTATCTGCGGCCGCCGGCGAGCCCGACCGCACCCCCGCGCACCCACCGCCCGGTGCCGGGTGCGGAGCGGAGCGGCCTGGGCCGGGCGGCCGGTACCCGCGGGCGCCGTGGCCGGCGGGGCCCGGCCGGGGAACGGGACGGAGCGGGCACGAACGGCGTGGGTGGCAACAGCGCACGCAATGACGGGCGGAGGCTGCGGGACGAGCGTCGACGCGGCATGATTCCTCTCATGGTCGACCGTCTGCCGGACGACCACGGCCGGTCAACGGATGCTCGGGATACCAAGCAGAATTGGTCAGTTTACCAATCGCTCGTCCCGGTGCCGTCCCTCGCCGGGAACCCACCCCGATTCCGCGGCCACGATGTGCCGACGCGCCCTGCTCCGGCGTTCAGCGGGCAGGTCCAGGCCGGTGAGGTCCAGCGTGACGGTGCGCGTGTCACCGCCCCCCTCGGCCCGGGCGGGCAAACCAATCGCCCGCAGCAGACCCAGCATCGGGGCGTTTCTGCTCAAGACGTCCGCGACCAGCGCCTCCAGGCCACGTTCGCGCGCGACGTCGACGAGCCGGCCCAGCAGCCCTCGGCCCACCCCCTGGTGATGCAGCGCGTCGTCGACGACGACCGCGATCTCGGCCGACGTTGCACCGGGCCGGCCCTCGTACCGGGCGACCGCGACCAGGTCGCCGGGCCCGCGGACGGCCACCAGCGCGAAGCGCCACCGTTCGGGGATGCGGGTGAAACGGTCGACGTCGCCGGGCGAGAGGTGGGGGCGGGCCCCGAAGTACCGGCGGTAGATCGTGTCGGCCGACAGCCGGGCGTGCAGAGCGACGAGCGCCGCGGCATCCACCGGGCAGATCGGCCGGATCACGAGGCGTGACCCGTCACGGAGCCGGATGTCGTCGGTGTCTCCCATCGCGACCGCCCTCCCCCGGACCCCTCCGGCGTGTTCAGCCGCGATAGGCGGCGACCTCGATCATGAAGCGGGCGTTCTCCCCGGGCCGGCCGAAGGCGGGCGACTCGAGCGCCGAGCGCGCCGGGCGGTGGTCGCCGAACTGCTGCGCCCACACCTCGTTGAACACGGGCCGGTCGCGCTGCAGGTCGCGCATGACGATGCCCACCCGGACCACGTCGGTCAGGCCGGCTCCGGCGACCGCGAGGATCGCCTTCAGGTTGGCGAAGAGCTGCTCGGCCTCGGCGCGGGCGTCACCCGGGATGGCGCGGGCCGCCGGATCGGCACCGAACAGTGCCGACACGTGGATCCATCCGCCGGCCTCCACGGCCTGCGGAACCGGTCCGGTGTGCGCCGGGGCGTCGTCGGTGTGGATGATCTGCACGCAACCTCCGGGTGGGGTGGGACACTCAGCCGCGGCGCCGCCCCCGCGGTCTAGGCGCCGTACACCTCGATGGTGCCGAGCCCGTCGAACTCGAACGCGACACTCCCACCCGCGACGACCGCAACGGGCGCGGTGACGCCGCCGGAGAAGACGAGCTGACCGGCGCGCAACCGCTCCCCCTCGTCGGCGAGCTGGTTGGCCAGCCACGCGACGGACGCGGCGGGGTGTCCCATGACGGCGGCGCCGGCGGCCGTCATCGCGACCTCGCCGCCGACCCGCACCACGCACCCGAGCAGCCGCAGGTCCTCCAGATCCGCCGGGCGGCGGTTGATCGGCCCCAGGTAGAACGCCCCGGCACTCGCGTTGTCGGCGACGACGTCGGTCAGGGTGAAGCGGAACCCCTCGTAGCGGGAGTCGAGCACGTCCACGGCTCCGAAGACGACCTCGGTCGCGGCGAGCACGGAGGTCACGGTCGCCGGCGGTTCGATGTCGCGGGCCAGCAGGAACGCGATCTCCGACTCGACGCGGGGATGGATGAACCGGTCGAGCCGGATCGGATCCCCGTAGGTGGCGACCATGCCGCTGGTCACCCGGCCGTACAACGGGGCGTCGACCCCCATGGCCCGCTGCTTGTTCTTGCTGGTCAGGCCGAGTTTGTACCCGACGAAGCGCTCCCCCGCGTCCAGCTTCGCCTGCACGAACGCCTGCTGCGCCCGGTAGGCGGTGTCCAGGTCGAAATCCGGGTGGTTGTCGCTGAACTGTGCGATCGCCTTGCGCTCGCGCTCGGCGGCGACGAGCTCGTCGGCGATCTCCGAGGCACTGATCCCGTTCGACGCGGTCACACCGACCCCCCCGTCCCGTTCGAGAAACGCACGGTCACCGCGCCGAGATGGGCGAACTCCGCCCGGAACACGTCACCGGGCTGCACGGGCACCATCCGGTGCACCGCACCCGGCAGGACGACGTCGCCTGCCTTGAGCCCGGCGCCGAAGCTGCCGAGCTTGTTGGCCAGCCACGCGACGCAGCGGGCCGGGTTGCCCAGCGCGGCCGCGCCGGCCCCCGTGTCGATCAACTGCCCGTGACGTGAGACGACGACGCCCAGAAGGCGCAGATCCAGCTCATCCACAGGACGCATCCGGCCGCCCAGGACCAGCCGCCCGGACGAGGCGTTGTCCGCGACCGTGTCCACCAGTTTGATCTTCCATTCGGCAACCCGGCTGTCGACGATCTCCACAGCGGGCAGCGCGCCGGCGATCGCGGCCAGGGCGCCGCCGGTCGTCACGCCGGGGCCGGCGAGGTCGCGCTCCATGACGAACGCGAGCTCAGCCTCCACCCGCGGCGCCACGAGCCGCGTCAGGTCGATGAGGTCGCCGTCCTCGACGATCATCCGGTCGGTCAGCACACCGAAGTCGGGCTCGTCGACCCCGAGCATCTCCTGCATGGGCCGCGAGGTCAGGCCCACCTTGCGGCCGATCACCCGCTCCCCGGCAGCGACCCGGCGATCGATGTTGACCGTCTGGACGGCATAGGCGTCGGCGAGTTCGAGGGCCGGGTGCCGCTCGGTCAACGGCACGACCGCAACCGCGGTCCGGTCCGCCTCCCAGAGCTCGTCGGCGAGGTCCTGATGCAGCAGGGCGGGTTGCACCTCAGCAGACTCGTGGCGACCGCGCGCCCACGGCAACGGCGCCGGCGGGCGCTTCCGCGCAGTGGGAACCAGGGAACGCCTTACTCCTGGTGGAGCTCGGCGAGGCGGGCACGCAGCTGGCGGCGGCTGATGTCGAGCTTTCCGAAGGCGTTGCGCAGGTGGTACTCGATCGTCTTGACGCTGACCACCAGCTCTGCGGCCATCTCACGGTTGGTCCGCCCCGCGGCGGCGAGCCGTGCGACGACCAGCTCCTGCGAGGTCAGGCCCGCCCGGTCCCGGTCGAGTCGGCCGGTCGGGTTCAGCCCGCTGGCCGCCAGCTCCTTGGCGCAGCGCTCGGCGAAGGGCTCGGCGCCCAGCGCGCCGAACCCGCGCTGCGCGGCGGCCAGCAGATCCGCGGCCCGGCGCCGCTGGCCGATCCGGCGCAGGAACTGCCCGGCCGCCAGTTCGCTCCGCGCCCGCTCGAACGGCAGCGGCACCTGTTCCAGCATGGCCAAGGACCGCGCGAACGCCGCCTCCGCCTGGTCACGGCGGCCCGCCGCGGCCTCGACCTGGCCGCGGACCCGCGCCAACCGCGCCACTGAGGACGACCGCCCCCGCTGCCGCGCCCGCTGCTCGTGCGGGGCGAGCAGTGCGTCGGCCTCGTCGATCCGGCCGACGGCCACCAGGGCCTCCGCGTAGAGGTCCTGCCACATCCAGAAGCCCGGCTCGTCGACCGCGTCACGATGCGGGAAGCGCAGCACCGGCTCGAGTGCGGCGAGCACAGCGGGCGCATCACCCCGCGCTCCCGCCACCCGGGCCCGGGCCATCCCGAGCGCGACGACGGACCGTTCGTACCCGCCGGCGCGGGGCGCCATGACGCGCAGCAGGTTCTCCGCGGCCGCCCAGTCCCCCCGGCTGGCGGGGACCATCACCGCGATCCCGAGCACGGCCGACTCCATGAACCCGACGTCGGACTCCATATTGATCGCCACGGCGCGCTCGGCGTGCACGACGGCGTCGTCCCACGCGCCGGCCGTGAACTCGGCCCGGGCCAGGTAGGCAAAGCCGTAGGCCGCGGTGTTGAGGATGCCGAGCGCTGATGCGGTCGCGGCGACGGAGGCGAAGTCGGCGCGCGCGCCGTCGAGGTCGTCGTCGACCAGCCGGAGCAGGCCACGGGCCGATCGGGGGTTGAGCCAGAGATGACTCTCGTCGTCGGGTCGGCCCTCGGCGCCCTCGACCGCCGCGAACGACTCGGCGGTGCGGCCCGCGTAGCCCAGACCGTGGGCGAGGTAGGTCTGCGCGACCGGACGGGCCGAGCTGTCGGAGGCGGTGAGCTCCAGTGCCCGCCGGCACCACTCGACCGTCGCCGCGGCGTCCAGCCGGCCGTACCGGTGGATCGCGTTCCGCAGCGCGATCATGGCGGCCACTTCGGGGTCGTCCTCCGGCCGGCAGCGCTCCCACGCGGCGGTCAGCAGGCCCTCCGCCGCGACCGTGTCCCCGCCCGCCATCGCCAGCGAACCGAGGACGCTGTCGCGCAACGGCCCGCCGGCGAAGGCCGAGATCTCCTTCGCGAACGTCGTCGCGTTCGCCGCGTCCCCCGTGAGCAGCATCCAGTCGACGGCGCGGAGCAGCCGGCCCTCCCGCTCGTCCCGGGCGGTGCTGAGCCTGCTGGCCTCGACCAGGTGAGCGGCCGCGCTCGGCCAGGCCTGCCGGGCGGCCTCCCGCTCGGCGAACCGGGACAGGTCCGCGGCGAGGTCCACGTCCTCGGACGCCGCCGCGGCCACCCGGTGGCGCAGCGCCGCGGCCTCCGACTCCATGAGTGCCGCCGCGGCCGTGTGCAGCGTCGTGCGGCGGGCCGGGCCGAGCGCGTCGTGGACCGCGGACCGGACGAGCGGATGGGGGAAGGACAGGACCCACGGCTGGCGCGCCTCGGACACACGCAGCAGACCGCACGCGACCGCGTCGTCGACGGCCTGCAGAGGCCGGCCGACCTCGCCGAGCGAGGTGGCCAGGGGCAGCGGGCAGTGCGGCCCGAGCACCGCGGCCGCGTCGACCAGCCGGCGCGTGTCGGGTCCACACGCCGCGTACCGGTCCTGGACCAACAGCCGGAAGGACCGCGGTGAGGGAAGGGGCTGTGGCCCCTCCCCCCACTCGCCGGGAGGGAACTCCTCGAGCAGCGCCCGGGCGTGCAGGGGGTTGCCCTGCGTGCCGTAGCGCAGGCGCCGGGCGGCCTGCGGTGTGAAGTCGTCGATGCCCAGTGCGTCGGCCAGCTCGCTCAGGTCCTCCTCGTCGAGCCCGCGCAGCCGCAGCACACTCCCGCGGTGCCCGGTGATCAGGCGGCGCAGGCTCTCGGGCAGTCCGGGCACCGCGTCGTCGTGCACGACGACGAGGGCGAGGGCCTGGTCGGCGACGAGACGGCGCAACGCGAAGATCAGCGCCTGGAGGGAGGGCAGGTCGGCCCACTGCGCGTCGTCGACGACGAGCACCATCGGGACACCGCGGGCGATCCGGTCGAGCAGCTCGGGGACGCGGGTGCCGACCGTGACCGGGTCGTCGAGCGGCCCGCAGCCACCCGCCGGGCCGGCCCCGAAGAGCGCGGTCCCGGCCGCACCCGCCGAGCGTGCGAGCTGCTCCACGCCGTAGGCGAGCAGCGCCTCGGTCTCCTCCCCGCTGGCCCGCACGATCACCGGCGGGAGCTCCGGCCCGGTGTCGACGAGGAAGCGCTCGACCAGTGCGGTCTTGCCGATCCCCGGGGGGCCCTGGATCTGCACGATGTGCGGGTGCCCGGCGCGCACGTCGGCGAGCCGGGCTCGCAGCACCGCGAGCTCGGGCTGGCGCCCGACGAAGTAGGCCATCACGTCCTCGGAAGGCGGGCGCGACGTCCGGACGGGCCGCGGCGCCCTGTCGGCTGATCGGCCGACCCTACATCCGCGGCGGCTCTGCCCTCTCGTCCTGCCCGTTGCGCCACCCGGTCGGCATGCCCGGCGGCCGAGCGGGATCCAGGATCTGCGGTGGCAGCGCAACCGCCCCGGGTGGAACCGGCGCCTGCAGTACGGCGTCGAGCAGCGCGCGACCCACGCCGGTGTAGACGAGGACGTCGTACCAGTAGCCGGCGACGTCGCGGACCATCCGCGGGTCGTCGATGTCGAGCACCACCAGACCATCGGTGTCGCTGATCTCGAGGGCGACCGCGTTGGCCACGCCCACTCCGACCCCCGTGCGCACCATGGACACGAGCGTCTGCGGTGTGCCCACAACCGCCCGCGGATGGACGGCGCGCCCGCGCTCGCCGAGGATCCTCGACACCTCCGGCGCCGTCTCCGCCGACGTGCCGCTGACGACGAGAGGATGACCGACGAGCTCGTCGAGGCTCACCGGCCGGTCGGTGTGTGCGAGATCGTGGTCGGGGCGCACCACGACGCGGATCGGCTCCCGCCACAGCAGACGCTCCTGCAGCCCGGGCGCGAGCGGCCGGACGAGCACAGGCAGCACCGCCACCACGGCGCCGTCCGCCGGGAACTGGCCCGCCACGTCGTGCCAGCTCTGCTCGGCCAGGGTGACCTGGGCCCCGGGGTACCGCGTCACGAGGTCGGCCACCAGCCCGGGGAACTGCGCAGCCCCGATGCAGGCCGTCGTCAGTACCAACAGCCTGCCCTGGTCCATGCCCCGCAGGGTGCCGACGGCCGAGCGCGCCGAGCCGACGCCGGCGACGATGTCGCGGGCGTGGCGGGCGAAGATCGCGCCCGCGGGCGTCAGCCGGGCCGGGCGGTGCGCGCGGTCGATCAGGCGGACGCCCAGGTCGCGTTCGAGCGCCGCGATGTGCGCGCTCACCCGCGACTGTGATCGGTGGACCTGCTCGGAGGCGGCCGTGAACCCCCCACGGTCCACGACCGCGAGGAAGGTCTCCAGCCAGTCGAGCTCCACGCGCACAGCATGACCTCCCGCGCCGGGGTTCGCCCCAGTGTCGAACCCCGGTATCGGCGTGTCGAACCCCGGGACGCGGGCCGTTCCAGACGGTTTCCGGATGGTGTGCCGCGAACTGTGCGCTGGTTTCCGGATGTGCATGTTGTGTTTCCTGTACATGAACCCGATCACGTGGGCGTTGCCGAGCTATTTCGCCGCGCCCACCCCGCGTCGGACGAGGAGGGGTTGATCGAGTGGCCGGAAATTCCACCGAGTCCGGGCGATCCGTCACCAGCAAGATCACCTCGATTCTGATGACCTTCACCGAGGGCAGCGAGCACTCGCTGACCGAGATCGCCCGGCTGGCCGGGCTCCCGATCTCCACCGCGCACCGGCTCACCACCGAGCTGGCGTCCTGGCGACTCCTCGAGCGCACCGAGGACGGCACGTACCGGGCCGGGTTACCGCTGCGCATGATCGGGGCCGGAGTCGCGTGTGGGCCGAGCATCCAGGAGCGGGCTCCGTGCGTGCTCGAAGACCTCTCCGGCGCGACCCGCACCCGGGCCCGGCTCGGCGTCCTCCACGAGCTGGACGTGGCCTATATCGAGAAGCAGCCCGGGCACCGGCCGACGACGAGCTTCACGCCGGCCGCGACGCTGCCGGCGCATCCGACTGCCCTCGGCCGCGCGCTGCTCGCCTTCTCCCCCGCCAGCACCGTCGAGATGACCATCCTGCGTGGTCTGCGCCCCTACACCCCGCACACCGTGACCTCGCCCGACCGGTTCCGCCGCGCGCTGGCGGTCACCCGGCTCACCCGCGTCGCGGTCACCCGCTGGGAGCTCGAGGTGGGAACCTCGGGCGTGGCGATGCCGGTCTTCGGACCGGGCGGTGAGGTCGTCGCCGCGATCGAGCTGGCGGTCCGTGACCTCAGCAGCGAGCTGAAACCGGTGATGGCGGCGCTGTCGATCGCGTCCCGCAGCCTGTCGCGCGAACTGGCCGGCGACACGCGCGAGACCCCACCGTCACGGCCCTACCGGACGCCGCACCCGCGGCCGGTTCCGCGCTCCGTTCCCGAGCCGGTCGCGGTCCCCTGACCTCGACCGCGGCCCGACAGCACGCCGACGATCACGGCCCGGCGCTGTGGGCGCCGCCTTCCTGAGCCGTTCTTCGCCGGCTCGCGCGGGTCGTGTCGCCGGCTCCGCCCGCTGGGGCGTCCTCCCGCTGACCGGCGGAAGACGCCTACCGGGCGCGGTCGGCGCGTCGCTCAGCCGACCTTCGTCTCGCCCTCGCGGACCACCAGCACCGGGCGGTCCGCACGCTGGAGGACGTCCCGTTCGGTGCTGCCCATCAGCAGTTCGCTCAGCGTGCCGTGCCGCTGGGCCCCCAGCACGATCACCGGGGCGTCACGCTCCTCGGCCAGGCGCAACAGCGTGTCGGGGACGCTCACGTCGTCGGCGACGACCAGGCCCTGGGCGTCGAACCCGGCCTCCTGCGCCATCGCCGCGCCCTTCTCAGCCAGCCGTCTCGCGAGCTGCAGCGTCTCCTCCTCGTACTCCATCGCCGTGCGGACCTCGGTTTCGGTCACCGGGATGTTGGCCATCATCAACGGTCCCAAGGTCGCCGCGAACACCCGCCCGGCCTCCATCACAACGACCACGAGGGCACGTCGCGGCGCGAGCAGTTCGCCCGCTTCCCGCAGTGCCCGCTCCGCCGCCGGTGTGCCGTTGAATCCGATGAGGACCGGACCTGATCGCATCGTGTGTCCCTTCGGTCGGCGGGGTCCATACCGTTGCGGGCGCGACCGTGGTGAGCCTCCGCCCACGGGGACGAAACTGCTCGCCGATCCTCGGCCTGGCAGGAGCAATCGCCCCGGACACCGCCGTCACATGCCGTCACCCCGTGCCACCGGGACGACGTTCTCGTACTCCGTCGCACCCGCGACATGGCGGCCGGCGATGTAGCCGAAAGTCATGGCGGGGCCGATGTTGATGCCGCCGGCGGGATAGTGCCCGCCCATCACGTTCGCCTGGTCGCTGCCGGCGGCGTACCGGCCGCGGATCGGTTCGCCGCTGCCGTTCAGCACCCGTGACTGCGGGTCGGTCCGCAGCCCGGCGAAGGTGCCGAAGCTGCCCGGCAGAACCTTGATCGCGTAGAACGGCCCGGACTCGATCGGCGCAAGGGAGGGGTTGGGCCGATGCTCCGGATCGCCCGACCCCCGGTTGAACGCCGTGCGGCCCCGGCCGAACGCCGGGTCCTCACCGACACGGGCATGGGAGTTGAACTCTTCGATCGTCTGCCTCAGGCCCACCGGATCGATGCCGCAGGCGCGCGCCAGCTCCTCGATCGTCGCCCCCCTCTTCAGGTAGCCCGAGCGCACGTAGGGCCGGACCGGGACGGGGAACGGCTTGGGCATGCCGAACGGATAGCGGCGCTGGAAGGCGTGGTCGCAGACGAGCCAGGACGCCACCTCCTCGCCCTCGGGCACGGTGTCGATCATCGCCGTCGTGTACTGGTGGTAGCCGTCCGCCTCGTTCACGAACCGCTTCCCGTTCGACAGCACGGCGACCAGGCCGGGCTTCCCGCGGTCGACGATGTGCGGGTACGTGCCCACTCTCCCGTTGCGGTACGGCACGAGCGAGACCGGGCACCACGCGGCCGGCGAGGCCAGGTTCGTGTCGAACCGTCCGCCGACGGACTCGCCCAGCCTCACCCCGTCGCCCGTGGTCCCCTCCGGGGCGAGCGTCCAGTGCTCGCGGCCCGTCGGGGTGCGCGGGAACAGCTCGCGCCGCCGGTCGACGTCGTGCGGGAAGCCGCCTGCGGCAAGCAGGACGCCGCGCCGGGCCCGGACCCTCACCTCGCCCTCCGGTGTCGACACGACCGCGCCGGTCACCGCCGTGGCGTTGTCCGGGCCGTCCCCGATGAGCAGCCTGGTCACCGGCGAGTCCACCCACAGCGCCACGCCGCGGTCGTCGGCGGACTTCATCAGCCGGGCGACCAGGGCGGGCCCGTTGACCAGCTGCATGCCCCGGCGGTTCAGGACGAGGTCGAACACGTGGAACGCGACCCGCCAGGCGGCGTGCATGAACGACCTGGGCGAGGTGGTGGCGTGCAGGAAGGCCTGGAGGTCGGGGCCGGCCATGATGCCCATGCCGAGGAACGAGGTCTCGTACAGCTGCGGGCGCAGCTTCCGGCGGAGCTGTTCGGACAGCCGCCGCGCGTTGATGGGCTTGGGCCCGACCGACCGCACCCGGGCCGATGCAACAGCGAGACTCGGCGAGGGAGAGGAGCGGGCATGGGCAGCAGCACGGACGGGGTGTTCCCCGCAAGCTCCGACGGCACCGGCGGTTCGCCACCGCTGGTCGTCAGTTCCTACACGCTGGGGACCGAGGTCGCCTTCGAGGAGCGGGCGCGGGCCGCGGCCGAGGCCGGATTCGACGGCATCGGCCTGCGGGCGGAGAACTACCGGGATGCCCACGCGGCCGGGCTGGACGACGCGGCGATGCGGCGGATCGCCGACCGTCACGGAATCGGGATCCTCGAGGTGGAGTACGTCACCGCATGGGGCACCCCGCAGGACCGCGACACGACGCAGCAGGAGAAGGAGCAGACGGTCTTCCGCATGGCCCGGGCGTTCGGCGTACGGCACCTGAACGCGGGCCTACTGGAGCAGCTGCCCCTGGACGTCATGACCAAGGCCTTCGCCGACCTGTGCGACCGGGCGGGCCAGGACCTGACCGTCGCCCTGGAGTTCATGCCCTACAGCGGCGTGCCGGACCTCGCGACGGCCTGGCAGATCCTGCAGGGCGCCGACAGACGCAACGGCGGTCTCATCGTCGACGCCTGGCACTGGGCACGCGCCGGCACGACCCCCGACGATCTGGGGCCGGTCCCCGCCGACGCGATCGTCACGATCCAGCTCTGCGACGTCCGGGAGCACCCGATGGAGCCGCTGCGTGCGGAGTCGCTCGGCCATCGGCTGCCGCCCGGCCGGGGTCACGGCGACACCGTCGGGCTGGTCCGCGCGCTGCGGGACAAGGGTGTCCGGCCCCGGGTGGTCGCTGTCGAGGTCATCTCCGACGACCTGGTGTCCCGCGGCATCGACGTCGCCGCGCGGACGAACGCCGACGCGACCCGCGAGGTGCTCCGCTCCTGCCTCACCGGCGCCGGACAGCTCTGATCCCGTCCCACACCCCTCCATCACGTCGCATGCCGCGGCGGGAAGGTCCGTGATGGCGGCTCTCGATGCCGATCAGCACCTGGTCATCAGGTCGTACTGCCTGGGGACCGAGGTGTCCTTCCCCCGACCGCGTGCGGATCGCCGCCGAGGCCGGCTTCGCTGGGATCGGCCTGCGTGCGGAGAACTACTGGGACGCCCGCGACGCCGGCCTCGACGACCAGGCGATGACCGACGTCCTGGACCGGCACGGCGTCTCGGTGCAGGAGGTCGAGTACATCACCGACTGGGGCACCGGGCTCGCGTCGCCACCCGCCACCGACCTCGTAGTAGTCGTCGGGCTTGTAGAACAGCGCGGTGCCGGTCACGGCGACGATCGGCCCGAGGACACCGCTCCGGACGATCTCCCGCGCCGTGGCCATGATCGGGCTGTAGTTCCGGTGGTGGCCCGTCAAAATCGCAACCCCGGCCTTCGCCCCGGCCTCGACCAGGCGGGTCGCACCCTCGATCGTGTCGCCGATGGGCTTCTCGACGATCACCGGCACCCCGGCTGCGACGCACTCCAGCCCGCCGTCGACGTGCATCTGGTTCGGCGTGGCCAGGATGACCCCGTCCGGCTTGTCGGTCTCGAACAGCTCGGCCAGCGATGCGGACAACGACACCCCGTACTTGTTCGCCAGCTCCGGGCCGGCGGGGCCCGGATCCACGACCGACGCCAGCTCGGCCGACCCGCTCACATCCACCTCCTCGATGTGGCACCTGCCGATGAGCCCGGCCCCCGCGACCGCGATCCGCACAGGGTTCATGGGTCTTTCCTCCCTCCGCGAATGGTGTCCGCCCCGGCTCCAGCACCGCCCGCCGTCCGTCCTGGCGGATTCCCGGCGGATGGCATCGATCTTCTGTGGTCCGCTTCCGGCAAGCAGACCACAGACAGCTCCTCGCTCGCGGAACCACCGGGGGCGAGGTACAGCGCGATGAGCAGGCCGATCAGCAGAGTGCCGACGCTCATGAAAGGTGGATGCGCCCCTCTCATTCCACGTCGTGACGAGCGGTTCCCGACACCACCGTCGCCCGGTGGTCAGCCCGCTCGGGCGAGCTGGTGCAGACCGTGGAGCGCCAGGACGTAGCCGGCCACGCCGAACCCGACAATGATGCCGCGCGCGACCGGCGAGATGTAGGAGTGGTGCCGGAACTCCTCGCGCTGGTGCACGTTCGAGATGTGCAGCTCGATCAGCGGCACGCTCGCGCCCTCGACGGCGTCGTGGAGCGCTACCGACGTGTGCGTGAAGGCGCCCGGGTTGAAGACCGCGCCGATCGACTCGCCCGCCTTCACCGCCGCCCCGCACTCGTGTATCCAGTCGATGAGCCGGCCCTCGTGGTTCGACTGCCGGAACGTCACCTCGAGCCGGAGCTTGCCGGCCTCCTCCCGGCACATCTTCTCCACGTCGGCGAGCGTCGTCCGGCCGTACGTCTCGGGCTTGCGCGTGCCGAGCAGGTTCAGGTTGGGCCCGTTGAGTATGAGCACCCACGTCATTGCGCCTCACTTCGCGACGGCTTCGAGTGGAGGTGCGGGCAGTAGAGCGGCCGGGTCGGCCAGCGTCGGCCCGGCCGCGGTGGATACCGGTCGTCAGGTCAGGCCGAGCTCCGGATCCGCTCGTACTCCTCGCGGTCCACCGGCCGGGCGTCCGGCTGGCCGAGGTCGTTCAGGTGGACCCGGTAGGTCTCCCGTGCGGAGAAGGCGGCGATGGCCACGATGATCCCGATGGCGAACGTGAAGGTCCCGACGATGAACGGCACGTTGGACCCGGGCGGGGCCACGATCGCGTAGATCGTCGGCAGGAATGCGGTGATCATGGTGCCGATGTTCTGCGAGACGGCGAACGCCGTGACGCGGGTCCGGGTCGGGAACAGCTCCTGGTAGAACGACGGGAAGATCGCGTTGTAGCCCTGGTAGACGACCCCCCACATGAGGACCGCGAAGACGAACGCCATCACGATGTTGGCCTGGCTGATGGAGTACAGGTACGCGTACGACAGCGCACCAGAGCCCAACGCGCCCACGATGATGCACGGCCTGCGCCCGATCCGGTCGGACAGGTTGCCGATGAACGGGATCAGCAGCACGGCGACGACGTTGCCCACCACGGAGATCCACAGGTACATCGTCGTGGTGAAACCGACGCCGTAGGCCACGTTCGTGGCGTACGTGGCGCCGAAGACCGTCGCGGCCAGGGGCACGGCGTTCATCAGGGCCATGCAGACCACGCGCAGCATGTCCGGGCCGCTCTCCTTAACGGCCTGCACGATCGGCGCCTTGGGGACCTCGCCGTGCGCGGCCTCCTCCTTGAACGCGGGCGTCTCGTCGACGCGGCGACGGATGATGATGCCGGCGACGACCACGAAGGCGCTGAGCAGGAACGGGATTCGCCAGCCCCACGACTGGAAGGCCTCCGGCGGCATCACCGCGGACAGCGGCAGGAACACGGCGGCGGCGAAGATCTGCCCGGCCTGCACGCCCTGCAGTGTGAAGCTGGCGTAGTAGCCCCGCCGACCGAAGGGCGCGTGTTCCAGGATCATCGCGCTGGCGCCGGAGATCTCCCCGCCGACCGCGAAGCCCTGAATCAACCGCAGCAGCACCAGCAGCGCCGGAGCAAGGATCCCGACCGCCTCGTAGGTGGGCAGCAGCGCGACGAGGAACGTCGACGTCCCGATCAGATACATGCAGAGAACCAGCATGTTCTTACGGCCGTGCGTGTCACCCCAGTGGCCCAGGACGAACGCTCCGATGGGCCGCGCGACATAGCCGACACCGAACGTCGCCAGCGCCGCGACGATGGCGACCTGCGGGTTGCCCTGAGGGAAGAAGATGTTCGGGAAGACCAGCGCCGCGGCCTGCGCATAGATGAAGAAGTCGTAGTACTCGAGCGCGCTGCCGATCCAGCCACTGGCGGCCGCCTTCTTCGGTTGCTTGTGGTACTCCGTGGGTTCGTGCGAACCGGGCGGCTCGACAATCTCTTCCCGCATGTGTCCTCCTCGTGGCGGAGCCCTGCACCAGGCGGCCCGAATGTCGACAAGTGCAGCCCTGCGACCAGACGAAATCAAGATCACCAGGGTGGTTTCCGCTGGATGGAGAACGGTCACCGCATTCCCCGTGCGGAGCGGCCTCGTCAGCGGGCCCGGGCGGACATCCGGGACATCCGGTTGCCCCACACGGTGGCGCCTCCGGTTCGCGGCGGCCCCTCGATCCCGAGCCGGTGGCGGCCGGGTGCGTGACGCCGCGCGGCTTCCACCCTCGGGATCCGCCAACGGCCGGCTCTGACTGTCGGCTCGACCGTCACAGGGCCGACGGTGCGATCGTGATCCGGCGTCCGGTGGCCACGGACTCCGCGCCGGCGAGCGCCACGGCGAGGGACCGGCCCCGTCCGCACCCGTGCACGGCGGCTCACCCTCGCGGGCGAGAGGAAGGCGCGAGGTCAGAAGCGCGGGGACGCCATCCGCAGAACGGACTCGTCCTTGTGTACGCGCTCGTCGTGCCCGATCTGCCGGAACAGGTCGGCCTGGGAGTCGAAATGCCCGTAGTCGGCGGCGAAGGCGGACTCGAAGGGGGTCTGCTCCCACTCGGGATGCTCGGCCACCAGCTCCATGTACTCGTGCTCGGCGTGGTCCTCGAAGTCGGCGTTGAGCCGGTACGACCAGGCCGGGCGGATCACGAACAACAGCCAGGAGACCTGGTAGTAGACCAGCGCGATCGCCTGGGGGACCCAGAAGTAGAGCAGCCGGCTCTCCTTCGTGCCTGCGCGGGCGATCAGCTCCTCGAGGATGAGCAGGTGCCACTGCTCGTTGTCCTGCTGCTCCCGCGACTCCGCGACGCGGTCGTAGATGCGACGGGCCCGGCCGGTCCGGTCGTGGACATGGGTCATCGCGATGTAGGCGACCTGTTCCCACGACTGGTAGGGCACGCGCGCGACCAGCTCGAGGACCTTGAACTTGGACAGCCTGCGCGTGCTGCCGTACAGCGAGTCGAGGAGCCAGAACAACGACCGCGCCGGTGCGCCGTAACGGCGGCGAGGGGTGGCCAGCGTCTCGGCCTGGGCCTTGAGCAGCTGCTCGTGGTCGAGGTGGGGGGGCCTGCCCGGAACCGCCGGGGCTGCGCTCATCGTGCCTCCGGATGCAGTGCGGCTCTTCCCGGCTGCCCGCTACTGCCGACGGCCGGCCGACACCGTCAACCTAAGTGCTCCGCCCGGCCGCAGGAGGGCACTTTCCGGAGGATGGCACATGTCGCTACCGCTGACCGCGCTTCTGCGGCCGGGTTCCGCGGCTCCTCAGGAGGATGTTTCCGATCAGGAAGATCGATCCGAGGACGAAGAACGCCCACCCCACCGAGCCCATCTCGGTACCGCCCTCGGTCAGCCCGAGATACAGCCCGACCACGGCGAGCACGAGGCTGCCGACGATAGCCATGCCGAACCGTAACGCTTCGAGCGCATCGGCGGACGGATCGTTCACGACGCCCTGATCTCCGCCGGCGGCCCGGGCCCACAGCGCCCTGGGTGCTCAGGGGCCGCCGGGTTCGCCCGGCCGGGTCGGCAACAGGTGCTCGACGTGCGCCGGGCCGTCGGCCAGGGCGCCCGCCGCGGCCTCGAGTTCCTGGTCCGAGACGGTGAGCCGGCCGCCGTGCTGGCGGAGGTGCTCGGCCCAGTTCGGGTACTGCGACACCTCCACGAAGCGGGTGGGGTCGGCTGCATCGCGGTAGACCGCGAAGCTGGTGGCCCCGGTCCGCATCTTCATCCGGCGCACCGGCACCATCGCCTCGAGGAACCGGGACGCGTTCTCCGGCGGGACCGTGTAGCTCACGGTGACCAGGACCGGGCCGTCCTCGAGCTCGGGGGCGAGCTCCACGTGCGGCTCGGGCCAGTACACCGCAGGGTTACGGTCCAGCCCGCTGACGTCGCGCAGCGGCCACACGGCCACGGTGACCGCGCCGAGGGCCAGCAGCGCGCCCGCGGCCAGCAGTGTCGGCGCCAGCCCGAGCCACTGGGCGAGCACGCCCCAGACCAGGGACGCGATCGCCTGGCCGCCCGCGAACACCATCTGGTAGATCGACAGCCCGCGGGCCCGCACCCAGCCGGGCAGGAACACCTGCAGGGTGCCGTTCATCGTGGCGAGCATGCAGAGCCAGGCCAGCCCGGCCGGCACGAGCGCCACCAGCGCCACGATCAGGTGCGGCGCCAGTGCGCACACGATGGTCGCCGCGCCGAACACGAGACCGGCGAGCAGCACGAGCCGGGTCGGCGACAGCCGGGCCACGACATGGGGCAGCACGGCCGCACCGGCGACGGCACCGATCCCCAGCGCACCCAGCAGCAGGCCGTACCCGAAGGCGTCCTGGCCGAGCAGCTGGCTGGCGACCAGCGGCAGCAGGGCCCAGAGCGCGGCGCCCGGGACGACGAACAGCAGGGTGCGCAGCAACAGCCGACGTACCGCCGGCGAGTGGCGGACGTAGCGCGCTCCGGCGACCAGGGCTCCGCCGAACCGTTCGGGCAGCAGCTGCTCCTCCGCCGTCGGCGGCCGCAGACCCACCAGCACGGCGGCCATCGCCGCGTACGTCAGAGCGTTCAGGGCGAAGACCGCCGCGACACCCACCTCTGCGATGAGCAGGCCCGCCACGGCGGGCCCCACGGCGCGCGCGAGGTTCATCGCGACGCCGTTCAGCGCGGCGGCCGACCGCGACTGATCCCGCCCGACCAGCTCCTGGACCAGCGTCTGGTAGCCGGGGATCGTCAGCGTGGTGCCGCAGCCGAGCAGGAACGTCACGGTGAGCAGCAGCGCGGGCGGCAGGCGGTCGGTGGCCGCCAGCACGGTCAGCGCCGCACCGACGGTCACCTGGAACAGCTGGACCACGATCAGGAGCCGCCGCCGGTCCACGATGTCGGCGAGCGCGCCGGCCGGTAGCGCCAGCACCAGCGTGGGCAGCATCGCCGCGGCCTGGACCAGCCCGACGAGCGTCGCCGCGTTCGGCTCGTCGACCAGCAACCACTGGGCGCCGACGGTCTGCATCCAGGTGCCGATGAGGCTGAACAGCTGGGCGATCCAGAGGAAGCGGAAGGCGCGGACCCGCAGCGGCGCCCACGCCGACGGCGTCGCTCGAGCGGTGGCGTCGGCCATGGCGCATCCTCCCAGCAGGCCCAGATGCGCCGAGCAGGACGGGGGCGAAGACCTACCCCGCTTCGCGATGTTCTGCCGGCCGCCACACGAACACCCCGTCCGGTCGGCGGGCCCTGCTCAGCACACCCCGCACCTCGTGGAACGCGAGGTAGGCGAGGATCTCCGCCATCGCGAAGTGCCGCTGCGGGCCCGTGAGCGCCGAACGGAACAACTCGGTGGTCAGCTCGGTGACAGTGTGCTCCCGGGCCTCGACCAGCTCCCGGATCTGCTGCAGGCGGCGTCGCTTGCCCTGGCTGATGGCCTCGGCCCGGCGCGCTCCGTCCGGGAACGGGTTGCCGTGGCCGGGCAGCACCAGGCCCGGCTCGAGCGCGCGGACGCGGTCCAGCGAGTCGAGGTAGGACCTCATCGGGTCGGTCTCGAACCCGCGCTCGAACGTCACCGGCGGTGACACGATCTGCAGCAGATGGTCGCCGGAGCAGAGCAGCCGCTGCGCGGCGTTCCACAGGCAGATGTGGCCGGGCGAGTGCCCGGGGGTGTGCACGACCTCCCACGCCTGCCCGCCCGCCGTGAAGCGCTCACCGCCGGCGAGGCGCGTGCTGGGCCGGCCGATCGACGGCATCACGGGCATCCAGTCGAGCAGCCCCTCGGAGGTCTCGGTCAGCTCCTCGCCGTACAGGCCGTGGTCGGCGAGCATCAGGGTGCGCCGGTCGACGGCCTCGTCGGGCTCGTCGTACTTGGCCAGGTCCAGCTCCGTCCGGGCGTGCATCCAGAGCTCACCGCCGCTGCGCCGCACGACCTCGCCGGCCAGCCCGAAGTGGTCGATGTGGGCGTGCGTGACGACGATCCGCTCGATCCGCTCCAGGGAGCTGCCACACGCGGCGAGTGCCGCACTCAGCGCGGCCGTGCCGTCGGGTCCGGGATCGCCGCCCTCCACCGCGGCCGCAGCGATGCCGCAGTCGACGAGCGTGTCCGCGCCGTCCCCCGCGAGGAGGTAGGCGCTCACCGTCGGGACACCGTGGATGCCGAGCGGCAGCGCGAGCCGGTACACCCCGATGGCGACCTCGGCTGTGCCGGTCATTCCCGCAACCTCACCCGTCACGCCGTCGCCTGCCAACCCGCGCTTCCACTCAGCGCACCGTTCGACGGGGCCGGGCGCGTCAGCTCTTGATCTGCGCGACGGCGCGCAGTTCCTCGGGTGTCGCGGTGCCGAACCCGAAGAACTCCAGGTACGCCGGGATCATCTCGAACAGCATGTCGGACCCGACCTGGATCGGGCAGCCCTTGTCCCGTGCCGCCTTGAGGAACGGGGTGATCTCCTGCTTCATCACGACCTCACCGACGAACGTGTCCGGGGAGATCCGTTCGACGTCCATCGGCAACGGATCGTCGTCGTTCATGCCGAGCGGCGTGGCGTTGACGACGATGTCGTAGCCCTCGGGCTCCTTCGAGCCCGTCGTCACCTCGAGCTGGGGGTACTGCTCCCGCAGGCGAGCGCCGAGGGACTCCGAGGCCGCCGCGTTCGGGTCGAACAGGCCCATCGCGGTGACACCGGAGCCCGCCAGCGAGGCGGCGATCGGCGATCCGACGCCCCCGTTGCCGACGACGAGCGCCCTCTTGCCCGCGAGGGGAAAACCCTTGTGCTCCACGCCGCGCACGAACCCTGCGCCGTCGAACTGGTCGCCCAGCAGCGTGCCGTCCTCCCGCAGCAGGACGGCGTTGGCCGCACCGGCCACCTTGGCCATGGACGTGATCTCGTCGACCAGTTCGAGGGTGGTGACCTTGTGCGGCATCGTCACCAGGGCCCCACGGATGTTCGTCAGCTTGAACAGCCCGGTGAAGAACTCGGGGTAGTCCTGCGCCTGCACGCCCATCGGCACCACGACGGCGTCGATGTCCGCCTTCTCGAACCAGGGGTTGTAGATCATGGGCGCCTTGAAGGCGAACGTGGGATAGCCGAGGTGGGCGATCAGAGTCGTCTTCCCGCTGATCATGTGCGCTCCTCCTGCCGGCGCGGCCCGTCCGGCGCGCGAGCGGTACCCGGGTCGGACCCATCGTGGTCCTGCTCGCCCCCGGTCACGGCCCCTTCCTGCCCAGCGGGAAGCACAGATGTGACGTGTATCACTCTCCAGGGAAGCAGGACGACTCCTCTCCGGTGCTCGGGAACCATGCAGCGCGGATCCGCCGGAACCCCGGCGGACGAGGCGCGGACGGCAGGAGCGGGCATGGCGGGAGCGGTAGGTGTCGTCGGTGGCGGCATCATGGGGTCCGGCATCGCGGAGATGGCCGCGCGGGCCGGATTCGACGTGGTGGTCCGGGAGGTCGACGAGGTCGCCGCCGCGTCGGCCCGGCACCGGCTGACGGCGTCGCTGGCCAAGGCGGTCCGGGCCGGGAAGCTGAGCGAGGCCGACCGGGAGGCGGCGCTCGGGCGGCTGTCGTTCACCTGCGACCTGGCCGATCTGGCGGACCGTGATCTGGTGATCGAGGCGGTCGTCGAGGACGAGACCGAGAAGACGGCCATTTTCGCCGCGCTCGGGGAGATCGTGTCCCCGGACTGCCTGCTGGCCACCAACACCTCGTCGATCCCGATCATGAAACTGGCGGCGGCGACCGCCCACCCGCAGCGCGTGATCGGCATGCACTTCTTCAACCCGGTTCCGGTCCTGCCGCTGGTCGAGTTGGTGCCGAGCCTGCTGACGTCGGCGCAGACCGTGGAGCGCGCGGAGACATTCGCGAGCGGGTGGCTGGGCAAGCACACCGTGATGTCCAAGGACCGCGCCGGGTTCGTGGTCAATGCGCTGTTGATCCCCTACCTGCTGGCCGCCGTCCGGATGGTGGAGTCGGGCTTCGCCAGCGCCGAGGACATCGACACGGCCATGGTCGCCGGCTGCGCCCATCCGATGGGGCCGCTCGCGCTGGCCGATCTGATCCGGGCTCGACACCATGCACGCGGTGGCGAGCTCGATGTACGCGGAGTTCAAGGAGCCCCTCTACGCGCCGCCACCCCTGCTGCTGCGGATGGTCGAGGCGGGGCTGCTCGGCCGCAAGACCGACCGGGGGTTCTTCGACTACGGGGCGGACGAGGCGGCGCCGCCGGTGCGGGCGAGCGCCTGACCACTCCCGACGCGCGGGCGCCCCGCCGTGGCGGCGTACCACGACGGGGCGCCCGCGGGCACGTCAGGTGCGCGGTCCGCTCTTGAGCTGATCGCGCATCGCGCCGAAGACCACCTCCGACGTCTCGCGGACGAAGTTCGCGTGCGTGGTGGCGAGCGTGCTGGCCCACTCCGCGCCGGTTCCCTTCGCGGCCTGCTCCTCCAGGTCGAGCAGGTTCTTGAGCACCCGCTCGTAGCCCTCGAGCCAGGCCAGGCCGTTCTTCCTGGCCTGCTGCGCGACCTGCTCGCTGAGTTCCCGGACGCGCTGGGTGGCCGCCTCGACCTCGGCTGTGATGTCAGGTGTGGTGCTCATGCGTGTGACTCCTCACCTCGGGTGCTCTGCTCCTCCGCGATCACGGGGGATGTCCGGTCCGGCAGCGTCTCCCAATGGGCCACGGCCATCCCGGTGATCCATGGGTACACCGGCTCGTACGCGAGCTTCGTCGCGTTCACCGGCGCCACCGCACCGGCGACGGCCAGCCAGCTGCGCATCTCGTGGTTGCCGTTGCCGGCCAGCTCGATCTCGCTGTCGGGCATGTCGAGGATCTGCTCGAGCTCACCGCGTTCGAGCCGCTCGAGGAACCAGCGGTCGAACTCCTCCTCGATGTCACCCACGCGCGGGGTGCCGATCCAGTGCGAGAGCCCGCCGGCGCCGATGATCGCCACCCGCGCGAGACCGGTGTAGGACCGGATCGCGTCCCCCACCGCCCTGCCGAACTCGTAGGCGCGGCGCACCGGCATCAGCGGCGGCACCGCGCAGTTCTGCACGATCGGCACGAGCGGCAGCTTCATCTCGTTGTCCAGCTCGTAGTACACGGTCATGATCCCGTGGTCGAGCTCGAGCTGATGGGAGAACGCCGGATCGAACCCCGACCTCAGCGTGTGCTCGGCGATGTGGTTGGCCAGCCCGGGATGCCCCGGGATCCACACCTTGTCGATCGGCAGCCACTCCTCGGTCGGGCCCCAGTTCTTCTCCCCGACACCGATGCAGGTCTGCGGGAAGTTCTCCAGGAAGAAGTTCGTGAAGTGCTCGTTGGACAGCACGACGCAGGCCTGCACGCCGCGCTCGACCGCCTCGTTCTTGATGAACTCGAGCGCCCCGAAGAAGTGCGCGCGCTGCTCTTCCGGCGCGGCCATCCGCGCCGAGGACATCATCGGGGCGTGCGACGCGCAGTAGGCCAGGACTATCTCTGCCACCGGCCCCTCCTCTTCTCCTTCACCCCGAACGGCTCGAGGATCTTGCGATAGTCGTCCCGGGCGAACCCGGCGGCACGGCAGAAGCGGTTGAGCAGCACCTCGTGCAGGCCCAACTGGTAGAACGCCGCCACGTCCTTGTTCTCGAAGGCCTTCCGTTCCTCGTCGGTCAGCTCGTACGCCGACGCGTCGAAGCCCGCGCGACGGTCCCCCGCGGTGTCGCTGTTCACCTCACCCGCGCGAACCCAGTCGTAGACGCATCTGTGGAGCTGGTAGAGACTCATCGCTCCCCCTTGCTACTACGGGCGTTTCGATCGCAGATTCGCACGATGCGGCGCCCCTCCCCATGCATGTGTGGCCACCTTCCGACCAGTGAGAGGCGCTGGCCGGGCCCGCGGCCCGGCGACGACAGTGGGGCCGCCAGCAGCAGTCCAGGGGGAGGCCCCATGGCGCTCAACAACGGTTCGAGTGGCGCACCGGCCGCCGCGATCACAGCACCCGAAGGTGGGGCGATCGACGTCCACGCGCACGCGATGCCGCTGCCGTTGCTGCAGCGGCTCGCCGACCGCGGGCTGGCGGACCTCGGCGGAGTGCCCGACGGCGTGGTCCGCCTCGACTCCCGGGTCAGCGGTGTCGGGCCGCTCGCGCCGCTGCCGCTCGCCCGCTCGCAGTACGACGTGGACGTGCGGCTGTCGGAGATGGATGAGGTCGGCGTGCACCGGCACGCCGTGTCGCTGCCGCCGTTCCTGTTCTGTTCCACCGCGGACGACCAGCGCTTCGCCACCGACATCGTCGCGCAGGGCAACGACGACCTCGCGACGTACGTGGCCGACGCGTCGGACCGGCTGCTCGGCCTCGGGTCGGTCCCGCTCGGCTGGTCCGACGCCGCCGACGAGGCCCGTCGCTGCCTCGACGACCTCGGCATGGCCGGGATCGCCATCGGCAGCCGGGGCGGGGGGCGCGACCTCGACGACCCGGTCAACGACGATCTCTGGGCCCTGCTGTCCGAGCGCCGGACCTTCGTCTTCCTGCATCCCAGCGGGGTGCCCGACCCGCACCGGCAGGCGCAGTTCTGGCTGCCGCAGCTCGTCGGCTACCCGATGGAGACGGCGCTGGCCGTGGCCCGGCTCGTCTTCGGCCGCGTGCTGGAGCGGTTCGGGCTGAACCTCTGCCTGGCGCACGGTGGCGGCTGCCTGCCCTCGCTGCGCGGCCGGCTCGACATGGGTTGGGAGCGCAAGGACGTCGCGCGGACGACGTCGGTCAAGCCGAGCGAGTTCACCGACCGGCTCTACTACGACACCGCCGTCTTCAACAGCACGCTGTTGCGGCGTCTGGTCGAGGACGTCGGCGCGGATCATGTGCTGCTCGGCAGCGATCACCCCTTCGAGCTCGGTGACCGGACGCCGGTCGAGACGGTCCAGAGCCTCGGCCTGGGCCGGGCGGCGACCCGGGCGATCCTGTGGGACAACGCGGCGGCGCTGCTCGGGCTGCCCGTCACGCGATGACGACCGGCGCGCCGCGCTGATCCGGCCGCGGACGTCCGGCGCGCCCGCGGCCGGTCACATCTCGGCCGACATCAGGCCGAGCAGCTCCACGCGCCGGTCCGCGTAGGACACCCCGCTCGCGAACCCGGCCGTGAGGGACTCCCAGGCGGGGTTGCGGCCCAGCGCCGTGAGGGCGATCTCCTCCGGGGCGGTCCCCGAGCCCAGCACGTGGACCCGCAGCCCGTCGCGGGCGTCCGCTCGCGCGGCGTGTCCGAGAACCCGCACCAGCGCCCCGCGCGCCGCCACGTCGTCGTCGGTGGAGACCTCCGGTGGGAGGATCCCCATGACGAACGTGATGCGCGCGGACGGCCGCAGCGCCGGCAGCGCCACGGCGATCGCCGGGAAGCGGGCGAGCACGCCGTCGGAGAAGAAGTGGTGCACCCGGTCGACCGCGGTCGTCCCCTGCACGGTGAACGTCGCCGGCAGCTGGACGTAGGCGTCGAACGCGGCGGGGCCGGCCGCGGAGCGGGCCGAGGAGATAGATCCCGCGGCGGCGGGCCGGAGCTCGCCGGCCACGTCAGCCGACCTCCGCCTCCCAGTCGCGCTGCTCCAGGGAGTCGCGGATGTGCATCAGGAACAGCGACGCGGTGGAACCGTCGAACGCGCGGTGGTCGTAGACCAGCCCGATGATGCCGGTCGGGTGGATCGCGATGGCGTCCCCGACCGCGACCGGGCGCCGTTTCACCCCGTCCGTGCACAGGATCCCGGTGTTGGGCTGGTTGATGATCGGTGCCGACGCGTAGCTGGCGAACGGGCCGGGATTGGTGATCGTGAACGTCGACCCCTGCATGTCCGACATCGGCAGCTTCTTGCCCCGCGCCGCCGCGGCCAGCTCGGTGATGCGCTTGGCGATGCCGCGCATGTTGAGCTGGTCGGCGTCCTTGACGACCGGGACCACGAGGCCCTGTTGGTCCAGGTCCACCGCGATGCCGAGGTTGACGTACGGGTGCAGCGTCATGGTCTTCGCCTCGATGTCGATCGAGGAGTTGACCGTCGGGTGGGCGCGCAGCGCGTCGACCACCGCCCGGGAGATGAAGGGCAGGTAGCTCAGCGACGCACCGACCTCTGCCTTGAAGCGGTCCTTGTGCTTGCGCCGCACCTTCTCCACATTGTCGAAGTCCACCTCGACGGAGGTCCACACCCCGGCCGCGGTGGTCTGCGACCGCTTCATCCCGTCGGCCACCGCGAGTCGCATCCGCGACAGCGTAACGACCTCGTCCCGGGAGTCCCCCGGTCCGGTGGCGGCTGCGGCGGGGGCGGGCGCTGCCGGGCGGGGGGCCGCGGCCGGCGGGGCAGGCGCGGCCG
>NZ_JAHDTG010000099.1 GCF_018531475.1 Pseudonocardia mahuensis
GGGGCGGTCAGTGCTTGTGGTGAGAACTGCCTACCTGGGGACCCAACGTCCATCGTGGACTGTCCCGATCATCCGAATTGTGCGTGTCGCAGCAACCGCCGCGCCCCTTCTCGTTGAGATCACCTCAGTGTCGCGCCCATTTGCGCCAGCGTAGGATCAAGGTCCGCATCGCCTGGCGGAGTGGCGGACAAGACCCGCCTCCGCCGGGTCCGTTGGGTCGTCGAGCATTGGGTCGTCGCGTCGAGCGCACCATCTCCTGGCTGCTGCGGTTCGAGCGCCTCGGGCTGCGCTACGACCGTCCCGGGTACACGCCGCGGCGCAGCCAGCGGTGGTTCTCTCGCGAGGTTGACAGCGGTCAGTCCAAACTGGCTCTGGCACAGATTGCGTGATGGCGCGCCTGCGGGGCGAACCCAGGGGCAGTTGATCATGGCCTCGGTGTGATCTTGATCCGAGCGTCCTGTTCCCGCACTTCGTCGGGCTGTGCGTCGACCGCGTGTTCGAGACGGGCGCGACGCTGCGGATCGAGGTTCGCGCGCGGACGACCGAGGCGCGATGCCCGGCTTGTGACGGTGTGTCCGGCCGGGTGCACAGCCGCTATCAGCGGCGATTGTCCGATCTCGCCGTTGCCGGTCGGGCAGTGCTGCTGCACGTGACGGCAACGCAGGTTCTTCTGCGGCACCAGTGGCTGCCCCGCAGGACGTTCGCTGAGCCGTTCCCGGACCTGGCCGACCGGTATCGGCGCAGCACGCACGCGCTGGATGGACGGCCCGGTGCGCGCCTGTCCGGCCGGTTGGGCGCGGCCACGTCGCGCATGACGCTGCTGCGCTTGATCGACGCGCTGCCGGTGCCCGAGCCGACCGCGGTGCGGGTACTTGGCGTGGACGAGTTCGCACTCCGGCGCGGCCACAACTACGGCACCGTGCTGATCGACATGGACACCCACCGACCGGTCGAGCTGTTACCGGACCGGACCGCGGAGTCCTTTGCCGCCTGGCTGCGTGCCCATCCCGGCACCGAGGTGGTCTGCCGCGACCGCGCCAGCGGCTACGCCGAAGGCGCCCGGTTGGGCGCGCCGGACGCGATCCAGGTCGCCGACCGCTGGCATCTGCTGCACAACCTCACCGACGCCGTCGACCGTGTCGTGCGCGCCCACCGATCCTGTGTCAAGGATCCGACCCCGCGAGAGGAGCCGCCGCCCTCGGCGAGCACCTCCGTGCTGTCAACCCCGACCGGGGCCGCCCAGGCCGCAGCCCAGCCCGGACAGGCCGAGGGCCGTCGGGCGGCCAACACCCGCCGCCACGCCGAGGTCCATGAGCTCCTGACGCGCGGCGTCCGGCTCAAGTCGATCAGCAGGACCTTGAACCTGGACGTGAAGACCGTGCGCCGCTACGCCCGAGCCGCGGCCCCCGACGAGCTGCTCACCCCGAACCCCACCCGAGGGACCCAACTCGACTAGCACGTCGCTTTTCTCGCCCAGCGCTGGCAAGACGGCTGCGACAACGCCGCCCGGCTCACCCAGGAACTCCGCGGTCGCGGCTACCGCGGATCCGAGCGATCCGTGCGCCGACTGCTGCAGACCTGGCGCACCGACACGACGTCACCCGGTAGCGCTGCTGCGGCCACGCCGGCCACGCCCCGCCGGATCACCGGCTGGATCATGCGCCCCGACCACAAGCTCACCGACGGCGACCGCGCCAGCCTCGCCCTCGTGCTCGATCGCTGCGCCACCCTGCGCACCGTGCACCAGCTCGTCGGCGAGTTCGCTCGCATCGCCCGCGAACGCCACGGCAAACACATCGACGCATGGATCGCCCAAGCACAGACCAGCGGCATCGCCGCGCTGCGCGGCTTCGCCGATGGTCTGGTCAAGGACTACGACGCCGTCCGTGCCGGACTCACCCTGGCCTGGAGCTCCGGAGCCGTCGAAGGCAACGTCACCCGAATCAAGGCACTCAAACGACAGATGTACGGACGCGCGACCTTCGACCACCTCCGCCGACGCATCATCCTCAGCACCTGACGATCACGGAATCTGTGCCAGAGCCAGAACGAACTGGCCCTTGACACGAGGTCAAGTCGCCGTATGCGACCAGGCGATCCGGGCCAGAATCCGGTCCTGCAGGTCCTCACAGGCCTGGCCGATCAGTGCAGAGTCGGTGGTGTTGCCCGACCAGCGCCACCCGCACCGGGATCCCGTCGCGGGTCACCGCCATCTCGACCACGATCTGAAGCAGGCCCGGGCGGGCGTCCTCGGACATGCCGTGGCTCTGGAACCTGGCCAGCCTCGCGCCATCGCCGGTCGCGGCGCGGCCGTGGTCGTCGCGGGTGAACTCGTGTCGAGCCCGTCGATCTCCAGGTAGGTCGAACAGGTCGATCCCGGTGTCGAGCTGCGTAGCGACCTGCCGGTACACCTCGTGTTCGAGCCCGCCGGCGATCTCGCTCAGCCAGTCCGTCGCCCGGTGGCAAGCGTCGTCGCTGACCTCGGCCGGCCCGTCGGTGTGCCCGGCGACAGGGCCCCCACGGGCGGCCGCCAGCTACGACGGGTCCATCGCCCGTAGGTGGCCAGCGCGAACAGCACCCGCTCGGTCCTTGGGGCGAGCTGCAACCTTCAACGTGAACGCTTCCAGCGCGTCTAGACAATAATCAGTAAAGAAAAGTCAAATAAGTCTGGACGTGTGGTCAGGGCTCTCAAGTGCCTGCGGGTGCCCATTTAGAGCTTGACCTGCAACTATGCCGCCCCGCGTGGGCAGGGAAGTGGCTCAGCTGTGAAACCCAACGCAGGCGGGAACGGGAGGTAAATCTCAGGATGAGCTGAATCCGGTTGCTGCAACGCCGCAGCGGAAACCTGGTGGTTGGCGCCCACTTACGTTGGAATTTTGGCTGCACACGGGCCCGGTGGAGATTTCGTCCAACCAGGATGGCAGTCACGAGCGTCCCAAGTCAGCAGGCTTGTCCTCCTGCACAGCTGGTGGAAGGGAACAGATGCCAACACTGCCTGAGATCTTCAGTCTCGATAGCAAGTCAGCGCTCGTGACCGGAGCTTCGAAGGGCATCGGCAGGGCCGTTGCGCTCGGCCTTGCCCATGCCGGTGCCGATGTCGCGTTGCTCGCGCGGAGCACGGGCGCGCTCGAAGAGGTCGCCGAAGAGGTCGAGAAGAGCGGCTGCAGGGCGCTGGTGCTCACCTGCGATGTCTCCGACCCCGCCCAGGTCCGGCAGGCAGTGTCGACCGCGGTCACGGAGTTCGGCCAGGTGGACATTGTGGTCAACAATGCCGGTGGATTCGACTTCGCCGGTCCGTTCCTGGACCTCGAATCCTCGGACTGGCAGCAGGTAATGCGAGTCAACTTCGATTCTGTCGTGCACGTGTGCCAGGCCGTGGGCAGGCACATGGTGCGCCGAGGCAGCGGCTCGGTGATCAACATGTCGTCCATCGCCGGCCTCGGGGGCGTGCCGATGCTGTCGACCTACGCCGCGTCGAAGGCCGCCATTCTGTCGCTCACTCGTACCTTGGCCGCCGAATGGGCGAAATCCGGCGTCCGCGTGAACGCGCTGACGCCCGGCTGGGTCAGCACCGAGCTCACGAAGAACTTCGTGGGCAGTCCCGAAGCCTCCGCAGGCCTGCTTCATGCCGTGCCCGCCAGGCGTTGGGGGCAGCCGGAGGACGTGGTGGGTTCCGCGGTCTTCCTCGCAGGTGACGCGGCCCGGTTCGTCACTGGCTGTTGCCTGACGGTGGACGGCGCGACGACTGCTTACGTCGGTGGTCCCGCGATGGTCGACTTGCTCGGCCTCGGCCGCATTCCCACCTGAGAGAGGAGACAATCGTGTCGAATCGAACCGCCTTCTTGTTCCCCGGGCTTGGTGCGTACTCCGCCGGAGTTCTCGGCCAGGCCCACCGCGAGTTTCCGCTGATTGAGCGGATTTTTGAGGAGATCGACGGGGTTGCCGCCGGGCACGGAGTCCCTTCTGTTAAGGCTGTCGTGTTCGACGAGAACGCGCCGTCTATCCGAGACATGCTCGAACTCCGGTCCGAACTGCTGCAACTGGCGATTTTCGGCACATCGGTAGCCACCTTCCAGGCGCTCCTCAAGGAGGGAGGACGACCGGATCTGCTCGTAGGGCACAGCTTCGGCGAGATCGCCGCGCTCACCGCGGCCGGCGCGTTCACTCTCGCCGACGGCGTTCGCCTCGTGTGCGCCCGGTCGGCGGCGCTCCGGGAGTGGGAGAGACGCGGTCAGATGGCCGCAATCGGTGTGAGCGAGTCCGTGGCCACTCACCTGATCGGGGTGCTCGACGAGCCCGATCTCGTGGTCGGATGCGTGAACGCCCCGCGGCAAACGGTGCTCAGTGGCACGCCTGACGCCATCGCCAGCGCCGAGCGGGCCGCTGCCGCGCTGGAACTGGTCTTCGCCAAACTCCACCTGCCCTATGCGTCCCATCACCCATCGATGCGACCTGCCGTGGGTGAGTTCCTGCGGCTGATCGCAGACGTCGGGCAGCGCCCGCTCACACTGCCGGTGCACTCGCCGATCTTCGGTCGCAGCTACACCGACAACGACGATCTGAAGCAGGCTATCGCGGAGTGCCTGGTGCTACCCGTCCGCTTCCTCGACACTGTGCGTGACCTGCACAGCCGCGGCTTCTCAAACTTCGTGGAGGTCGGCGCGTTGCAGGCGTTGACCAGGTGCGTGGAGCGCACCGTGCCGGGCGTGCGCACCTTCGCACCGCTGGCTGACCGCCAGCAGGCGAGCGACAACATCCGCGCCGCGGCTCGCGGTGGCGGGGCGCAGCGAGCGGCTACGGCCCGGACCGCCGCATCCTGCGAAGTACCCCGGCCTCGCGACGGCCGCGAGAACGAGAGGATCGCGCCCGAGGCGGCTGGGGCGCCGTCTCGTGAGGAGATGCTCGACCGCCTGCGGGCGCTCTACGCGCAGGCACTGGAGTATCCGCCCGAGGTGCTTACCGAGGATGCGCAGCTGGAGGCCGAACTCGGAGTCGACTCGCTCAAGCAGACCTCGCTACTCACCGCGGTCATCGCCGAGTTCGGTCTTCCAGATCGCACCGATGACCTGCGTGTCTGGGAGTTCCCCACGCTCGGGTGCATCGCCGACCACGTCTTGTCGGTCGGGCAGGGAGCGGCTCGATGAGGTCGGACTTCGAGGATCGGATCGTCCTGGTCACCGGCGGCGTGCGTGGGCTGGGGCGGGCGATCAGCAAGGCGTTTGCCGCCCGCGGTGCACATGTGATCGTCAACTACTTCCACTCAAGCGCCGAGGCACCTGCGTTGATTGCGGAGCTGAACGCTATTGGCTCCGCCGAGGCCATCCGGGGCTCGGTGGCGAACAAGGCGCAGGCCGACGCGATGTTCGACCAGATCCGGGACCGCCATGGTCGGCTCGACGTCCTGGTCAATAACGCGGCCTCTGGCGCTTTGCTGCCGTTGTCGGAGCTGGACGAGACGCACTGGCAGCGGGCCTGGGACACCAATCTGCGCGGCAGCCTGTGGTGCTCCCGACGTGCCGCAGATCTGATGGATGGCCAGGGCGGCGCCATCGTGAATCTCTCCTCCCTCGGCAGTTCGTTGGTCATCAGCGACTACGCCACCGTCGGCACGTCAAAGGCCGCCGTAGAGGCCCTGACCCGCTACCTGGCCGTGGAGTTCGCCGGCCGCAATATCCGGGTGAACACGGCGTCGGGTGGGTTACTCGATGGAGCGGTGGCCGGGATGTTCCCCGGTTCCGACGGCCTGGTTCGGCGGGTGCGCGAGGCGACCCCGTTGCAGCATCGACTCGGCCGGGAGGAGGAACTTGCCGAGCTGGTGCTGTTCCTGGCTTCGCCGGCCGCCTCCTGGATCACCGGGCAGACGGTGGTCGCGGACGGTGGCCTCTCGTTGGGATCGCTGTCCTTGTCACCCGCTCCGGCCGAACAGTCTCCGGTCGTGGATGCGAACGCCATGACCACTCCGGTCGAGCGGGCGCCGGCCATGACCACGCCGAGGAGCGATCCCCGCGCCATCGCCGTGGTCGGCATGGGTGTCGTTACACCTGGTGCCAATGATCCCGACGAACTCTGGCAAGTGCTCTCACGCGAACGGCACGTGTTCTGCGAGCCGACCCGGTTCGACGTCACCTCGTTCTACTCTGCCGAGCCCGACGTCGAGGACCGCACCTACACCAGGAACTCCGGGTTCATCACCGACTTCAGGCCGCATCCCCGACTACAGGAGGAGATCGAGCGGGGCACCGTGCCCAGTCGGGAGTCCACCACGCTGTGGTTGCGGCACAGCCTGTACTCCGCGCTGGAAGGCGTAATACGCCGCGATGACGACCGCTTCCTCACCGCCATCGGATATACCGCCGACGGCAGCCAGGACCTGGAGGAGTACCTCGTCCTGTCCGGCTACCTCGCCCGACTTGGCGAGAACGGAGAGCAGGCCGAGGTGCTGCGCAAGCGCTACCGCCGGCTGGGCGACGCGCCCTACGAATACCTCCCGCACCGGGTCGGTCACAACGCGATCGCGGGCATCCTGCCGGCCGAGACCGAACTGGTGATGGTGGACACGGCATGCTCGTCATCGCTGTACGCGGTGGACCTCGGCATCAAGGCCTTGCAAGAGGGCGCCTGTGAGATCGCCGTCTGCGGTGGCGCCTTCGAGTACACCGCACGAAATCTCGTGCTGTTCTCCAAGCTGCACGGCCTCTCCCGCAGCGGCGAGGTTCGTTCGTTCGACCGGGCCGCAGACGGCGTGTTGTTCTCCGATGGCGCGGGCCTCGTCGTGCTCAAACGACTCGACCGCGCTCGCGCGGATTCCGACCGTGTGCTCGGCGTGATCAACGGCGTCGGTCTCTCCTGCGACGGTGGTGGAAAGGCCATCTACGCGCCAAACCCGGACGGTCAGGTGATCGCATTGCGCAGGGCGTACGAGCGAAGCGGGGTGAACCCCGCCTCGCTGGACTGGGTCGTCGCCCACGCCACCGGTACAAGGGCAGGAGACAGTACCGAGGTGGCGAGTCTGCACCGCATGGCCGGTGATGGGCTGCCCGCTCTGCTGTCGTCGAACAAGGCGATCGTCGGGCACACCGGGTGGACGGCGGGCCTGGTGTCTCTTGTGCAGGCGCTGAGCGGTCTGGGGCACAACGCGGTTCCCCCGCAGCGCTACCTGCGTGAGCCGATCGAGGCGCTCGAGGGCAGCAGGTTCACGCCACCAACCGCGATTGCGCCGCTGCCTGCAGGCAAGTCGCGAAACGTCGGAGTGTCCTCGTTCGGCTTCGGTGGGACCAACGCACATCTCGTCCTCGGGGAGGATGGTTCCCCAGAGAGGCCGGAGCCCGAACCGTCAACCGAGGACATCGTGATCGTCGGGTGGTCGGCCGACCTCCCCGGACTGGCAGGCGCGGACGACGTGACGGCGTGGTTGCGCGGTGAAGGCGCCGCCCCAGAGACGAATTTCGGGGAGCAGTATCCGCTGCCATCGTTCGCCGAAGTCCGATTGCCACCAGCCACTCTACGGAATATGGACCGTACCCAGATCATGCTGTTGCGGGCCGCGGCGCAGTTGTCCGACGTCGTGCGTGAGGCGTGTTCTGCGTTGCGAGACTCCACCGGGGTCGTGGTGGGGCACATGGGCCCCACCCGCCGAGCCGTGCACTATGCACTGCGCTGTTACCTCGGCGACCTACGGACTTGTCTGGACGATGAGGCCGGACTGGACGCAATTGCCGACGAAGTTCGTGGCCTCGTGCCGCCCAGCACCGAGGATGCATTCCCCGGCATCATGCCGAACATCATCCCAGCTAGGCTCGCGGCCCTATCCGACTACCACGGACTCAACGTCACCATTGACACTGGCCCCGACGCCGGTCTGGACGCGATCCGGTGCGCCGAGCGCTACCTCCGCCACGGCGACCTGGAGATCGCGGTCGTCGCGGGAATCAACGGCAACAGCACGCCCGAGCTCGCGGAGGTACTGGCTAGCGCGGACAGACACGATCAGATCGCCGAAGGTGCCTTCGTGGTGGTACTCACCCGCGAATCCACCGCCCGTGCCCGGAATCTGGAGGTGCTCGCCCGTGTCAACACCACCTTGGGTGCGGCCGACAGCTCCTCCCGGCCCGCCCATCTCGCACCGCTGGCGCGCTCGGGGTGCAGCTTCCTCGGCGCAGATCCCATGGTCGCGATGCTGGCGTACCTCGTCGCCGGGCGATCGGGCCGGGTGAGCAGCGATTCCACATGGGGGCCCCAACTTCAAATCACCGTGGCGAACTCCGCACTTCCGGTGAAGCGCATGGTGCGCAGGCTCATGCCGGCGCCCGCAGTGGCTGTTCGCGACGCGCTGCCTGCCGTCCCGGAGGGTGCGCTAGTGCTGGTGACGGACGACGTCCGGCCGGAACGTCTACCGCTGCCTGCCTCCGCGCGTGTGGTGCACTCGCCGCGGTGGCACGGCGGGGATCTGCCCGAGCCGGACGAGTTGGAATCGATGCTGCCGATAGGGGAATTCACTCACATCCGAGTACTGGCCAATGTGGGCGCAAGTGAATCCGAGCCGGACGACCTGAGCGTCGCCGGCCGCCTGCGGATCCTGCACGACCTGGCCTATCTGGGCGCCGCGCGCTGGCGGGTAGGCGAGGATTCCTCGTACGCCGTATTGCTCACCGACGCGGTCCGCCAGGGCGTCCCGCACCCTGCTACCGGCATGTTCACAGGACTGGTCAAGTCCCTTGCGCGGGAGACGTCGTCCCACGGCGATGGCGGACGGTGCTTCGCTGTCCTCACCGACGAGGCCGACTACGAACGAGGACTAACCTTGTTGGCAGCCGAATCGAGGTGCAGGCATGCCCTGTTCGTTGCGGTGCACAACGCGGCGACCAGATCGGAATACGTCCTGCACGATGCGCCCGCGCCACCTGCGAAGGAGCTCGCTCCCGCGCTCGACCGAGACAGCGTCGTTGTCGCGGCGGGCGGGAGCAGAGGCCTGACCGCGGAGATCCTCGTCGAGCTGGCCAGGCAACACGCCCCCACAGTGTACGTGCTTGGCCGCCAGAAGCCGAGCGACGAGGGCTCAGACTGTGCGAAGGCGGACTTCATCGCACGTGAACGTCACCGGACACCGCGCCGGACTGTGACGGAACTGTCGGCTGAGTACGATCGCCAGAACCAGCGCGCGCTGGCGGGGCAGACCATTCGCCGGCTCGTCGAGCACTGCGGGCCGGGGCGAGTGCACCATCTAATGTGTGATCTGACCGACCCGGACGCCGTTCGCGCTGCGGTCGACCGGATCCACGCTGAACGAGGACGTGTCGACCTACTGGTGAACGCCGCTGGTCTGCACCACGGCGGCACGGTGCGCAGCACGCCGCTGGCCGCGATGCGTCGCGTTCGGGACACCAAGCTGCTGGCGTACATGAACCTGCAGAGCGCGTTCGCGGAAAGGCCCCCGCGGCGGTGGTACAGCTTCGGTTCGCTGCTCGCCGTCCTCGGATGGCCCGGGGAGGTGGATTACTGCTCGGGTAACGACGTGGTCCAAGCCGCCGCCTCCTGGCAGCGTAGGCATCTTGGCCGGGACGAGACGACGATGGCGTGGCCGCTGTGGAACGAATCGGGCTTCGCGGCCGAGCCCGTCGTGCGTGACCTGCTGCGCAGCCAGGCTGCGCTGACCGGTGTGTCCAACGCGCAGGGCGTCGCGCTCTTCCTCGATGAATTGCGGGGTGGCGGCCCGGACGCCGATATCGTGTTCCTCGGGGCCGCCGAGCGCGGGCTACTGAACATCGAGGGTGGCGATTTCGAGTGGTCACCGGACCCGGTGCGCGACGGTTACCTCGACCACCACCTCCTTGGTGGTATCCCGTCCATGCCCGGTGCGCTAATCGCGGAGCTTGCGGTGCGCGCGGCCGGCCCCGGCAGCGTGGCCGTGTTGCGTGACGTGCGCTTCCATGCGCCGGTTGCTGCGATGCCGAACAAGGCAACGACCTACCGCATTCGCCGTGACGCGACCGTAGTGCATGTTCTCAGCGACGTGGTCGCCCCAAATGGGACGGTTCTGCGTAAAGACCGGCTCCACGCCGAGGTCGGTGTGGAGTTCTCTCCGATCCCGCACGGCGTCGTCCGGGTTCCCATCCCGCGCCCGGAGGGACCGGTGCTAACTCCGGGATACTATGTTCCCGGGTCGCGTGTGGAACTCAGCGGGCCTTTCGCGTCGCTGGTCGACGTCCGAGTAGCCACAGGCACGGGAAGTGCGAGATTCGCCCCGCAGCTCGGCACATGGCGTGAGGTGTTCGCTGGCTTCTGCATTCCTGCCCTGCTGCTCGATGCACTGTTTCAGTTCATCGTGCTAACCAGGTGCGGCGCGGGTCCGATCCTCGTGCCGGCCGGAGTGGAACGTGTCGAGTTGTTCACCGAGCACAACGACGTGGAGTTGCTGGACCGCTACGGCTCCGAAATCGTCCTGGCGACCGAGTCGGCCACGGGAGCCAGCGTGGCACTCACCCCGGAGGGCGTCGTACTGATGAGGGTGTCCGGATTACTCAGCAATTCACCGAGCCCGACAACCCAGACCGCAGCCAGCGACCTGATCACGGCGTGAGGAGGCAGGGATGACCACGACGTTGTCCGAACTTGTCCGCGGTGACTGCGACGAAGCGATCCTGTCATCCATACGGGAGCAGTTCCGCCACGAGATCTTCCATGGCCGGGAGGGCCTAAGCTACGAGGAGCTGTGCGCACTGACCTATGAGCGGATGCGGTGGCTCAACAAGCGGCTTCCCTCGGGCGCCGCGCTGCTCAAGGACCCGACCCGACTGCTGGCGGTGCTCGAGTGCTCTGCTGTAGCCAGTCCCTCTCTGTTTCTGGCTCTGACTATTCACTACTGCCTGAGTCTGTCGGCGGTCATGGAGTTCGGAAGAGGCCGTGACGACCTGGAAACGGAACTGGGCTCGATGTCGTCGATCGGAACCCTATTGGTGACCGAACTCGGGAATGGCAACAGCCACGCGGCAATACGGACCGAAGCCGTCCATGACCCTGTCGGGGGCGGGTTCGTGCTGCGGACCCCCGATCCCGGAGCTCAGAAGTTCATGTCCAACAACGGGCTGCCAGGTGTGCCTAAGCTCGGCGTGGTGTACGCGCGACTATTCGTCGGTGGCCAGAATTGCGGCGTGTTCCCATTCGCCGTTCCCTTGCGCGGAGACCGCGGGCTGATGCCAGGAATCCGTATCGGGGCCTTGCCGAATGCGCCGCTGCTCCCTCTGGACTACGCGGTCGTCTCCTTCGATGACGTGCGGCTTCAGGCGCACAGTCTGCTTTCGGACGACGCGCGGCTTTACGAGGACGGAACCTTCCACGATCCACTTGGTTCTCCCGAGGCGCGGCTGTCGCGGTCGCTGGAGATCAGACAGAACGCCTGGATCGCAGCGGCTGCGGCTTGCGCCGCCGCCGCGCGGGCATCCTCGGCCATCGCCCTGCACCATGCACACCAGCGGATCAGCAGATCCAGGTTGTCCGCGGAACGCCCAGTCATCGGGTTCCGCCCACAGCAACGGGCACTGTTCGGGGCACTGGCGGCCTCCTACGCAGTAACCTGCCTGGTGAACGAGGCCAAGCGGGCCTGGGTGGGCGGGCGCTCCGGCGGCGTCTGGGCGCCGGGTGCGGCGCTGAGTCGCACCCTCGGCCTCACCAAGGCGTTCGCCGGCTGGGTGAGCGAACGAGTCGCTGGCGAGTGCATGGCGCGCTCCGGTGCACACGGGGTGTTCTCGGTGAACCGTCTCGTGGAATACCGTGGACTCGGGATCATGATGAACCCAGCAGCGGGCGACAGTTTCCTCATCACCCTTGAGGCCGGTAGAACCCTTGCCGAAGGGCACGGGTATACCCCACCCGTGGTGGAGCTACCCGAACCGCTCGACCTATCTACACCCGCCACCTGGCGGGCACTCGCGCAAGCGCGGGAGCGTGGGCTGCACAGCCAGTTGCTGAACAGGCTCGCCGTCGCGCGGCGCCGTGGCCAGAGCGCCTTCGAGATGTGGGACAACCGCCAGGAGCTCGGCAGGGAGTTGGCAGACGCGCACGTCCGCAGGCTCGCGCTGGACAGCCTGCTGTCCGCGGTCGACCGAGTTGACGACCCGGTCGCACGCGCCGCGCTCGACCCGCTCTGCATGCTATATGCGCTCGACGAGATCGCCGCGCATGCCGACTGGTATGTGGGTGAAGGGCTCCTGCCCTCCCAGCAGATTCAACGCCTTTCTACACTCCGTGACACCGCATGCGAGCGCATTTTGCCGCATTCTAGAAAACTGGTGGACGCGTTCGTCATCACCGACAACCTCCTCCAGGTGCCGATGACTGGGCCGCCACCATTCGTCGACACTCCGCTGCGTTAGCCTCGATCTTTCGTACCGACCGTACTGTGATCTTGGATCGGTTCTGTTGATCTTCTTGGTCGTGTCGCTGGCAGGGCCCCGGCAAGGTCGCGATGAGTGGGCGCTGACCAGCGGCGACATGCGGGTGTAGGTACGAGTGCGGGCACGGACCCGACGTGATCATGAGGTGTCGAAGTCCCTGATCACGTCTGGAAGCCCGTGCCCGCACTGTCATCTTTGCCGATTGTTGCTGCCCTCGATCATGTGCAGGTCCAACCCGCTGAGGTGACCGTCGATCTACGTGCCGGTGCGGTGGTGTTGTCGCTGGTCGAAGCGTTGTCCACCGTTCCTGATCCGCGCTCGCCGCGCGGGGTCCGCCACGGCGTGTTGGCGGCGTTGCTGATCGGGGCGTGCGCGGTCCTGGCCGGGGCGCGGTCGTTCGTCGCGGTCGCGGAGTACGCCCACGACGCTGGCCAGGCGGTGCTGGAGATGCTCGGTGTCGGCGTGGTGGTGCCGCACGAGTCGATGATCCGGCGGGTCCTGCAACAAGTCGACGCCCCGGCGTTGGAGGCGGCGCTGCAGGTGTGGGCACTCGCCCAACTCGACGCCCAGATCCCGGACGCCGGCACTCCAGCGCGGGAGCAGCGGCGCGTGTGGGCCCTGGACGGTAAGACCGTGCGCGGCGAAGGAGGTCGACAAGGTGATGTGCCGGCTCGCCGGCCAGGTCGACGAGCGCCGCAACCCGCGCACGAACGCGACGGTGGACCAGTTGCTTGATCGGTAGTTCGAGCAGGTCGACCTGGAGCTGAGCACGGGCGCGACCTACCAGGCCGTTGCCGCGCGAACCCGGGTTTGATCCTCAGGGTATCGAGTTTCGATCAGAGGTCGTAGTAGAGCATGAACTCCCAGGGGTGCGGCCGCAGGCGGATCTGGTCGACCTCCTTGGTCCGCTTGTAGTCGAGCCAGGTCTCGATCAGGTCGTCGGTGAAGACGCCGCCCTCGACGAGGAAATCGTGATCCGCCTCCAGGGCGTCCAGGACCGCCTCCAGCGACGCCGGCACGTGCTTCACCGCTACCGCCTGCTCGGGCTCGAGCTCGTAGAGGTCCCGGTCGATCGGGTCCGGCGGCTCGATCTTGTTCCGGATCCCGTCGAGGCCGGCCTGCAGCATCGCGGAGAAGGCCAGGTAGGGGTTCGCGGTGGGGTCGGGAGGGCGGTACTCGAGGCGTTTCGCTTTGGCGCCTCTCATGTACATGGGGATGCGAACGCAGGCCGAGCGGTTGCGCTGCGAGTAGACGAGGTTGATCGGCGCCTCGTAGCCGGGGACCAGGCGGCGGTAGGAGTTGGTGGTCGGTGCGCAGAACGCCAGCAGCGCCGGAGAGTGCTCGAGGAGCCCGCCGATGTAGTACCGGGCCAGATCGCTGAGCCCCGCGTACCCACCCTCGTCGTAGAAGAGGTTCTCCCCGTTCTTCCACAGCGACTGGTGGACGTGCATGCCCGAGCCGTTGTCAGCGAAGAGCGGCTTGGGCATGAAGGTGGCCGTCTTGCCCGCCCTCCAGGCGACACCCTTGACCACGTACTTGTAGTTCATGACGTTGTCCGCCATGGCCAGCAGGGATGCGAAGCGCATGTCCATCTCGGCCTGGCCGGCGGTACCCACCTCGTGGTGCTGGACCTCGATGGGGACGCCCAACTCGATGAGGGTCAGGGCCATCTCGCTCCGCAGGTCTTGGTGCTGGTCCATGGGGGGCACCGGGAAGTACCCCTCCTTGTACCGGGGGCGGTAGCCGCGGCTGCCCGGGTGTCCGGACGCCCAGACTCCCTCGACCGACTCGATGTGGTAATAGCCCTCGTGCTGGTTCTGATCGAAGCGCGCCCCGTCGAAGATGTAGAACTCGAGCTCGGGGCCCCAGTAGGAGACATCGGCGATGCCGGTTGCCCGCAGGTGGCCCTCCGCCTTCCTGGCGATGTAGCGCGGATCGCGTGAGTAGCTCTCCCGCGTCATGGGGTCGACGACGAAGCAGTGCATCTGAAGCGTGGGCACCTCGCGGAACGGGTCCATCACCGCCGTCGTCGGATCCGGCATCAGGAGCATGTCGGACTCGTGGATCGCCTGGAACCCGCGGATCGAGGAGCCGTCGAAGCCGTAGCCCGACTCGATGCCTTCCTCGGTGAGCTCCTCCACGGGGATGGAGAAGTGCTGCATCAGCCCGGGGAGGTCGCAGAACCGAAGGTCCACGATCCGCGTGGCACCGTCCTGCGCAAGTGCGAGGACGTCTTGAGGCGTATTAGGCATAACCCGCTCCTTGTCGAATTTGGCCGGTGCGCTGGAGGGCTATTCCAGGGTCCCCGAGATTGAAGTGATGAGGAACGAAACTTTCAATCGACAGATCTTGATGCGGCGGGACACGATGTCACGCCGATGGACCGGTGCATCGTCCACCGTGGCTGGGGCGCGGGCGACCCGATGCGGAACCCCTGGGCGTTGGTAGGGGCTCCTCGGGAGCACTAACCGAACTAATGACAGAAATGCCCCTTCTTTCCAGTCGCTCTCTTCCTACCCGCTGGATCGGCAACCTGCCGGTTCAGGGGTAACGCAGCAGCGCGGCGACGCTGGCCGGGGCCAGTTCGGGTGTGCCAGCGGGCATGATCCGCACCGTGGCGGCGGTGGCTGCGGCGGCTCGCACGACGACGTCGGCGAGCGGGGCGGGCTGCGGATCGTGCACTCCGCCGGCGCGCAGGGCCTCGGGAGTGGGCCCGACCCGCGCCAACGCGGGACCGAACCATGCGGTGTGCCCCACGGTCCGCGTCGGATCGAGCAGCACGGTGTCGACCTGCCCGGCGTGCAACGCGGCGAGAGTTTCATCGGGTCCGGTCACGGCCAAGCCCTCAGGACACCCGCGCCGGTAGTCCGACAGCAGCGCGGCGGTGTCGTCGGCGGCAACCTCGGCGACCAGCTGCCTGCTGCGGTGCAGAGCCTCGTCGAGGGTGCTGTAGTCGCCCTGCACCTCGGTGAGCAGCTCAGCGACCCGGGCCGGGACGTGCTCGCGCAGGAACTGCACAGCCCGTACGTCCCCGCTGACCACCACCAGGCGAGGTGAGGTGGCGTCGACCAACCGGGACAGCGCGTCAGAGACCTCGCGGGCGTTGGCCTCCCACCGGTTCTCCGCACGCTGCTGGAACCGGCGCTGCGACCAGCCGCCTGGAGCGGAGCGGGTGATGTGTAGCTCGTCCCCGTCGACCTCGGAATGCTCGTCCGGCCCGTCGGGCAGCACCGCGATCAGCTCCGCACCGAGCCGGTCGGTGACCACCACCAGATGAGGCAGCAGCGTCTGGGTGGCGGCCAGCAGCGGCACCAGGTGCGGTAGCGGGCCGACATGGGCGCTGTCGGTTTCAGGGGGCTCGGGCAGGTGCGCGGAGTAGAGCAACCCGTCGGGGCCGGCGACGGCGAACAGGGCCTCCCCGGCAATGTAGGAACCGTCGATGAGCGAATCGATTGCGGTCAGCGCGGCTTGCGGGGCACCGCCGGTGACCAGCTGGGCGCGCAGCGTCTTCCACCGCAGCGCGACCCGCTGCGCGGCCTGAGGCAGCGCGGACTCAGTGGTGAGACAGACCGACACCACCGGGCCGGGCGTCGTGAACACCTCGACCGGTACCGCCAGGACTGGCGGCGGACGGTTGGACACAGCAGGCGAGTTCATGGGCGTTTCTCCTTCATATGGACGACCGAACGGTGCGGGGCAGAGCCGTTGCCGATCCCCGGCTTCGCGGCCGCCCGCCGTACGAAGCAGGGTCGAGGTCAGGACGGTGGACGCCGGGGCTGCTCAGCGGTGCGGTTTCGATGTTGTCGGTCACGTCGGACTCCTCGTCGGCTCGACCGTTGCCGCTGGCCGGACCCGGTTAGCGGTTGTCCCGGTCGCGGTAGAGGAGCGCATCGCGCGCGTAACGGCGGGCCGCATAACCTGCGGTGAGCAAGCCGACCGCGAGCACGAGCAGCACGACGTCGCTGAATCCGTCGGTCGCGAGCACCGCCACCGCGATGAGCGCGCCGACCATGAGTTCCACTGACACCGGATTGCGGTGTTCGCTGAGCAACTCGTCCTCCGTCCGGCGGTTCCCGACGCGGCTGCCGGACCCGCGACGCCGCTCGGGCCTGACGCCCTCGGTGATGTTGACGAGCCGAACCGACGGTTTCCGGTCAGCTGCCGGTGGGGTGGGCGGGCTGCGTCTGATGGTCGGTGAGGGGTTCGTCCTCGGCGCCCCCGGAGGTGATCTGGCGGATCCCGTCGGCCTCGGATGCGTCGGCGTCGGCGTCGGCCTCGGCGGCGGCTTCGGCGGATTCGGCGGCGTCCTCGGCGGCCCGCGCGGCCGACCCGTCGGTGGAATCGCCACCGGTGCCCGCGATCGTGGGCAGGTTCTCGGTGAAGGCGCCGGACACACCCTGCAGCGCGGAGGTGAGCTCACTGGGGATGACCCAGAACGTGTTGCCCTGGCCCTGGGCGAGCTGGGGCAGCATCTGCAGGTACTGGTAGGCGAGCAGCTTGGGGTCCGGGTCGTTGCGGTGCACGGCCTGGAACACCTCGTCGATCGCCCGGGACTGGCCTTCGGCCTTGAGGATCGCCGCGGTCCGGTTACCCTCGGCGCGCAGGACGGCTCCCTGCTTGTCGCCCTCGGCGGTGAGGATCTGGGACTGGCGCTGGCCCTCGGCGCTGAGGATCGCGGCGCGCTTGTCCCGCTCGGCGCGCATCTGCTTCTCCATGGCGTCCTTGATGGTCTTGGGCGGGTCGATGGCCTTGATCTCCACCCGGTTGACCCGCAGACCCCACTTGCCGGTGGCGTCGTCGAGCACGCCGCGCAGCTGGCTGTTGATGCTGTCCCGGGAGGTGAGCGTGCGTTCCAGGTCCATCGAGCCGACGACGTTGCGCAGCGTGGTGACGGTGAGTTGCTCGACGGCCTGGAGGTAGCTGGCGATCTCGTAGGCCGCCGAGCGCGGGTCGGTGACCTGGAAGTACAGCACGGTGTCGATCTCGACGACGAGGTTGTCCTCGGTGATCACCGGCTGCGGCTTGAACGACACGACCTGCTCGCGCAGGTCGATCGCCGGGTAGACCCGGTCGATGTAGGGGATGACGAAGTTCAGCCCGGGCGCCAGCGTGCGGTGATAGCGGCCGAGCCGCTCCACGTTACGCGCCCGGGCCTGCGGCACGATCCGCACGGCCCGCACGACGGTGACGACCGCGAGCAGGGCGATGAGCAAACCCGCGATCAGTAGGGGCCGAGAGTTCCATGAGTTACTCCCGTGGGTAGACAACAACGGTGGCGCCGGCGGGGATCACCTCCGACTCGTCGAGAGCGCGGGCGGTCCACTCCTCACCGCCGATGCGCACCGTTCCGGCCTGACCGGTCACCTCCTGCACGACGTGAGCCGTCCGGCCGACCAGCGCGGCCACTCCGAACAGCCGCAGCCGCGGCGCCAGGCTCTGTCGCCGAGCGATGGGCCGGATCAGCAGCAGTCCGGCGGTGGAAGCGAGGGCGAACATCAGCAGTTGCAGGGGCAGCGGCAGGCCGATGGCCGCGGCGCCCGAGGTGATCAGCGCGGCCCCGCCGAGCAGTCCCAGCACGGCGGTCAGCGTGAAGATCTCAGCGACGCCCAGCAGCACGGCGACGATCAACCAGATGACCCATACAGCCACGTGTCAGCCCTCTCCAACGTCATGCCGCGGCCTTCGGTAGATCAGTGGATCTGTCGACCGGTGCGGCGCTTGATCGCCGCATAGGCGGTCGTGCCGAGGAACAACACGACGCCCACGATCGTCAGCCAGAACAGTCCCTCGATGACCGCCCCCAGCACCGCCAGTGCGAGCCACACCAGAAGTAGAACAACAATTAGAGCAACCATCGATACTCTCCCTTTCGGGTAGGAAACCAGCTGTCTGACCGTCACGCCGTGCAGCCACGCGGTACGTTTCGGTGATTGATTCGGGGCTTTGATCAGAGGACCTCGGCGGCGGCGTTTCCCGCAGCCGGATCGGCTACCCGTGCCGGCCCACGCGGCGCTGACCATCCACGGCACGACCATCGCTGCGGTGAGGAGCCCCACCCCGGCCGGGCCCAGTTCGAGAGCGAGAGGATGCGCGACGAGCAGCACGAGGACCAGCAGGCCTGTGTGAGCCGCCGGGAGTGGGAACCACCGCGGGAACCACCGCCGCGGCGACGACGACGGCAGCCGGGTCCTAGCGAATGTCGCGGCGAGGGCCGGATCCATCTGACCCAGCTGGTCCTCGATCCCGGCCAGGATTCTTTGTTCTCGTGGTGAGAGCGGCATGTTCACCTCCCGTCACCGTGATCGGTTTGGGCTCGGGCGGCGGTCAGAGGCGCCGCGGATGCGTGTACGCGAACGGCGGCCGATCCGGCGTCCGAAATGCCCTGTAGGCGTGCGAACGGCGATGCGGGTCGATGAAGTCGATCAGCCGGTGCAGGGCCGCCGGGTCATCGTCGAGGGCCACGCCGTCGGGCGGGAGCGCGCTGCAGCGGGACGTGGGGCGATCCGGGTCGGCGATCGCCCAGTCCAGGACGTCCGGCGCGGTGGGGACCAGCTGTAGCGGGACAGCGCGCGGACCGGCGTAGTACCGCACCGGAAGCTGCGTCGAGGGGCGGCACAACGACCAGCCGTGCTCCGGGCTCCACTGCAACGCGCGACCGTCGAGGTCGGCACGGCCGGGGCCGCGGCGGAACGTCAATCGGATGTCGAGGGGGCCCACGATGTAGACACCGACCGCTGGCTGCACCACGTCCGAGAGCGAACCGCTGACCAGCCGCAGCCCTCGCCGTGTGGCCTCGGAGATCACCGCGGCGCGGTAGCCATGCACTGCGGCGACGGCGTCCATGCCAAGCGCGGCCACCAGTGCATCGTTGTTCATTCCGTCCCTCCCCGACAACTTGACCTGACAGAGCCACGTGCTGCGACACTGTTATCGTGGTCAGCGGCGATCCGCATACGACCAGGCGCGATGTATGCACCGCTCTCCCACGGCCATTCGGCCATCGATCCTGCGATCCAGCCTGTCCGCCGGCGCGCTCGATGGCCATCGGGCCCAGCACGCATCTCTGTCCCTGCGAATATGTAGGTGCGGTGCAGCGGCGGCCGGCAACGGGCCAGATGTGGTGTCCCAGCCACCATGGACGCACCGCCACCGCGCGGTGACGCTGTCCGCATGCCCGGGACCGTTCGCCACCCGCAACGAGTCCAATGCGATCACCGGGTGGACAGGCCGTGTCCTCGTCGGCCCAGCAGCAGGTCGGTCAGCTCGGGTCGGGTCAGCGAATAGTAGGACCGGCGACCTTCGCTGCGGAAGTCGACGAGATCGCCAGCCGGGCGGGGTCTCCCAGCGACCGGAACAGCGCCACGGCCGGGGTCACGTCAGGCTCACAACAATCCATCGCCACCGGGCGATGCCAACTCCTGGGTGACGAGTAGAAGAGCGGCGGGCGCTGCCCGAACCCGTTCCGTCAGAGCACGAGTCGATCCCGCCGCTGTCACCACCAGCCGCTACCGGGGCCGAGCCTGCCGCAGCCCCCGGCAGCCGCCATCGGTCAGTCCGGCAGGTCGGCGACCTTGCGCCCGATGATCGCCTGATAATGCAACGGCTCCCCGGTGGTGGCCAGACGGTGCTGGTAGTGCTGCGACGAGCGGATCTCGAGCCGGCCGTCCGAGATCGCGTTCTTGATCAGGCCGGCGAAGCCGGAACTGTCCTGGTCGGACAGGAAGCTGTCTTTGATGGTGAATGCGACCCAGCCGCCGTCATCGACGACGTTGAACGCCCCCCGGAAGGCCGCCGGTGGGATGTCGTCGAAGCCCAGGGCGGCCACGCAGGTCAGTGCAGTGAAGCGATGTCCGCGGAGCTCGGCTCGCTGCTGCTCGCTGAGCGCGGTCATGTCCAGGATGTGGAAATCCGCGTAGACGCCGGGGCGATCGCGCAACGCGGCCTCGCGCGCCTCCGGGATGATGTCCACTCCGACGACGCTGGCCACCCCGGCACCGACCAACTCCTCTCCCATGAGGCCGTTGCCTGCCCCGAGATCCAGTACGCGGAGCTCACCCGGGTTCGCCCCCGCGCGGGTCAGCTCGGCCTTGAGCAGGCTGCACACGGTGCGCGGAGAGTTGCACTTCAGGATGTCGTAGAACAGCTGTTCATAGAGCCCCTCGATGCTGTAGATCTCAGCGTAGTCGTGGAATCGGATCTCGCGCCAACCGTCCGCGTGCTCGACGAGGCACCACTCGGAGTCCTGCTCATAGCTGATCGATGGCTCGGGAAGCGCGATGCGCAAGCGGCGAGTTCCGAGTCCGGCGAGCTGGGCGTCCTGGGCCACGTGTTGCCTCCTGGGCGGTCCGGCGACTCATCCGACGGCCCCCTGGGGGCTACGACGGAGGTCGTTCGCAGTGGCACCGGTCCTCGGCTCCTACCGAATCGCCCCCACATCTCCCAGCCGATGCCACCCTTGACGATCTGATCGTCCCATCGATCGGCCGATGTATCGACCCGGCACGTGGAACAGCGGTTGTCGAGAGGCGATCGGTACTCAGCTCCGATCAGCTGTCGCCGCTCTGACCAGACCTTCTGACCTGCTCCACGCCCAGCCGTCCCACGACCAACCGCGCGATACGCTCACGCCGCCCATGCAGCGCAAGCGTCGCCCGAGTGGCGGCGGTTGCGGTGAGGCGCCACCGGATCCTGCGAGGGGGCGGCTGCCGGCCGCGGATCCGGCACGAATCTGCAGACCGAGACGCCGGTCGGTTCCCCGTTGGAGCGGTGGGCGCAGCACCAGTGAGGAGGCGGCGATGCGGATCGCCCTGGCCCAGGTCGACGCCGTGCTGGGCGACGTCGACGCCAACGTCGAACGGGCCGAGCGGGCGATCGCGGAGGCCGTCGCCGAGGGCGCCGACATCGTCGTCTTCCCGGAGTTGTCCCTGACCGGGTTCTCAGTGGGCGAGCTCGAGGACGACGTCTCGATCGCGCTCGACGACGAGCGCCTCGGCGCTCTCGCGGCCCGCACGCCCGGCGGGCTGCTCGTCGGCTTTCCGGAAGCGCAGACGCATGGCCTGCACACCTACAACAGCGCGGCCTATTTCGAGGGTGGCGAGCTGGTGCACGTGCACCGCAAGCTCTACCTGCCCAACTACTCGATCTTCGAGGAGCGCAAGCATTTCCGGCCCGGGCTGACCTCGCGGGCCTTTCCAGTGTGCGGCGGCAAGCACCGTGCCGCAACGTTGATCTGCAACGACGCCTGGCAACCGCAGCTGGGGTTCCTGTCCGCCCAGGATGGTGCGCTGATCCTGCTGGTGCCGGCGGCGAGCGCGCAGAGCATGTTCCCCGAGCACTACGGCTCCCGGGAGTACTGGCGCGGCATCACCACCTTCTACGGCCGGATGTACCAGCTCTATGTCGTGTTCGTGAACCGCGTGGGGACCGAGGGCCGGCTCCGGTTCTGGGGCGGCTCGCACGTGGTCGGCCCGTGGGGCGAGGTGATCGCCGAGGCCAAGGAGTTCGAGGAGCAGTTGCTCATGGTGGACATCGACGTCGCCGAGGTCCGACGCAGGCGCCGCAGCATCCCCCTCGTGCGGGAGGCCAGGCTCGGCCTGCTCCGCCGGGAGATCGACCGGCTGCTCGAGGAGGGCGGCGACCTCTAGACCGCCGTCGCGAACGTCTGCAGCGTCGCGTCGGCGCGCACCCCAGCGAAGTGCCGCCGCCAGATTTCGAAGTACATGACCTCCTCGTCACTGCGCAGCGGCCAGCAGTGGGCCACGGCCTCCGGCGCGACTACTGAAGCGGTCTCCCGCACCCGCTCCGCGGCGAGCGTCCTGAGTACGGTCCCCGCTCCGGAGCCGTCGCCGAACTGCTCCTTGTCCCGCCACAGCACGTCGTCGGGGAGCCACCCGGTGAACGCCTCGCGCAACAGCGCCTTCTCGGGGCGTCCATCCACCCGCTGCTTCCACTCGGGGGGCAGGCTCAGCGCGTACCGCACGAGGGCGGCGTCGAGGAAGGGTTCGCGGGCCTCGAGGCCGTAGAACATCGTGGTGCGGTCGCAGCGCTGCAGGTTCAGGCCGTGCAGTTGCTCGAGGCTGCGCACGAGCTCGGCGTGCAGCGTGTCGGGGTCGGCGAACTCGGGCTCGTGCACGTAGCCGTAGCCGGCGAACAGCTCGTCGGCCCCCTCCCCGGTGAGCACGACCTTGACCTTCTTCGCGGCCTCGCGCGCCAGGAGCAGGTTGGGCACTGAGCTACGGACCAGGGCCGGGTCGAAGTGCTCGATCACCGAGACGGCCTCGTCGAGCGCCTCCCCGATGTCCTCCGGCATGACGATGACCTCGTGGTGGTCGCTGCCGATGTGCTCGGCCACCCGCCGGGCCGCGACGAGGTCTGCGCTGCCCGGTGTGCCGACGGCGAACGTCGGCACCATGTCCCCACGCGCCTGGGCTTCCCGGACGGCGATCGCGGCGACCAACGCGGAGTCAAGACCACCGGACAGGAACACCCCGACCCCGACGTCGCTCATCATCCGTCGCCGCACGGCCGCGACGACGGCCTCTCGGACCTCATCCAGCACGACGTTGTCCCAGAGCGGCTGCTGGGCCCGGCGGGGCGGACGCACCTCGACGGGCACCGCGTCGGCGTACCGGACCATTCCGGCCGCCGTAGTCCACAGGTACCCCGGCGGGAACGCGGTCACCCGCGGCCGGTCCGCCACGTCGAATGCGCGCAGCTCGCTGGCGAACAAGGCACCGTCCTCGTCGTCGATCCAGTACAGCGGCTTGACACCCATCGGGTCGCGGGCCACGAGCCCGCCGCCGGCGGTGCTGGCCATGGCGATGGCGAACATCCCGTTGAGCTGTGCCACGGCGGCCGGGCCTCCCCTCATCACCGTGTGCAGCGCCGCCTCGATGTCCGACTTGGACTGCAGGATCTCGTCCGGCAGTACTGCCGTCAGCCGCTCGTGGTTGTAGATCTCACCGTTGCCGACAATCCAGGTCGTCTCCCCGAGATCCGCGAGCGGCTGGTGTCCACCGATCACATCGATGATGGACAGCCGTTGGTGGCCGAGCCACACGCCGTCCGCCGAGAGAACCCCCGTGTCGTCCGGCCCGCGGTGCTGGATCCGGGCGAGCATTCGCTCGCACTTCTTCGCGTCGATCCGCCCGAATGCCGCAACGATCCCGCACACGTTCCCACCCCCGCCCGGCCATCAGCGGCCGGCACGCTCTCCAGGATCTCATCTCCGGATCTCCGGATCGGCGTCACGAGGGCGAGCCCGTCGACCGCGCCCGAGGCTGGTCCCATGTCGAGCCGCCAGGCATCCTGAAGTTGTCCTTCCGGCCCGTGCCCGAGGCGAAGACGACCAAGAACGGCCGCACCTGGGTATCGAGCTGGAGGCGGGCGAGTTCCCCGGCCTGGACAGCAAGGGCCGAACGGCGCGGCGCCAGAAGGATCGGGGACGTCGTCACCGACGAGCAGGGTCGTTTCAGGTCATGACGGACCCCGAGGGCGACGAGTTCTGCTTCGTCTGCGACTGGCGATCGTCCGTACGGGCTTTCCTCCCCGCTCGATCGCCCAGCCGTCCGGAAAGGGAGCCGAGGCCTGCTCAGCTCAGGTGTCGCGCGACGCGCCGGCCGCGGGCCGGGTCCGCACACGCCGCGATGGCGGCGATGCTCTGCCGTCTGCAGACCGGACAACGGGCGGGCTTCGTGGCCGACCGTCCGGGGTCCGTGATGCCCCAGCCGTACCCGCGCCTGGGGTAGTCCGTCCACCGGTAGCCCCGCCGGCGGCGACCGTCAGTCGAGGTGCTCGAACGGCTCCGCGTACCGGAAGGCCCAGCCCTTCACCGACAGGCCCCAGCAGCCGGATCTGGAATGCCGTGTCCCAGGCCGGATCAGGCGCGACGACGTCGTGCTGGATCGACGGCACGATGCCGAACCGGCTGTTGAAGGCCGGGTCCGCGAGGAGACCGACCGACTGATCGACCAGACGCGCCTCGAGAACGGGGCCCGCGCCCGCGCACCGGGCCCGAAGGGCGGCGCCGTGCAGAGCGCGACCTCCCGATCTCGCGGCGGGCGGCCGCGGCGACCTCGGACCGACCGGCTGTCGACCCGTCGTGCGGGCGCGGCCTTTCCCGGAGCGACCGATCCCGTCCCGGCTTCGGGCCGGGACGGCGGGAACGGATGGGGACAGTCGATCGACAAGCGCAGAACCCCGGACCGCCCGCCGGGGTATCGCGGCCCGCGGAGGACGCTGAATGGTGGCCTGGAACACGTTCACGATGTGCACGCCGACCCTGCCGAAATGGCGCGACAGACGGGTGTTTCCGCAGTTCAGAGGCGTATCGGGGGCCGATTTGACTTCGGCTACCAGCGGCGCGTAACTTTCTCCCTGTCAGCGAGACAGCCGGACAGAACGGGCCCCGGAGGCCCGGTCAACAGGCCCGCTGGTCGCCCCGCTGGGCCCCCTGCGATCCGCTCGGATCGGTGGGTGTACAGTGGGAAAAGTTGGAAACACAGTCCCGGATCGGTCCGTGAGGATCGTGATGGTGTGCGGGTGTCTTTTGAGAACTCAACAG
>NZ_JAHDTG010000100.1 GCF_018531475.1 Pseudonocardia mahuensis
GGCTCCGCATCCGCAGCTACATCTCCACCGTGCGCAAACACGGTGACAACGTCCTCGACGCGCTCCGCGACGCCATCACCGGGAGCCCCTGGAAACCGCCGCTGACCTGCTGACCTGAATGGTTACGCGGGAGGAGCCGTGTGGCACGGTAGGCGTGGCACGCTCGTCGCCGCCGTTCTCGCCGCCCTGGGACTGGCGGCGTCGCTCACGGCCTGCAGTGTGGCCTCCGGGCCCGCGCTGACGCTCTACAGCGCCCAGCACCAGGATCTCGCACAGGCCTGGATCGACGGCTTCACCGCCGAGACCGGCATCGAGGTCGAGACGCGGCGGGGCGGGGACTTCGAACTGGCGAACCAGATCCTCGCCGAAGGGGATGCCTCGCCCGCGGACGTGTTCATCACCGAGAACTCCCCGGCGCTGTCGCTGCTCTCCGGCAAGGGCCGGCTGGCGCCGCTGGACCCGGTGACGCTCGCGCAGGTACCGGCCCGGTTCTCCTCGGGGTCGGGCGACTGGGTCGGGATCGCGGCCCGGTCCACGGTGCTGGTCTTCAACCCGTCGATGATCCCGGCCGGCGAGCTCCCGGACTCGATCATGGAACTGTCCGGGCCGCAGTGGAAGGACCGGATCGCCGTCGCGGCGAACGGCGCCGACTTCCAGGCCATCGCGAGCGCCGTGTTCGCGGTCAACGGCGACGCCGCGGCCGGCGAGTGGCTGGCGGGGCTCAAGCAGAACGCGAAGATCTACCCGAGCAACGTCGCGATCATGAAAGCGGTGAACGCGGGCGAGGTGCCCGTCGGGGTGATCTACCACTACTACTGGTACAAGGACCGCGCGGAATCGGGCCAGGACAGCAGAAACGCGGAGCTGGAATTCTTCGCCGGCGGTGACGCCGGCGCTTTCGTGTCCGTTTCCGGAGGTGCCGTGCTGGCCTCCGGCAAGCATCCCGCTGAGGCATAGAAGTTCGTCGCCTACATGAGTGGAAAGGCCGGCCAGGAGGTGCTCGCGCGGACCGACGCGCTGGAGTACCCGGTCGGCGACGGGGTGCCACCCGACCCCGCGCTCAAGCCGTTCTCCGAGCTCGACCCGCCCGCCATCGACCTGAACACGCTCAACGGGCCGAAGGTGGTCGCCGAGATGCAGCGGGTCGGCCTGCTGTGACGCGCGCGGCTGCCCGGTCCCTCCCGGCGGTGCGGCACGCCGGGCTGGTGCGGCCGGCCGCGGCGGTGGCGGTGGCAGCACTGACGCTGATCCCGCTGGTCTACGTCCTGTTCTCCGTGGTCGCGGTCGGTCCGGCGGAGGCCGTTCGGCTGCTGTGGCGCCCGCGCGTCGGCGAGTTGCTGCGCAACACCGTCGGGCTGACCATGGCCGGCTGTGTCGCGTCCGCGGTGATCGGAACGGCGGCCGCCTGGCTGGTGGAGCGCACGACCCTGCCCGGGCGCCGGGTGTGGACGGTGCTGATGGCCGCTCCGCTGGCGGTGCCCGCGTTCGTCAACAGCTACGGCTGGGTGTCGGTCACGCCTGCCGTCGAAGGGTTCGCCGGGGCGGTCCTGATCACGACCATGTCCTACTTCCCGCTCGTCTACCTCCCGGTCGCCGCCGTGCTGCGCGGCATGGACCCGGCGTTCGAGGATATGTCCCGCGCACTGGGCAACGGTCCCTGGCGGACCTTCTTCCGGGTCGTGCTCCCGCAGCTGCGGCCCGCGGTGGTGGGCGGAACCCTGCTCGTCGGGCTGCACCTGCTCGCCGAGTTCGGTGCCCTGCAGTCGCTGCGTTTCCCGACCTTCACCACCGCGATCTACGACCAGTTCGAGTCGACGTTCAACGGACCGGCCGCGACGATGCTGGCCGGCGTCCTGGTGCTGGGCTGCCTGCTGCTGCTCGTCACGGAGTTGTGGCTGACCGGCCGTGCCCGGGTCGCCCGGGTCGGGGCCGGCGTGGCCCGCGAGGCGATGCCGCACCGGCTGGGGGCGACGAGGCCCGTCGCGGTGCTCGCGATGGCAGCGCTCGCGGTGCTGGCGTTGGGCGTCCCGCTCGGCAGCCTCGGGTACTGGCTCGTCGTGGGCAGCTCGACGGCGTTCCCGCTCGGCATGCTCGGGGCCGCCGCCGCGACCTCGATCGGGCTGGGTGCGGCCGGCGCGGCGGCGACGTGCGTGCTCGCGGTCCCCGTGGCCTGGTTGTCGGTGCGCCGTCCCGCGCTCTTGAGCCGGCTGCTCGAGCGCAGCACCTACATCGCCGGGTCACTGCCGGGCGTCGTCGTCGCGCTGTCGCTGGTGACGCTGTCCATCGCGTACCTGCCGGCGGTCTACCAGACCACGGCGCTGCTGGTCGCGGCCTACGCGGTGCTGTTCATGCCGCGGGCGATGGTGAGCCTGCGGGCGGCGCTGGCCCAGGTGCCGCCCGAGTTCGACGACGCCGCCCGGGTGCTCGGCGCGCGGCCGGCCGGCGTGCTGTGGCGGGTCACGCTGCCCCTGGTCGCCCGCGGACTCGGAGCGGGCGCGGCACTGGTGTTCCTCGCGGTGGTCACCGAGCTGACGGCGACGCTGCTGCTGGCTCCGATCGGCACCGCCACGCTGGCCACCGAGTTCTGGTCCAACACCTACGGCCTCGCCTACGGCGCGGCGGCCCCCTACGCGCTGCTCATGATCATCATCTCGGCGCCGGCCGCCTACCTGCTGTCCCGGGAGAGCCGCCGGACGGTGACGGGACGATGACCGAGACCAGCGAGCGGATCCGCGAGGCCGGGGAGGGCGCGGAGAACGGCGCGGAGAACGGCGCAGACGTGCCCGGTGGGCTGCGCGTGGCCGGGGTGAGTAAGGCCTACGGTGCGGTCCCGGTACTGCACGGCGTCGACCTCGACGTCGAGGCGGGTAGCCTGACCGCCGTGCTCGGCCGCTCCGGGTGCGGCAAGACGACGCTGCTGCGGCTCATCGCAGGATTCGACCGACCGGATGCGGGCACGATCCACATCGCCGGCCGCCCGGTAGCCGCGCCCGGCCGCGCCCTGGCGCCCGAGGAGCGCCGGATCGGTTACGTGACTCAGGAGGGCAGCCTCTTCCCGCACCTGACCGTGGCCGCCAACATCGCGTTCGGGCTTGCCCGCCGCGCGCGCCGCGCCCGGCACCGGGTGTCCGAGCTGCTGGAGACGGTCGGGCTCGACGGCGGGTACGCGCGCCGCTACCCGCACGAGCTGTCCGGGGGCCAGCAGCAACGCGTCGCGCTGGCCCGGGCCCTCGCCCCCGAACCCGGCATCGTGCTGCTCGACGAGCCGTTCTCGTCCCTCGACGTCGAGCTGCGGGAGAGCACCCGGCGGGCCGTCGTCGCCGCGCTCGCCGCCGCCGGCACCACGACCGTGCTGGTCACCCACGACCAGGCCGAGGCGCTGTCGCTGGCGGTGCGGGTCGCGGTGCTGCGCGACGGCGCCGTCGTTCAGGTGGCGAGCCCGGCGGAGCTGTACCGGCACCCCGTCGACCGGGCGGTCGCCGCGTTCGTCGGGGACGTCGTCGTGCTGCCCGCCACCCTGCACGGCCCGGTCGCGGAGTGCGCGCTCGGCCGGCTGAGGGTCGCCGGTGACGCCGGGGCCGTGGACGGCCCGGCGGCCGTGCTGGTCCGCCCCGAAGAGATCGCCCTCGACGGCGACGGTGACGTCGCGGCCCAGGTGCTGGGGATCGAGTACTACGGCCACGATGCGGTGGTGCGGCTCGGGCTCGGTGGAGCGCTGACGGTGCGCGCACGGTGCCCGGGCTACGCGCTGCCGGCGGTGGGGGACCATGTCCGGCTCGCCGTCCGCGGCGAGGTGGGCGTCGATCGCTCCTGAGCGGCCTGCCCCGGCATCCGCTGCAGGGGGCGCTGGCCGAGATCCGATCCCGTCGGGCCGCTCACCCCTCGCCCCGGTGCGTCCATCGTGGGACCGGGAGGGGAAGCTGTGCGGGTGCTGCGACACGTGACGGCGATCCGCTACGTGACGCCGCTGCGCGAGGGTGGTTCGCTGCCCGGTCTGATGGAGGCCGACGACTTGGGCACCTACGTGGTGAAGTTCCACGGCGCGGGGCAGGGCCGCAAGGTGCTCGTCGCGGAGGTCATCAGCGGTGAGCTGGCCCGGGGGTTGGGGCTGCCGGTGCCCGACCTGGCGATCGTCGACCTCGACCCGGAGCTCGGCCGGGCCGAGCCCGATCAGGAGGTCCAGGAGCTGCTGCGCAACTCTCCGGGGCTCAACCTCGGATTGGACTTCCTGCCCGGCGCGCTGGACTTCGACCCGGTGGCCTTCTCACCCGGCACCGAGTTCGCCGGGCAGGTGCTGTGGTTCGACGCGCTGATCGGCAACGTCGACCGGTCCTGGCGCAACACCAACATGCTGCTCTGGCACCGGGCGCCGTACCTGATCGACCACGGCGCCACGCTCACCTTCCACCACAGCTGGGCCGGCGCGCTGGCGAACCCGGACGTGTTCGCCACGCGCCCCTACGACGCCGCCGACCACGTGCTGCTCGCCGCGAAGCCCGCCCTCGACACCGCCGACGCGACGCTGGCCCCGAGGGCGACCGGTGAGCTGCTACGCGCCGCGGTCGACGCGGTCCCCGACGAATGGCTCGCCGACGAGCCCGGGTTCGACGGCCCCGACCGGGTGCGCGAGGCCTACGTCCGGCAACTCACCGCGCGCCTCGACGCACGCGACGCGTGGTTGCCGGGGGTGCGCGCGGCCGCTGCGGCGGCGGGGGACAACCGGCCCGTCACGCGCGCGCCGAACCCGCCGTCGTGGCTGTCCTGGCTGCCGCGCTCATGACCCGCCACGTGTTCGAGTACGCGCTGCTGCGTGTGGTCCCGCGGGTGGAGCGCGGCGAGGTGGTGAACGCCGGGGTGATCGTGTACTGCCGCGCCGTGGACTACCTGGGTGCGCGCGTCCACCTGGACGCCGCCCGGCTGCACGCGCTCGACCCGGGCGCCGACCACGAGGCGATCGCCCGGGTGCTCGACGCCGTGGCCGACGTCTGCGCGGTGGCCGAGGCGCCGCGCTCGGACCGGCGGACCGACGGCGCGCTGGCCGCGGTCGGCCCGGCGGCGGGGGAGGACATCGGGCGCCGGTTCCGGCGGCTGACCGCGCCACGCAGCACCGTCGTCCAGCCCGGGCCGGTGCACACCGGGCTGACCGCCGACCCGGCGGCGGAGGCCGACCGGCTGCTCCGTGAACTCGTCCTCCCGCTGTGAGTGGTGACCACTGATACATGGCGCCCGCGGCCGTCGAGATCTGGCCCCCGGCGGACGCCCGCACTTGAATGGGGCCATGAGCCGATCAACGGAGATCGTCGCGCCCGAACCCGTGCCGGCCGACGCGCTGTCCCGATGGCTGGCCGTGGAGGTTCCCGAGGTGAGTGTGGGATCCGCACCGGTGACCGTCGAGCGGATCTCCGGCGGCCACTCGAACCTGACCTACCGGATCCGCGACGCCGCGGGCGCGCTCTGGGCGCTGCGCCGGCCGCCGACCGGCGGGGTGCTCGCCACCGCCCACGACATGGGCCGGGAGTGGCGGTTCCTCACCGCGCTCGCCGCGACCCCGGTCCCGGTGCCGCGGCCGGTCGCCTACTGCGCGGACACCGAGGTGATCGGCGCCGAGTTCTACCTGATGGGCTTCGTCGAGGGCACGGTGCTGGGCGACGAGGCGGCCGGCAGCGGGCTCGCTGTCGAGTACCGGCACGCGGCCGGGCTCGCCGTTGTCGACGTGCTCGCCGACCTGCACGCCGTCGACCCCGACGCGGTCGGGCTGGGTGAGCTGCGCCGCCCGGGGAGCTACCTGGAACGGCAGTTGCGGCGCTGGCACCGGCAGGTGCACGCCTCGGCCGTGCCGGACCTGTCGGTGATCGACGCCGTGCACGAACGATTGGTGGCGCGCATGCCGGCGGCCTCCGACGTGCGGATCGCGCACGGCGACTTCCGGCCGGGCAACCTGTCGTTCTCCCCGGACGGCAGTATCGGCGCCGTCTTCGACTGGGAGTTGGCCACCCTGGGCGACCCGCTGGCCGATCTGGGCTGGGTGCTGGTGTCCTGGGCCCGGCCGGGCGACACCGTGCCCCCGACCACGCCGGGCCCCACCGCACTCGAGGGCTTCCCCGACCGCGACGACCTGATCGCCCGTTACGCCACCCGCTCCGGCCGCGACCTCTCCGACCTGCCCTACTACCTGGCGTTCGCCCGCTGGCGCTCGGCCTGCATCGGTGCCGGGGTCTACACCCGGTACGCATCCGGCGTGATGGGCTCCGACGCCGCAGAGACGGGCGACGTCGTCGTCGCCAGGCTGGACGCGGTGCAGGCACAGGCCCGGACGGCGCTGGCCGGGCTCGAGCACTGAAGCGGCAGGCTGGCCGAGCCCTGGTTCCGCGTCACCCCGCCGGGCGGTTTCTGCGCCCGCGCCGCGTCGGCGACGGCGCAACGGCGTCGGCTGAGCGACAATCGCCCGTCGCACACCGGCTCCGGCCGGGTGCGGGACCGGGATCGCGGCAGGACGGGGTGCAGACGATGGCCAGCGGGTACAACGAGCGGGGCGGCGCCGACCCCGACCACCCGGAGTACGCAGAGCCCACCCGTCACCTGCCACGGCGCCCGGCCGCCGCGACACCTGCCCTCAACGCCGGCCGGCTGTGGTCCGGCGGGGTGGCGACGGCGGTGGTCGCGGCGCTGATCGGGCTCGTCGGGCTGCTCGTGGTGCGGGCCCTGCTGCAGATCCCGTACCTGGCCCCGGCCGGCGCCGGTGCGCTCGGGGACTCCCGGACGATCGTGCTGTGCATGTCCGCCGCGATCGCGGCGCTGGCCGCCACCGGGCTGGCCCACCTCCTGCTGGTGAGCACGCCGCGGCCGATGGCCTACTTCGGCTGGATCGTCGGCCTGCTCACCGCGGTGGCCGTGGTGCTGCCGTTCCTGGATTCCGAACCGCTGACGGTGCGGGTGGCCACCGCGATCATCCACCTGGTCATCGGCATCGCCATCGGCAGCCTGGTGACGGGAGCGGCGGTCTCGGCCACCGGGGGCCGCGCCGCCTAGTTCCGCGGTTTCCCAGCCGGTCGACGACCGGGATCATTCATACGATGACCGCCCCGGCCCTGGCCTTCGCGTTGCTGGCCGCTGCGCTGGCGCTGTTCGTCGTGTTCGGGGAGCTCACCGCCGGACTGGATCGGGCGGCCCCGGCCCAGTGGGCGCCGATGGGGCTGGCGCTGCTGGTGTTGCTCGCCGGCTGCCTGGTCGGGGCGGGACCCGCCGTGGCCCGACCCGTGCCCTGTTGCTCGCGGTGGCCATCGGACTGGCGTACGGGGTGACGGCAGCCCTGACCAAGGGGGTCGTCGACCTGCTGGGTGGGGGTGTGGCCGGTGTGCTGACGAACTGGGAGACCTACGCGCTGGCGGTCGTGGTGGTCGGCGGGACGCTGGCGCCGGCGTAGAGCAGCCCGACCCGGGGCAGGTCGGTCGGGTGCCGGTAGGCCAGCACCCGGGGCAGCCACTCCGGATCGAACTTGGCGTTGAAGTCGTGCAGCGACCTGATCTGGAAGTAGGGGTTGAGCACCCCGACCGCCCAGCGGGCGGCCCGCTGCCGTCGGGTGAACGGGATGTCGTCGGTGAACAGGCGCCCCCACATCGCGAAATTCATCGACAGCCGCACCACGCCGCGGCGGCCCAGCTCGATGGCCGTCGACGCGATCAGGAACTCCGTCATCCCGTTGGGCGCCTCCGGGTCGTGCCGCATCAGGTCGAGGGTGTAGCCGAAGTCCGGGCCGTACGCGGGTACGACGCGCAGGAACCCGCCGGGGACGCCGTCGTCGTCGAGCGCGATGCACAGCAGGAACTCCGGGTTGGCCCCGGCGCCGGTGACGTCCTGGCTCAACGACATGGTGAACCCGCGCTCGGGCGCCTTGCCGCGCCACTTCGCGCTGATCGCGTTGAGCTGGGCGACCAGCGCGGTGAGGCCTGCGACTCGGTGATCAACGCGAACCGGTAGCGCCGGCCGACCCGGCGCACCGCGGCGCGCAGGATCGTGTGCGCCGGGCCGTCGATGGAGAACGTGTCGCAGCGCATGATCGCCTCGTCGCCGAGGTAGAAGCTGCGGAACCCGCGGGCGGCGTAGAAGGACCGGTCGGACTCCCGGACGGCCAGGAACGCAGGGTTCCAGGCACGCTCGACGCACATCGCGAGGAACTCGTCGACGACGCGGGTCACCGAGGCGGGCGCGCCGATCGGGTCGCCGGAGACCAGCGCGTAGCCGTTGAGATAGGTGTAGGCGATCATGGCTTCGCCGTCGGCGGCGAAGAGGAAGTTCTTGTCGTCGCGCAACGCGAAGTAGGCCAGGCTGTCCCAGCCGTAGGAGTGCACGAGCCGTTCGGCGTGCTCCCAGTCGGTGCTGGTGTGCGGGTGCCGGACGACGAGCGGGCGGACCCGGAAGATCTCCCGGGTGCGTTCGTTCACCTCGAGGTCCAGGTAGCGCTGCCGGTAGCGGGTCTCCACGTCGGAGAGCCCCGCGTGCTTGTCCGGCGCGGGGACGAGTGCCTTGGCGAGCAGGGTGAACGTCGTGACCCGGACCGAGAGCTCGCCACGGCGGGTCGTCATCACGGTGCCCTCGACCCCCACCCAGTCGCCGCGGTCGAGCGCGTCGAACACGCGGTGGCGATCGACGACGAGCTGGATCGCGCCGGTGCGGTCCCGCAGCTGGCCGAAGCTCAGCCCGCCGTGGCGGCGGATCAGCATCAACCGGCCGGCGATGCGGGCCGTGTCGGTGGTGATCTCGTCGGCGCCGAGTCGGGAATGCCGCTCGCGGATCCCGGTGATCGAACCGTGGACCTGATAGCTGTACGGATAGGGCCGTCCGCGCCGCCCGCACGGATCCGCGGGGCGTCAGGGGCGGGGTGCGGCGAACACGTCCACGATCCGGTCCCACCGGTTGCGGCGCCCCGGCGAGAACCGTCGGAGCGAGCGCTCCAGGCGCCGCGACCCCGGCCGGTACATCCGCCGTGCCCACGGCGATCCCGGCCGGGCCAGCCGCAGGGCTCCGAACATCGCGAGGACCGGCACGAAGACGCCGACGACGCCGAGCAGGGTCCGGCCCTTGAGGATCGCGGCCAACGCGAACAGCAGGTTCACGCTGATCGTCAGCGCGACCGCGAGCGCACCCTCACCACTCTCGTCCGCGAGCGGGTTCGCCCCGATCAGCAGCAGCAGCCCGACCACCAGCGCGATCAGCACCGCGTCCACCGATCGGCGGCCCTCCGGGGTCCAGTAGACGTCGTCGAGGTGCAGCCACAGGGCGAACTCGTCCAGGGTGAGCGCCGCACCGATCCCGAAGACCACCGCGATCATCTGTACCCATGGCGCGCCGGGCCGGTAGGTCAGCTCCAGGGTGCCCGCGCCGAGCAGCAGGAAGATGCCGTAGACCTGGTGGTGCACGTGCACCCCGCCCACCGTCGTGTTGCGGAACGGCCCACGCCCCGCGCGGATCATGGTCACGACCGCCCGGGTGACGAGGAAGGTGATCAGGAAGGCGCCCAGCAACCAGGCGATGATCTGCCGGTGCCCGTCGAGCACCAGCTGGATCTCGAACGCAGCGTCGTCCATGATGCGGTCCTCCGGCCTCGCGGCGGTCACTCTCCCATCGGCCCCCTGGCAGCGCCAGCCTGCGAACGCCGGTCAACCGGCGGAGCGCCGCAGCGGCTCGTCATCTCCGGCGGCTCGGTGTCGTCGCCGCCAGACTGGACCAGCCGCCCGTTCCGGGACAGCGCCGGGCGGCCGGCAGCAGGGCGGGCTCGCAGGCCTTCGCGTCGGTCAGTTCAGTGTGATCGTGAGCCCGGCGGTGCCCGCCGTCCCCCGCCGCAGCCGGCTGAATGTGGTCAGCACCCGTCCGACGAGGCCGTACTTGCGCCGGATCGCGGTCAGCACCTGCGCGGTGCCGGCCTCATCCAGTACCCGGGCGGTACCGGTGACGGCCGGACCGAGCGGCCGGCCGCGGCTGTCGGACTCGGCCAGCTCGACGTGGCCGTCGCGGCGGATCCGCTTGACCTTGCCGGAGCCGGCGGTCGTCCAGACGCCCAGACCGCCGTCGAGCGGTGCGATCCAGACCGCGGTCGGCACCGAGGTGCCGTCCCTGCGGAACGACGTGAGCACCACGTACCGGGCCGCGCCCAGCCGACCGGTCGCCGAGTCGATCACGCCGGCACCCAGGCGCGGGTCAGCGTCACCGGCAGCGCCTCGTACCCGCGCAGCACCCGGGTCGGGCGCCGGTGCGCCGGGCCGGCCGGGGTGAGATCGGGGAACCGGTCGAACAGGGCGCGCAGCGCGACCTCGCCCTCCATCCGGGCCAGGCCGGCACCGAGGCAGTAGTGGATGCCGCTGGAGAACGCGATGTTCTGGCCGGCCTCCGGGCGGGTGACGTCGAAGCGGTGCGGGTCGGTGAAGACCTCGGGGTCCCGGTTCGCCCCACCGATCAGCAGGACGACCACGGTGCCCGCAGTGACGGGGATGCCGCAGACCTCGGTGTCGCGGCGGGCGACCCGGCCGGTCCGCTGCACGGGCGACTCGACGCGCAGCATCTCCTCGATGGCGTTGCCCCACCGCTCGGGCTCGGTCTGCAGCACCGCGAGCTGGTCGGGGTGCTCCATGAGCAGCGCGGCGCCGCTGCCGATGAGGTTCACGGTGGTCTCGAAGCCGGCGGCGAGCAGCAGCATCGCGATGCTGGTCAGCTCGTCCTCGGTGAGCCGGTCGCCCTCGTCGTAGGCGGTGACGAGCGCGCTGAGGATGTTGTCGCCGGGGTTGCGGCGGAGTGTCTCGAAGTGGCCGAGCATCCAGCTGTTCAATGCGTCGATGTCGAGCTCGGAGCGCTTGAAGTCGCGGTAGCTCAGGCCCGCGTCCAGCGACAGCGCAGCGCCCGCACCCCACTTCAGGAACTGCCGGCTCATCTCGACCGGGGCGCCGAGCATCTCCGCGATCACGGTGGCGGGCAGCAGGCTGGCGTAGTCGTCGATCAGGTCGGTCGTGTCGCCGGGCTTCGCGGCGATCTGATCGAGCAGGCCGGCGGCGATCTCCTCGGTGCGGGTACGCAGCGCCGCGACGGCTCGGGCGCTGAACGCGCGGGTGACGAGCTTGCGGTAGCGGGTGTGATCCGGCGGGTCCACCGCGAGCATCGACGGCGGCTCGATCGGGCCGAGGGTCCACCGCCCACCGGCCTTGAGCGCCAGGTTGAGGATGCCGGGCAGGTTCTCGGGCATCCGCATCCCGACCCCGAAGTCCTGGCTGCGCAGCACCTCGGTCGCGACGTCGTGGTGGGCGGAGGCGAGCGCGATACCCGAGTTCACCAGCCTGCCCTGCGCGCGCAGTGCGTCGTAGTGCGGGAACGGCTGGGCGAGGACCGCAGGGTCGACCATCAGGCGGGCGCCGAGGTCGCCCTCGCGGGCCCGCTTGCCCACCACCCGCCGGATGATCCCGTGCCGCAGCGCCCACCGGATTCTGCGCCGCGCGCCCCTCGAACCGGCCATGACCGACCTCCCGTGCCGTCCTTCGATCACATCGAAGCTACCGACGAGTAGCCCAGGTGGCCAGAGGCGACCCTCAGCGATCGCTCAGCACGTCCGGCCGGGCGTGCGTCGTGACGACCGGCCGGGTACGACTTGTCCGTGCCGTCTGTGTCGCCGTCCGTGTCGTCTCCTGGGCTGCCGTCCCGGTCGTCCCCGCGTCTGCTCGCGGTCAGCGACCTGCACGTCCGGTATCCGGAGAACCGCGCCCTCGCCCAGGACCTGCGACCGGACTCGGACGGGGACTGGTTGATCGTCGCCGGTGACGTCGGCGAGCGCGTCGATGCGGTGACCACGACGCTGCAGCAGCTGCGGGACCGGTTCGCCCGCGTGATCTGGGTGCCGGGCAACCACGAGCTGTGGACGCGGACCAAGGACCCGGTGCAGCTGCGCGGCGAGCACCGCTACCGGTACCTGGTCGAGGAATGTCGCCGGATCGACGTCGCCACCCCGGAGGACCCGTTTCCGATCTGGACCGGCGACGGCGGCCCGGTGGTGGTCGCGCCGCTGTTCCTGCTCTACGACTACTCGTTCCGGCCCGAGGGCACGTCGTCGGCCGAGGAGGCGATGGCTGCGGCTCGCCGGGCGGGCATCGTGTGCACCGATGAGCACCTGCTCCACCCCGACCCGTACCCGAGTCGGGAGGCCTGGTGCGACGCCCGGGTGGCGGAGACCGAGAAGCGCCTCGCCGCACTCGACCCGTCCCTGCCGACGGTGCTGGTCAACCACTGGCCGCTGACCCGATTCCCGACCCGCGTGCTGCGTTATCCGGAGTTCGCGCTGTGGTGCGGCACCGAGCGCACCACCGACTGGCACGTCCGGTTCCGGGCGGTCTCGGTGGTGTACGGCCACCTGCACATTCCCCGGGTGACCTGGGAGGACGGCGTGCGCTTCGTCGAGGCGTCGTTGGGCTACCCGCGCGAACGGCGCTCCCGCGACGCCCGTGGCATCACCGTGGACCCGCTGCCCCGCCAGGTGCTGCCCGTCCCGGACCGGTGAGGGCGCGCCGCCGGCGGTCGACCGGGACGCGCCGGCCCGGGGTCGTGCGCCGCCCGGCCAGGAAGACCACCAACCACAGCACCGGACCGGTGACCACCAGGATCAGCATGGCCAGCCAGCCGGTCCGGTGGACGAAGCCGGTCGCGGCCCAGCCCAGGATCCAGATCGCCATCAGCACGGTCCGGGTGCGGATCATCCGCCGGTGTACGGCGATCAGCGGCTCGCGCAGGTCGGTGACGACGATCGCGGGTGCGGGCCGGCTTCGACGGCGCACGGCGGCCTCCTGGGGCGGGACTGTGCGAGGCGACGCTACGCCGCAGCCCGGCGCCGGTCAGCGCGCGCCGCGGCCGCCGTAGCGACGGCGGAACTTCTCGACCTGGCCCGCGGAGTCGAGCACCCGCGCCGCACCCGTCCAGAACGGGTGGGAGTAGGCGGTCATGTCGACGCGGATCAGTGGGTAGGTGTTGCCGTCGGTCCACTCGATGGTGTCCGACGAGGTCTCGGTCGAGCGGGTCAGGAACGCGTCGCCGGACGAGCGGTCCTGATAGACGACCGGGCCGTAGGCGGGGTGGATGTCGGGTCGCACAAGTTCCTCGCAGGGGTTGTCGGGGACGTCGCTTCTGCTAGCGTCACCTTAGACGAAAACGGTTTTCGTTAACAGGAGGGCTGCGATGTCCGTCTCCGATGTCGGTGCCGTCACCGAGGGCTTCACTGCCGTCGTGTGCACAGCAGGCGGCTGCAGGGCTACCCCCGACGAGGCGTCCCGAACGGGCGAGATGCTCCGCGATGTCGTCCGCGCGAGCCGGCACGGTGTCCTGGTCTCCTCCGGTTGCCTGCTTGGCGCGACCAGCTGCCGGCTGCGGCCGTCCGCACCGCTGGTCGTCGTGCAGCCCTGTGACGCCGATCGCCGCCCCACTCGGCCGGCAGTGCGGATCGGCCCGCTGTGCACCGCCGCCGACGTCGCGGCGCTGGAGGGCTGGCTCCGCTGCGGCCGGTTGGACCCGGCCCTGCTGCCCGCGCGCCTGCTGGAGGTCCACCACCGCGCGGTGAGCGCCCCGACCAACTGACCCGTGAGCGCCGGGCCGGACGACTCGAGGGTGCGGGCCCGGTAGCGGCCCCGCACTCCGGTGACGGTGCCGCCTGCCGTGCTCGTCCGCCTGGTGATCCTGCCCCGGCGATCCACGATGGCGGGCTGTCGCACGGGCGGCGGAGTCGTGATCGTCGTAGCGGGGCCGCGTGACGCCTGCGACGACGGCGCCCGAGCATCGGACGTTTCCGAGTTGCTGAAGAGCGCGGTGCGAGCAGCGGTCGGGAAGAACTGCTGGAGTCGTCGAGGATCCCCTAGTCTTGACCGATGGGCGCGGGGTGACGATCGGGGTCCTGGGTCCGCTGCTCGTCGTGGGTGACGACGGCGCGCCGGTCGTCGTTCGCAGCGTTCAGCGGCGGCTCCTGCTCGGCCTGCTGGTCGCCTACGGGGACCGAGCCGTCCAGGCCGACGAGTTGGCGGAGTGGCTGTGGGCGGACCGGTCGCCCGCCGAACCGCACGCCGCCCTGCAGTCGCACGTCTCGCGGCTCCGCAGGCAGCTGGGCGCGGCCGCGGCCTGGATCGCCACCACGAGCACCGGGTACAGGTTCGTCGGTCCCCCCGACCGGGTCGACTCCACGCGTTTCGAGCGGCTCCTCGCCGGGGCCCGGGAGTGCGGTGAGCGACCGGAGGCCGCCCTGCAGCAGCTCGACGAAGCGCTGGGGCTGTGGCGCGCAGGGGCGTACTCCGAGTTCGCCGACCATCCGGCGATCGCCCCGCAGGCGGCGCGGCTCGAGGAGCTGCGGGCCGACGCCGCCGAGCTGCGAGCCGGGTGCCTGCTGACGCTCGGCCGTCCGGCGGAGGCGGCGTCCACGATGCAGCGGCTCACCGCTGATCATCCGTTCCGCGAGCGACCGGTGGCGCTGGCGATGCGGGCGCTCGCCCAGGACGGGCGGCACGCCGACGCGCTCCAGGAGTTCCGGCGGTTCCGCCGCCTGTTGGACGGCGAGCTGGGGCTGGAGCCGTCGCCCGCGCTGCGGACGGTGGAGGCCGCCATCCTCGGCCACGGGGAGCGGACCCGCCCGCTCGTTCCCGCCGTCGGCGTGCCCGGAAACTCGTTCGTCGGCCGGGATGCCGAGGTCGGGCGGACCGCCTGGCTGCTCGATCGGAGCCGCCTCGTGACGCTCACCGGTCCCGGCGGCGTGGGCAAGACGCGGATCGCCGTGCACGTCGCGGCCGGGGCGGCCGACTCCTATCCCGGCGGGGTGTACCTCTGCGAGCTCGCCCGCGTGTCCGATCCTGACGCGGCGATCTCCGCGGTGGCCTCGGTCCTGCAGGTCGAGCACCGTGCCGATCGGCCACTGCTCGATCGCGTGATCGAGTTCCTGCACGTCAGGCGAGCGCTGCTCGTGCTGGACAACTGCGAGCACGTGCTCGCCGCCACGGCCGGGCTCGTCACCGCCGTCCTGCTCCGGACCGCGGACGTCGACGTGCTCGCGACGAGCCGGGAACGCCTCGGGGTCGAGGGCGAGCAGCGCGTCCCGGTCGGGCCCCTGGCCACGCCGGCATGGGACGACCCGGCAGGACCGGCGGCCGTGCTGTTCGCGGACCGGGTCCGGGCCGTGCGCCCCGACCTGAAGCTCGGCCCGGAGGACGCCTCCACGGTGTCGGAGCTCTGCCGGCGCCTCGACGGCCTGCCGCTCGCGATCGAGCTCGCCGCCGCCCGGACGGTGTCGCGCTCGCCGTCGGAGATCCTGGCCGCGATCACCGATCGGCTGGACGGGCTGTCCGACCGGCGCAGGGCGGTGGCTCGCCACCGATCGCTGCACGCGGTCTTCGACTGGTCCTACGACTTGCTCGGCCGGCCCGAGCGGGCCGCGTTCGAGCAGCTGGCCGTGTTCGCGGGCGGCTGGACGGCGGCAGCCGCGGCGGCCGTCGCCGGTGCCGACGCCGACACCCTCGGTGAGTTGGTCGAGCGCTCGCTCGTGACCGCCCGGCGGTCCGGACGCGACACGCGGTACTCGATGCTCGAGCCGATCCGGCAGTACGCCGAGACCCGGCTGCGGGAGCGTGGCGTCCTGCAGGGCACGCGCGGACGGCACGCGGCGTGGGCCGTCCGGTGCGCGGAGGCCGCCGACGCGGGGCTGCGCGGCCCGGACGAGACGTACTGGCGCGGTGCCCTGGACGGGGAGCTCGCCAACCTCCGCGCCGGGCAGCGCTGGTGCCTCGACCACGACCGCGACGGCGCCGTCCGCCTCGCCGCCTCGCTCTACCGCTACACGTGGGCGGGGGCACCGTCGGAGGTCTACGCGTGGGCCGAGCAGGCGGTCGCCCGGTTCCCCGACCCGGGGCCCGCGTGCCTTCCCGCCGCCTTCGCCGCCGCGGCTTTCGGGACGTGGCACCGGGGCGACCTGCCGGGGGCGCGTCGGCTGGCCGAGGCCGGGATCGCCGCGGCCGTGGAGGATCCGGCCGGCGGCCGCTCGGCGTGGGAGGTGCTGGGGGACGTCGAGACGTTCCTGGGCAGCTTCGACCGCGCGGCCGCCCGGTTCGAACGGGCCACCGCGCTCGCACGCCGGGCGGGCGACGACCACCAGGCCGCGATCACCCTGCTCGACGGCGCGTTGTGCCAGGCCTACGGCGGCCGCGTCGAGGTGGCGCTCGACCGGTGCGCGGCTGCGGCCCCGCTCGTCGCCGCGGTCGGGAACCCCTCGCTGGCCGCCTGGTCGGACTACGTCAACGGTGAGGTCCGGCTCGACCGCGACCCGGCCGACGCGCTGCCCTACCTGAGGCGCAGCGTCACCGCCGCCCGCCGCATCGGCAACCGCCTGATCGTCGGGGTCGCCGGGCTCTCCGCGGCCTCGGGGGAGGCGAGGGCCGGTCAGCCCGCCGCGGTCCTCGCCCGCTACGGCGAGCTCATCGAGCACTGGCACCGCGACGGTGCCTGGAACATGCTGTGGGCGACGTTGCGGACCCTGGTCGAGCTGCTCGCCCGCGTCGGGCGCGACGCCGAGGCGGCGGTGATCTACGGCGCCATGACAGCGAGCGCGACGGCGCCGCCGCTGGCCGGTGCGGACGTGACCCGGATCGGCGAGGCCGTCGCCGCGATGCGCATCCGGCTCGGCGCCGGGCGGTTCGCCACGGCGTGCGCCGACGGCGCCGCCCTGTCCGACGGGGAGGCCGTCGCCTTCGCGCTGGCCTGCGTCGGACGGCCGCCGCGCCCGCTGCCGGCTCGGCAGTCGACCTGACAGCGAGCAGGCAGCGTGCCCGGTCAGTATCGCGGTCGAGAACCTGGACCAGCCACGACCGAAGGGGCACCGATGTCCTCGATCGAACTCGACCACGCAGCCCGATCGGCCGACTTCGCGGGCGAGCTCGTCCGCCCCGGCGACCCGTCCTACGACGAGGCGCGGACGCTGTTCAACGCGATGATCGACCGGCGTCCGGCCGCCATCGCCCGGTGCGCGAGCGCCGGCGACGTCGCCGGCGCGATCCGCATGGGCCGGGAGCGCGGGCTCGAGATCGCCGTGCGGGGTGGCGGGCACGGCGTCGCCGGCAAGGCGCTCACCGACGGCGGCCTCGTCGTCGACCTGCGTCGCATGAACGCGGTGACGGTCGATCCGCGGGCGCGTACCGCGACCGTGGCCGGCGGCGCGCTCATGAGCGACCTGGACCGGGCCACCGCGCCGCACGGGCTGGCGACGACCGGCGGGCGGGTGTCCACGACCGGTGTCGCCGGTCTCACGCTCGGCGGGGGGAACGGGTGGCTGGACCGCCGGTTCGGGCTCGCGTGCGACAACCTGCTGTCGGTCGATCTGGTCACCGCGGACGGCGGCCGTTTGCGGGCGAGCGAGACGGAGAACGCCGACCTGTTCTGGGCACTGCACGGAGGGGGAGGGAACTTCGGCGTGGCCGTCTCCCTCACCTTCCGGCTGTACCCGCTGTCCATGGTCACCGTGGCCAAGCTGCTGTGGCCGTCCGATGCGGCGCCCGCGGTCGCCTGGGCCTACCGCGACTACATGGAGACCGCACCCGACGAGATCGGCAGCGCCCTGCTCCTGCTGACCGCGCCGCCCGCGGACTTCGTGCCGCCGCATCTCGTCGGCAGGCCCGCCTGTGCCGTCGTGCTCATGTACGCCGGCACCGGGCCCGAGGCGCGCGGCCGCATGGCACCGATGCTCGCGCTCGGCCACGAGGCCGAGATGCTCGCCGAGGTTGCCTATGCGGACTTCCAGTGCATGAACGAGGACCCGCCCGGGTTCCGCAACCACTGGTCGGCCGACCACCTCGCCTGCCTGCCCGACGACGCGGTGGACACGTTCTGTGCGCACGCGGCGGGCATGCTCGTCCCGTCGCCGTCCGCCCAGGCACTCATCCCCCAGGGTGGCGCGATCGCCCGCGGACGTGCCTCCTACCCGATCCCCTGGCGGCAGGCGCCCTGGCACGTCGCCCGGTTCGCCATGTGGGCCGACCCGGCCGATGACGATCGGGCGACGACCTGGGCACGCGGGCTCGGACCCGCCCTCGGGTCGTGGACCAGCGGCGACGTCTACCTGAACTTCACCGGCGACGAGGGTCGGGACCGGGTCGTCGCCGGGCTCGGTGCCGAGAACTACGCGCGGCTCACCGCGGTCAAGGCACGCTTCGACCCCGACAACCTCTTCCACCTCAACCACAACATCGCACCGGGCTGAGCGGCGACGGGCGAGGTCACTCGCCCCAACCGGCGGGCGGGGCACACCACGGTCGCCCTTGTGGGGTTCCGCACGCGGGTGTGGCGGCCGGCGCTCGTCCGGGCCGGCCTGCTCGGCTCGTCGAGCCGGGGAGAAGTTTCGCACACCGCGGGCGCGCTGGTGCCCCGGTGACCCCTGTGGTGCCATTCTGGTGCCTTTTCGACCCGGGCGGGGGTGACGGTCCCGGGACAGGCCGAAGGCCCCCTGTACCTGCTGGTCAGGGGGCCGTCGGTGGTGGTGGGCGATACTGGGATTGAACCAGTGACCTCTTCCGTGTCAAGGAAGCGCTCTCCCACTGAGCTAATCGCCCGAGGCGGAGGCGGGAATCGAACCCGCGTACAGGGCTTTGCAGGCCCTTGCCTAAGCCACTCGGCCACTCCGCCTGATCCTCCGGATGGAGTCCGAAGTTTCGAGACCTGGAGGTCCGGCGTAGACCCGAGGTTCCTCCGAGCGGACGACGGGATTCGAACCCGCGACCCTCACCTTGGCAAGGTGATGCGCTACCAGCTGCGCTACGTCCGCATTTGCACCGTGTCGGTGCGTTGTGGTGAACATTAGCGCAGGCCTCTCGGGGGCTCCAAACCACCCCCCCTCCACGCCTGCGCCCGGCTCCCCGGCGCCCGCGTCAGTCTCGGGCGCGGTCGTTGTCGAGCAGGTCGGACAGGGCGTCGTCGAAGTCGAGCCACGAGTACTCGGTGTTCGGCGGGACGGCCTCGAAGGTGCGGTCCAGGAAGTCCGCCAGCGTCGCGGCGCAGGTCGTGAACACGGCGTGTCCCGACGGCGACGTGAGCTCGAGCTCGATGCGACCCGGGTCGTGCGGCATCGGCTGCACCCGGACGTCACCGGAGCCGGCCGGGCCGAGGAGCCCGTCGGCGAGCAGGTCCCGGGCGAACACCCAGTCGACCGCGCTGCTGTGGCCTGTCCGGAACGAGGCCTGCACCGCGTAGGGATCGCGGCTCGAGTACGACAGCTCGACCTTGACGGGCACGACCGGGGCGTCGGGGGCGATCAATTCGAACATCGCCGGTGAGCAGATGATCGTGTGCTCGTCGCGCATCCTGCATCCTCTTTCGTGGTCCCGCGTGGTCCGTCATGCACAAAAACGAGCGTGAAGCGAAGATGTGACGGGTCGGGGGACAGACTTCCGCCCGGTCGGCCCGCGCGGCGGCCCCCGATATGACCCGTAACGGGTGGTCCGCAGGCGTGTCGCGGATCCCGGGATCCGCTCGGGTGTGAGCGGGATTCCAGGTTGCGGCTAGCCTGAACCGGGCGCTGGACTGCAGCGAAGACACCGACGTGAGGATCCCGCTGGTGGCCGAAGTCGCCGACGCACCGGACACGCCGAACAGGCGTGGGCGGACGCCGGCCCGTGCCGAACAGGGCACGCGCGGCGACGATCCGGCCGACGAGCAGCTCGTCCGCCGGATCGTCGACGGCGACTCGACGGCCCTCGGTGCGCTGTACGACCGGTACGGCCGCCCCGCCTACTCGCTGGCCCGGCGCATCTGTGCCGACGACGGGATCGCCGAGGACGTCGTGCAGGAGGTGTTCCTCGCCTGCTGGTGCGACCCGCAGCGCTTCGACCCCGGCCGCGGTTCGTTCGGCACGTGGCTGCTGACCCTCGTGCACCACAAGTCGGTGGACGCGGTCCGGCGCGAGAGCACGATCCGGCGCCGGACCGTACCCGCGGCCGAGGACGGTGACGAGTGGTCGGCCCCGCCCGGACCGGGTGCGGACCAGGCGGCGCTCGGCGCCGTCGTCGCCGGCCAGGTGCGCGACGCACTCGGCCGGCTGCCGATCGAGCAGCGCCAGGCCCTTACGCTCGCCTACTACGGTGGCTACACGCAGCGCGAGGTCGCGGCGCTGACCGGTGTGCCACTGGGCACGGTCAAGTCGAGGATGTTCACGGGAGTGCAGCGGTTGCGCAGTGTGCTCGGGCCACTGCTCGGCGAGTTCGCCACGGACTTCAGCGGGGGCGCGCGGTGAACGCGTCGGACTCCCGGACCTGCCCGGTGAGCGAGCAGGCCGTCGGCTGGGCGTTGCAGGCCCTCGAGCCCGACGAGGAGTTGGAGGTCGTCCGGCACCTGCCGGCGTGTCCTCAGTGCCAGGAGGCGGTGCGCGAGACGGAGGAGTTGCTCTCCGAGCTAGGTGCGGCCGTCGAGCAGGTGGAGCCGCCTGCCCGGCTGCGGGACGACCTGCTCGCGGCCGCCGCGGCGACCCGGCAGGAGCCGCGGCCGAGTGCCGCGAAGGACACCACCGTGCCATCCCCGGCGGCCCGGACGCCCGGCCCGGCCCGGCACCGCAGCGGCGCGGCCAGGCCGCCGGCCGCGTCGACGCCACCGGGTGACCGGCGCTGGCTCTCGACGCGCGGGCGCAAGGTCGCGGCGGCGTCGCTGGCGCTGGTCGCGGTGGTCGGTATCGGCGGGCTCGCGGTCCGGAGCGCGCAGCTGCAGGCCGAGCGTGACGCCCAGATTGCCCAGGCGCAGAGCATCTTCGACATGGTCGCCCAGTTCGACCAGCCGGGGACCAGGCACGCCTGGCTGCACACCGACCCTGCGGAGCCACCGATCGCCGCGGTCATGGTCAACGGCGACGACCAGAAGCTCATGACGGTCGGGTTGCCGGTCAACTCCGCCGACCGCGAGACGTATGTGTTGTGGGGGATGCCCGCCGCCGGCCCACCGCAGGTGATCGGCACCTTCGACGTCGCCCCGGCCTCGGCCGGCCCGCACGACGTAGGATCGGCTCCGGAGGTCGGCGGATTCTCCGGCTACGCGATCTCGATCGAGCCCGGCCGGACCGCTCCGGCCTCACCGTCCACGGTCGTGGCGAGCGGGCAGGTGGAGACCTGAGCAACACGGAGAACAAGGACACGCGCCAGAGCGCGGCCCGTTCGGCAGTCCGGCGGTTCACCCACCGGTGCCGGGCGTTCCGCTGTCACCTCGAGGCGAACCCCGTCCTGAACCTGACCTACCGGGTCGTGATCGGGCTCGTCGGGCTGGCCGTCGTCGTCCTCGGGATCATCGCGCTGCCGGCGCCCGGTCCGGGCTGGGCGATCATCTTCGTCGGCCTCGGGATCCTCGCGACGGAGTTCGAGCGTGCCCGGAAGGTCCTGGCCTGGGTGCGTCACCGGTACGAGGAATGGGTGGCGTGGATGGGTCGCCAGGGTATGGCGACCCGGCTCCTCGTCTCCACCGGGATCCTTATGATCGTCGCTGTGTTCGCCTGGCTGTTCGGGGTGTTCGCCACGGTCGGGGGCTGGGTCGGGATCGACTGGGCATGGCTGAAGTCCCCGCTCGCAGTCCTGATGGACTTCTGAGGGCGCGGCACTCGTTCGGCTGAAATCCCATTCGTCACGAAGTGCCCCCGGATCTTGCGCTGCTAGACCTGTCCCTGCATCGGTGGCAGGAGAAGATCCGCCATGCGTCGTACACATCGGATCGTCGGCGTCATGGCCGCAGTGGTCGGACTCATCGGGCTGTCGCCCGGGGTGGCCCAGGCGCAGGGGCTGCCGACCGTGAGGTGTACGTACGACGTGGTCACCCTGGGCGTCGAGCAGTACTGCATCAACGTCTACGGTGAGGGCCTCTACGACGACAAGGTCAGCGGCGAGCTGGAGAAGGTGTCGAGTGACCCCAGCCCCATCGAAGGGGCCGAGGTCAATCTCTTCGGGACGCTGGAGAACGGCGCACCTTACAACATGACGGCGGTCGCCCCCGATGGCATCAGTTCCGCCACCGCGTGGTTCTACCCCCGGACGAACTTCCAGGACGGCAGCCAGCTGTGCATCCGCGCCAAGATCGGTGCCGTGGAGTAGCCCGACCCGGCCTGCGTCACGATCAAGAGGTGAGGGGCGGGCGGGGGTGGCACCCCGCCGCGAGGTCGCAGTGCGGTGCCTGTAGAGTCCTTTCTGGCTAGGGCGATTAGCTCAGGGGGAGAGCGCTTCGTTCACACCGAAGAGGTCACTGGTTCGATCCCAGTATCGCCCACGCAGCCGAGAGGCCCCTGACCAGCAGGTTCAGGGGCCTCTCGGCTTTTCGGGGGTCGTTCGGATGGTTCGTTCGGCGCGGCCTGGTAGCCGGATCTGTAGCCAACCGCACCGGCGCGCGGTGGTTCAGTCGGCGTCGAGCGGTGGCTGGGCGTCGGCATCGTCTGGGGCCAGGAACAGGCTGCTGACGGCCTCGGCAGCGTCGTGATGCAGTTCGGGGACGTCCGTGGTGTAGGTGTCGAGGGTGAACGCGACGGTGGCGTGACCGAGCCGGGCGCTCACGATCTTGGGATTGACGCCCGCTCGGAGTGACATCGTCGCGTAGGTGTGGCGGACGTCATGGAGCGTGATCGGCGGGACACCGGCGCGATCGACGAGACGGTTGAACTGGTCGGTGATGGTGTCGGGGTGAAGGGGGCGCCCGTCGGGCCGGCAGAAGAGCAGGCCGTGGTCGTCGTAGTCGGAGCCGAAGGCGGCGCGTTCCTCGGCGATGGATCTCAGGCGCTCGGCCAGGGCGTCGGCGGTGCGGCGGTCGAGGGCGAGCCGGCGGCGGGACCGTGCGGTCTTGCCGTCGGAGGTCTGCGCCCGCCCGGCGGCGACTACGCGGGTCTCCCACAGCGTGATGGTGCGCGCGGTGAGGTCGATGTGCTCGCGCCGTGCGCCGGCGGCCTCGGATCGTCGGGTGCCGGTGGTGGCGAACAGCAGCCACATCGCGAAGAGCCGGTCGCCTCGTGTTTCGGCCAGGAAGCGGCGTGGCTCGTCCGGGGTCCAGACCCGGTGGTTCCGGCGGGGCTGCCGTACCCGCCCGGCGTTGGTCACGGGGTTGTCGGCGAGGTACTTCAGCCGGGGCCGGCGCATTCCCGGAGCACGTCCATCGGCGGCTAAACGCCCAGCGCTTCCCGATAGGCGCGGTAGAGCGCCTCCAGCAGCTCGCCGTCGATCTTCGTTGCCATCTTCCCGGTGCCGATCTCGGGCAACCCCGCAGCCATGGCGACCACATCCATGCTCGACGGCGCCTTGCGCTCGAACACCGAGCGCCAAAGCTGGACCGCAGGCTTGCCGTCGGCGTAGCAGTAGACGGAGGCGAGGCCCACGCGGTCGGGAAGCAGCCGCGGCAGGAGGACGACCTCTTCCCGTTTCCCGTAGTAGGTGCTGATCTCCAGGCCGGAGCCGAGCCCGGCGATCCTGTCGGCCCAGGCGACGAGTTTGTCGAGCACCTGCCGGTGCTCCGTGGACGTCGACGCCACCCGCTCGCGGAACCCCTCGGCTCCGGCGACAAGCTCGCCGGATTTCGACGTCGACGAGCTGGACGACTCACCTACGTGAGTCGACTCCCCCCTCGCCGGACGCTCCGGTTCTACCCGTTGCGGCACGACGAACGGGCGTCCCGCGATCTCGTAGGAGGCGACTGTGATCAAGTCGATGACAAGTCCCTGCGTTACGGACTCTAGGTACCCGATAAGCTTGACCAGCTCCTGGGGTGCAGTGTCAAGGACGAGCACCAGCCGGAATAGGCCTTCTTGCAGGGCGCTGTGGAGCGTTGCGTGGAACTCGCCGTCTTCGGCCACCTCGGCCTGGGCCGATTCCCGCACCGCGTCGAGCAGGCCGCGCCCGCCGAGCTGGCGGGCAACGATCCTGCGTTCGAACTCCTCGGCCGTCGCGCCGTGCAGCGCAGCCGCGTAGGTGAGGACCTGCGACACCACAGCTCGCCGAGATTCGGTGTTGTTCCGGAGCTTGACCTCGATCACCACCGGGCGGCCGCTCACCTCGATGGCCAAGACGTCCACGTAGCCGCTTCCGAGCAGCACCTCGCGACCCAGCACGACGATCCGCGGTGAGCCTGCGAGCGGCAGGAGATCGGGGGCCTTCGCCACCAGTTCCTGCAATGTGCGCTCGTGAACCGCCCCGGGTTCGGTAGAGACTCCTCGCTGGGGTCAAGCGACCAAGCTGATCAGGTCGCCCAACTCGTACAGGGCCTCGTACTCGACCGGTGGCCTACCTCCGCAGGCTCCGTGAAGCCGCCGGTGGTTGTACCATTCCACCCACGCCGCGGTGGCGATATCGACTTCGTCGAAATTATGCCACGGCCCCCGCCGCTTAATCAACTCGGTCTTGAACAGTCCGATGGTCGACTCCGCCAGGGCATTGTCGAGCGCGTCCCCGACCGTGCCGATCGACGCGTCGATCCCCGCGTCCACAAGATGTTGAGTGAACCGGAAAGACGTGTATTGGCAGAACTCAACCGGTCGTCGCAACACCTCGGGTCGGAGGTGTGGAATGGGGCGAGAGCCGGGTTGGGCTGCGGCAATGACAGGTCGACCGCCGATGCGGTCGCCGGGGCGGCCGCCGGTGGCGCGC
>NZ_JAHDTG010000101.1 GCF_018531475.1 Pseudonocardia mahuensis
TGCGTCAGCTTGTACCAGGCCCGGGCGAACGTGTCCGCGAACACGTCGGGGTTCTCGTGGAAGCGCCGCGAGATCTGCTCGTAGACCGGGTCGAACCGGAGCGCGAGGTCCGTCGTCAGAATTGTCGGGGAGTGTGTCTTCGACGGGTCATGGGCGTCCGGCACGGTGCCGGCCCCGACGCCGTCTCTCGGAATCCACTGCCACAAACCGGCGGGGCTCAGCGCCAGGTCCCACTCGTAGCCGAACAGGTTCTCGAAGAAGCTGTTGTCCCACCTCGTCGGTGTGGGGGTCCACGTACCCTCGAGGCCGCTGGTGATGGCGTCCGTGCCCTTTCCGGTGCCGAAGCTGTTCTTCCAGCCCAGGCCCTGCTCCTCGAGCGGGGCACCCTCGGGCTCGGGGCCGAGGTACCGGTCCGGGTCGGCCGCGCCGTGGGTCTTGCCGAACGTGTGCCCGCCCGCGATCAGCGCGACGGTCTCCTCGTCGTTCATCGCCATGCGCCGGAACGTCTCGCGGATGTCCCGGGCCGCGGCGAGCGGGTCGGGGACGGTGTTCGGGCCCTCCGGGTTGACGTAGATGAGGCCCATCTGGACGGCGGCCAGCGGCTTCTCCAGCTCCCGGACGCCGCTGTGGCGCTCGTCGCCGAGCCAGGTGCGCTCGGGGCCCCAGTAGACGTCCTCGTCGGGCTCCCAGACGTCCGCCCGGCCGCCGGCGAAGCCGAAGGTCGTGAAGCCCATGATCTCCAGGGCGCGGTTGCCCGCGAAGATCATCAGGTCGGCCCACGAGATCTTGCGGCCGTACTTCTTCTTCACCGGCCAGAGCAGCCGGCGCGCCTTGTCGAGGTTGCGATTGTCCGGCCAGCTGTTCAGCGGCGCAAAGCGCTGCATGCCGGCGCCGGCGCCGCCCCGGCCGTCCTCGATGCGGTACGTGCCGGCGCAGTGCCACACCATCCGGACCACGATTGGCCCGTAGTGGCCGAAGTCGGCCGGCCACCACTCCTGCGAGGTCGTCAGCACCTCGTCGACGTCCCTGGCCAGGGCGTCGAGGTCGACCGTCTTGAACTCCGCGGCGTAGTCGAAGTCCTCGTCCATGGGGTTGGCCACGGCGGGGTGCTTCCGCAGGATCTTCAGGTTGAGCTGGTTCGGCCACCAGTCGCGGTTCCCCGCGCCCTCGGTCGGGTGATTGCGGCGCCCGGCCGAGACGGGGCACCCGCCCGCGCTCCCATCGGCGGGGGCCTGGCCGGGCTTGCCGGTCGGGGCGCCGCGAGCTGGGACGCCGAGCGCACCCGCACCCCGGTCTCGGTCGTTCCTCTGGCCAACAACGGCGTCAGGGCTGTCAGACACGGGAATCCTTCCGGGCACGGAGGTTGTGCTCAATCATTCAGATGTCCAGCGCCCGGCGCACGGCCGGCGCGTTCCGCCGGGAAACCGGCACCATCGTGTTCGTCCGGTCATCCATCACCAGGAACAGCTCGCCCTTGAGCCCGCGCTCGATCTCCCGGATGCGGCTGAGATTGACCACGTACCGGCGGTGCACCCGCAGGAAGCCGGCATCCGCCAGCTCACTGCCGAGCTTGTCGAGGCCCTGAGAGGCGGCTCGCAGTCGTCCCTCGCCGGTCGATAGCCACACGTCGTTGCCGTCCGACTCGGCGAAGGAGACCTCAGACCGCCGCAACAGCACCATCCGGTTGTCGCGCATCGCGACGAGCCGGCGCGGCTGTACCGGAGGGTGGGCGGGCCTCTCCGCCTCGGGCAATTGCTCACCGTCGGAGGCGCCGAACGTGATCAGGCTCCCGATCAGGTGTCCGGACATGAACACGGGTCGGATGCTGACCGACGTCGGTTCTTCCGCGAGGTGGGTGAAGATCTGCGTCGAGCCGACCCAGTCGGGGTTGTGGGTGGCCTGCTTACTGGCATACCGGACGACTCGGATCAGGTCCGGCAGCCCGGGGTTCCATCGCAGCGTGGGGTCGACCGCCGGGGTGGAGGCGGGGACGCCCATGAGCACGCTCGCCGTGTCGTCGGCGATCACCACCTTGCCTGCGGTGTCCACCGCGGCGAGCGGCGCGCCGGAGCGGGCCCTGGCCTGGGTGTATGCGGCGAGCAACCCGGCGCCGCTGTCCCGGGCACGCCTTTTCAGCGTGCCCTGCGTCGTGGCGACCGCGCTGGACAGCCACCCACCCGTGGCCTCGGGAAGCTGGGTGCGCCAGCAGGAGATGTTCAGCACCGCGATCGGGTCCCTGGTCACCACGTCACGCACCGCGATGCCCGCGCAAACCCAGTTGTGGAACGCCTGGCACCAGTGCTCCGCGCCCCTGACCAGTACTGCGCCATGCGCTTCCAGCGCCGTGCCCATGCCGTTCGTACCGGCCGCGCACTCCGACCAGCAGAACCATGGCGCCAGATTGGAGTCGGACGCTCTGCGGAGCGTGGCGTGGTCGCCCCACGCGGCCAAGATCCGCCCGGTGGCGTCGGTGACGGTGACGATGCCGTTGAGGTTGCCGACCTCCTGCGCCACGGACACCGCCAGACCGCCCAACTCCGTGAACACCACGTCGTGTTCGAGCGTGTGGTCGATCTGCTCGACGGCTACCGGGGCTTCGGTGAGGTGTGGGTCCACCCGGTACTGCTCTCGGCAGCGATGCCAGGAGATCACCACCTCGGGCCGGACACCCGGGACATGATCCTCGCCCTGCACGAACCGTTCCCATGCCGCGAACACGGTGTCCCTGGACGGGCTCGCCGACGAATGCTCGAGTCGGTGTACATCCCTCATGGTGGAGAACCGCCTTTGGTCCATCCCCAACCCCGGACAGCATGCGCCCGGTCCGCGCCGGTGGTCGCTCGTCACGGCGAGGCCGAGAGCGGACTGAGCACCGCATCGCGCGTCTTGCTGCTTCGTCACTCCTTGTAGGCAGCGCCACAGACCGGCACCGCCTACCCTATCTACCCTCTCCGCGCTGAGTCTGCAAAGTTTCTCCCTCCTACTGCTCCCTGTGAGCTTGCCCCCGCGGCACGGACACTGATGTTGACCCCGCTTCACGGACACTGAGGTTGAGAGACTCGAGGTTCGACGACTGCCCCAAGGAGATCGTTCGTCGTGCCGAAGCCCTACCCCGCCGGAGTTCCGGCGCCGTGCCCGGGATCTGCTCGAATCGGGGCGATCATTTCGTGACGTGGCCGCGTCGTTGGGGATCGCGGAGTCGTGGCTGCATCGCTGGAAGTCCCAGGACCTCCTCGACCGGGGGCTGAAGGCGCCGACGCCGGAGGCGATCGAGTCGGCTGCGCCGGCCGCGGCCCGGGCGCGGATCTCGGAGTTGGAGAACGAGGTCAAGATCCTGCGCAAGGCCGCGGCCGCGGTCGAGGAGGTGGTGCCCCCAAAAGTCCGACGCCCGCTACCACGACCTCGGCGCCGACTTCCACCAAACGAAGATCAATTCCCGGCGTCGGGAACGTGAGCTCATCCGCCAGCTCGAACACCTCACCGGCAAGAAGGTCACCCTCGCGCCGAATCGGCAACCCGCCGCCTGACCCACCACCACCGGACTGACCGGCCCGCTGCGGTCGGCCAGCACGCGAGCCCGCCCGTCCCCGACTTGATTTTCGAGTCAGCCCTGGTCGCCGGCGCGGTCGGTGCCTATCGACGGGGCGACTCCACCGACGCCGACCGGCCCTGCGGGCTGCTGAGCTGCCACGAGGCGTGAACAGAGCGCGAGCCCGGGACCCCGTCGTCCGGCGGGAACTTCCCAGGCTCACTTCCGACGCTCCGCGGAGCGGCGGCTGAGGTCGACGCTACCGCCCGGCGCAGCGCCATGAAAGTAGCGCGTTCCGGGCGTCGGATCCGACAGCGCTGAGGAGCTGGACACGGACAGCCACGCCGTCCGGCCAACACAGGACCGCGGCGTCGACGTCGCGGCCGTAATCGGAGGCGGTGTGCTGGCGCAGATGGAACGCGAAGAGGTCCTCGCACCTTGCGAGGTCGATACTCTCGGAATCATGAGTGGCGTGGAAGGCCGCCTCGCGGCCGCGGAACGCGGCGAGAATCCCACCGTGCTGGCCCGACTCAAGACCGGCTGGGCGGTCATCGGCGACACCCAGCACCTCCCCGGATACTGCCTGCTGCTCTACCGGGGCGAAGCGAACCATCTCACCGACCTGCCGCGCGCCGAGCGGGCCGACTTCCTGCTCGACATGTCGCTGCTGGGCGAAGCGGTGCAGAACGTATGCAGCGCGCTCGATCCCCAGTTCCGGCGGGTCAACTACGAGGTGCTCGGCAACTCCTGGCCGCACCTGCACGCGCACGTGCACCCGCGCTACGACTGGGAACCGGCCGCGCACCGCAGCTCCCCGGTGTGGACCTACCCGGACCGCAAGGACCCGCGCCACCAGCTCGACAGCCGCCACGATGCCCTGCGGATGAAGTTGGCCGACGAGCTGAGCAGGATCACCACCGAGACGGGGATGGGGCCGGTCACGGCACTGCGCTGACGACTCCGTGGCGAGCCCGCACAACCCCAGGCCAGCTCGTCGCCGTGGCGCTGCGGCCCCGGTGGCCTCGGACCCGGTGGTGTCGCGGTTGATCGCCCGCCTGGCCAGTGACGCCGACGACGCCGTCACCGCCGCCCGTGCCGCGGCACGGGAACGGGTGTGGGGCCTCGCCGGTGCAGGACGGGCGGGTGGTGATCGATCTGGACGCGACGCCGGGCACCGCGCACTCCGAGAAGGAAGACGCGACCCGCACCTGGAAGAACGGTTTCGGGTTCCATCCGTTGCTCGGGTTCGTCGACCACGGCACGCCCACCGGCGGCGAACCGGTCGCGGAGCGGCTGCGGCCCGGGGTGTGGAGTTCTCCGTGGGCGCCAGCTTCGCCCCCCTCGACGTGCACGCCGCCCTCGCGCAGCTGCCGGCGGCGGCGTGGACCCCGGCCTATCAGGCCCGCAAGCCCCGCGCCGCCGAACACGGCGTGCAGATCGAGCCCCGCGACGGCGCCTGGATCGCCGAGGCCACCGGCCTGACCCCGCTGCCCGGGTGGCCGCCGGGCACGCGGTTGATCCTGCGCACGGAACACCCGCACCCCGGCGCGCAGCTGCGCACCACCGACGCCGACGGCCCGCGGATCACCGGGTTCCTCACCAACACCCCGCCCGGCGGGCCCACACGCCAGCTCGCCGACCTCGAACTACGCCACCGCCGCCACGCCCGCGTCGAGGACCGCATCCGCGCCGGCAAGAACACCGAGCTACGCAACCTGCCCCTCCACGACACCGACCAGAACCGCATCTGGATCGCCATCACCGCCCTCGCCGCTGACCTGCTCGCCTGGACCGCCCGCCTCGCCCTGCTCGCCTGGACCGCCCGCCTCGCCCTGCCCGCCACCACCACCGGCTACCAACCCAAACCGCTACGGCTTCGGACCCTGGCCACCGCCGGCCGGCTGGCGCGCACCGCGGCGCCGCGTCCTGCACAACGACCCGACCTGGCCCTGGGCCGACGCGATCACCACCGCGCACACCCGACTCCGCGCGCTCGGCGATCCCTGACCCGACCACCGCATCCCCACGACCGAGGACCCGCAACACCGGCCGACCACGCCGAGCCGGCGATCCCGCACGCCCACCCCCAGCGACACGACCAAGAAGATCACCAGAGCCGATCCAAGATCACAGTACGGTCGGTACAAAAGATCGAGGCTAAGGCCACCTCGGGTGTCGGGGTGGCCGGTGGGATACCAATTGACGATGCTGAAGAGGACTCGCACCGTGGGCGCCGTCGCCGGACTGTTCGGCGGAGCTCTGCTGCTCGCCGGCTGCGGCCAGGCCGCCACCGGCTCCACGACCGGGGACATCAGCGCGGCCAACGCGGATTCGGCGGCACAGCGCGACATCTCCGCGTCCAACTGCTCGGCGGAGGACGTCAAGGTGGACCTGAACGCGCAGCCCGACCACCCCGGTGAGTTCCTGCTGGCGCTGACGAACACGTCGGACAAGTCCTGCGACGTCGGCGGCTGGGTGGACCTGGTGCCGCGCAACATGGCGGACGAGCCGATCACCCAGGTGCCCACCGACAAGATCGAGCACCCGGGCGCGCCGGTCCAGATCAAGCTAGAGCCGGGCCGCACCGCGTTCGCCGGCGTGCGCGCCGAACTGGGCGACAAGGCCGACCCGAACACCTACGTCGCCAGCGGCTTCACCGCCGCGCCGACCGACATGGACGGCGAGGTGAACGCGGACGTCGTCGGCTCCGAGGGCCAGCCGGTCCAGATCCCGCTCAAGAGCCTCCAGATCGGCACCCTCCAGCCCATCACCGACGGCGTGCTGTTCTGAGCCGATTGACGGAGGCCGAGAACCGCTGGGCCCATTTGATCTCACCCCGCGCCATTCGCGGCAGGAACGAGAACGGAACGAGGCCACAACATTGCGCGAAGGCAACAGCGGCGGTCCGCGGAGCTTCGGCCCAACCGGCTCAGGTGATCCGATGAACGCGCGGGAAACGGTCCCCATCACAGCGACACGGGCGGAAACCGGTGGCTCATCCGGCCCGCGCATCACCGCTTTGGACGCGCTCCGCGGGTTCGCATTGTTCGGCATTCTGCTGGTCAACGTCCCCGCGATCATGAACATGGAAGGCGAGGTCGGCGGTGCGCAGGCTCCGATCCGGCACGCGCTGGACCTGTTCGTGCAGTACCGGTTCAACGTGATCTTCGCGCTGCTGTTCGGGATCGGGTTCGGGATCTTCCTGCAGCGCGCCGCTCACCGGCACGCCAACCCGAGGCTGTTGCTCGTCCGCAGACTGGTCTTCCTGGTCCCGCTCGGCGCCGCGCACCAACTTCTGCACCACGGCGAATTCCTGCTGTTGTACGGCTTGGCGGGCCTGGCACTGCTGCTACCGCTGAGTTGGGCCCCGCGCTGGGTGAGCCTGGTCGCGGGGCTGGTACTGCCGCTGATCGGCTCATCGGTGCCCGGGATGCTGGTGCTCGGCTACGCGCTCGCGCAGTACGAGATCCCGCAGACCCTGCACGCGCGCCGCAAGCAGCTCATCGTGCTGCTCGTGGTCGCGGTGTCGCTGTCGGTGCCCGCGTTCCTGCTCCAGCTCCACGGGCCCCACCAGGTGGGACTGGTGCTGACCACGGCGGGGGCGGGGATGTGCATGGCCGCCGCCTACAGCAGCGGCCTGGTCCTGCTGACCGGCACCTCGTTCGAGAAGCGCATCTCGGCGGTCTTGGAGCCCTTGGGGCGGATGGCCCTGACCAACTACGTCACCGCGACGCTTCTGGTGGTCGGCCTCGGGCCGGTCATCGGGCTTCGCGGTTCCAGCGCGTGGGCGAGCATGCTCGCGTTCTGCTGCGGAATCATCGCTGCGCAGGCGGTGTGGAGCCGGCTCTGGCTCGCTCGCTTCCGCTACGGCCCCTTGGAGTGGGCTTGGCGTTGCGTGACCTGGTGGCAGTGGCAGCCCTTGCGCGTGAAAGCTCCCGCGGCGACCGGAAGATCTGGGGGCAGGCTTTCTCCCTGAGCAGGGCGACGCTCAGCGTGATCCGCACCCCGGTTTCCCAGCGGACGCGAGTCCCGGGATCAGTGCTCGGGCTCGGGGGCCTTTCCTTCCGCCCGGAGCAGGTTGTCGATGATGTCGCTGATCGCGTCCTGGGATCGGGGCGAGAGCCGTGAGGCCCGCAGCATCATCGACTGCACCTTGTCGTCGCGCAGCGCGATCTGGGCGTGCAGCGCCTCGGCGTCCAGCTCTGGCGGGTCGTCGTCGTAGAAGACGCCAAGGGAGACGCCGAAGAACTGGGCGATCTGCTTGAGGTAGCGGTGGCTGGGGGTCTCCCGCTCACCGTTGAGGATCTTGAGGATGTAGACCGCGGAGATCTGGCCGCCGTTGGCGTTGATCCAGCGGGCGACCTCGGCCGCGCTGTACGGCTTGCGGCCCGGCGGATGGACCGTCTCGAACAGGTAGTTGAGCCGCTCCGGGATCGATCCACGCCGGTTGGGCGCAGGTCGAGCGCGACAACTGTCACGGTCCGCGGCGGCTGAGGCTGTCTTACCCGGTTGTACGTGCTCCGCCTCGCGGCGCTTCCGCAGGGGACCACCCCCGTGAGCGCGGGGACGACCCCACCCCGGGCAGCCCGTGGCCGCCGCCCGCGGGACCACCCCCGCGAGCGCGGGGACGACCGGTTTTCAACACTGTCGATCAGAAGTTCACCTCAACCACCCGCGAGCGCGGGGACGACCGACGGCATCCAGCCAGGCGTGGTCGGCGAGGGGGACCACCCCCGCGAGGGCGGGGACGACGGACCTCCAGGTGTGGGCTGCGGCCTGCGTTGAGGACCACCCCCGCGAACCCGCATCGCCACCAGCACGGTGTCGTCCCCGCGCTCGCGGGGATGGTCTGCTCGCCTTGTGGCGATTCACCGGTACCGATCGACGCCGAGGAGCCCCGGGGTGCGGGGCAGGGTCATCGGCACCGGGCTCGCACGCGAACCGGTCAGGGGCCGGCTACGGTGGTGATCACAGGTAGCCCGTGTCCGGGGCCGTCGTCGCCCCGGCCTTGTCGAGTACACGGGTCTTCGCATGGACCGTTTCACCGAGCCCACCCCCGCGTCCCCGCCCGGCCGCGACCTCGTCGAGGTGTTCGTCTCCGACTGGGAGATCGAGTGCTGCGCCCCACCGCCGGTGGTGGGCGAACCGAGCAGCTGGACACTGCAGTTCATCAGCGCCGGCGAGCCCTACCCGACTCCCGAGCTCGACCGTGAGCACACCTGGCAGGTGCAGCGGCGCGACGAGCTGACCGTGCTGACCAGCGGCGCGATCACCGCTGCCTGGTCCCTGGTCGGCGGCGCCCCGCCCGAGCCGGGCAGTGCCCGCCTGTGCGGGCACCTCGCGGGCACCGTGCACGACGGTTTCGTCCCCGACGAGGCCCCGCGCGCGACCGGGCTGGTGCAGCGGATCCGGCTGGTCAGCCAGCTCTTCACCGCCAGCGAGACCGACAACTCCCGAGTGCAGATAACCCCGGTGCCCGGCATGATCACGATGACCGACGTTGCGCGGAGCCCCCGCTGGTTCAGCGGCAGCGAACCCCGCTGGCAGCCAGGCGTGAGTGGAGTCGTGCAGACCGGGGTCCTGCTCGAGCTCAGCGGCGCCCGGACCCCCTGATCCCGCGCTGGTCGAGGGGCTGGGGCGACACCAGCCGGGAGTCACCGGTGCCGCCCCGGCCCGCCCTGCTCAGGCTTGGCGGCCGGTGCCGTCCAGGCCGAGGGCTTCGATCTCGTCGAAGCGCAGCGGCTGGGTGGGGTCCACACGCCGGGCCTGGGCCACGATCAGCGCGGCGACCTGGGCTGCGGCGCGGGCCTCGGCCCTGCGGGTGCTGACCGCGTCGGTCTGCCTGTCGTCGTCGGGCCGATGTAGAAGTCGCGGCTGAGGCGGTGGACGGCCGCCGGGCCCAGCCGAACCGGCCGGGCCCGGCGATCGCCGCGTACCGGTCGCCCCAGCTCTGTTCGTAGCGGGTGTCCCCGGCCCAGATGGTGGCGCAGCCTCCGCCGGAGGTGTCGAGCACGCACGTCACCCGGCGTCCCGGACCAGCTGCGCGACCCGGTCCATGTCGATGTCGTCTGCCCTGGCCTCGTCTACCTCGGCCTGGTCCTGGCGAGCTTCGTCGTCGAAATGCGCGCGGCCGCGGCGAGCTCGGCGCGGCCGTCGTTGTCCGGTCCGTCCGGGCCGTACACCGGCCGCATCGGCCCGCGGCGGATGCGGGCCAGCACGTGGGCGATCCGCAGGTCGGGATCAATCCCGAGGCGGCGGAACCAGGCGTCGAGGATCGCGACGGTGTCGCCGCCGTTCCAGCCGCTGCCAGCAGTGTTCGGGCAGCGCCGCGGCGACGTGGTCGGGGCGCAGCAGCCGGCCGTGGGTGGGGACCCGGCGGTCGCAGCCGATGGCCAGCACGTAGCCCAGCCCGAGGCGCTCCAGCTGGGCGCGCAACGCCGGGTCGGCGCCGTAGACCTCGTCGCCGGTGGCCCACCGCGCCGGCACCTGGGCCTGCGCGGCCCGGGTGAGCATCGCGGCGGCCAGGGCCGGTTCGGTCAAGAAGTCGACCTCGTCGGGCACCCCGGCCGCGGCGCGCCGGTCGGGATCGGCGACCCAGGACCGGGGCAGGTAGAGCTCGTGGTCGATCATCGCGTGCCCGGCCCGGGTGGTGTAGGTCAGGTAGACCGCGACCTGGGTGTTCTCGATCCGCCCGGCGGTCCCGGTGTACCGGCGCCGCACCCCGACCGTGCACGTGCCCTTCTTCAGGTGCCCGGTCTCGTCGACCTATGCCGATGTCGGCATAGGTCGACCACCAGCACCGCGTCCGGCTCGGCGATGGGGAGTTCGGCGAGCATCCCGCGCAGCAACCCGGCGAACCGGCGCCGGGTCTCCACCCGGGCGAACCGGCCGGCCACCCGATCGAGCAACTCACCTTCCGCGGCTGTCCAGCGGTCAGCCTCTACGCTGTGGCCCGCGGCCACCGCACCATCTGATGTCGACACAACTGACGATGATCATGCGGTGGCCGTGCCATGTCCGGGACCGCCACGCGCGAGCGAGATCACGAAGTCCGGCTGGAGTATTAGGTGCGGGGGCGGGTCCAGGGCGCGGCGCGCCCGTCGTCCACGACCACGATCCGGTCGGCGACCCCTTTTCCCCAGCGGCAGGTCGTGGGTGATCAGCAGCACGGTGGTGTCGTGGTCGCGGCGGAGCGCGTCGATGGCGTGCAGCAGCTGGTCACGGTTGTCGGCGTCGAGGGCCGAGGTGACCTCGTCGCACACCAGTACCGCGGGCCGGGACACCAGCGCCCGTGCCATCGCGGCGCGCTGCAGCTGCCCACCCGACAGCGACCGCGGCCTGCGCCGGCACGCGTCGGGATCGAGGCCGAGGCGTTCGAGCAGGCCGGCCGCCTGCGACCGGGCGGGCCGGCTCCTCGCCGCGGAGCAGGACCGCGGCCCGCGCGACCTGGTCGATGACGGGCCGGTGTTCGAGGAAGGTCGCGCGGGGGTCCTGGTGTACGTACTGGACGGCGCGGCGCTGGGCCGGGGACCGGCGACCGACGCGAGCCGGGAGCCGCTCGCCGTTGACCGTGACGGCGCCGCGCCCGGCCGAGAGCCCGGCGACGCACCGCCCGAGGGTGGTCTTCCCGGCCCCCGACCGGCCGACGACGGCGAGCAGCTCGCCGGCCCCGGCGTCGAGGTCGATCCCGCGCAGCACCTCGCGGCCCGCGGCATCAGAAATCCGCAGGTCGCGCACCTCGAGCCGGGCGGGTGGGGCTCGGGACCAGCCTGCCTGGCGGTGGTTGCGGCCTGCGGGCCCAGTACCTCGGCGACGGTCCCCCGCCGGACGGCGCGACCGCGCTCCAGCACGAGGGCCCGGCCGCCCAGGGCGCGCGCGACCGCCCGGTCGTGGGTGAGCAGGACCAGCGCCGTTCCGCCGGTGGCCAGCGCGGTCAGCCGGTCGACGAGCTCGGCCGCGGTGGTGGGGTCGAGCCCGGTCGTCGGCTCATCGAGGACGAGGACCGCCGGGCCGGTGACGAGCGTCTGGGCCAGCGCGGCGCGCTGCTGCTGGCCGCCGGAGAGCTGGTGCGGGAAACGGCGGAGCAGCCCCGGGTCCAGGCGGGCGGCCTCGCACGCCGCCGCCACCGCGTCCTGCCTGGGCCGGCGCTTGCGGTGGACCAGCGCGGCGAGCTCGCGGAGTACCACGCCGATCCGCCGCACCGGGTCGAGCACCGCGCCGGGGTGCTGGGGCAGGTGTCCGATCCGGCCGGCGCGGGCCCGGCGGCGGCTGGCCTCGTCGAGGCCGAGCAGCTCGGTCCCGCCCAGCCGGACCCGCCCGTGGAGCCTGACCGCCGGTGCCGCCTCGCCGAGCAGCGCGAGCCCGAGGGTGCTCTTGCCCGCCCCCGATTCGCCCAGCACGGCCAGCACTTCGCCCGGGCCCACAACCAGGTCGACCGCGCGCAGCAGCCGGTCGCCGCCCGCGTCCGCGTCCAGCCCCGCGACCTCCAGGACGCTCATCCGGTGACCGCTCGGACGCGGCGTTCGAGCAGTTCGTCGACCAGCAGGTTCGTGCCCGCGCAGAGCGCAACGAGCAGCCCGGCCGGCACCAGCACGACGGCGGGGGCGAGGAACAGCGCGGTCATGTTCTGGTCCACCAGGACCGCCCAGTCCACCGCAGCCGGCGCGAGCCCGACGCCGAGAAAGTTCGCCGAGGACAGCAGCCCGACCACGGTGACGACGCGGGTGGCCGCGTTGACCAGCACCGGGGGCAGCACCCGCCGCCCGGTCTCCAGCAGGTGCACCCGCCACCACGGCTCGCCGACCAGCGTCATCGTCTCCAGGGCGGTCAGGCACGCCGGCGCCGCCGCGGCCCCGCGGACCAGCCGCACGACGTAGGGCACCTGCACCAGCGCGACGGCCAGCACCAGCCAGCCGACCCCGCGGCGGCCGGTTGCGGCGAGCGCCATCAGCACCAGCAGCGACGGCAGCGCCAGCACGACGTCCAGGGCCCGGATCACCAGATCCTCCGCCAGTCGCGCGCCGGCCGCCACGACCAGGCCCAGCGGGACCGCGACGGCGTAGGCCAGCGCGAGCGACGCCGCAGTCAGCAGGACGACCGATGTGCCCCCGGCGAGCGCGAGCCCCAGCACGTCGCGGCCGAAGACGTCGGTGCCCAGCAGATGCGCGCCCCCGGGCGGCTGCAGCGGCACGTCACCGGGCCGGGTGGAGGGGGCGACGAGGGGCCCCAGCACCGCCAGCGCGACCGGGATCCCGAGCAGCAGCCAGCCCAGCGCCAGCAGCACCCGCCGGGTGACCCGGCCGCGCCGCCACGGAGCGGCCACGGTGGTGACCTCGCGCAGCGCGGACTTCCCCGCCAGATCGATCACGCCAGCATCACCCGCTGCGGCACGAGGCGGTCGGAGAGCAGGTCGCCGGCCAGGTTGACCAGCACCGTCGTCGCGGCAAACAGGAGCGCGTAGGCCTGCACCACCGGCAGATCCCGAGTCTGCACCGCGGTGGCGAACCCGGAGCCGATGCCGGGCAGCACGAACAGCGCCTCGACGATCACCACGCCGCCGAGCAGCCCGTCCACGACCCGGGCCAGCTGCTGCACCGACGGCACCAGGGCACCCGGCAGGACGTGGCGTGCCAGCACGGTGCGCTCGGACAGGCCGAGCCGGCGCAGGTGGGCGACGTGCTCGGCGGCGTCGATCTCCACGACCCCGATCCGGACCTGCCGGGCCAGCCGGCCAAGCTGGTTGGACACCAGGATGGCGACCGGCAACACGAACATCGCCGCGTCCAGCCCGCTCCAGCCGACGCTGCCCGCCGCGGTGGCGGGCAGCCAGCCGAGCTGCAGCGCGAACAAGGCCACCAGGAGCAGCCCCAACGCGAAGTCCGGGATCGCCTGCGCGACCGTCATCCCGGCGGTCAGCAGCCGATCCGCCGGGGACCCGGGCCGCCGCCCGCCGAGCAGTCCGGCGCCGACGGCCAGCGGCACCATGACCGCCACGGCCAGCACCGCCAGCAGCCCGGTCAGCCCGAACCTGGCCGAGAGGTCCTCGCCGACCGGGCGGCCGGTGAGCAGCGACGTACCGAGGTCGCCGTGCAGCAGGCCCGCGACCCAGTCGGCGAAGCGCTCCCAGACCGGCCGGTCCAGCCCGAGCTGTCCGCGCAGGATCGCGATCTGCTCCGGTCGGGCGTCGGGCCCGAGCACGACCTCGGCGGTGTCGCCGGGCAGCAGCGTGGTGAGCAGGAAGACCACGACCGCGACGGCGGCCAGCTGGCCGGTCGCCCCCAGCACCCGCACAGCGGCCCGCCCCAGGGAGGGGTGCGTGCTCACCCCAGGGTTGCCCGGGAGAAGTTGGCCCAGTCGTAGGTGTTGGGCCGGTACGCGTCGAGCCCGCCGACCTCGCTGCTCACGCCCACGATCCAGTCGCTGACGCCCCAGACCAGCGAGCCCGACTCCGCCCGCGCGGTCTGCAGGATCCCCGTGATCGTCTCCGCCCGGGCCGCCTCGTCGGGGTCGGCGAGCGCGGCCGCGTACTGGGCGTCGATCTGTGGGTTGGCGTACTTGGTGAAGCTGTTGGTGACCGTGCTGAGCAGGGTGGTGCTGATCCAGTTCGGGATCGGCAGCGTGCCGGTACGGCTGTGGCAGGAGGTCGCGTTCTTCCGGACGTCGGCGAAGTAGATGTCCGGCGGGACGATCTTCGGCGTGATCTGCATCCCGATCTCCGCCAGCTGCTCGACGACGAGCGTGGTCGCGGGCTGCCAGGCGGGGTCGGTGATCGCGGTGGACAGCTCGACGGTGAGGCCGCGCGCCCCGGCCTGGTCGACCAGGGCGCGGGCGCGGTCGACGTCGCGGCTGATCTGAGCGACGTTCGACGGGTAGTACTGCAGTCCCGGGCCGAAGAGGTCGTTGCCGGGCCGGCCGCGGCCGAGCAGCGCGACCCGGGCGAGGGCGTCGCGGTCGAGGCCGAGGCGGAAGGCCTCGCGCAGCCGGGGGTCGTCGAAGGGCGGCCGGTCGACCTTGAGGTGGATGAACTGCGAGGTCGCCCCCTCGGCGGCGAGCACCCGGGTGCGGCCGTCGGACTCGAGCTGCTGTGCGCTCGTGGCGCGCAGGTCGTGGGCGTACTGCACCTGTCCGGACAGCAGCGCCCCGACCCGGGCACTTTCGTCGTTGATCGGCACGAGCTCCAGCTCCTCGAGGGTGGGGGCTCCGCCCCAGTGCCCGTCGAACCGCTTGTAGAGCGCCGGTCCACCAGGGGTGAACGAGACGAAGGAGAACGGGCCGGTGCCGACCGGGTTCGTGAAGTCCGTGGTGCCCTCGGGCACGATCTCGGTGCCGTAGGAGCCGAAGACCAGCGGGAACAGCCGGTTCGGCCGGGCGAGCACGAACTCGAGCTCGCGGTCCGAGGCGGCCCGGCTCGCGGTGAAGTCGATCTGGTTGACCAGGTTCGCCACCGTCGCGGTCGTGGCCGGGTCCGCGACCCGCCGGTAGGTGTAGAGCACGTCGGCGGCGCGCAGCGGGCGGCCGTCGTGGAAGCTCGCCTGGCGCAGCCGGACGTTCCAACGGGTGCCCGTGGCGTCGGACTCCCAGGACTCGGCGAGCCGCGGGGAGACGGACATGTCCTGCTCCCACTTGCCGAGGGTGTCGAACACGGCCTTGGCCCGGGCCTGGTCGACGAACTGGGGCAGCCGGTGCGGGTCGAGCGTCTCCTGGGAGCCCCCGGCGGCGAACGCGGCGCGCAGCCGCCCGCCGGAACCACCGCTCGCGCCGCCACCCTCGCCTCCGCAGGCCGCGAGGGGGATCAGGGCGGCGGCCCCGGCCGCGCCGGCCAGCAGGCGGCGGCGGGAGAACGGGCGCCCCAGCGGGCCGGTGCTGGTCACGAGACCTCCTCGTCCGCCCGTCCGCGGGCGGGACCGGTCGTCTGTGCGGATGCGGATCGGGGGACGGTCACGCGGTCGCCCGGGGTTCGAGCAGCCGCCGTCGCTGCATCACGGCGACACCGGTCGCGCCCAGCAGGCCGACGGCCACCAGCGCCGCGGCCGGGGCCCACCTGTCGTCGGGCAGGTCGACCAGCGCGCCGACCAGCGCGGACACCCCGCCGTGACCAGTGCGGAGACCAGGTAGAAGAAGCCGTAGTAGGTCCCGGCGAGCCGCTCGGACCCGACGACGGGGAGCAGGTCCATGACGAACGGGTTCGTCACGGCCATCCCGAGCGTGAAGATCACGGTTCCGGCGAGGACCGGCAGCACCGCGGCGATCCCCGCGGCGGGCGGGGTCAGCGGCGCAGACACCAGCTGAGGCAGGAAGCCCGCGCCCATCACGACGAGCCCGCCGGCGACACAGCGGCCCGCGGGCCACCGCGCCCGGCACCACCGGGTCAGGCGGACCGAGCAGGCGATGCCGATCACCGTCGAGACCACGAACACCGCGCTCACCGACCACACGCCGCCGGTCACCCGCTCGGCTTCGAGGGGGAAGGTCAGGTAGAGCTGGTTGTAGAGCGCGAAGTAGGCCGAGCCGAACAGCGTGAACGCCACGAACCGCCGGTTGGTGGCGACCTCCCACCAGCTGCCGAGCACGCCGCGCTCCTGGCGCTCGACGGCCCGCGGGGGCAGCACGGCCAGCTGCGCGGCGGTGAGCGCCGCGAACACCGCGCACGCCACCAGCGCGACCATCCGGAAGTCGGCGAGCAGCAGCAGCGCGCCCAGCAGCGGTCCGACGAGCGCACCGGCGTGGGCGAACACGTTGAACACCGCGAAGACCTCGGCGCGTCGTCCGGGCGACTCGTGCGTGAGGTAGGTGCGCACCGCCGGGTTGAACAGCGCCCCGGCGACGCCGGTCAGGACGGCCGCGAGCACGATCCCCGGTAGCGACGTGAACAGCGCGAAGCAGCCGAAGGCGACGACCCGCAGGGCGCAGCCGGCGATGATCATCGGGCGGCAGCCGAGCCGGTCCGCGGCGCTGCCCCCGACGAGGAACAGCCCCTGCTGGCTGAGGTTGCGGACGCCGAGGACGAGCCCGACCAGCGCGGCCCCGTACCCGAGGTCGTCGGTCAGGTAGGTGGCCAGGAACGGCAGCACCATGTAGAAGCCGACGTTGATCCCGAACTGGTTGACCACCAGCAGCCGGGCCGGGCCCGACAGCGACCGGAACCCAGCGGCCTCGCCGGTAATGTCCGGCCCTGCGATCACGACCGGGACCGTAGATCGTTCCGAACCCAAGAAGCAAGCTCGTCTGAACAGTTTCACAGACGTTGGCCTCATGCCTCGATCAGGGCGGACCACACACCCTTCATCGGCTGCCGGCGCCGCGCGGGACCAGCCTGCCCGGCCGGCCGGGTGCGCGCCCGGCGACTCGTCCCGTCCGCCCGGCGCGACCTGCTGCGCTCCGCGGCCGTCCACTGCGTTGAACGGCGACACGCCACGACTTCTGGGGGTCAGCAAGCAGCGACGACCCCAGATGTAGTGTCCGCGGCGCTGGTGGTTCACCTCGCAGCTCGCGGGGTGAGGCAAGAGGGAACCCGGTGCGAGTCCGGGACTGCCCCGCAGCGGTGAGCGGGAACGACCGTCGTCACCGGCCCCGGGAAGGGGCCGGTACAGCACTGGACCGACGGGTCCGGGAAGCGGCGACCAGTAGGTCCGGCGCCCTGGTGACAGGACGCCACGCCCGCGAGTCCGAAGACCTGCCACCGGTGCGCGCACCGCCGGTGCGCGCTGTCCGGGGCCTCGAGGGAAGGCACCACGGGCGGCGGCCCTCGCCGTGGGCCCCTTCCGTGACTCCCCCGCGTGGCACCGGATCCGGTCGCTCGCGAGGAGAGAGCCCATGTCCGCTCCGGCATCCGCCCCACCCGAGTCCTCCGCCGCCGATCCGCCCGCCGCAGATCCGTCCACTGCGGGCCTACGCGTGGTCCGCCGCGACGGCACCGTCTCCGGCTTCGACGGGTCAAAGATCGCGGTGGCGATGACCAAGGCCTTCCTGGCCGTGGAGGGCGGCGACGCCGGCGCGTCCTCCCGGCTCCACCACCTCGTGACGGAGCTGACCGCCCAGGTCAGGGACGCGCTCGCCCGGTTCCCCGCCGCGGCGGTGCACGTCGAGCAGATCCAGGACCAGGTCGAGCTCGCTCTGATGCGCGGCGAGCACCACAAGGCCGCACGCTCCTACGTGCTCTACCGCGAGGAGCGGGCGAAGGCCCGCGATGCGGCAGGCCCGGCCGCCGAGCACTCGACGCTGCACGTCACCGACCCCGACGGCACCCGGCACCCGCTGGACTGGGACCGCCTCGAGAGCGTGGTCGGCGAGGCGGTGGCCGGGATCGACGCCGTGTCCGCCGAGCCGGTGCTGGCCGAGACCCGGCGCAACCTCTACGACGGCATCACCGCCGACGAGCTGGCCCAGGCACCCGTCATGGCCGCCCGCACGCTCGTGGAGCTGGAGCCGGACTACTCCTTCGTGGCCGCGCGGCTGCTGCTGGGCCGGCTGCGTGGGGAGGCGCTGTCGTACCTGGCCGGTTCGCCGCGGCGCCTCGACCAGGCCGGCATGGCCGAGGCCTACCCGGACTACGTCCGGGACTACCTGCGCCGGGCGATCGAGCTGGGGCTCGCCGATCCTGAGCTGACGCGCTTCGACCTCGACCGGCTGACGGCGGCGATCCGCCCCGAGCGCGACCTCGACTTCGGGTTCCTGGGCCTGCAGACGCTCTACGACCGCTACTTCCTGCACCACCGCGGCACCCGGTTCGAACTGCCGCAGGCCTTCTTCCTGCGCGTCGCGATGGGCCTGGCGGTGCGCGAGCGCGACCGCGAGGCCCGCGCGATCGAGTTCTACGAGCTGCTGTCGCGCTTGGACTTCATGGCCTCCACACCGACGCTGTTCAACGCCGGCACCACCCGGCCACAGCTGTCGTCGTGCTTCCTGACCACGGTGGACGACGACCTCGACTCGATCTTCCAGGCGTACAGGAACAACGCGCTGCTGGCGAAGTACTCCGGCGGGCTCGGCAACGACTGGACCCCGGTGCGCGGGCTCGGCGCGCACATCAAGGGCACCAACGGCGAGTCCCAGGGTGTGGTGCCGTTCCTCAAGATCGCGAGCGACACCGCGGTCGCGGTGAACCAGGGCGGCAAGCGCAAGGGCGCCGCCTGCGCCTACCTGGAGACCTGGCACATCGACGTCGAGGAGTTCCTCGACCTGCGCAAGAACACCGGCGACGACCGCCGCCGCACCCACGACATGAACACCGCGAACTGGGTGCCCGACGAGTTCCTCCGCCGCGTCGAGGCCGACGCGGAGTGGACCCTGTTCTCCCCCGACGAGACGCCGGACCTGCACGACCTCTACGGCGTGGAATTCGCGCTGCGCTACCGGGCCTACGAGTCCGCGGCCGACCGCGGCGAGATCCGGGTGGTCAAGCGGGTCCGGGCCGTCGAGCTGTGGCGGCGCATGCTCACCGTGCTGTTCGAGACCGGGCACCCGTGGATCACGTTCAAGGACCCGTGCAATCTGCGCTCCCCGCAGCAGCACGCCGGCGTCGTGCACTCGTCGAACCTGTGCACCGAGATCACGCTCAACACCGGGCCCGCCGAAGTCGCCGTGTGCAACCTCAGCTCGGTCAACCTGCTCACGCACGTGACGAAGGACGGGCTGGACAGCGAGAAGCTGCGCCGCACCGTGACCACGGCGGTGCGGATGCTCGACAACGTGATCGACATCAACTTCTACACGATCCCGGAGGCCCGCCGGTCGAACCTGCGGCACCGGCCGATCGGGCTGGGGCTGATGGGCTTCCAGGACGCGCTGTTCGAGCAGGGCATCCCGCTCGCCTCCGACGCCGCGGTCGGGTTCGCCGACCGCAGCATGGAGCACCTGAGCTACCACGCGATCGCGGCCTCGAGCGCGCTCGCCGCCGAGCGCGGCCGCTACGCGTCCTTCGACGGGTCGCTCTGGAGCAAGGGCCTGCTCCCCATCGACTCGATCGCCCTGCTGGAGGCGGCCCGCGAGGGCGACGGCCTCGACGTCGACCGCACCTCCACCCTGGACTGGGACGGACTGCGGGAGCGGGTCCGCATCGTCGGGATGCGCAACTCCAACGTCATGGCGATCGCACCCACCGCGACGATCTCCAACATCTGCGGCGTCGGGCAGTCGATCGAGCCTCAGTTCCGCAACTTGTTCGTGAAGTCCAACATGTCCGGCGACTTCACCGTGATCAACCCGCACCTGGTCCGCTCGCTCAAGGAACGCGGCCTCTGGGACGAGGTCATGATCTCGGACCTGAAGTACTTCGACGGCAGCCTCGGCGAGATCGACCGGGTGCCCACCGACCTCAAGGCGCTCTACGCCACCGCGTTCGAGATCGAGCCGCGCTGGCTCGTCGAGGCGGCGTCGCGCCGGCAGAAGTGGATCGACCAGGCGCAGTCGCTGAACCTCTACCTCGCCGCCCCGAGCGGACGCAGGCTCGACGAGCTGTACCGGCTGGCCTGGCGCAAGGGCCTCAAGACCACCTACTACCTGCGTGCCCAGTCCGCGACGCACGTCGAGAAGAGCACCCTGAAGGGCACCGACGGCAAGCTCCGCGGCGTCCCCGCAGCCCCGTCGGCCGCGACTGCGGTCCCGGTGCCCGACCCGCCCCTGACCGACGGTGCCGCCTGCCGCATCGACGAACCCGACTGCGAGGCCTGCCAGTGAGCATCACCTCGAACGCGACCACCGGGCTAGAGCAGATCGACCGGGGCGCGGCCCGCATCGACGCCGACGCCAAGCAGATGATCAACGCTCGCGCCGACGTCAACCAGCTCCTCCCGATGAAGTACGGCTGGGCCTGGGAGAAGTACCTCGCGGGCTGCAGCAACCACTGGATGCCCACCGAGGTCGGCATGCAGGCCGACATCGCGCTCTGGAAGTCCCCCACCGGGCTCATCGCCGACGAGCGCACCATGCTCAAGCGCAACCTCGGCTTCTTCGCGACCGCGGAGTCGTTGGTGGCCAACAACATCGTGCTCGCGGTGTACCGGCACATCACCAACCCCGAGTGCCGCCAGTACCTGCTCCGCCAGGCCTTCGAGGAGGCCGTGCACACCCACACCTTCCAGTACATGTGCGAGAGCCTCAGCCTCGACGAGGGCGAGCTGTTCAACATGTACCGCGAGGTCCCGTCGATCACCGACAAGGACGCCTGGGCACTGCGCTACACCCAAGCCCTCTCCGACCCCGACTTCACCACCGGCACCCCCGAGGCCGACCGCGCGTTCCTGCGCGACCTCGTCGCCTTCTACGTGGTGTTCGAGGGCATGTGGTTCTACACCGGGTTCGCCCAGATCCTGTCGCTGGGCCGACGGAACAAGATGGTCGGGATCGCCGAGCAGTACCAGTACATCCTGCGCGACGAGTCCATCCACCTGAATTTCGGCATCGACTGCATCAACATGATCAAACTCGAGAACCCACACCTGTGGACCGCGGAGTTCGCCGACGAGATCCGGCAGATGCTCCGCCAGGCCTGCGCCCTGGAGGTCGCCTACGCCCGCGACACCATCCCCCGCGGGATCCTCGGGCTCACCGCCGAGCTCTGCGAGCAGTACATGCACTTCATCACCGACCGCCGCGCCGAGCAGATCGGACTCGCCCCGGTCTTCGGCGAGACCGAGAACCCGTTCCCCTGGATGAGCGAGGCCATGGACCTGAAGAAGGAGAAGAACTTCTTCGAGACCCGGGTCATCGAGTACCAGTCCGGCGGCGGACTCGACTGGGACTGACCGCGACCACCCACCCCGAACGACCGGCACTGTCGTGCGGCCCTTCCGGGCGACAGTGCCGTCCGGGAGCCGAACAGGTGCGACGAAGGAGGTCGACGAGCACGTCCGCGACGATCGACACAGGGCGCCCCGGCCGGGCCCTCTTCCCTCCTCGGGCGGCCGCTCATACATCTCGGCTCCCGGGGAGCATCAGCCGGGGCGCCCAGCGCATGATCGGGCTCGGGGTCGTGTCGATCAGCCGCGGTCCAGCTGGTCGCGATCGCGCTTGGCGACGTGGCCGCCGCCGTCGCCACCCACGAGGGAACTCCGCGAGCAATGGCCGCAGCTCCAGAAGTATCCAGGCTTCTCAGAAATGATCGAATCAGTCGTCCGATTCGCGGTAGGACTCGACGACCGCAGCAACAGGATGTGGTTGCCGTCGCGGCCCGTGCGTGCGAGCACGCCCTTCGGCCGACCGGTCGAACCCGAGGTGAACAGGACATAGGCGAGGTCGTCCGGGTGGCGCGGCCCGGCCAGCTCGTCCGGGGCCAGGGGCGCCCCGGACAGTCCCGCAAGCTCCGCCCGTAGGTCGGCGCCGTCGAGTGCGAGGAGGGTCCCCGCCGAGGTCACGTGCCGCCCCGGCCGTGCCCAGCACGAGCGCCGGGCGCGCGTCGGCGATCAGCTCGCGAAGCCGTCCGGCCGGGTGTTCCAGGTCCAGCGCGAGGTAGGCGCCCCCCGCATCGAGCACGGCGAGCAGCGCGACCACCAGGTCCACCGAGCGCGGCAGTGCCAGCGCGACGACGTCGTCCGGTCCGATCCCACGGGCCCGCAGCGCCCGCGCGAGCCGGTGCACCCGCTCCCCCAGCTCCGCGGTCGTGAGCCGCTCCGGCCCGCAGACCAGAGCCGTGACGTCCGGTTGCTCGGCGACGAGCCGGTTCAGTACCCCCGGGACGTTCTCCGGCGTGTCGACGACGGACGCGCCGACCAGCGGGAAGACCGGTTCGGCCCGGTCGGCGAGCACTCGCTCCCGCTCCCGGGGCGTCATCAGCTCGACCCGACCGACTGCCGGGGCGTCCGAGCCGGACAGTTCGGTGACCATCCGGACGAGCGAGGCCATCCGTCGGTCGACGGCGGCCTGGTCGTTGGTCCGGGCGTCCACCTCGAAGCCGAGCAGCAGCTCGCCGGCGGCGAGCGGGGTGACCGTCAGGCCGAGGTCCTCCGGCGGCCCGCCGGCGACGTTGCGCAGCGTGCCGGTCGCCCCGGCGAAGTCCAGCGTGAGGTCGAAGGCCTTCACGTTGATCCCGACGCCGTGCAGCAACGCGCCGGAGCCCCCGACGGCCAGGTCCCGGGGCAGGTTCTCACCGCAGTAGCGCTGGTGGGCCCGCATGCCCACCATCGCCGCGCCGACCCGCCGGCTGAGCTCGCGGAGGGTGTCCCCCGCCGTGGACCTGCACCCGCAGCGGCAGCACGTTGACGGCCATCGCCGGGGTGCGCAGCGCCGCGGCGGACCGCGCCATCATCGGCATGGCGATGACCAGGTCGGACTCCCCCTGCAACCGGTGCAGGAAGCCGGCGAAGCAACCGATCAGAGCCTCAGCCCAGGTGGTCCTCGTGTCCTCGGCGATCGTCCGCAGCCGCGCGAGCGTGTCCGCCGGGAGCACCGCTCGTGCGGACAGGGTGCGCTCCGCGGGTTCCTCCACAGTAGACACCCGGCCCGCGAGTTCGGGCAAAGGGGTGAGCTGGTCCCGCCAGTACTCGCGGTCCTTCGCGCACCGACCGCTCGCTCACCTGGTACGACCGGTCGGCCGCGATCATGTCGCTGATCGACCCGAAGGTGCACGGGGGGCCGGCGTGCCGGTGACCAGCGCGGTGTAGTGCGCGCGGCGGTGCGCCGGGAGAGCATCGCGGCGGTAGCCGTCGACGATCAGGTGGTGGTAGAGCTGGATGATCCATACGTCGCGGTCGGTCAGCCGGACCACCGTGTAGGCGTGCAACGGGCGGTCCACCATCCCACGGCAGGCCTCGGACGCCCGGGCGCGTTCCGCGTCCACGAGCGCGTGGGCCACGGCGACCGGGTTGCGCTCCGCCCGCAGGTCGACGATCGCGGGCGGGGCCGCGGGCTCGTCGGTCACGCTCTGCCGGGGCCCGCCCGGGGTGTCCGTGAACCGCAGGCGCAAGGTCTCCGCCTCGTCCGTCACGGCGCGGACGGCCTCCGCGAGCAGCGCGACGTCGATCGGCTCCGGCCCGGAGATCTCCAGCACCTCACCGACGAGGTAGCTGCGCGAGTCCGGGTCGAGACGCTGCGCGTTCCACACGCCCAGCTGCGCGGCGGACAGGACCGACCCGGGGACAACGTTCGTGCGCTCGCGTGCCGACCAGGCAGTGCTGCGATAGGCGGCCGGGCTCGACGCGACCGGCGTCGTCTCTCCGACGGCCAGGCCCGCCAGTAGGCCCGCCGTTGCCGGGACCGCCGCGGGCAGTGACGTGGAGGCGATGCCCGACGAGTCGTCGCGGCCAGCGCGCGGTGGGGTCCTCACCCTCGCCCGCACCCGCTAAAGCAGCCGGATCTCATCGAGCCCGGCTGTCCCCGGCATGTCAGAGCGCATCTTGAAACTCCGGTTACCGGTGCGCGGTGCGGGCGAGACGGCGCGACATCGTCATGATCATGGCGAGGTGGATCATCGCCTGGTGGTGTTCGGGCAGGGTCTCGTAGTCCCGCACG
>NZ_JAHDTG010000102.1 GCF_018531475.1 Pseudonocardia mahuensis
GGCCGCCCGTCGTCCGGCGCGGTGCGGGCCGGGCTGCCGGGGCGAGGCCGCGGGCCGCCGCGACGCGCACCTTGACGTGCGCGGACCGGACCGGGCCGCCCGCGACCGCGGTCCTGCGGCGCGGGCCGGTCACCTCGTGCCAGAACGACGCGAAGACCTGGCCCATCGGGCGCTCGTAGTCGATCCGCTTGCCGAGGAAGCGGGTGATGACGATGGTCGCGATGAGCGCCCAGGCGACGGAGAAGAAGTCCAGGCCGATTCCGACCCGCCGCTGCAGGAACATCACGAAGATCATGGCGAGCAGTCCGAGCCCGTAGCTGACGTAGCGGGCCCGCCAGGGGAACGTCGCCCGGGGCGGGCCCAGCCAGACCGCGTCGACCCGGTACACCTCGTCGTCGGTACGGACGAGCACCCGATCACCCGGTGATGAGACTGGCGAGGAACCTGCCCACCTCGGGCCCCGTGTTGGAAACCGCGATGCCGAGGGCGATGAGGCCGACGAGCAGTCCGACGCTGCGCCGGGCGACACCGGCGTTGTCCCCGCGACCACCGATCCAGAGCAGGATGATGGCTATGCCCAGCAGGATCAGGGGGATGATGTTGCCCTGGATCCAGCCCTGCAGGTTGTTGGTGGTCAGATTTTGCGCATACCAGAGCGACAGAGACTCCGGTGCGGTCATGACGACTCCTTCGCGCGGACGCTACCGGCCCCGAGGCGCCCTGACCTGACGTCCCCGGACTCATGGACACCCGACCCGATCCTCGGCCCCGCGTCCGGCGTCGAGTAGACCATGCTGATCTGGGAGATAGTAGTAGAAACGCCCGAAGAGCAGACGTCAGGTGACACGGAGCGCGACTGCGTCAACCGTCTGAGTGACGAGATCCGTCTCACGCCCCGGCGACCGTCACGCACCGCACACGGGGGGCTACGGCACCCCCCGACCGGTGCCCGGTCGTCCGCACCGGGCCCCCGCCACGTGGGCGGGCGGGCGCGATCCGTGAGCGTGATACGGGCTGCACCACATCGAGGGCACAGCCGGGGGCCTACCGGGCTAGTGTCACTCACCAGTCGTCTAGTTACTCACTGGTAACTAGGTAGATGATCCACCGGTACGCACTCGGCCGTGGTCGGGGTAGGCGGTTTACCCTGCTACGCAAGTGCATTCGCGTCCCACCACACGCGAAACGCCTGTAGTTCAGGGAGGAACTCGTGGTTGTGAGACTGGTCATCGGCCTGGCGATAACGGTGATCGCCGTGGCGATCGCTGGCCGCCGAGCCCTCCAGATCTACAAACTGATCAAGTCCGGGCAGCCCGCGAACGACCGCAAGGACCGGCTCAACGAGCGGATCAAGGCGCAGTTCGTCGAGGTCTTCGGTCAGCGCAAGCTGCTGAAGTGGTCGGTGCCCGGCCTGGCGCACTTCTTCACGATGTGGGCGTTCTTCATCCTGGCCACGGTCTACATCGAGGCCTACGGGGTGCTGTTCGACCACGACTTCCACATCCCGCTCGTCGGCCGCTGGGCGGTGCTGGGCTTGCTGCAGGACACCATCGCCGTCCTGGCGCTGATCTCGCTCGCCGTGTTCTCGGTGATCCGGATCCGCAACGCCCCGGAGCGCAAGGCGCGGGCGTCGCGGTTCTACGGCTCACACACCGGTGGCGCGTGGGTCATCCTGTTCATGATCTTCAACGTGCTGTGGACGATGTTCCTGTTCCGCGGCGCGGCGTCGGCGCTGGGCCTGCTGCCCTACGAGTCCGGGGCCTGGGCCTCGATCGGGGTCGGCAACCTGATGTCCGGGCTGAGCGAGTCGACGCTGAGCATCCTGGAGAGCGTCGGGCTGCTGCTGCACATCGGCGTGATGCTGGTCTTCCTGGTCATCGTCGCCTACTCGAAGCACCTGCACATCTTCACCGCGCCGATCAACGTCGCGGGCAAGCGGCTGCCGAAGGCCCTGGGCCCGCTGCTGCCGATGGAGTCGAACGGCAAGCCGATCGACTTCGAGGACCCGGGCGAGGACGACACGTTCGGCCGCGGCAAGATCGAGGACTTCACCTGGAAGGGCATGCTCGACTTCGCGACCTGCACCGAGTGCGGTCGCTGCCAGAGCCAGTGCCCGGCGTGGAACACCGGTAAGCCGCTGTCGCCGAAGCTCGTGATCATGGACCTGCGCGACCACATGTTCGCGAAGGCGCCCTACATCCTCGGCGACAAGACCATGCCCGAGGAGGGCGCGGTCGACTTCGACGTCCTCGCCGCGACCGCCGCCGGCAACAACGGCCACCACGGCGTCCCGGAGTCGGGCTTCGAGCGCGTCCGCGGGTCCGGCCCGGAGCAGGCGGCCCGCCCGCTGGTCGGCACCGCGGAGCAGTTCGGCGTCATCGACCCGGACGTGCTGTGGTCCTGCACGAGCTGCGGGGCATGTGTGGAGCAGTGCCCGGTGGACATCGAGCACGTCGACCACATCATCGACATGCGCCGCCACCAGGTCATGATCGAGTCGGAGTTCCCGTCCGAGCTGGGTGTGCTGTTCCGCAACCTGGAGAACAAGGGCAACCCGTGGGGCCAGAACGCCAAGGAGCGGCTGGACTGGACCAAGGGCCTGGACTTCGAGGTCCCGGTGTTCGACGGCGAGCTGTCGGCCGACACCGAGTACCTGTTCTGGGTCGGCTGCGCCGGCGCGTTCGACGACAACGCCAAGAAGACCGTGAAGGCCACCGCGGAGCTGCTGCACCGGGCCGGCGTGGGCTACACGGTGCTCGGCCCGGAGGAGTCCTGCACCGGTGACCCGGCGCGCCGCTCGGGTAACGAGTTCCTGTTCCAGATGCTGGCCCAGCAGAACGTCGAGATCCTGAACTCGGTGTTCGAGGGCCGGGAGCCGGGCACGCGGAAGATCGTCACCACCTGCCCGCACTGCCTCAACACGCTGGGCCGGGAGTACCCGCAGCTCGACGGGCACTACGAGGTCGTGCACCACACCCAGCTGCTGAACAAGCTGGTCCGCGAGGGCAAGCTGGTCCCGGTCGCGGAGCCGGCCGCGGACAAGGCCGCACCGGTCACCTACCACGACCCGTGCTACCTGGGCCGGCACAACGAGATCTACGAGGAGCCGCGCGAGCTCGTCGGCGCGGCGGGCGCGAAGCTCAACGAGATGCCGCGGCACGCCGACCGTTCCATGTGCTGTGGCGCGGGTGGTGCGCGGATGTGGATGGAGGAGCGCATCGGGCAGCGGGTGAACGTCAACCGCACCGAGGAGGCTCTGGAGACCCTGTCCGGGGCCGCCGGGTCGGACGGCGCCGCTGCCGGCGGCACCATCGCGGTGGGCTGCCCGTTCTGCAAGACGATGATCTCCGACGGCCTGACCGAGAAGCAGGCCGGTGGCCTCGGGGAGAACGTCCAGGTGCAGGACGTCGCCCAGATGCTGCTCGCCGCGGTCAAGCGCGGTGACGGCTCGGGCAACGGTTCCGCCAACGGCACCGCCCCGGCTGCCGCCACGGAGTCGGAGCAGCACGAAGCGCACAGCTGACGGATCGGAATGGATTGCGGGGGGTCGCGCTCGGCGCGGCCCCCCGCGGTCGTTCCGGGGGCTCAGCTCAGCAGGGCTGGTACCCGGTGACGACGAAGCTGCGCATCGGGAAGGTCTCCCCGATCTGCAGCCGGCCCAGCTGCGGGCCGGGGTCGGCACCCGGCCAGCTGAGCCGGCAGCCGTCGACCGTCCAGCTCCGCTCGCCGCGCTGGACCGGGGCCGGCACGCTCGTGTCGGCGTAGTCGGACGGTGCCGTCACCCGGGTGCTGAGCGCGGCGAACGCGCCCGCGCAGTCGGGTGCGCCGGTCGCGGCGGCGACCTGCTCGGTGGCGGGGCTGCGGAGCAGGCCGCAGAAGACCACCTCCTGCTTCTCGGCGAGGGCCTCCAGCAGGGCCGGCAGCACCCGGTTGGGATTGCGCTCCCCCTGCCCGCTCTTGGCGACCTGCCCGGCCTGGGCCGCGATCTGGTCCTGCCGTTGCGCCACGTCGGCGGCGCGGAACGAGTAGCCGGCCACCGAGACCACGAGCAGCACCGCGCCGACCGCGAGCACCTGCCAGCGGGGGAGCCGGAGCAGACCGGCGACCACCACGGCGACGCTCGCGGCGAACGCCCAGGCCCAGGGGTTCTCGCGGGTGGCCTGCATGAGCGCCACGACCAGCACCACACCGGCGACGTGCGGCGCCCAGCCCCGGAGCAGCCGGTCGAGCCGCAGCAGGTAGAGCAGCACGAGCGTGCCCAGCCCCAGCCCGACCGGGACCCACCAGCGCCCGGGGTCGTCGAGGAAGGGGAGCAGCAGCAGGGCGGCGGCGGCAAGACCCAGCCCGATCGCGCCGCGGCGGCTGCCCAGCCGCAGCCGGGACCACACGGTCGGCGGCCGGTGCTGCGGCGGCGGGTAGCGGGGCGGTTGCTGCGGCGGCGGCTCGTAGCGCGGCGGCAGCGGCTCCAGCGACGCCGGCGGCCGCCCCGACTCCGGCGGGTCCGGCACCGCGGGCAGGTTCGGCGGGTTCGGTGGCGTCCGGGGCGGCTCCATCGCCGGTCACAGTACTGGGCTGGCCACCGTCCGTGCCCGGTGTCGGAGCGGGACGCGCCGCCTCACAACCAGCCGTGGTCGCGGGCGTACCGGACCGCCTCGGAGCGGTTCCCGGCGCCGAGCTTCTGCATCGCCGACGACAGGTAGTTGCGGACGGTGCCGGGTGACAGGTGCACGCGGCGCGCGATGTCGGCGGCCGTCCCGCCGGGCCCGGCGGCGTCGACGGTGCGCAGCACCTCGAGTTCCCGGTCGGTGAGCGGGCAGTCCTCGGTGGTCAGCGCCGTCATCGCGAGATCGGGGTCGACGTAGCGGCCACCGCGGTGCACCCGCCGGATCACGTCGGCGAGGAGGGTCGCCGGTGCGCTCTTGGCGACGAACCCGGCGGCTCCCGCGGCGAGCGCCCGGCGCAGCACGCCCGGCCGGGCGTGCCGGGTGAGGATGATGCAGCGGGTACCGGACTGGTTGACGGCGACCCACTGGGCGACCTGGGCGCCGTCGCGGCCGGGCATCTCGACGTCGAGGACGGCGATGTCGGGGCGGTGTTCGCGTACCGCGTCGACGGCTTCGTCCCCGGTGGCGGCCTCGGCGACGACCACCAGGTCGGGCTCGAGCCCGAGCAGCGCGCCGACGGCACCGCGGGTGAGCGACTCGTCGTCGGCCAGCACCAGGCGGATCTTCCCGTTCTCCGGCGTGCTCACCGAGCGGCTCCGGGCAGCACCGCGTCGAGGCGGAACGTGCCGCCCGGCCCCGGCCCGGCGTCGAGGCGTCCGGCGTGCTCGTCGAGGTAGCGGCTGAGCGCGGCGAGCCCGGTCCCGGGGTCGGTGCCGTTCGCCGGCAGCGCGCCGTCGTTGACGACCTCGAGCCGCGCGCCGCCGTCGGCGACCTCGATGTCGATCGTGCAGTGGCTGGGCTCGGCGTGGCGGAGCACGTTGGTCATGGCCTCCCGCAGGACCCGGCCGAGCACGTTGCGGGCGGTGGGCCCGACGGTCTCCGGGTCGCCCCGCACGGTCAGGACGACGCCGGCCGTGTCGAGCACCGCGCGGGCCCCGGCGAGTTCGGTGACGAGGTCGGTCGAGCGGGTGTCGCGGACGAGCGCGCGGACCTCGCTGAGCGACTCCCGGGCCACCCGCTGCACCTCCTCCATCTCGGTGCGCGCCCGCGCGGTGTCGGCGGGCAGCAGCCGGGTGGCCAGTTCGCTCTTGAACGCGACCACCTCGAGGGCGTGGCCGAGGATGTCGTGCAGGTCGTCGGCGAGCCGGAGGCGTTCGCGGGCGGTGGCCAGTTCGGCGGCGGCGCGGCGGGAGTCGTCGAGGTCGGTGACGGCCTTGAGCCACCAGAGCCGCTCGACGTCGAGCACCCACATCGTGGCGACGTAGAACGCGGCGAGCGCGGGCCCGACCCACCACGCCGCGGGGACCCCGAAGTCGATGTTCGCGCTGATCAGGAGCCCGAGACCGAGCACCGCGGCGGCCGCGGCGCCGATCCAGACCACGATCCAGCGGGCCCGCAGCCCGGAGACGATGTCGCCGAGGAGCACCCCGGAGACCAGCGCCCAGATCCATCCCGCCCAGGCCGACGCCAGCCCGAGCAGCGCGATCGCCAGCGCGACCGCGGCGGCGGCGGCCATGAACGGCGCCGAGGCGCCGCGGCCGAGCGAGGACACGTGCTCGCGGATTCGCCAGACGTGCAGGCCGAGCGCCGCGAGGTACAGGGCGAGCAGCGGCCAGCCGAAGACCGCCTCGGGCAACCCGGTCCAGATCACGAACGCGGGGACGGTCAGCAGCCACAGCAGGGTGATCACCAGGCCGATGCGGCCGAACCGGCGGGCCGCGCGCACCTTGCGCTCCTCGGCTCCGGCCAACGGCGAGGTGTCCACGCCGAGACGGTATCCGACCGCCCGGGGCCGGCACCGGATGCTCATGACAGTTGTCATCGGGGTCGGTGCGGCTGTCAGCGGCACCCGTGACCGCCGCGACTACTGCGACCGCTGCGGCGCCGGGCAGGCTTACCGGCATGACACAGACGACCACCCAGGCGGCGGGTTCCGCCGCCACCGGCCGGGGGTCCGGGCAGCCGGCGGCGCCGGCCGTCGAGGTGCGCGACCTGCACGTGCACTACGGCGACTTCGAGGCGGTCCGCGGCATCGACCTGGAGGTCCGGCGCGGCGAGATCTTCGCGCTGCTCGGCACGAACGGCGCCGGGAAGACGACGACGCTCGAGGTCCTGGAGGGCTTCGGGCAGCGCAGCGGGGGCTACGTCCGGGTGCTCGGCCTGGACCCGGCCACCCAGCGGTCGGCGCTGCGCGAGCGGATGGGCGTGCAGTTGCAGGAGGGCGGGTTCGTCGACGAGCTCACCGTGGTCGAGACGCTGCGGCTGTGGCAGCGGATGGTCGACCGCACGGACCGGCCCGAGCGGCTGCTGGAGCGGTTCGAGCTCACCGCGCGCCGCGACGTCGCGGTCGGGAAGCTGTCGGGCGGGGAGAAGCGCCGCCTGGACCTGGCGATGGCGGTGTGGGGGTCGCCGGAGCTGGTGATCCTGGACGAGCCCACTACCGGGCTGGACCCGGAGTCGCGGCGGCGCACCTGGGACGCGATCCAGGAGTTGCAGGAGGCCGGGCGCACGGTCGTGCTGACCACGCACTACCTGGAGGAGGCCGAGGCGCTGGCCGACCGGGTGGCGCTCATGCACGCGGGCCGGGTCGCGGTGCAGGGCACGCTCGGCGAGATCCTCGCCAGCCGGCCCGCCGGGTTCTCCGCGACGGTGCCCGACGGCCTCGGTGAGCTCCCGGCGGTGTCGGGGACCGTCGAGCGCGAGCCCATCGCCGGCACCGACGGCGGGACCCGGATCCGGGTGCGGACGACGCAGCTGCAGCGCGACCTGACGGGATTCCTGGTGTGGGCAGCTGATCGAGGGGTTCAGCTGACCGACCTGCGTGCCGCGCCGGCCTCGCTGGCCGAGATCTACCACGGGGTGCGCGCCGGCGAGACGGAGGTGGAGTGATCATGTCCGAGGCTGGACGTGTCCTGGCCCTGGCGGGTACCGAGCTGCGGCTGATGCTGCGCAACAAGACGGTGGCGGTGTCGTCGGTCGCGCTTCCGCTGGCCCTGGGCCTGTTCTGGGCCTTCTCCTTCAGCGGCGCGGAGGAACCGGGGATGGCCGCGATGGTGATCGCCCTGCAGCTGTCGGTGGTGCTGGCCATGGGGATCTACGTGACCGCGACGCAGACGGTGGTGGCCCGGCGGCACACCCGGGTGCTGAAGCGCATGCGGACCAGCGGGATCTCCGACGCCGGGCTGCTGGTGGCGACGGTTGCCCCCGCCGTGGTGCTCGGGCTGGGTCAGCTGGTGGTCTTCGGGATCATCAACGTGGCGACGGGGACGCCGTTGCCCGCGGACCCGTTCCCGCTGCTGCTGGCGCTGCTGGGTGGGCTGGCGCTGGTGGTCACCGCGGCGCTGGCGACGACCGTGATCACGCCGTCGCCGGAGCGCGCGCAGATCACGACGCTGCCGTTGACGTTCGTGCTCCTCGGCGCGACCGTCCTGCTCACGATGGCTCCGGACGAGGGCTGGTGGCAGGCCATCGTCGCCGTGCCCGGTGCGGCGATCGGGCAGCTGACCCAGCTCGCCTACAGGGGCGGGACGTGGGCCTCCGGCGTGGCCGGGCTGCCCGCCCTGCTGCCCGCGGTGGCCGCGCTGCTGGTGTGGCCGGCGCTGTTCGGCTATCTCGCCGCCCGCCGGTTCCGCTGGGACCCGCGGCGCTGACGCCTCGACCCGCGGCCGGCGGCCCGGGGCGTCAGCGCCGGGTGTCGGCGCGGTGGAAGTTGAGGTGGGCCCGCGAGGGCGTCGGCCCCCGTTGCCCCTGGTAGCGGGAGCCGACGCCCTCGCTGCCGTAGGGGTGCTCGGCCGGGCTGGACAGCCGGAACAGGCACAGCTGGCCGATCTTCATGCCGGGCCACAGGGTGATCGGCAGGTTCGCGACGTTCGAGAGTTCGAGCGTGATGTGCCCGGTGAACCCGGGGTCGATGAACCCGGCCGTGGAGTGGGTCAGCAGGCCGAGGCGGCCGAGACTCGACTTGCCTTCCAGCCTGCCCGCGAGGTCGTCGGGCAGGCTCACCGACTCGAACGTGGAGCCGAGGACGAACTCGCCGGGGTGCAGCACGAACGGCTCGTCGCCCTCCGGCTCGACCGGCGTCGTCAGCTCGTCCTGCTGCTCACGGGGGTCGATGTGGGTGTAGCGGGAGTTCTGGAAGACCCGGAAGAAACGGTCGAGGCGGACGTCGATGCTGGAGGGTTGGAGCATCGCCGGGTCCCACGGGTCGAGCACCAGACGCCCGGCGTCGAGCTCCTTGCGCAGGTCGCCGTCCGAGAGCAGCACCGCGCCACCCTAACGGGGCGGCGTCGGACCTCAGGCGTCGGTGGCCGAGGGCTGCGGCGGCTGGAACGTCGGGGACGGGCTCAGCCCGAACATCCAGGCGACGGCCTGCTCGACCCGGGCGGCCTCCCGGCCGTCGGGAACCTGGGCCGGCTGCCGCGGATCGGCGTCGAGCACCTGGATGACCGTCGACATCACGGCGGGGCCGAGGATGCTGCGGATCGAGTCGCCGGGGTGCGCGGCATACGGCCCGTCGACCAGCACGGCGGGGGTGCCGAACCCGGGCGCGTCGTCGACCAGTTCGGGGTTGTCCGAGACCAGCACCGTGGCCGTCGCGATCAGGCTGACCAGCTCCGCGAGCGGCAGCGCGTGCGCGACGATCGCGCGGTCGAGCTCGGCGAGCCGACAGGCCGCGTCGTCGTCGCACAGCTCACCGAACAGCACGACCTCGGTGTCGGGATCGCGTTCCAGCAGCTCGGGCAGGTCGTCGATGACCTCGCTGGAGGCCGGGCGGTCGAGCGCCACCAGCACCAGCCGCGACTCGCCGTCGCGGACCCGGCGGACCAGCCGGCCGATGCGCATGTCGGCCGGCTGCGGGTTCGCGGCGATGGTGTCGCCGACCGTGATGACGTTCGGGCCGAGCGGGCTGCCCAGCGCGGGACCGCTCGTGGTCAGGAACAGTGACGCCAGCTGGCCGATGATGCGGCGGTTGGCCTCCTGTGGGAACGGGCAGAGCAGGTCGTCGGTAGCCACTCCCGCCTGCAGGTGCACCACCGGGATCTGCCGCCAGAACGCGACCTGCGCGGCGACGGCCGCGGTGATCCCGCCGCCGTGCACCATGATCGCCGTCGGGTCCTGGTCGATGAGCAGCTCGTCGAGCCGGGTCATCAGCGTCGCGGCGACCGCGGCGGGGGCGTGCCCCGGGTTCTCGCGGAGCAGCAGCGTGATGTCGGCGGGCACGCCGAGGGCCTCGAAGGACTCGTGGACGGCCATCGGGTCCGGACCGGTCGCGACCGTGACGGCACGGATGCGGTCGGCATCGGCGAAGGCCGTGGCCACGGGCGCGAGACGTGCGACCTCGGGACGGCTGCCGGCGATGAGCAGAACATCATGGTCGTGGTCCTGAGCGGGGGGTGCACCCAGGAGCGGGTCGAACGCCGTCATCCGTGGATCCTTTGCGGCGGGGGAGCTGACCTGCCTTGCGAGCCGAAGTGTGGACCACCCGGACACGACGCGTCGAGTTCCGTCAGGATCTCGCAAGACTCGAAAGTGTGAGAACCACCCCGTTGGAGGCATCCGGCCACCCTGAGCGACTGCTTTGCGTGAGGTGCTAAGGTTCTGATCGCACGCTGCGGATGTAGTTCAATGGTAGAACATCAGCTTCCCAAGCTGAATACGCGGGTTCGATTCCCGTCATCCGCTCTCACCACGAAGGCCCAGCTCAGACGGTGTCCACACCGGAGCTGGGCCTTCGTCGTCAGGTGGTCCACCTGCCCGCCGTGCCCTCTGTGTGCCCTCCCCCGTCGGCACCAGGCTCCCGGTGCCCCGTCCTGCGGGGTCCTCGTCGTGGTCCTCGCGCTGTGCCCGGTGGCGGTCGGCGAGGTGAACGAGATGCCCGACCGCGAGCCGATGCGCGACGGCCGCTGGTTGGTCTGACGCCTCGGCCGGGCGCGCCGCGTGGCCGCTCCACGGGCCGAAGCGGCGTGGATGCCCCGGTTCTTGCGCCGAGCGCGACCCCGGCCTGGCGTCAGCCGGACGGGTGCCGCGCAACACTGCGGCCGACACCGGCGATCAGATAGACAGCGACCGTTGCCGCGACCGCGCCGACGAAGCGAACCAGACGTACTGCTCGAAGCTGGTCAGATCGAGCCAGGCGACGCCGACGGAGACCGCGAAGGCGGCCTCGCCCAACAGATGGAGACACGATGAGCATGGCCACGAGGACGGACACGCTGTCGCCTGCACCGCACGTTGCCGACAGCCACGATCTGATCCGCGTGCACGGCGCGCGCGAGAACAACCTCTCCGACGTCAGCGTCGAGCTCCCGAAGCGCCGGCTGACGGTGTTCACCGGCGTCTCCGGCTCGGGCAAGAGCTCGCTGGTGTTCGGCACGATCGCCGCGGAGTCGCAGCGGATGATCAACGAGACCTACAGCGCCTTCGTGCAGGGCTTCATGCCGACGCTGGCGCGGCCCGAGGTCGACGTCCTCGAAGGGCTGACGCCCGCGATCATCGTCGACCAGCAGCGGATGGGTGCCGACCCCCGCTCCACGGTCGGCACCGCCACCGACACAGGCGCGATGCTGCGCATCCTCTTCAGCCGACTCGGGAAACCGCACATCGGCTCGCCCCAGGCGTTCTCCTTCAACGTCGCCTCGATCAGTGGAGCGGGTGCGGTCACCCTAGAGCGCGCCGGACGGACCGTGAAGGAGCGTCGCGACTTCAGCATCACCGGCGGCATGTGTCCGCGCTGCGAAGGCCGAGGCACGATCTCCGACATCGACCTCACCCAGCTCTACGACGACTCCAAGTCGATCGCCGAGGGCGCGTTCACCATCCCCGGCTGGAAGTCGGACAGCTGGTGGACAGTGCGGACCTACGCCGAGTCGGGCTTCCTCGACCCGAACAAGCCGATCCGCAAGTTCACCGAGAAGGAGATGCACGACTTCCTCTACCGGGAGCCGACCAAGGTGAAGGTCGAGGGCGTGAACCTCACCTACGAGGGGCTGATCCCCAAGGTTCAGAAGTCGTTCCTGTCCAAGGACCGGGAGGCGATGCAGCCGCACATCCGGGCGTTCGTGGACCGGGCGGTCACCTTCACCACCTGTCCCGAGTGCGGCGGCACCCGGCTCAGCGAGGCGGCCCGGTCGTCGCGGATCGGCGGGATCAACATCGCCGACGCGTGCGCGATGCAGATCAGCGACCTCGCCGCGTGGGTGCGCGGCCTCGACGAGCCGTCGGTGGCGCCGCTGCTCGCCACGCTGCAGCACACCCTCGACTCGTTCGTGGAGATCGGGCTGGGCTACCTCTCGCTCGACCGGCCGTCGGGCACGCTGTCGGGCGGCGAGGCCCAGCGTGTCAAGATGATCCGCCACCTCGGCTCCTCGCTCACCGACGTCACCTACGTCTTCGACGAGCCCACCATCGGCCTGCACCCCCATGACATCCAGCGGATGAACGACCTGCTGCTGCGGCTGCGGGACAAGGGCAACACGGTGCTCGTCGTGGAGCACAAACCGGAGACGATCGCGATCGCCGACCACGTCGTCGACCTCGGCCCCGGTGCCGGTGCGGCGGGCGGCACCGTCTGCTTCGAGGGCACCGTCGAGGGGCTGCGGGCCGGCGGCACCATCACCGGGCGGCACCTCGACGACCGCGCCTCCCTGAAGCCATCGGTGCGGACGCCCTCGGGGGTACTGGAGGTGCGCGGCGCCAGTACCCACAACCTGAGGGGAGTCGACGTCGACATCCCGCTCGGCGTGCTGGTCGTCGTCACCGGGGTGGCGGGCTCGGGCAAGAGTTCGCTGATCTACGGCTCGGTGTCCGGGCGGGACGGAGTGGTGTCGGTCGACCAGGCCCCGATCCGCGGCTCGCGACGGAGCAACCCGGCGACGTACACCGGACTGCTCGACCCGATCCGCAAGGCGTTCGCAAAGGCCAACGGCGTGAAGCCGGCGCTGTTCAGCGCCAACTCCGAGGGCGCCTGCCCCACCTGCAACGGCGCCGGCGTCATCTACACCGACCTGGCGATGATGGCCGGCGTCGCCACCACCTGCGAGGAGTGCGAGGGGAAGCGGTTCGAGGCATCGGTGCTGGACCACCACCTCGGCGGCCGCGACATCAGCGAGGTGCTCGCGATGTCGGTGACCGAGGCCGAGGAGTTCTTCGGCGCCGGCGAGGCGCGCACGCCGGCCGCGCACAAAATCCTCGACCGGCTCGCCGACGTCGGGCTCGGCTACCTCAGCCTCGGCCAGCCGCTCACCACGCTGTCCGGCGGCGAGCGGCAGCGACTCAAGCTGGCCACCCGAATGGCCGAGAAGGGCGGCGTCTACGTCCTCGACGAGCCGACCACCGGCCTCCACCTCGCCGACGTCGAGCAGCTGCTCGGCCTGCTCGACCGGCTCGTCGACTCCGGCAAGTCGGTCATCGTCGTCGAGCACCACCAGGCGGTCATGGCGCACGCCGACTGGATCATCGACCTCGGCCCCGGCGCCGGCCACGACGGCGGCCGGATCGTCTTCGAGGGCACACCCGCTGACCTCGTCGCCGCCCGCTCCACCCTCACCGGCGAGCACCTCGCGGCCTACGTCGGCAGCTGACCGAGGCCCTCGCGGACACCGTGAGACGAGTTCTCTCCTCTGTTCCGACTCGTCCCACTCGACCGGGAGTACGCGCAGCCGCTGGACGTCGAGGCGCTCGCCCGCGGCGCGCACATGTCGGCCGGGCACCTCAGCCGCGAGTTCCGTCTCGCCTACCGCGAGTCGCCGTACAGCTACCTGATGACGCGGCGCATCGAGCGCGCGACGGCGGGGATGCCGCCGTGCGTGGCGAAACAGGTGACCAGACCGATCAGGAAACGCCCGCTGGGCCGTCATCCGGATCATCGTCGCTCCGTGCCCAGCGCTGCTTCGCCACGAGATCGGCCAGTCCGTCCGCGCTTCGATCAGCTGCCTGCTGAGTCGCCCGCCGGCAGCTCGACGCGGGACACATGTCGTCGTGACCCAGCGGACGCCGGACATGCCTGGCCTGCGACCTTCACCGCGTAGTGGTGGCCGGACCGCTCCGCCGAATCGGGAGATTCGGGATTCAACGGGTCTTTCGCCGGGAACCGCCCGGCGTTACACAGGGACAGCTGCCCGTTACTCCATACGGGTCAAGCATCCTCGTTCGTGCTGGTCGATGCCGCTCTCGCACCTCGGATCGGAGCCCTCCGTGGGCGGTCCGGGGACGAACTGGGCGGCCGGCCACGTCGCGACGGCCACAGCGCGGGGGCGGTGACGATGCAACGCGGGGCTTCCGGTTCGCCCCCCGACTACGTAGCATCCCCTCCGCTTAGGACAGGTTCACCTAAACACGGAGGACAAGTGCACGGACGTCGACTTCGCGCGACAGCGCTGGGCCTGCTGGCCCTCGCTCTCGCCGCGTGCGGGAGCCCCGCAGAGAGCTCCTCGAACGACCCGTCGGCGGCCGCGCCACGGACCGTCGAGCACGCCATGGGGACGACCGAGATCACCGGGACGCCACAGCGCGTCGTCGTGCTCGACACCGGCGAGCTCGACACCGTGCTCGCACTCGGCGTCACCCCGGTCGGCGCCGTCACCGCGGCTGCGGACGACAAGCTCCAGTCCTACCTGGGTGACCGCACCCGGGACATCAAGATCGTCGGGACGATCGGCGAGCCGAACCTGGAGGCGATCGCCGCGCTGAAGCCCGACCTCATCCTGTCCAACAAGGTGCGGCACGAGGCGCTCTACCCGGCGCTGACCCAGATCGCGCCGACCGTGTTCGCCGAGAAGGTCGGGGTCGCCTGGCGGGAGAACCTCGAGCTCGCCGGAACGGCCCTGGGCCGCTCCGAGCAGGCGGCACAGGCACTGGCCGACTACCGGAGCAAGGCCACCGAGACCGGCAAGCGCTTCGGCGATCCCGCCGCCGTCACCGTCAGCATGGTGCGCTTCAACTCCGGCACCGTGCGCCTCTACGGGCGCGGCTCGTTCATCGGCACCGTGCTGGCCGACGCCGGGTTCGCCCGGCCGGCCGCGCAGCAGGTCGACAAGACCTTCGTCGAGGTCAGCCCGGAGCAGATCGCCCAGGCCGACGCCGACCTCCTGTTCTACGGGGCGTTCGGCGACGGCGGGCGCTCCGACCAGTCCAAGGTCGTCGGCGGACCGCTGTGGCCGGGCATCCCCGCCGTCGCCGCCGGCCGGGCCCACGAGGTGTCCGACGACCTGTGGTACCTCGGGATCGGCCCGATCGCCGCCGGCCAGGTGCTCGACGAGCTCGCGGAGTACGCCCCGCAATCCGGCCAGGCGAAGCCGGCAGCGTGACCGGCGCTCATTGAGATGCTCGGCAGGCTCATCCGTACTTCCCCCTGCGGGTGAGCCTGCCTACCCTCCGTTCATGCTGCTGGACGGCGTGAACCACGTCGCAGCGCTCAGCCACGACACCGACCGGCAGGTCCCGATGTTCGGCCGGGGACGCATCGACCACCTCGGCCTGCAGGCGGCGTCGCTCCAGGCGTTCGAGGTGATCCGGCGCAGGCTCATCGCGCGAGCTCGGCCGACGACTTCCTGCAGACAGTCGAACGCCTCCACGCGGGGCCGCACCGGTGCCGGCTGAGTATTTGCCGATGCGACGACCTCACCACGCGACCCCCGATCGCGGTTGAATGGGGCGGTGACCTCCTACCCCCCGCCGCCCGAAGGCAGTTCGTGGCAGCCAGCCCACGGTGTTCCCGGCGACGCCACGGCGCCGGAGGAACGCAACTGGGCGATGGCCGCCCACCTCGGCAGCCTTGTCACGGCCTGGTTCGCCCTCGGCCTGGTCGCGCCGCTCATCGTGCTGCTGGTGAAGGGCGGCGACTCGCCCTTCATCCGCCGCCATGCCGTCGAGTCGCTGAACTTCCAGATCAACGCGCTGGTCTACAGCGTGGTGTTCGGCCTGCTGATCTTCGTCGGGATCGGCCTCGTGCTGCTGCCGTTGTACGGGCTGTTCTATCTGATCTGCGTCGTCATCGCGACGATGCGGGCGTCGTCCGGTCGCGACTACCGCTACCCGTTGACCCTCCGCCTCGTCTCCTGACGCCCACCGTCGCGGCGCGGCACGTGATCTGGGCGAGCGCCACATGGAAACACCTGCAGCAGTTCGACCGGGCTCTCCGAGGCGCCCTCGGGGGTTCTCCGAGCATGATTCTCGGCGTACAATTCGCGGCGATGGCGATGGAGCTCGCCGATAACCGCCCGAATCGGGCTGATAGCCCCTACCGACAGGTTCTTCTGTGGGTAGGAGGCGGCGATGAATCTCTCCAGACATCGCAGATCTGGCTCACCGCCCCGCGGAACACCACGGACCGGTGGTGCCGCTGTGTGCATCGGCGGGACCGGCTGGTGAGCCGGCATGACGTTGAGCGAGCGCGAACGGCGCGAACTACACTCGATTGAGCAGGCCCTGATCATCTCCGATCCGGGGTTGGCCACGGCGCTTCGCCTGTTCACCGACGATCGGTGCACTCCGCTCGCGACGATCACCGCGGGCGTGTTCGTGACGGTCGCGGTGCTGCTGCTGGCCCTGGGCCTGCTTCTGCACGATTCGAGTCTCTCTCTCGGCAGCTGCCTGGTCGCGGCCGCAGCGCCGATCGTCGTCCTGCTCGTCGCCGCGACCCGGTGGGACCGGACTCGACCATGAACTCCCGGCCTCCGTTCCCCTGTGAGACCACCGACGTCCTGGCGGATGCCGTGAGCAACACGCGGTTCCCGATGAACCCGGAGCGGCTTCCCCGACGCACCGCTCTCGGCTCGCACAGACCCACCGTGTCCATCGAGTGGGAGAGGAAGATCGGTCATGACCACGACTGAACCCGTCAGTTCACCTCCACGACCCGCCCCGGTCGGTACGGTCTCACCACCGGGCCGGACAGCCGACCCGATGGCCTGGGGGATGACCGCGTTCGGCACTACATCATTCATGTTGGGAATGTACGAAACGGGCCTTCTGGACCGCGCCGGGGTGGCGATCATCCTGCCGGCCGCGTTCTTCTTCGGTGGAATCGTGGAGGTGATCGTCGCTGTCCTGGAGGTTCAGCGAGGAAATTCCTTCGAAGCGTTGTTCTTCGGGACCTATGGCCCATTCTGGATCATCTACGCGGCCATGTACGCGTGGTTCCTGCCACGGGTTCCCGAGGCCAACACGGCCAGTGGTGTCAGCCTGTTCCTGGCGATGTGGGCTGTCGTCACCGCGTACCTGTTCATCGCCTCGTGGCGGATCGACGCAGTCCTGTCGGTGATCCTGGCGTTGATCTTCGGCGGGCTGGTGCTGCTGGCCATCGGTGAGGGAGCGGGCTCGGCCCTGTTCCTCACGATCGGAGGGTGGTTCACGCTCGCCTTCGGCGTCCTGAGCTGGTACCACGCCGCCAGCGACGTGATCAGCAGCACGTTCGGCCGCCGGTGGCTCCCGATCGGTCGTACGCACGCCGGTCCGATCGGGGTGGCCGCCTGAGCGGCTTCCACGGCCTCGGCGCGGACCCAGCACGGGCGCGCCGAGGCCACCTTCCAGACCACTTCAACAGAAGAGAAGACCACGATGTCCAAGCAACGCCCCGACCGGCCATCAGCGGTCCATGCCGCGGTTCTGGCGAACTCCATCACCCATATGTCCGGGCTCCATGACGACCTAAGCGCTTGCCCACTGCTAGGCTTGTCGCTCCGATTGCCTACGGCAACCAAGGCCGCTCCGATTCAATTCGCCTAAGCCCGCTCAATATTGGTGGCGAATGGGCTATCGAAACGTTTGGGCCAAAAATCTCATGTGGCGCGAGAAAATCGTTGTCCGGCAGGACGGCGCTTCTCTGTGAGCCGCTGGGCGCTGGGCGCACTCCATCCGGCCACGGCATCGCGGCGGATGCGGTCGGCGAACTGCTCGCGGGTTTCGATCACCACGCGGCCGTCGTCGATGTAGACGGCCAACGGCACCCCGCCTCGATGCCGGCCGCCCGGCGAATCCGGGCCGCGATCGTCACCTGACCCTGCTCGTTGACCGTCACGTCGGCGCTGGGCGACTCCAGTGCGTTGCCCGCCACGGCGCGCCCCTACCGGAGAACCGACAACCTCGACGATGTTGACGAGATAATTTGTCGGTGCGAGGGTGTCGGCGTGTCCGAGCCGTCGATCTCGACGATCCGGCCGCGGCCCCGCGCTCGCCGGCCCGTCCGCTCGGACACCGAGACCGCGCCGAGCGAGACCGACACGAGGGAGAGCTGGAATGGGCCGGGAGTTCGAGATCCGCAAGGAAGTCGCGCTCGAGGCGACCCCGGAGCAGGTGTGGGACGCGATCACGACCGGACCAGGCCTCGCGGCGTGGTTCATGGCGATCGAGGCGCCCGACGCCGCGCACGCGGACGCCTGGGATCCGCCCAAGCACTTCGCGACCCGGACCCCCGAGGCCGAGGACGGCACGACCCACGCGTTCGAGTACCTCATCGAGGCGCGCGAGGGCGGCGGCAGCGTCCTCCGCTTCGTGCACAGCGGATTCCTCGGCGACGACTGGAGCGCCGAGTACGAGGGCATGACCAGGCAGGGCTGGGACATGTACCTGCACACGCTGGCCGAGTACCTGAAGCACTTCCCCGGCCGGCCCGCCACCTACATCGAGGCCGAAGGGCCGCAGGCATCGGCGCAGGCGAGCGCGTGGCCGGCCGTCCTCGAGGGGCTCGGGCTGACCCGGCAACCCGCCCTGGGCGAGCAGGTGCGGCTCACCCCGGACGGGGTCGCGCCGATCGAAGGCGTCGTCGACTACGTCGAGCCGGCGTTCCTCGGCGTCCGCACGGCCGACGCGCTGCTCCGGTTCCACGGGCGGGCGGCGCTGGGGATGACTGTGGCCGTCGGGCACCACCTCTACTCCGACGACGTCGACCGGGCCGCCGACGAGCGGGCCTGGGCGTCCTGGCTCGAGGGGCTGTTCGCCTAGCGCACCTCGGCAGGTGCAGCCCGGGCGACGCCTTCGGACGGGCACCGTGCCGGAGAGGCCGCCCTGTGCCTCGTCCACCGCAAGGGTTGACGAGGCACAGGGTGCGGATCAGCGGGTCAACGCCTCCAGCGGGTTCGGCAGGTCCGGGCTGGTGGAGAGCGCCCACTTCCTCGTCTGCAGTTCCTCCGGTGCGGTGCCGTTGTCGAGAGCCTCGAGCATCAGCTCCGGGACGAAGGACGGTCCGACGGGGTCCTGTTCGTACTCGGCCCCGTTCATGTAGGCGGTGGCGTCCTCCGGCGTGGAGAAGTTGTCCACCTGCAACTCCACGAAGTTGCCGTCGGGGTCGCGGTAGTAGAGCGAGGTCGTGACCCCGTGCTGGATCGGCACGTGCGGCTCGATGCCCTTGTCCTTCAGCTCCGCGTAGCGGCCGAGCAGTTGATCGAGCGATTCGAACGTGTAGGCGGTGTGGTGCATCCCTGCCGCCGCCGGCGACCTGTCCTGCAGTGCGACGGGCGGTGACAGGAACGCGATGCGGTGGTGCTCCTCGTCGAAGGTGACGAACGACAGGCCGTGTCCTTCGAACACGACGTGACCGTCGAGCAGCGTGCAGTACCAGTTCCGCATCTCGTCGAGTCGACTGGTCTGCAGCACCACGTGGGCGAACTTCGGCGTGGATCTCATGCTTCTGCTCCTCGTGAGGTCGGTGCGGTCGGTGGCGTCAGCGGCCGGTGACGGTGTCGAAGACGCGGGCCAGGACGTCGCCGGGATCGGCCGCGGCTCCGGTGGTCCGCCAGGCGACGTGGTTGTCCGGGCGGACCAGGAGCGCCCCGCCGTCGCCGATCTGGCGCACCTCGGCCCAGCGACCCGTCGGGTCCGTGCAGTCACCGGCGTCGCCGATGCGTACGGCGGTGAGGTCGATGTCCAGCTTCTCCGCGATCTGCTCCGCGGCCGCGCACCATGGTTCGCCGTCAGGCCCGGCGAGCAGGACGTATCCACCGGCCGGCCCGGCGAGGTCGAGGGTTGAGACCCGCGCTCCACCGCGGTCGAGCCAGGCGTGCGGGAGACGGTGACCCGGGCGCGTCGTCGGGTGGTGGATCGTGCCCATCGGGTCACGCGGCGGCGGCTCGGTCCCGTCCGGAACCAGCGCCCCGGCGTCGTACCGGAACCCGATCTCCAGGTCGTGCGCCTGGAACTCGGTGCGCTGGGTATCGGTCACCTCCGCGGCTCGGGACCGGCGCGTCTCCCCCATCGGGCTGTCGGAGAAGAGCGCCTCGAAGGCCGCGACCTGCGCCTCGGGCGGCCCGCCGGGCATCAGGCCCAGCCCGGCGTCGATGACCATGTGATTGAGGAAGGTGAACATCGCCCAGTCCACATTGCGCATGCCCACCGGCTGCCGCTCGCTCTCGTAGGAGTCCAGCAGCGTCTCCGCGGCCGTGCCGCTGAGCACCGCGGCGAGCTTCCAGGCGAGGTTGTGCGCGTCCTGGATCGCGGTGTTCAGCCCGAGCCCGGTGGTGGGCGGGTGCCGGTGCGCGGCGTCGCCGGCCAGGAACACCCGGCCGACCCGGTAGCGGTCGGCCAGCACACCCTCCAGGATCCAGTGACTGACCTTGTGCACGGTCATGTCGAGGTCGGGGAGCTTCAGCAGTTCCCGGATCCGCGGCACGATCGCGGCCTCGTCGAAGCGCGCCGGGTCGTCGGGCCGGAAGGTGAAGTGCAGGACCCACTCCTCCGAGCGCCGCCCCCACGTCGGGCCCATCGGGACCATCGCGCCGCTGCCCCAGGACCCGGCGCCCTCGGGGTTGACGAACCAGGTGATCAGGCAGGAGTCGTCCCACCACTGCGACAGGTCGGCGGTGAAGTGGGTGCTGACCATGTCGAGCAGCCCGGTCGGCCCCTGCATCTGCACGCCGAGCATGGACCCGACGGTCTTCCCGCCGTCGGCACCGATGACGTAGCGCGCGCGGACCGTGCGGTCCTGCCCGGTGTCGCGGTCGCGCACGACCGCCGTCACCCCGTCCGCGTCCTCGCTCAGTTCCGTGAGCTCGTGGTGGAACAGCAGCCGGCCGGGCGCCCGCTCCTCGGCGTGCCGGCGCAGCAGCGGTTCGAGCCGGATCTGCGGGTAGTTGCTCGACAAGCAGGGGCTGTCCTGCGAGTACCTGTCATGCAAGGCCCCGCCGCCGAACGCGCTCATCTCGTAGAAGGTCCGGGCGTCCAGTGCCCCGTCACCGCCGAGGGAGGTGCGCCAGCGGACCTTGACCATGTTCTCCGGCGGCGTGCCGACCTCGTACACGGAGTCGGCCACCCCGTGCTGGCGGAACACCTCCATGGTGCGCTGGTTGAGGTAGTGCGCCTTGGGCAGGTGGGACGTGCCGGTGTGACGCTCCACCAGCAGGTGGTCGACTCCGAGGTCGGACAGGAAGATCGACGCGGACAGGCCGCAGCCGCCTCCGCCGACGATGAGGACGGGGACGTCGATGTCAGCCACGTGGGTTCCTCTCGGATGGTGGGGTGTGGTCAGCGGGCGGTGGCGACGAAGTGGTGGCGCATCTCGCCGATGCCCTCCGCGTAGGTGACGAGTTCGTCGCCGGGGGTCAGGAGCCGTTTCGGCCGGCGGGCCCAGCCGATGCCCGACGGGGTGCCGGTGAAGATCAGGTCTCCCGGCAGGAGCGGCAGCACCGAGGAGAGGAAGGCGATGATCTGCGGGATCGCGAAGATCATGTCGCCGGTCCGCGCCTTCTGCATCTGGGTGCCGGTGAGGATGCAGCCCAGTTCGAGGTCGTCGGGGTCGCGGAACTCGTCGGGCGTGACCAGGGCCGGCCCGATGGGGGCGAAGCCGGTGAAGGACTTGCCCATGCTGAACTGCGCGGGGGCCGGGCCGGCGGTCTGCAGCTCGCGCTCGGAGAGGTCCTGGCCCACGGTCAGCCCCGCCACGTACTGCCATGCCTCGTCCACCGGAACGTGCTCGGCGCGGCGGCCGATCACCGCGACCAGTTCGACCTCGAAGTCCACCGAACCCGGGGGCAGCATGATGTCGTCGTACGGGCCGGTCACCGCTGCGGGGAACTTCGTGAACACCATCGGCCTCTCGGGCAGGTCGAGACCGGCCTCCTCCGCGTGCTCGCGGTAGTTCAGGCCGATCGCGAACACCTGCGGGGGCCGTGGCACCGGGGCGCCCAGGTCGCGCTCGTCGATCTGCGTGGTGGGCTGCCCACGGAAGCCCGCCGCCCACTCCCGGAACTCCGGCCACCGTGCGTACACCGACTGCACGTCGGCCGCGAACGAGCCGCCGCTGGCGGTCTCGACATCGACCGCGCCGTCGCCGACGGCCAGCGCCAGGCGACCGGCGAGGTTGAGGATGCGCACCATCTCGTCCTTTTCTGCGGACCGCGCGAACCGGCACGTGACGGCCGGAGCGTGTGGTCAGTCGATAAGCAGGTTCCGGGCCGGCGGTCGGTGACCCCGGTCATCCGATTCGACATCGAGCAGGCCCTGAAGCAGTGAAGGCCGCGGAGTGCGATCGAGCCCGGCCGCGGTGACCGGCTCGGCGGAGCGCTCCATGCGCCGCCTCCTCGCGCCGCTCGGTGTCCTGGGTCACCATATCTGTGATATGTGATCACAGCAAGAGTGGTGGCCCGAGACCTTCCGGCGACTCTCCCGCGGTCGGGTCAGGTGGCGTCGACGATGGCCTTTCGAGCTATGCGCTCGTTGTCATCGAGATGGCGCAGGACGGCCCGTTGCGCCGTGCCGGAATCGCGGCTGCGAAAGGCGTCCACCAGATCGTGGTGCGCGAGCCCGCGGCGGGAGTGCTCGGCCGGGATCGGGTCGAGCCGTCCGAACCCGATCCGCACATACCGCTCAGCCGCGTTCCACAGCGTCTCAAGAACGCGCAGGTCCCACGCGGTGGCCGCAGGCCCCAGCAGCGACAGATGGAACTGCCGGTGGGTCTCGTAGATGGCGTCGATGCTCGCGTGCTCGTCCCCGAACGCACCGGCCATGCGCTCCAGGGCTGCCAGGTCAGCGGCGGTGAGCAGCGTGCAGGATCGGCCGGCGATCGCCGGCTCGATCAGCCGCCGCAGCTGATAGATCGCCCGCAAGTCCTCGAGGTCCATCGGCGCGACGACCGCGCTGCGGGCCCGTCTCGCGATGATCAACCCTTCACCCTGCAGGACGCGCAGCGCCTCGCGGACCGGAGCGGTGCTCACACCCAGATGGGCGGCGGTCTCCCGCAGCGAGAACTCCTGCCCGGGAGACAGCTCGCCGGACACGATCGACCGGCGGATCTCCGCGGTGACCTGCTCCACCACCGACTGCGGCTTGACCTGGCGGACGAATGCGCCGTCAGAAGCAGCCACCGCCACGCCTCGCTCTCCGGATACCGGGCCACCTGCAGCCGGGGCGGCCACTCTAACCCGGGCCGTCGTCCGCGCCCGGGGGCATGGTGCCTTCGTCGTTCGCCGGCAGGCCCGTACCGGTGGCCGCTACCGCGGTCGCATGACAACCTGACCGGCAAGAAGCTGGAGATCCCGGTCAAGCGCAGTCTCTGCAGGGTGCCCCCGCGCGCAGTTGATCAGCGACGGCCCGAGCGCGACCCGCACACGATCGATGCGTTCGACCAGTTGGCCGCACCACCCCGGTGGTCGCCGCCACCGCTGCAACGCGGCGGGACAGTCGGTGCCCTCCCCTACCTCGACCACGGGCCGAACGATGTCCGACCCCGGTTCACGCCTTCGCTCCGGCGGCGGCGCTAGTGCGGCGGCCAGGAACGTTCACCGGGTCATGCCGCGCGGGGTCGGCCCCAGCGGTGTTGGCGTTCGCTGCGGACGCGGGCGCGTTCGCGGCGTTGGGCCGCGAGGACGTCGGGATGGCGGG
>NZ_JAHDTG010000103.1 GCF_018531475.1 Pseudonocardia mahuensis
AGCCGGAACGCCCCAGCGCGCCTCCGGCGCCCACCGGGACCGGCGTCGAACCGCCCGGCGAGCCCGGCGGCCGGACGCTCGCACCCGGGGCCGTGTACGGCTGGCCGCTGCACCCGGCGCCCACCGTCCGGGCGCCGTTCCGCGAGCCGGCGCACCGCTACGGCCCCGGCCACCGCGGCGTCGACCTCGGCGCCCTGCCCGGCCAACCGGTGCTGGCCGCACGCGCGGGCACCGTCGTCTTCGCTGGACCGCTGGCCGGGCGCGGCGTCGTCTCCGTGCAGCACGACGACGGGTTGCGGACGACATACGAGCCCGTGAACCCGTTGGTCGCGGCCGGCGCCGTCGTGCGCCGCGGCGACCCGATCGGCGCCCTCGACGCCGGCCACCCCGGATGCCCGGACCCGGCCTGCCTGCACTGGGGGGCACGCCGCGGCGACGCGGAGTACCTGGATCCGCTCGTGCTGGTGCGCCCGGCCCGGATCCGGCTGCTGCCGGTCCCGGAACCCTGGCCCGGCGATCCGGGGTGAGCCGGGCCGATCAGCCGGCGGCGAGCTCCTCGAGCCGACCGCGCAACCGCACGACCAGTCGGGCGTGCAGCTGGCAGACCCGCGACTCGGTCACCCCGAGCATCCGGCCGATCTCGGCCAGCGTGCGGTTCTCGACGTAGTACAGCCACACGACCAGCCGATCGCGCTCGCCGAGCTGGCCGACCGCCACCGACAGCTGACGGGAGGTCTCCTGCCGCTGGACGACGGCCATCGGGTCGGGAACCGCGTCGTCGGCGAGCGACTCGGCCACCGGCACCGCGCCGCGTCCGGCCCTCTCGTCGAGGGCCTCCACGCTGACGAGCTGAACGTGGTGGGCGATCCGGCGCAGCTCCCGCAACGAGATCCCGAACTCGGCGGCGAGCTCACGGTTCGTGACGGCTCGGCCCAGGCGGCTCTCCATGCGTTCCTGCGCGCGTTCCAGCTCGCGGGCCCGGCCGCGGACGGTGCGCGGCACCCAGTCCTGCGCGCGCAGCTCGTCGAGCATCGCGCCCCGGATCCGCTGCGCGGCGTAGCTCTCGAAGCGCGTGCACCGTTCCGGCTCGAACTTCTCGATCGCGTCGATCAGACCGAACACCCCGGACTGTGCGAGGTCGCCGAGGTCGACGTAGGACGGCAGGCCGGCGGCCATCCGTCCCGCGATGCCCCGCACCAATGCGGTGTAGTGCACGACCAGCCGGTCGCGCTCACAGCGGCCGCGCCGTGCGAAGTAGTCGCGCCACAACTGATCGACCTCCACGTCGGGCGTGTCGATCGCATAATCGTCGGGTTCGTCCGGTTCGCAGAGGTCACCGGGACGGACCGGGCGCGGGCCGGCCGGCTCCACCGCCGGGACCGGCGCCGTCCACCGTGAACCGGCCTCGCCCTCGACAGGGCGCCCACACACCGTAGTTGCCACTGCGGGAAGTGCTCTGACCAGCGCGTACTCCGCCGAGGACCGGTCAAGCCCTGGGGTGCGCCTGGTCATGGACCACCTTCAGCCGATCGACGGTCACGTGCGTGTAGAGCTGCGTGGTCGACAGCGTAGCGTGACCGAGTAACTCCTGTACGTAACGCAAGTCCGCGCCCCCATCGAGAAGATGGGTGGCGGCCGCGTGCCGCAATCCGTGCGGCCCGATGTCCGGTGCGCCGGGCACCGCGGTCACCGCGCGGTGCACCACCGATCGTGCAACCCGCGGGTCCAGCCGGCCGCCGCGGACACCGAGCAGCAACGCCGGAGGCGATCCGGGACGGGCGAGCCCGGGGCGGCCGAGCTGCAGCCAGCGAGCCAGGGCGCGCTCGGCCGGAGCGCCGAAGACGACGGTGCGCTCCCGGTCGCCCTTGCCCACCACCCGCAGGGTGCGCCGATCGGCGTCGACGTCGTCGACGTCGAGCCCGCACAGCTCCGCCACCCGGATCCCGGTGGCGTAGAGCAGTTCGAGCAACAGCAGGTCACGCAGGGCGACCGGATCGTTCTCGGCGGCACCGGCGCCGGCGGCGTCGAGCAGGTCGGCCGCCTGATCGGCCCGCAGCACCTCGGGTAGCGCGGTCTGCGGGCGCGGCGATTCCAGCCGGGCCCCTGGATCGGTGGGCAGCCTGCCCGTGCGCCGGGCCCATGCGGTGAAGGTCCGCGCGGCCGCGGCCCGGCGTGCCAGGGTGGACCGGCCGGTACCGGCTGCGTGCGCGTCGGCCAGCCAGCGCCGCAGGAGCGGCAGGTCGAGCGCGGTGAGGTCCGGCCGCGGCAGCCCGGCCAGCAGCCTGGTCAGGTCGCCGCGGTAGGCCCGGACGGTGTGCGGCGACCGGCCGCGCTCCAACGCGAGGTGCCGGAGGAAGGCTTCCAGCGCCTCGGCGACCTCTCCGCTGAGCTCGGGTGTGGACCGGGACATCTGTCGACGGTGCGGGCCCCGCGCCACGCGGTCAAGCACCGCCACGCCGGGGCACGGGCTGGTGCAACGAGCGCAACAGGTCGGCCACCCCGCCGGCGGCCCGGCCGCGGGTGCGTGTGCTGGTCCGCACCCGCACCTCGGTCGGCTGGACGAGGCGGTACCCCGCGGCACCCATCCGGCGCCACGAGGCCGGCGCCGCGACGCTCCAGCCGGGCGGCGAACCCACCGGAACGGGCCGCCCAGACCCCGTACAGCACCCCCGGCACCGGCGGCCGCCCCGCGTCCTCACGCAGGGCGTCCGAGATCGAGGACACCGTGCGCGGACCAGGCCCGCAGAGCGTCGCCGTCGGTAGAGCCGCCATCGGTTCCCCCCTCGTCCCGTGGGCTCCATTCCCGGGTTGGCCGGCGCCTACCCCTGGTCACCCGCGACCGTGCCCACGTGCTCAGCCGGCGCGGAGCGCTTCCGTGCAGCGCGCTGCCAACGTCCCTCGCGGTACTCGGCGAGTCCGCGGCGCTCCAGCTCGACCAGCGCCGGGCGGACGGACTCGGCCGGCACCCCGGCCTCCAGCGTCAGCCAGCGGGTGTCGCGCGCGGCGCGGGCGGGCAGCGCGTCGAGCACGAGGAGCTGCACCGGCTCCAGTCCGTCGGTCGGTCGCTCCGGCCGGGCCGGCTCGGTGGCGAGGTCGAGGCCGAGCCGGCCGACCGCCTCCAGCACCTCCTCCACCCGGCTGACCAGCAGGGAACCCGCCCGGATCAGCTCGTGACACCCGGCGGACATGCCCGACGTGACCGGGCCGGGCACCGCCATGACGAGCCGGCCGAGGGCGCGGGCGTCAGCGGCCGTGCGCTGTGCGCCGCTGCGCAGCCCCGCCTCGACGACCAGACTGCCGCCGGCCAGCCCGGCCAACAGCCGGTTGCGCACCAGGAACCGGTGCCGGGCCGGGACCGCACCCGGCGGGTACTCGGTGACCACCAGGCCGACCTCCGCGATGCGGCGCAGCAGCGCGGTGTGCGAGGACGGATAGGCGCGGTCGATACCGCACGCGAGAACGGCCACCGTCGGACCCTCGACCCCGAGTGCCCCGCGATGGGCCGCCCCGTCGATGCCGATCGCGGCCCCCGAGACGACGGTGAACCCGCGGTCGGCGAGGCCGGCGGCGAAGTCACCCGCGATGTGCATGCCGTATCCGGTGGCGGCGCGCGCCCCCACGACCGCCACCGCACGCTCGCTCAGCTCGACCGCCCGCCCCGGCCCGCGCATCCACAGCGCGACTGGCGGAGCGAGGCCGGCGATCCCGCTGAGAGCGAACGCCGTGAAGGACCAGTGCGGCCAGTCCTGGTCCTCGGGGACGAGCAGCCTGGCACCGACCGCCTCCGCCGCCGCGAGATCGGCCTCGGCGCGGTCGACACCGCGCCGGGCGGCCGTCTCGGCCGCCACCTTCTCCGGAACCGCACCCCGGCGTACCCGGTCCGCTGCCTCGACCGGACCGACCTGCTCGACGAAAGCGGCCAGCGCCGGGGCCGGGGGCTCCGCGACGCGGGACAGATAGGCCCGGGCCCGCACCACCTCCGGTGCCGGGGCGTCGACGGGCTGCGGTGCGCTCATGCCGCCCACCGGTCACGGAAGTACAGGGCGTTCTCGACGGTGTCCCGGCGAGGCCGGTCCAGTCCGTCCAGGTCGCTCAGCGTCCAGGCCACCCGAAGCGCGCGATCGGCCCCGCGGGCGGTCAGCTCACCCGCGCGCAACCCCGCGTCGAGCGGACGGGTGGCCGATCGCGGCAGCGCGAACCGGGTGCGCAGGGCCGGACCCGGGACCTCCGCATTGGTCTGCCACCCGTGTTCGGCCCACCGCGTGGCTGCCGCCGCCCGAGCCGCGAGCACGCGGGCGCGGACCGTGTCCGTGCTCTCCTCGTCGCCCAGGGTGGTCAGCGCTGTCACCGGCTGCATCCGGGTCCGCAGGTCGACACGGTCGAGCAGCGGCCCGGAGAGCCGGCCGAGGTAGCGGCGGCGGGCCTGGGCGGGACAGATGCAGTCGCGGTCGCGTGCGGGGGCGCACGGGCACGGGTTGGCCGCGAGGATCAGCTGGAACCGCGCCGGGTAGCGGACGGTGCCCTCCGCGCGGGCCAACCGGACCTCGCCCTCCTCCAACGGGGTGCGCAGCGACTCGAGCAGGTGCGGCCCGAACTCGGGGCATTCGTCGAGGAACAGCACCCCGCGGTGCGCGAGCGAGACCGCACCCGGCCGGGCCGTCCCGCTCCCACCCCCGATCAGTGCGGCCATCGAGGTCGAGTGGTGCGGAGCGACGAAGGGTGCCACGGTGCTCAGCGGCCCGTCGTCGGGCAACCGGCCGGCGACCGACCGGATCGCGGCCAGCTGCAGCGCGGCGTCCGCGCCGAGCTCGGGCAGCAGGCCGATGATCCGCTGCGCGAGCATCGTCTTGCCCGTGCCCGGCGGGCCGATCATGAGCAGGTGATGCCCTCCGGCCGCCGCGACCTCGAGCGCGTGCCGGGCGTCGGTCTGGCCCATGACGTCGGCCAGATCCGGCGGTGCGGCGCGCTCGCCGGCGGCCACCGCACCCGGCCGGCGCAACACGACGTCGCCGGTTAGCCAGCCGAGCACCTCGTTGAGCGTGTCGGCCCCGAAGACCTCGAGGCCGTCGACCAGCGCGGCCTCGGGCAGCGTGGCCGCCGGGACCACGACGCGGCCCAGACCGGCCGACCGGGCCGCGAGCAGGCACGGGAGTACGCCGCGGACCGGACGCAACCGCCCGTCGAGCGCCAGCTCGCCGAGCAGCACCGTGCGGTCGAGGGCCTCCTGGCCGACCACCCCGCTGGCAGCGAGCACGCAGCAGGCGAGGGCGAGGTCGAACGACGATCCGGTCTTGCGCAGTGTCGCCGGCGACAGCGCCATCACTATCCGCTCGTTCGGCCACGCGCGCCCGGAGTTCACCACCGCGGCCCGCACCCGGTCCTTCGACTCGTGCAACGCCGCGTCGGGTAGCCCGACGAGATGAATGCCCGGCAACCCACCGCCGATCGCCGCCTCGATCTCGACCAGCTGACCGTCGACGCCGCGCAGGGCTACCGACCAGGCCCGCGCCAGGCCGGCCATCAGAACGCCGCCTCGTAGTGCTGCAGGGTGGCGGGCCGACCGGGCTCGAGCAGGACCGCGACGACGTCGAAGCGGATCTCGCACCAGCGCAACCGATGCGCCGCAAGCCACGCGTGCGTGACGCGGCGGATGCGCGCGGCCTTGCGGCCCGTCACCGCTTCGGCGGGTTCACCGAACCCCGTACCGGAACGGGTCTTGACCTCGCAGACGACCAGACGCTGCACGCCGGTCCCCGGACCACACAGGTTTCGGGTAGCGCCCCCGGCCGGTGCTGCAAACACCGGGCCCCGGGGACTTGACCGGAATCGAGGTCCGGCCCGTGGATAACTGTATCGGTGCGACCGCTGAAGCGGTCACCCCTCTTCCCAGCCTCTCTGACGTTCAAATCGTCGTCCCCCGACACTGCGACGGCCGCAACTGGGTCGTCGACGCCTGCTGCAGCACCATCTACATCTCCGGCCGGCTCACGCTCGCCGACGCGGTCGAGGCGCTGCAGGAGGCTACGGCTGCGGTCCACCGGGATGCCGTCCGCCAGCAGCTGAGGCTCGTGGAGCCCCTGCCGGACGTCGAGGTGACGATCCCCTCGCCCCGCCCGGCCAGCTCGCCGCTCGTGGAGGTGTCCCGGTGAGGGCGGCGTGCGAGGCGCTGCGCGTCGCGGTCCGGGATGGCCGGTTGAGCGCGGAGCAGAGTGTGGCGCTGCTGTCGGTGCTGACGCAGCTGCTGGTGGCGGCCGAGCTGCTCGACGCGGCCGAGCAGGCGCCGGCGGACCGGATCGAGGCGAGCAACGCGTACCGGCTCGAGGTCGCGAGCTGGCCGGTCGTCGAGTTCCGGCGCCAGCTCGACCGCATCGCCCCCTCGGGCGTCGGCGAGCAGCTCGGCCGATGATCGTCGCGCTCGCGGCCGGGCTGGTCGGGCTCGTCCTCGGCTATCTGCTCGGCCTGCGCTCGGCCTCCGGCCGGCACCACCTGCGCCGCGGCCTCGTCCTTCGCCGCTCGCGCTGACCCCTGGCGCCTGCTGCGCCCCCCGCCTGTCCGCCGACGCCCGGCGGTCGATCACCCATCACCACTCACACCTCAGGAGACACCCATGCGCGCAATCCCTGTCGACACGTCCCGCGTCCAGTTCATCGGCACCGGTAAGGCCGCCGCCCGCGCCGAGTACGTCGAGCTCTCCGACGGCTCCCGGCGCCGGTCCGGCGAGCAGGCGAAGGACGACCACGGCGTGCCGGTGTGGGTGGTCGACGTCCTGGTCGACGACGACGAGAGCGATCGCGCCGAGGTCGTCGGGGTCAAGGTCGCCAGCTACGACGAGCCCCGGACCGAGAAGTGGAAGCCGGTGCGGTTCGTCAACCTCGTCGCCGTGCCCTACGTCGCGCAGGGCACCAACCGGGTCGCGCTGTCGATGCGCGCCGACGGGATCGAGGGCGCCGGCTCGAACGCCAAGGCCGCCTAACCCGCCGATCCTCGCTCCCCAGCGAGGCCGAGCAGCGGCTCGGACACCCACCCCCTCGGCCCGGCTGCCTTCCCCGCAGTCGGGCCGGGGCGTCTCAGGAGGACTCCCGTGGTTGCCCTGTTCGACTCTCCCGCCCGTAGCCGGCGCGCCCGCCTGGCCGACCATCACGACGCCGAGGCGCTCGCCTGGGCCTGGCGACAGGCGTGCGAGGGCGCCGGCCTCTGTCGCAGCGTCGACACCCCGACCGGCGCCACGATCTCGACGCCGAAGGTGACCGGCGTCCACCTCGGCCCGCCCACCTCGCTCGTCGTCGCGCTCACGCCCGGCCAGCTCCCCGGCGACGTCCGCGCCGCCGCGCACCGCATCGCGCCGCACCTCGGCGCTGTCGCCCTGCGGATCGAGCCGCGCGGCATGACGCACGTCCGCGTGACCCTGCTCGACGTCGACCCGCTCGCCGGGACACTGCCCATGCTGCCCGGCCCCGGGGTCCTGCTCGGCCGCGACGAGGGCGGCACCTGCCTGCGGGCCGAACCCGGGGACCTGCCGCACGCGATCGTCCAGGGCGTCACCCGCTCCGGAAAGTCCGTGTGGACCTACGGCCTGCTCGCGCAGCTCGCCCACCGGCCCGACGTCCTCGTCGCCGGCTGCGACCCGACCGGACTGCTGTGGCGCCCGTTCGCCGGCTCCCGACACGCCCCCTGGCAGTCCTCCGGCCTCGCCGACCTGGCCGCACATGAGGCAGTGCTGCGCCGCGTCGTCGACGAGATGGACGCCCGGATCCGGGACCTGCCCGCCGACCGCGACACCCTCGCCGTCACCCCCGCCCGGCCGCTGCTCGTCGTGGTGCTCGAGGAGTACCCGGGCCTGCTCCGCGTCCTCGACGCCGCCAAGAGCCGCGACGACGACCCCGGCAAACGCGTGCGGGCCCTGGTGTCCCGCCTGCTCGCAGAGGGAGCCAAGGCCGGTGTCCGGGTGGTGATCCTCGCGCAGCGCGCCGAGGCGTCCGTCGTGGGCGCGTTCGAGCGGGCGATGTGCTCGCTGCGGATCAGCTTCCGGTGCGACAACCGCGCGTCGGTCGACCTGCTGCACCCCGGCGCCGACCCGGCCGTCGCCGACGCCCACACTGCCGCGCTGCCCGGCATCGCCCTGCTGTCCCGCCCCGGGCACGACCTCACCCGGATCCGGGCGCCCTTCCTCGGCGGATACGCGGAGTACGTCGCCGCCATCGCCGGTGCCGCCGCGTGACCGCCCCCCTGCCGTCCCTGCCCTCACCTCGGCGCGCTTGCGCCTGCACGGCCGTTGTGGGGGCCGCAACCGGCCCACGCCACCGGCGCCGACCTACCCAGGCTTGCGGCCCCCGCGGCGGACGTGCTGCCCTCCGGGGCCGAGGTGGGGGCAGGGACGGCCACCCTGCCCGAGCCGAGGACGCACGCCGCGCAGGCGCCGCCGGAGGCATCCACGGGAGCAGCACGTGACCGGGGCCGGCGTCGTCGACCGGGCCGGCGCGACCGCGCGGAGGCCGAAGGCCGGAGCGCGGGGAGCGGCCGGCGGCGGGAGCGCAGCGACCGCCCTTGGTACTACTGCGGATATTGCTTCCGCCGCAGGTCAGCGGCCCCCGGCTGAGAGGGAGCAGAGACGCCGGGAGCGACGTCGGGAGGCCATCGCGTGGCGGTCCCGGCTGTGGAGCTGGACCAGCCTTCCGCGCCTGCGCAACTGCGGACGGGTCACGGTGTCGGGCGTGGGAGGGCCCGTGCTGCGGGTCAGCGAGGACGGCGAGGGGCGCCGTCGCGCAGGCGTGGCCGGGCTGCAGTCCTGCGGGAGCCCGTGGGCCTGCCCGGTATGTGCCCGCAAGATCGCCGGTCAGCGCACCGACGAGCTACGCGAGGTGCTGGGCGCCGTCGCCGCCGCGGGTGGCTCCGTGCACATGCTGTCGCTCACGATGCGGCACAACCGCGGACAGTCGCTCGCCGAGCTGTGGTCAGCCCTGTCCGCGGCGTGGCGGGCGGTGACCAGCGGCAGGGCGGTGGAGCGGGAGCGCACCCGGTGGGGCGTGCTGGGCATGGTCCGGGTCATCGAGGCCACCCACGGCGAGCACGGCTGGCACCTGCACGTTCACGCCCTGGTCGCGTTCGATGGGCCGGTCTCCCGTGAGCTGGCCGGCGAGTTGGGCGGGGCGATGTTCGGCCGTTGGGAGCGCGCCCTCGTCCGCAAGGGCCTGGCCGCGCCGCTGGAGGACCGCGGTGGGCTCGACGTCCGCCCCGTCGACCTCGGCGCCGGCTCGATCGACGCTGTGGCGGAGTACCTGAGCAAGATCACGCTGGAGATCACCGGCGGGTCGGCGAAGGAGGGCCGGCGCGGCAACCGCAGCCCGTTCGCCATCCTGCGCGATGCCCTGGCAACCGGGCTCGCCGAGGACTGCGAGCTATGGCTCTCGTGGGAGCAGGCCTCCCGCGGCCGCCGTCAGATTGCCTGGTCGCAGGGCTTCCGCGAGTGGGCCGGGCTGCACCGCGAGATGACCGACCAGGAGATCGCCGCCGAGGACAAGGGCGGCACGGACATGCTCACCATTCCGGCCGAGGCGTGGCCGGCTGTGCGCGACCGGGTTGCCGAGCTGCTCGATGCCGCCGAGGCCGACGGGGTGGCCGGCGCGATCCACTGGCTGAATGTGCGCGGGGTCAGCTGGATGCGACCAGCGACGCAGAGAGCAAGGATCTGTGCACATTAGTGCAATTCCGAGCATCAATGTGCGTACAAATTCCCTGATTGGGTGACGTAAAGTGTAGTTCTGCGCGTCCTACCGCCCGTACGATGGAGCCGTAACAGCCCGATTCCCGCCGGTAAACGCTCGCCGTTTTGAGCGCGAATACGTGGAGTTGGGATGGCAGCGCGCAGTCAAACACTGCGAAAGGCAATCGGCAGGGCCGGTAACGCCACCAGGTGGGGCACCATCACGCAGGCGGCCGAGGCCAGGCGCGAAGTTCGAGCACTCAAGCTCGCAGAGCACGTCGAGCGCGTGGTCAGAGAGTTTCCACCGCTGACTGACGAACAATGCAACCGCATCGCCGCTCTGCTGCGTCGTCCGCAGGGCACGGACGGCGGGCAAGCCGCATGAGCCCCCCAAATAGGGGAAGCGAGGCCCCCGCCCCCGGAAGCCCCGCCCCTGATGAAACTGACTGCCGCCCGGCTGCCGTTTCTGCGCCTAAGTCTAGCCGACTCGTGACCGTAGTACGTGCCCTCTATCTGGCCCCGTCCGGGCGCCGCATGAACACCGCAGCAGTTGTCAATCCTTGCCCGCTGTGCCACGGCGGCGCGCATGTACACCGCATGGCCGACGGGCCCGGATGGCGGCGCGCCGGCTGCGGCCGCGGCAGCTACTACGTCGTCCCGCTCGGCGAGGCCGAGGGGGTGGCGGCATGACCAGCCAGCACACCACCGCCGACTGTAGGGAATGCGCTGCCCGCCGCCGCATGCTGGACAGCGCTACGCCTGAGCTACTGCGCCGCCGCTACCCACCGACAGGAGACCGTGATCTCTGGGTCCGCTACGGCCCCGCCGGCCCGCCGCACACCGCGGTTGAGTCGGAGGCCGCTGCGTGAGCGCCGAGATGAACGACCTGTCGGCGTTCCGCGACCTGATGCGCAGGCAAACACAGAACCAGCCGTGGGATGCCGATGCCGCCGCCGCGAAACTGTGGGATGCAGCCGATGCCGCAGCCGATGCCGCGAAGCTGGACGGGTCCGACCTGACGGCCCAGGCCGCGGCGATCGGAGTCACGCCGGCCGAGCTGGCCGAAGTACAAGCTCGCCAGGCGGCGCAAGCCACGTCCATGCAGGACTGGCAGGACAAGGCACACCAGCTCTGGGACAGCCTCGGCGTACTCACCCGCGCCCAACTCGCCGACCTGCCCACCGTCGATCCGCTCATCGAAGACACCCTCGACCGGCGCAGCATGGCGGTGCTCGCCGGCTACTGGGGCACCGGGAAATCCTTCCTCGCACTCGACTGGGCCTGCTGCGTCGCGACCGGCCAGCCGTGGCAGGGCCGCCAAGTCCACCCCGCAGGGCCGCAAACCTGCCGGGTGCTCTACATCGTCGGCGAAGGCGCCTATGGCGTCCACGAACGCATCACCGCGTGGGAGACCGAACGCAAGACCCCGGTCCAGTCGCTCATGGTGCTGCCACGCGCGGTGAACCTGCTCAACCACCACGACGTCTACCAGGTCAGCCAACTCGTCATCAACGAGTGCATCGACCTCGTCATCGTCGACACCTTGTCTCGCTGCATGCCCGGCGCCGACGAGAACAGCGCCAAGGACATGTCGACCGTTGTCGCCAACCTCGACGGCATCAAGTCCGCCCGCGGGCAGGTGTCCACCGACGGCGACGACATGGGCGGAACCTGCGTGTTGGTGGTGCACCACACCGGCAAGGACAAGACCACCATCCGCGGCAGCTCCGTGCTCGAGGGTGCAGCGGACACCGTCTACCAGGTCGAAGGCGACGGCCAGATGATGAAGGTCAGCCGGACCAAGCGGAAGGACGGCCCCCGCGAGGACGAGCACCACCTGGCGATTCGCTGGGTTCCGGGCACCGACAGCGCCGTGATCCGCAATCTGTCCGCGGACAGATCCGCACCCACAAACCAAGATCGAATGCTGTCCGCGTTCGTGTCCGCTTTCGCCTCCACCGGCGCCAGCAAGGCCGAGCTGCGCGGCGTCCTCGACATGCCCCCCGCCACCTTCCACCGTGCCCTATCCGCGCTGGTCAGAGACGGGAAGCTCTGCAACAGCGGCACCGATAAGCGCCCGTTCTACAAGCTCTCACCCGACCTCGATCTGTCCGCATGAGAGCAGCGGACAACCAGTGGACAGACCCCGGACAGATCTGTCCGTCCGCCCTCCCCTCTATGGGAGGGCGGCAGCGGACATCCGGACAAGCCAACCGAGAAAGGAAGACCCAATGACCGAGCACTGGGGAAGTCTCCGAGGTGGGGGCGATCCTGACTTCCAGGACAGCACCGACGACCCGCGCCAGCTCGCCTCCCGGATCCCGCGCGCCGGCGGCCCCGGGAACAAGCCCGGCCGGCTCCGGTCCGTCAAGGACCAGCTCGCGACCCGACGGATCGACCCGGCCGTCGCCGAGCCGCTGCGGCAGCTTCTCCGCCTCGCCGCGACGGGGTCGCCCGTCAGCCGCGCCGAGATCGAGCAGCTGTCCACCGACCCCGACGCCAGCCGGTACCAGGTCGACCAGTGGCGCGCCCGCGTCGCGGCAGCGGTCAGGGACATCCACGAGATCCGCGCCGCGGGTAGCAACGGCCCGGCGCGCCAGACCGCCGACGCCTATGTGGGGGAGCTTGGGGACATGCTGGCCGCGCCGGTCGAGTCCCGCGCCTCCGACGCCGCCGGGGACGACCCGCGCGCCCTGGCCGGGTTGGTCCCGCGCCATGGCGCCCCGCGGACCTAGTCCGCGCCCGTGACCGCCGTCGGGTCGCGTCAAACTCACGCCGCTCCGTGCATCTTTCAGGAGGAACACGGACGGCGAATGCAAGGTGATCATGAAGCTCCACCTCCTAGCTGGTCACCTGCGCGACCCGACGGCACCCGCACCACACGAGCAGCAGCGAACGGATCGAGCACACGACTCGACCACGAACGAGCAGCTCGACGCGTGAGCAGCACAGCACGAGCACCTCGACCACGAGCGACTCGAACGAGCAGACCAGCAAGCAGCTCGGTCCACCTCGGCACGACCAGGCGGATGCGAGTGCGTGCGGGTCGGGCCGTCCCTGCCGGTTCGACCGCGCACCGCTGGCCACGCAACCCGACCGAGGGGGTGGGGAGGCTCCCCGCCCCCGGCTCCCCCTTCCCCGGTCCGTCTATACGCCTCACCACCGGCGGACCTAGAACACCCCTAGGAGATTGATCTTCAATGGCTGATCAGAAGACCCCGCCGGCGCCCAAGGGCCTCGGCGCCGCCGGCCGCCGGTTGTGGCGGTCCGTCCTGGCCGATTATGAGCTTGACCAGCACGAATGCCTGATCTTGACCGAGGCGTGTCGGGTCGCGGACCGGTTGGAGCGGCTCGCCGAGGAGAGCGAGGGCGCGCCGCTGACGTTGACGAACTTCAAGGGTGATCCGGTGGCGAATCCGCTCCTGACGGAGGCCCGGCAGCAGGCAATCGTGTTCGCGCGGCTGATCGCGGCTCTGCGGTTGCCGACCGAGGAGGACAACGGGGCCCGTCCGCAGCGCCGTGGCGCCCCGCGGGGCGTGTACCCCGTCCGGCCCTGGGCGCTCTCGTCGTGAGGCGCCGCCGGCATGTGGTCCGGGCCGCTGGCGGGGTGCGGGAGTTGTACGCGCAGCGCCTCCGGGCCCGCTACGAGCACCGGCCGCTGTTCTGGTCGCACCACCGTCGCCGGGTCGAGCTGCTCGAGGCCGGGGAGCCGGTGGTGCTGCACTGGTGGGAGCTGGCGCCGCTGGTGTCTGGTGTCCGGCATCCGGACCGCGGCGGGGTGGCCGAGTTCGTGCGGCTGCAGCCGGACGGCTCCGTCGAGTTCGTCGAGCCGGTGAAGGACGGCGCGGAGATCGTCGACTGGCGGCCCGTCCACCTCGGCCCGCGCCGTTGATCTCCTGCTGGTCGGTGGCCGTCCGCTCGATCGCGACCATGACCGACTCGCGGGTGATCCCGCGCCGGTTCGCGCCGGCTCCGTTGTCGGCCGGTGCGCTAGGCGTTCCATTGGACCGCGACGGTGGATGGGTCGAAGTACCGCGCACCCCTACCGGGTGGATGCAGCGTGATTCGCATCAGTGCGTGGATCGCAGCGCGCTGACGGTCCGTCTCCATCGCAGTCCAAGCAAGCTCGACGTCCTCCGCGGTAACCAGGTCCCCGAGCAAGTCGACCTTGCCGGCATCCGCAAGTTCGGTCTCGACTTCGGCGAGACGGGCCCGCATCCGCTGGGTGGCGGTGCGCAGCTGCGACGCGGTGAGATCCTCGTCGGCGAAGTCGGTCGCCAGCGAGTCAAGTCGTACCCGGATTGCATGTGCACGCTCGCGCAGCGCGTCGACGTCGGGCCGCTCGTGGTCGACGAGTAAGTCGCGCGCCTCAGGTCGCGACAGGTAGGTGACCACCATCTCGCTGATGTATGCGTCGAGATGGTCGCCCCGACGAGCTACGTGGCCGAGGGAAGGGCAGCGGTAGGAGTGGTAGGTCCGCCGAGCGCCGGCCTGCACCGTCGCGCCGCAGACACCACAGCGAGCCACGCCCGTCAGCAAGTAGCGGCCGACAGGGCGGGACTGGCGTCGATTCGGGTCGGTCAGCAGCACTACCGCGGCGCGATAAGTCTCCTCAGGCACGATGGCCGTCCACTGCGCGCGGCCGACCTCCTCACCGCGATGGGCCCGGATGCCAGCGTTTCGGGGCTTAAGCAACAGCGCCTTGACTGTCTCGGCTGACCAGTTCGGCCGCTCATTGGCCGCGTAACGCGAGCTGCGTAGTCCGCGGGCGTTCCAGTCCCTGGCGATGCCGGCGAGGCTCCCACCGCCCAGCACGGACCGGTAGGCGCCACGGATCGCGTCGGCCTCCGCAGGGTCGAGCGTCATGCGATCCGCGGCGAACCCGAACGGGCGCGGACCAGCAGCCGGCTTGCCGAGCGCAGCAGTCTGTTCGGCGGCTCGGCGCTGCCGGTCGGCTTTGACGTCGATCTCGTGCTGCGCGACCTCTCCGAGCACACCGGCAGTGAGTCGCCCGGCCGGTGTCGTGAGGTCGATGTCGCTCCCGCGGACAAGCGCGATCACCACACCGTGCTGCCGGCCCACCTCGAGCAGCCGAAGCCGGTCGCGGGGCGTGCGACAGATCCGGTCGAAGGTCCAGCCGACGACGACCTCGACCCGACTCGCCTCGATGTCGGCGATCAGCGCCTCGAAACCGGGCCGGCGCCGCTTGCCCGCAGCGCTGATGTCGTTGTCGACGTGCTCGGTGACCTTGACCCACCCGCGGGAGGCGATCAGCCGGTCCGCGTCTTCACGCTGCCGAGCGACGCCGAGTTCGTCCCCGTTGCGGTCCTGGCTGATGCGCAGGTAGACAGTCGCTCTCACATGTGTAATATACCGATCGACCGGTGCGCGTCCGTCGCCACCACGTCGAGCTCCCCGTCCCGGCACCGCCAGTTCCGGGACAGCACGACCAGACCGCGTCTCTCCAGGTACTCGACCGCGACGTCCTCGCCGCGGCGGCCGAGCGCATCCTTGGCTGCCATACATCCACGATCGCCAGCCGGCCGCCGGAGCGCAGCTGTACCGGCTGGACTGTGGACAGCCGGGAGTGGATGGGGACAACCGGCGTCCCCGGCCGGGGACGCCGGCCGAGACCGTCGGGGCCTCGCGGTATGGGGCTACGGCCCGAACGTGTTGCCCTCGGGCAGCCGCAGGTCGGGCTTGTCGAGCTCCTCGATGTTTACGTCCTTGAACGTGAGCACCCGGACGTTCTTCACGAACCGGGCGGGACGGTACATGTCCCACACCCAGGCATCGGACATCCGGACCTCGAAGTAGATCTCGCCGTCGGAGTTGCGCGGGACGACGTCCACCGAGTTGGCCAGGTAGAACCGCCGCTCCGTCTCGACCACGTAGGAGAACTGGGCGACGATGTCCCGGTACTCCTTGTAGAGCGTGAGCTCCATCTCGGTCTCGTACTTCTCGAGATCCTCGGCGCTCACAGCTGTACTCCTTCTCGGGCCTCCGGCCCCACCGCCGGCGTGAGCGTCCCATTGTGGACCAGGGCCGTCGCGGCCCTGACAGCGGCGGGGACGGTCGCCGCAGCGGACACGTTGACGAAGGAGAACCGGTGCTCGGGGCAGGGGCCGTACGCCGCCAGCGCCGCGTCGTGCACCGGCGTGCAGTACCCCTTGTGCAGCGCGAACCCGTACTCGGGCCGACGCGCGTCCAACTCGACCATGAGCCGGTCCCTCGTGACCTTGGCCAGCACCGAGGCGGCCGCGACGCACGCCGCCACCTGGTCGCCCTTCGGCACGGCCAGCGCCGGTCGGCCGAACCCGCGTACGGCGAAGCCGTCGGTGAGCACGTAACCGGGCGGCGTGGTGAGCCCGGCGACCGCGCGGCGCATGCCCTCGATATTGGCCACGTGCACGCCGCGCCGGTCGATCTCCGTGGGCGGGATCACGACGATCGAGAGATCGACGGCCCGTCGGGTGATGAGTCGGAAGTACTCCTCGCGAGCTGTCGCGGTGAGCAGCTTGGAGTCGGTGAGCCCCTCGAGCCGCTTCGAGTCCCCCGGGCGCAGCACGCAGGCGGCGACCACGAGCGGCCCCGCACAGGCGCCCCGGCCCGCCTCGTCGACACCGGCGACCGGGCCGAGGCCGTGCCGGTCGAGCGTGCTCTGCAGCGTCCAGCTTCCCGCCGAGCGGCGGACGACGGCCCGCGCGGGCCGCCACTCGGGCGGCAGCACGGCGGACGGGACACGGGGCTTGCGCCCTCGGGGACGTACCGGCACGGATCCCCCGGTCAGCGCCGAGCCCGTCCGAGCCGCGCGAGCGGCAGGCGGTCGGACGGCAAGAAGCCGGCCACCTCGTCCTCCCGGCGCGCCCGGCGGCGCCGGCCGATGGCAATCGGCAGCGTGCCGATCAGCCCGAGGGCGAGCGGCGCCGGAGAGCTGCCCGGGTCGTCCGTGGCCGGCATACCGACAGGGGTGGTGTGTGGATCCGTGGCCTCGATCCAGCTGAACCGGTCGAATGGCAGCACGATCAGCCGGGCCTCGCCGATGACGTTCTCGACCGGGACCGGGCCGTGGCCCGGCACCCGCGAGTCGGCGGAGTTGTTGCGGCTGTCACCCATCATCCACAGCTCACCCGGCGGGACCTGGATGGGTCCGAAGGGGATCTGCCGGGCCGGGCCGGCCTCGGGCAGGTAGTAGATGTAGGGCTCGTCGAGGGGCTCGCCGTCGACCATGACGCGGTTGCGCGAGTCGCAGCAGGACACGGTCTGTCCGCCGACGGCGATGACACGCTTGACGAAGTCCTTCTCGTCGGGCGGCGCGAGGCCGATCAGGGAGCCGAACTGCTGCAGGCCACGGCTCAGCGGGCTGGCCGGCTCGCTGACCGCGATCTCGCTGCTCCAGCTGTCGGGGCCGCGGAAGACCACGACGTCACCGGGCTCCGGATCGCCGAACCGGTAGCTGACCTTGTCGACGAGCACCCGGTCGTTGTTGCAGCCGGTGCAGCCGTGCAGTGTCGTCTCCATCGAGCCCGACGGGATGACGTAGACCTTGGCCAGGAACGTCTGGATCAGGAACGTCAGCACCAGCGCCACCACGATGAGCAGCGGCAGTTCCTTCCAGAACGTCGGCCGCCGGCGCCGCCCGGCGCGGGGCGGGCGCTCCTTGTCCCCACCGGAACGGGCAGCCGGCCGGTAGGACGACACCGGGCGGCCCGTGGGCGACTCGCCGGCACGACGGCGGTGCCGTCCCGGGCTGGTACCGGTCTCGGCGCCCGCCGACGACGACGGCTCCGCCTTCGACGGTGGCTCGTCGACGGCCGGCCCCAGCCGACCCAACTCCTCCGTCGGGTCCTCGAGCTCCCTCCGGCGCGGGGGCGGGACGTCCGCCCGCCTGCCGCCGGGCGGCTGGCCGTTACGCAGCGCGTGCCCGTTACGGGGCACGACACCGTTCACGGGCGGGAGTGCGCGGCCGTTGCGCGGCGAACCGGGTGGCTCGCGCCGCAACGGCTGCACGGGCGCCATGGGCTGCCGACCGGGAGACCCCAGACGACCGGGCGGCGACTGGGCCGCCGGGCCGTACCGCCGAGGTTGCGCCCGGCGGTCGTCGGGGAGCTCGGGTAAGGCCACACCCACGAGGCTACGTCACCACCCCATCACAAAAGTGTGATGGTCAGGACGCGTTCGGGGTCTCCCGCTTCTCCTTGATCTTCGCAGCCTTGCCGCGGAGCTCACGGAGGTAGTACAGCTTCGCCCGGCGGACGTCCCCTCGGGTGAAGACCTCGATCTTGTCGAGGTTCGGGGAGTGCACGGGGAAGGTGCGCTCGACGCCGACGCCGAACGAGACCTTGCGGACCGTGAAGGTCTCCCGGGCACCGGAGCCCTGGCGGCGGATGACGACGCCCTGGAAGACCTGGACCCGGGACCGGGTGCCCTCGATGACCTTCACGTGCACCTTGAGCGTGTCACCCGGCCGGAAGGCGGGGATGTCGGAGCGCAGCATCTGTGCGTCCAGGGCGTCCAGGGTGTTCATCGCGCAGGTCCGTCCTCGTCTGATTGCGGTCATGCAGGGGCGACCACTCCGCTCGAGGGGGGTGGCGCCTGGCGGGCCCGACGGGTGCGTCGGGCGCTGGCAACCCGTCCATAGTGCCAGACCACCCCGGCGAGGTTGAAATCGGCCGGTCAATCCCGGGCGCCCGATACCGGATCCGCCGAGGTCAGGGCCGCCAGGAGGGCCCGGTCGGCACGGTCCAGCGCGTCGGGGGGCAGGGCGGCGAGCAGGTCGGGCCGCCGCGCCGCGGTCCGTTCCAGCGCCCGGTCCCGCCGCCAGCGGGCGATCGCACCGTGGTTGCCACTGCGCAGCACGTCGGGCACCGTGCGGCCGCGCCACGTCTCCGGCCGGGTGTAGGCGGGGCCCTCAAGCAGCCCGTCGGAGAACGAGTCCTGCTCCGCCGACGCCGGGTTGCCGAGCACCCCGGGCAGCAGCCGGGCCACCGCCTCGACGATCGCCAGCACGGCCACCTCGCCCCCGACCAGCACGTAGTCGCCGATGCTCACCTCGTCGACGGGCATCCGCGTCGCGGCGTCGTCGATGACCCGCTGGTCGATGCCCTCGTATCGGCCGCAGGCGAACACCAGACGCGACTCGGCCGCGTAGTCGTGCGCCATGGCCTGGGTGAACGGCCGCCCGGCCGGGGTGGGCACGATCAACCGGGGCGGCACCTCCCCCGGCGGCACATCCCCGACCACCGCGTCCAGCGCCTCGCCCCACACCTGCGGCCGCATGACCATGCCCGGCCCGCCACCGTAGGGCGCGTCGTCCACGGCCTGGTGCACGTCGTGGGTCCAGGTGCGCAGGTCGTGGACGGCCACGGAGATCAGGCCGGCGTCGATGGCCCGACCGAGCAGCGCCTCGCGCAGCGGGGCCAGGTAACCGGGGAAGATGGTGACGACGTCGATCCGCACCGGGTGGATCCTCCCAGGTCGCCTCGGAGCGCTCTCAGCCGCTGGCCGCGCCGCGGCCCAGGTCGGCCACCGCCGCCCGCATTCCGTCCAGGGTGACGCCGTGCGCGGCGAGGATGTGGTGCGCCGCCCCGGTCTCGGTGTGCAGCAGCCCGAGCAGGATGTGCTCGGTACCGATGTGGTTGTGCTCGAGCCGCAGAGCCTCGCGCAGCGACAGTTCGAACGCCTTCTTCGCCGCCCGGTGGAACGGGAGGTGCCGGCTCCAGGGTCGGCCACCCCGCGCGCGGGCCGCCCGGGTGCGGTCCAGCGCACCGGGGCCGAACGCCTCGTCGACCTGGCGGCGCACCTCGTCCAGATCGATGCCCAGGACGGCGAGCTTCTCGGCGTCGGTGCCGGGCCGGTCCGGGCGGTGCATCCGCTCGATCTCGGCGTCGACCACGGCGCGGTCGACCCCGTACCCGGAGAGCAACGTGACCGCGACTGCCTCGGGCACCCCGAACAGCCCCATGAGCAGGTGTTCGGTGCGGATCTCGTCGTCGCGCCGGTCACGGGCGTCCTCCTGGGCGATCACGACCGCCCGTCGCGCCTTGTCGGTGAACCGTTCGAACATCGTCGCCTCCACCTCAGAACCCGAACCGCCGGTACTTCTTGTGCACCGCCTGCCTGCTGACCTGCAGGACCTCGGCGATCTGCTGCCACGACCAGCCCTGGGAGCGGGCGTTGGTCACCTGCAACTCCTCCAGGGACTCGAGCAGTCCCCGCAGGGACGCCACCGCCGCCAGCCCGATGGCCGGGTCCCTGCTGGACGCCGCCGCCGCCACCTTCGTCGCATCCGCCATGCCGTCAACTTTGGTTGACATCGCGGCCGTTGTCAACCCTGATTGACGACGTGAGGACGAGAAGCACAGCACCGTGGCCATACAGCAGGAAAGCCACTCTCCCGCCGGCTGGTGGCGTGAAAGTGGCTTTCCTGCAACAGATGTCGTCCTGCTGCGACGAGTTGCGACGACGAGGAGGGACGATCGGTCAGTCGGCGTCGAGCAGGCCCTCGGGCGGGGTCAGCACGACCCGGCCGGCCCTGAGATCCACGGTCGGCACGATGGCCCGCACGAACGGCACCAGCGCGTCGGGCAGCTCGGGACGGGCCACGACGAGCAGCTCCCCACCGGGCCCGTGAACGACCTCCCGGACGGTCCCCACCTCGGACCCGTCCTCCAGCTCGGCCCGCAGGCCTTCGAGCTGGTGGACGTGGAACTCGTCGGGGTCGTCCGTCGGCAGCAGCACATCGGTGGCGATGAGCAGCCGGGTGCCGCGCAGCCCCTCGGCAGCGATCCGGTCGGGCGCCTCGACGAAGCGGACGAGCAGCCGTCCGGAGTGCGGGCGGGACGATTCGACGGTCAAGGAGCCGTCAGGAGCACCGGCCCGGCGCGCGGCGAGCACCGAGCCGGGCGCGAACCGTTCCTCGGGGGAATCGGTCCGCACCTCGACGACGAGCTCGCCGCGCAGGCCGTGCGGTCGCGCGATGATGCCGACCAGCAGTTCGGTGCCGTTACCGGTCGGTGTCGACGACATCCACCCGTACACCCCGGCCACCGATGCCACCGATGACGGTGCGCAGAGCGGTGGCGGTGCGCCCTCCGCGGCCGATCACCTTGCCGAGGTCGTCGGGGTGCACCCGGACCTCGAGAGTGCGGCCGCGCCGGTTGGTGACGAGATCCACCCGCACATCGTCCGGGTGATCCACGATCCCCCGGACGAGGTGCTCCAGGGCGTCCGCGAGGACGCTCACGACTCGGTGGCCTCGGCAGCCTCGCCGTCGGCGGCCTCATCGGCCTTCGGGCGACGGTCGGCCTTCTTCTTCGGCGTGGTGGCCTCGGTGGTGGGCTCCTGCCCGGCCGCGGCCAGTGCCTCCTGGAAGCGGGTCAGCTTGTCGACCTTCTGCGGCTGCGGCTTGAGCCGGCCCTCGGCGCCCGGCAGGCCCTTGAACTTCTGCCAGTCACCGGTGATCTCGAGCAGGTTCTGGACCGACTCGGTCGGCTGCGCGCCGACGCCCAGCCAGTACTGCGCCCGGTCCGAGTCGACCTCGATCAGGCTCGGGTCGTTCTTCGGGTGGTACTTGCCGATCGTCTCGATGGCCCGGCCGCTGCGTCGGGTGCGCGCGTCGGCGACGACGATGCGGTAGTAGGGCTGACGGATCTTACCCAGCCTCATCAGCTTGATCTTGACGGCCACGCTTCTTACTGCTCCTCGCGGATCGGTCCTGCTGCGATGAGTCCGCGCGGCTCGCGTGGGGGTACGGGCTGCGCTTCACTCGACGTCTGTGGCCGCGGCACGGTAGAGGGCCAGCCGCGGGGCCGATCGACCATTCTGCCAGATGGCCAGGGGATCGGACGACCGGAGCCGGTCATAGCTGGACGACCCCCAGCAGCGCGAGCATCAACACCACCCCGGGCAGCAGGTTGTTGATCTGGTGCGCGACGACGCTGGCGAGCAGTCGCCCGGTGTAGAGCCGGGCCAGCCCGATCGGGATCGCGACGATGAACAGCAGCGGGGTGCGGGTGAACTCGAAGTGGGCCAGCGCGAACAGCAGCGTGGTCAGGGTGAACGCCACCCAGGGAGGGGCCCCGTGCTTCTCCAGCGCACCCCAGAGCAGGCCGCGGTAGACGATCTCCTCACACAGCGGGGCGACGAACACGACGATGGCGAACACCAGCAGGGCCATCGGCAACCCCGTCCGCAGGCCGGAGAACACCTCCCCCACCGCTGAGGTCGCCTGGTCGGGCCCCACCAGGGTCGCGTAGACGAGCGACGCGGGGATCGTGAGGGCGAGCCCGCCGAAGCCGAACGCGAAGCCGAGCCCGACATCGCGCCACGACCACTCCAGGCCGAGGTCGCGGCGGGGGCCGTTGCCGCGCCAGTATGTGATCAGCAGCGACGTCCCCGCCGCGAGCACGGTGGGCACCGCGAGTCCCAGGGCCAGCCCGCCGACCGTCGGCCCGTCGGCGAGGAACAGCAGTCCGATCAACGCCGACGAGCCCAGGAAGATCACTTCGACGAGCGCGTAGGCCCCGAGTCCCCAGCGGTGCGTCGGCCGGGCCGGCCGGGCCGGCCGGACCGGAGCCGCCGGGCCGGGCGGCAGGGGCGCAGCCATTCCGACGGGCAGCGGGGCCCATCCAGGCGGTCGCCCGGGAGCGGCCCAGGCGTCGGGCGCGGGAGACGCAGCGGGGCCCGGCCCCGGCGGGCCGGGCAGGCCCCGCTGCTCCTCGTCCGGTGATCTCACGGAATCGACGCTACCCGGACCGTCGGCGGCGCATGCCCGAGCACCCGTCGCATCCTCGGTCCGTTTCCCGGGCCTCAGCTTGATCTTTAACCTCTGTGCCGCCAGCGCTGTTGTCGCGGTCGACCCCGGTTGATCATGAGTGCAGCCCTTGGTTGATCATGCTTCTGTCGAAGGAAGAAGATCAACACAAGGGCTGCGGTGGG
>NZ_JAHDTG010000104.1 GCF_018531475.1 Pseudonocardia mahuensis
TGCCGTGGAATGCGGCATCAACCTGCTCAAACAGCACCGTGCGGTCGCGACCCGTTACGACAAACTCGCCGTCCGCTACCAGGCCACCGTGCACGTCGCCACGATCAACATCTGGCTCCGTGCCCTCGCCAGCACCACTTCCTAAACACGGCCTAGATGTACTCGGCCAGGTCGCTGGTGCCGACGCTGGCGAAGTCGACCTCGGCGAGCACCTCGGGTGCGGTGAGCACCGCACCCGGTGAGCAGGCCATCGCCGCGCTGGCCGAGCCGTTGGCCACCGACCTGGACGCGGTGCCCGCCGGCTGAGCCCGCATCCTCCCCGTGAGCGGAGATCGTCGCGCTGCCGACGATCTCCGCTCACAGGTGTCGAGGGTGTTCCGGGGACGTTCGGCCGGGGTAACGGAGCGGGCGAAGGGTTCGGCCGGTGTTGGCGCGCCCCGCCGGACCCGAGCACGATGGCCCACGACCTGCCGTTCCCGACGCCGCGAGCGGCCCCTGATCGGTGACGGGACGGTGGCCGAAGTGAGCGAGGCTGCGAGACCGGACGGGCCGGGACTGCTGGCACCCGACTCGGTCGCGGCGCACGCCGGCGTCGTCTCCGAGTCCGAGCACGAGGCGCTGCGCGCCGACATCCGGCGGTTGTCCACGATGCTCGGCCGGACCGTCGCCCACCAGGGCGGGGCCGAGCTGCTGGAGCTCGTGGAGCAGGTCCGCCGACTGTCGCGGGCGTCGATCGACGGCGACGACGACGCCCACGCCGAGATCACCCGGCTGCTGTCGGGGTTGGATCCGGGCACCGCCGTCACGCTGGTCCGGGCGTTCTCGCAGTACTTCCAGCTGGCCAACATCGCCGAGCAGCTGCACCGCTCCCGCGAGCTGCGCGCGCTGCGCCCGCCCGACCGCCGCCCGTTGCGCACGCTGATGCAGCGCCTGGCCCGCGACGCCGACCACGCCGAGGTGCAGGCCGTGCTGGCACGCACCGAGCTGCGGCCCGTGTTCACCGCGCACCCCACCGAGTCGTCCCGGCAGTCGGTCCTCGCCATCCTGCGCCGGGTCGCCGAGGGGCTCGACCGTGGCGCCTCCGACGACGAGCTCGGGGCACTGATCGACCTGCTCTGGCAGACCGACGAGATCCGCCCGGGCAAGCCCACCGTGGCCGACGAGGTCCGCGCCATCGGCTGGTACATGGAGCAGCTGGGCAGGCACGCGGTGCCGGAGCTGCTGGCCGAGTTCGACGCCGAGGCGGCGGCCGCCGGGTTCGAGGTGCCGACGGCCGCCCGGCCACTGGTCCTGGGCACCTGGGTCGGTGGCGACCGGGACGGCAACCCCAATGTGACGCCGCCGGTCAGCGCGGAGACGATGCAGCTCTACGCGGACCGCGCACTGCGGATCCACCTCGATCTCGTCGACGCGCTGGTGTCGGAGCTGAGTGTGTCCACCCGGGTCGTCGGAGTGTCGGAGGAGCTTCGGGGCTCGCTGGCCCGCGACCGCCGCGCGCTGCCCGAGGTGCACGACCGCTTCATCCGGCTCAACGCCCAGGAGCCTTACCGGCTCAAGCTCTCCTACGTCCAGGCCCGCCTGGAGAACACCCGCGCCCGGCTGGCCGAGGGCACCCCGCACGTCGAGGGCCGCGACTACCTCGGGTCGGCCGGTTACCTCGCCGACCTCGAGGTGATGGACCGGTCGTTGCGCGGGCACCTCGGGGAGCGGATCGCCCGCGGGACGCTGGCCCGGGCGATCCGGTCCGGCCGCGCGCTGGGACTGCACCTGGCCGCCCTCGACGTCCGCGAGCACAGCGACGCCCACCACGAGGCGCTGGCCGCGCTCTACGCCCGCCTCGGCGGGGAGGGCACCCCCTACGCCGAACTCGACCGTGCGGAACGGACCGCGGTGCTGTCGCGGGAGCTGGCCGGCGGACGGCCGCTGGCCGCGCGGCACGGCGAGCTGCCCGAGCCCGCCGACCGGGTCCTGGCGACCTTCGACATGCTGCACGACGCCCAGCACCGTTACGGCGAGGAGGCGGCGAGCACCTACATCGTGTCGATGGCCAAGGGCGTCGACGACCTGCTCGCCGTCGCCGTGCTGGGCCGCGAGGCCGGCATGATCGACCTGTCGGAGTCCACCGGGCGATCCTCGGTCGACCTGGTGCCGCTGTTCGAGACCGTCGAGGAACTCTCTCGCGCCGGGACACTGCTCGACGAGCTGCTCTGCGACCCGGGCTACCGCAGACACGTCCGTCAGCGCGGTGACCTGCAGGAGGTCATGCTCGGCTACTCCGACTCCAACAAGGGCGCCGGCATCACCAGCTCGCAGTGGGAGATCCACCGCGCACAGCGCCAGCTCCGCGACGTCGCGGCCCGGCACGGGGTGCGGCTGCGGCTGTTCCACGGCCGCGGCGGCTCGGTGGGACGCGGCGGCGGGCCGGCGGCGCAGGCCGTCGCGGCGTCGCCGTTCGGGACCGTCGACGCGACGATGAAGGTCACCGAGCAGGGCGAGGTCATCTCGGACAAGTACTCGCTGCCCGCGCTTGCCCGCGACAACCTCGAGCTCATGCTGGCCGCGACGCTCGACGCGACGCTGCTCCACCAGTCGTCCCGCTGGGACGCCGCGACCCTGGCCCGCTGGGACGAGACGATGACCGTGGTCAGCGACGCGGCCCGGGCGGTCTACCGGAAGCTGATGGAGTCCCCGGGGCTGGCCGAGTTCTTCGCCGCCGCCACCCCCGTCGACGAGCTGGCCCGGCTCAACGTCGGTTCCCGGCCGTCGCGGCGGCCGGGCCGCGGCACACCGAGCCTCGAGGACCTGCGGGCGATCCCGTGGGTGTTCGGCTGGACGCAGACCCGGATGGTCGTGCCTGGCTGGTACGGGCTGGGCAGCGGGTTGCGGGTGGCCCGCGAGGCCGGGTACGGGCCGGTGCTCGACAAGATGCGTGAATGGGCGTTCTTCGCGAATCTGCTGGGCAACGTGGAGATGACGCTGGCCAAGACCGATCTGCGGATCGCGTCGAACTACGTCGACGCGCTGGTCGACCCGGGGCACCAGGGGATCTTCGACGACATCCGTGCCGAGCACGAGCACACCCTGCGCGAAGTGCTGCGCCTGGCCGGCGCGACGACGCTGCTGGCCCACCAACCCGTGCTGCGCAACACCCTGGAGGTGCGCGCCGCGTACCTCGAGCCGCTGCACCACCTGCAGGTCGAGCTGCTGGCCCGGCGTCGCGCCGTCGACGAGCCCGACCCCGACCTGCACCGGGCGCTATTGCTGACGATCAACGGGATCGCCGCGGGACTGCGGAACACGGGCTGAGGCCCACGAGGTCCCGCCGAGGAGGTATGCGATGGCCTACGAGGTCCGCGATAGCCGGGTGGTCTACGAGGGGCGCCGCATCCGGGTGCGGCTGGACGAGGTCGTCCTGCCCGACAGCTCCACCGTCACCCACGAGGTCGTCGAGCGCGAGAACTCCGTCGCCGTCGTCGCTCTCGACGACCGGCGGCAGGTCGTGCTGGTGCACCACCACCGGCAGCCGGTCGGCGGGCTGCTGTGGGAGCTGCCGGCCGGCGTGTGCGACCGGGAGGGCGAATCCCCCGAGCAGACCGCCCGCCGGGAGCTCACCGAGGAGACCGGGGTGCGCGCGCAGGCGTGGAGCACCCTGGTCGACCTGCACCTCTCACCCGGCATCAGCACCGAGACGGCCCGGGTCTATCTCGCCGAGAACCTCACCACCGGGCCCCGCGAGGGCGAGGCCGAGGGTGAGGAGGCGTTTCTCACGACCCGCTGGCTGCCGCTCGAGGACGCGGAGAGCCGGGTGCTCGACGGCCGTATCACCAACGCGCTGGCCGTCGGCGGGATCCTCGCCGCGGCCCGCTACGTCCGCGCGGGGACGCACCCGCCGCGGCCCGCCGATGCCCCGTGGCCGCAGCCGGAGCGGCCCTGAGCCGTGGCTCACGTGCGGTGCAGGTCGAACTCCGGGTGCGGTTTCGGCGCCGGTGGGCTGCCCTGCACGTGCCGCCGCCGGACGAGCTCGGCGACGGCGAGGACCAGCGCCAGCAGCATGGAACCCGAGGCGCAGAACAGCGCGTCCGACACCGCTCGCGAGTAATCGCCGCCGGTGCGGCTCAACGTCGAGTAGTAGACGCCGGCGAGCAGCGCGGTGCCCATCGCGGCGCCGATCCGTTGCCCCGTCTGCAGGGCCCCGCCGGCGGCTCCGGCCATCTCGACGGGCACCGCCTCGAGCGCGAGGGTGATGTTGGGGGTGACCACCATCCCCCCACCCAGCCCGGCCACGAACAGCGGGAGGGCGCAGGCGAGGCCCGCCGACGGGCCGGTGACGTGGCGCAGCACCAGCGCCGTGGCACCGATGCCGATCCCCACCACGATCAGGCCCACCACGGTGAGCCAGCGTCCGAGCCGGGGCACCAGTCGGCCGGAGATCATGGAGGAGATCGCCGCGCCGAGCGCGAACGGCGTCACCGCCAGGCCCGATCGCAGCGGCGAGTAGCCGAGACCGAACTGGAAGTACATCGCCAGGACCAGCCAGATGCCGGTGAATCCCGCGAAGTACAGCAACCCGATGAGCAGCCCTCCGGGGTAGCCGGGGATGTGGAGCAGTCGCGGATCGAGTAGCGGCTGCGAGCCCCGGCGGACCGTGCGCACCTCCCACCGACCGAACAGCGCGAACAGCAGGACCGAGAGGGCGTAGGCCCACCACCACCGGCTCAGCCCACCGCTCGCGCCCTCGACGAGCGGCAACAGCACGGCGACCACACCGCCGCCGAGCAGCAGCGTCCCCACCAGGTCGAGGTGCGGGCGGGCGGCTTCGGTACCGGTCCGCGGCACCCAGCGGGCGGCCAGCACGAGGGCCACGACCCCGATCGGCACGTTGACGTAGAACACCCAGCGCCACGCGTCCGGCCCGCTGCCGAGGGTGAGGATGAGGCCGCCGAGCACCGGGCCCACCGCGGTGGCGAGGCCGATCGTCGCGCCGAGCACGCCGAACGCCCGGCCGCGCTCGGGCCCGCGGAACAGGTCCTGGATCAGCGCGGAGTTCTGCGGGGCGAGGGTGCCGGCGGCGACACCCTGCAGCAGCCGTGCCGCGACCAGCGTCCCGGCGGTCGGTGCCGCACCGGCCAGTGCGCTCGTCAGGACGAAGGCGCCCAGCGCGATGAGGAACATCCGGCGCCGGCCCAGCATGTCGCCCAGCCGACCGGCCGGGACCAGTGCCAACCCGAACGTCAGGGCGTAGCCGGACACCACCCACTGCACCTGTTGCGGCGAGGCGTGCAACCCGCGCTCGATGGACGGCACCGCGACGTTGACGATGCTGACGTCCAGCAGGGTCATGAACCCGGCGATCTGGGTCACGACCAGGGCGCGCCAGCGCCGAGGGTCCGGAGACCAGGTTCCGGGCGCGGCGGACGGCTCGCCGGGTCGGCTCGTCACCACGTCCATCGTCCGCGCGCGGGGGGCGGACGGCCACCCGGGCGGGGCGGGTCAGCCCGCGGCGAGCGCCGGCCGTCCGGCGGGGCTGCCGTGCGCGATCCAGCGCCCCAGCCGTTCCCGGGACAACAACTCGTCGACGACCATGAAGGCCGCGCCGAGCAGCCCGGCCCGCTCGCTGAGCGGGGACCGGGCGATCTTCAGGTCGCGCGTGGCCAGCGGCAGCGACCGCCGGTAGACGGCGTGGCGGATCGAGGCCAGCAGCAGGTCCCCGGACGCCCCGACCCCACCACCGAGCAGCACCATCGCCGGGTTGTAGAAGCTGACCAGCGCGGCGAGGGTCTCCCCGACCAGCCGGCCGGCGCGCTGCAGCAGCTCCACGGCCACCAGGTCGCCGAACTCGGCGGCCGCAACCACGTCGACGGCCTGCAGCGGGCCCCGCGCGAGCCGCTGCGAGAGCGCCGGACTCCGCCCGGCCTCGGCCGCGGCGGTCGCGTCCCGGGCGAGCGCCGCCCCGCCGGCGAGGGCTTCCAGGCAGCCGACGTTGCCGCACCGGCACGCCACGTCCGCCGCGCCCGGCACGCTGTTCACCAGCGCGACGTGGCCGATGTCGCCCGCGCAACCCTGGGCGCCGCGGTGCAGCCGGCCGCCGGAGATCAGCCCGGCCCCTATCCCGGTGCCGATCTTGACGTAGATCATGTCCGCGACGTCGCGGGCCAGCCCGGTCCGGAGCTCACCGAGGGCCATCGTGTTGACCTCGTTGTCCACCCAGACCGGGACGTCGTAGCGGGCGGCGAGCCGGTCGCGGACGCGGTAGCCGTCCCAGCCGGGCATGATCGGCGGGGCGACCGGGCGGCCGGACGCGAACTCCACGGGCCCCGGCACGCCGACGCCGATGCCCCACGGCCGCACGGGCGGGCCGCCGGCGAGCAGGTCGTCGAACAGCGCCTCGATGCGCCCGAGCGTGGCCTCCGGACCCGCCGCGATGTCCCACGGCTCCTGGTGGTGACGGCAGAGCTCGCCGGACAGGTCGGTAATCCCGACGCTCAGCCCGGTGGCGCCCAGCTCGGCGACGAGGACCGCACCGGCCTCCGCCCGGAACCGCAGCTCGCGGGGCGCCCGACCGCCGGTGGAACGGCCCAGCTCACCCTCCCCGACCAGCCCGCAGGCCATGAGCTGGCCGAGCCGCTGGGTGATCACCGTGCGCCCGAGCCCGGACCGGCGCGCCAGCTCCGGGCGAGTCCGCGCCGTGCCGGAGCGGACCAGGTCGAGCACCACCACCAGGCTGTCGAGCTGATCGGGGGCCATACCCGGGTCGGTCACCGTCATGCCTCGTACTTCCGTTCCGGATAACGCGCCTGTTCTGAGCGTAGAACATTGACTTATGTTTAGAGCAAACATTACTGTGCACGCATCGGTCCAAAGGAGGGGCGATCATGCGCCTGGGCTACCACTCGATCACCTGGGGCGGCGTCACCGGCGACGCGACCGGCGTGACCAGCGTCAAGGACCTCGTCTACCGAGTGCCCGGCTCGATGCACCGCGCCCTGCGCGACATCGCGGCCGCCGGCTACGTGGGCGTGGAGATGTTCGACGGCAACGCCGCGGACTTCGCCGACAACCCGGACGAGCTGCGCGAGCTGTTCACCGAGACCGGGTTGTCGCTGGTCAGCGTCTACACCGGGGCCAACTTCGTCTACCGGGAGATCCTCCCGGACGAGCTGCACCGGGTCCGCCGCGCGGCCGCGCTGGCCGCGACCTTCGGCGCCGAGCAGCTCGTCGTCGGCGGTGGTGCCCGGCGGGCCGCCGGCACGCCCGAGTCCGACTACGACCGGCTCGCCGAGGCGCTCGACACCGTCACCGGGATCGCCGAGGAGCACGGCCTTTCGGCGTGCTACCACCCGCACCTGACGACGATCGTGGAGAGTCCGGTCGAGGTCGAGAAGATCATGTCCCGGTCCCGGATCGGGTTCTGCCCGGACACCGCGCACCTGGCCGCAGGCGGCGGGGACCCGGCCGCACTGATCCGGCGCTATCCGGACCGGATCCGGCACGTGCACCTCAAGGACCTGCGCCGCGACCCGTTCACATTCCTGCCGCTGGGCGAGGGCGAGATCGACTTCACCGATGTGCTGGCCGCGGTCCGTGAGGTCGGCTACGACAGCTGGCTGATCGTCGAGCTCGACTCCTACGACGGCGACCCGGCCGAGGCCGCCCGCATCAGCAAGACCTTCCTTGACACGGCCCTCTCGTGAAGCGCCGCCTGCTGGCCGCCGCCGCGCTCGCGCTGACCGTCGCGCTCGCCGGCTGCTCCGGCACCGGTGAGACCCGCACCCGTCCCGAGGGCGGCTACCCGCCCGCGAAGCAGGCGCTCGCCGCGCTCGCCGGGAAGGTCCTGGCCACCGGCCCGAACGGGGAGGCCCCCGCGACCGCTGAGTCGGTGACCCTGACCGCCGCCGAGATCGAGCAGGTCAGGGCGCAGAAGGCCACCGCCGCGATCGTCATGCACTACACCGGCGACGGCTGGACCGACGCCCAGATCGCGGGCCTGCACCAGCAGTTCGGCGAGCTCGGCGTCGAGGTCATCGCGGTCACCGACGCGGGCTTCGAGCCCGACCGGCAGGTCTCCGACATCGAGACCGTGCTGGCCCGCCGGCCCGACATCATCGTCTCCATCCCCGCCGACCCGGTCGCCACGGCGGGCGCCTACAGGCAGGCCGCCGCGGCCGGGGTGAAGCTCGTGTTCATGGACAACGTGCCGTCCGGCATGGTCGCCGGGCGGGACTACGTGTCCGCGGTGTCGGCCGACAACGTCGGCAACGGCGTGGTCGCCGCACACCTGATGGCCGACTCGCTCGGCGGGCGCGGCGAGATCGGCGTCGTCTACCACGAGGCCGACTTCCAGGTGACCCGCCAGCGCCTGCAGGGCTTCGAGGAGACGATCGCCCGCGACTACCCGGACATCCGCATCGTCGACCGCAAGGGCGTCACCGGGCCGGACTTCGCCGGGCAGGCGCAGGCCGCGGCCACCGCGATGATGGTCAAGCACCAGGACCTGGCCGGGATCTGGGGCGTCTGGGACGTCCCCACCGAGGGGATCATCGCGGCCGCCCGCGCCATCGACCGCAGCGACCTGGTGATCACCACCGAGGACCTCGGGCCGAACGTGGCCATCTCGCTGGCCGCCGACGAGTTCGTCACTGGCCTGGGCGCGCAGCGCCCGTTCGACCAGGGCGTCACCGAGGCCAAGCTCGCGGCCTACGCACTGCTCGGCAAGCAGGCCCCGCCCTACGTCGCGCTCGATGCCCTGCCGGTCACCCACGACAACGTGCTCGACGCGTGGCGCGAGGTGTACCGCGACGACCCACCGTCCGAGGTCACCGAGTCGTTCGTGGGAGGCAAGCGATGAACAGCCCGGCCGCCGTCGAGATGCACGGCATCGAGAAGGGTTTCGCCGGCACCCCGGTGCTGCGCGGCGTCGACTTCACCCTGGCGCCGGGCGAGGTGCACGCCCTCGCGGGCGGCAACGGAGCCGGCAAGTCGACGCTGATGAAGATCCTGCAGGGCGTGCACAGCCCGGACGCCGGGGGGATCCGGGTCGGCGGGCGCAAGGTGGAGTTCGGCGCGCCGCGCGACGCCGAGGCCGCCGGGATCGGCATGGTGTTCCAGGAGTTCAGCCTGGTGCCTACCCTGACCGTCGCCCGCAACATCTTCCTCAACCACGAGCCCCGCCGGTTCGGGCTGATCGACGACGCGGCGATGGTCCGCCGGGCCCGGGAGATCCTCACCGCGATGGGCGTGCAGTTCGACCCGGCGGCCGAGCTCTCGTCGCTCGCGACCGGCTACTGGCAGCTCACCGAGATCGCCAAGGCGCTCGCCCTCGACGCCAAGGTCCTGATCATGGACGAGCCTACGGCGAGCCTGACGAAGACCGAGTCCGAGGCGCTGTTCGAGCTGATCGAGCGGCTCAAGGACCAGGGCGTCTCGATCGTCTACATCAGCCACCGGATGGAGGAGATCTACCGCATCTGCGACCGGATCACGGTGCTGCGCGACGGCGGGGTGGTGCTCACCGACGACGTCTCGGCACTGACCCCCGAACAGATCGTCGAGGCGATCGTCGGGCGCCGGATGGAGAACGCGCTGGAGTGGCAGGAACGCGACAGCCGTCCCACCGACGGCGCCGCACCGCTGCTCGAGGTGCGCAACCTGACCGCCGGCAACGGCGTCACCGACATGTCCTTGCGCCTGCACGCCGGGGAGATCCTCGGGCTCGCGGGCCTGATGGGCAGCGGGCGAACCGAGCTGGCCCGGCTGGTCTTCGGGATCGACCGGGCCGACTCCGGGCAGATCCTGCTGCGCGGTGAGCCCGCGGGCATCTCCAATCCGCGCATCGCCATCGCGAAGGGCATCGCGCTGGTGCCCGAGGACCGCCGGCGCCACGGCCTGGTGCTCGAACACGCGGTGCGCGACAACCTGCTGCTGCCCGCGCTCGGGGGGCTGACCCGCGGCGGGATGGTCGACGACAAGCGCGGCGACAGCCTGGCCGCACAGCTCATCGAGCGGCTGCAGATCAAGCTGAGCTCCCCGAAGCGGCCGGTGCGGCTGCTCTCGGGGGGAAACCAGCAGAAGGTCGTCATCGGCAAGTGGCTCGCCCGGGAGCCCGACGTGCTGATCCTCGACGAGCCCACGGCGGGGGTCGACATCGGCACCAAGACAGAGATCATCCAGCGGATCCGCGAACTGGCCGACGCGGGCAAGGCCGTCATCGTCATCTCCTCGGAGCTCGCGGAGCTGCTCGCCGTCAGCGACCGCGTCCTGGTGCTGCGCCGCGGCACCGTCACCGCGGATCTCGACCGCCGTGACATCGCCGACGAGGAATCCCTCCAGCTCGCGATCCAAGGAGTCTGACCATGTCCTCCTCGTCCTCCTCCTCGACCCGGACGACCCTCGACCCCTCACCGGTGGACACCACCCGGCGCGGCGGGCTGCTGCGTGGCCTCGACTGGCGCAGTTACGCGATCTACATCGGTTTCGTCGTCGTCTTCATCCTGTTCGCGATCTTCCTCGGCGACGACGGCTTCCTGACCAGCACGAATCTGCTCAACATCTTCCGGCAGACGGCGATCATCTCGGTGATGGCCGTGGCGATGACGTTCGTGATCGCCGCCGCGCAGATCGACCTGTCCGTCGGGTCGGTCGCCGGGCTGTCCAGCGTGGTCGCCGCGATGGCGATCGCGGGCACCGGCAACGCGCTGTTCGGCGTGTTGGCCGGGCTCGGCGTCGGCCTCGTCGTGGGGATCATCAACGGCGGCCTCGTGACGTTCCTCGGGATGCCGTCGTTCCTGGTCACCCTGGCCATGCTCGGCATCGCGTTCGGACTCGCGCAGCTCATCACCGCCTCGGCGCCGCAGCCGATCCTCGACGACACGTTCAACGCGATCTTCGGCGGCGGCAACATCGGCCCGATCCCGGGTCTGCTGGTCTGGACCGTGGTGGCCGTCGTGATCGGCGCGGTCGTGCTGGCCAAGACCCGCTACGGCCGGCAGGTGCTCGCCACCGGCGGCAACCGGGTGGCCGCGGAGTACAGCGGGGTGAACACCAAACGGATCACCTTCACCGTGATGCTGGTGTCGTCCGTGGTCGCCGCGATCGCGGGAATGCTCTACGCCGGGCGGCTCGAGTCGGGCCGCTACCAGTGGGGCACCGGCGACGAGCTGTCCGTGATCGCCGCGGTGATCCTGGGCGGGACCAGCCTGTTCGGCGGCGCGGGCAGCGTGATCGGCGCGCTGTTCGGCTCGCTGCTCATCGGTCTGATCAACAACGGGCTGATACTGGCTGGGCTGGACAACAGCCAGCAGCAGATCATCCGCGGCCTGATCATCATCGTCGCGGTCGCCCTGGCTCGGAAGAAGTAGTGGCTGACCAGGTGAGAGCAGGAATCATCGGCGCCGGGTTCATCGGAACCGTGCACGCGCAGGCCGTCCGCGCCGCCGGCGGGGTCGTGGCGCGGGCGGCGGCGTCCACGCCGGAGCGGTCGGCCCAGGCCGCCGCCCGACTGGGCGCGCTGGCCCCGGCCGGCACGGCTGAGGACCTGATCGACGCCGACGACGTCGACGTCGTGCACATCTGCACCCCGAACTCGCTGCACGTCCCGCTGGCCCGCCGTGCGCTCGCCGCCGGCAAGCCGGTGGTCTGTGAGAAGCCGCTGGCCACCGTGCTGGACGAGGCGCGCGCGCTGGCGGCGGACGCGGCGGGCGCCGTGGCCACGGTCCCCTTCGTCTACCGCTTCTACCCCGCGGTCCGGGAGGCCCGCGCCCGGGTCGCCGCCGGGGAGGCCGGGCCGCTGCACCTGCTGCACGGGGCGTACCTGCAGGACTGGCAGGCCGGCGGGGCGGCCGCGGGCTGGCGCGGCGACGCGTCCGAAGGGGGCGCGTTCCGGGCGTTCGCCGACATCGGCGTGCACTGGTGCGACCTGGTGGAGTTCACCACGGGGCATCGGATCACCCGGCTGTCCGCCCGCACCTCCGGCGGCGGCACCGTGACGACCATGGCGTTCGAGACCGACGCCGGCGCGACCGGGTCGACCGTGATCAGCCAGACCGCGATCGGGCGGCGCAACTCTCTGCGGTTCTCCCTCGACGGCTCCGAGGCGGCCTACGGCTTCGACCAGGAGACCCCGGAGACGCTGCACGTCGGCGGCATCACGGAGAACCGGTCGGTGCACCGCGGCTCGCCGGCCACGTCATCGGCCGCCGGGCGCTACTCGCTGCTGCCGCCGGGGCACCCTCAGGGCTACCAGGACTGCTTCAACGCCTTCGTCGCCGACACCTACGCGGCGATCGGCGGGCCCGCACCCGACGGGCTGCCCACGTTCACCGACGGCGCCCGCGCGGCCGCCCTGGTGGACGCGGTGATCACGTCCTCCGAATCGTCGACCTGGGTGGAGGTGCCCCAGACATGAAACTCGGATTCCTGACCGCCTGCCTGCCCGACCGGACACTGCCCGAGATCGCCGCCTGGGCCGCGGAGCACGGCTACGAGGCCCTCGAGGTCGCGGCATGGCCCGACCTGGGTGCCCGCCCGTTCACCGCGACGCACCTGAACGCGGCCGGGTTCGGGTCGCAGCAGGCCGACGAGACCCGGGCGCTGTTCGACCGGCACGGCCTGACGCTGTCCTCGCTCGCGTTCTACGACAACAACCTCCACCCGGACCCGGCCGAGCGCGCCGCGGTCAACGAGCACGTGGCGGCCTGCATCGACGCCGCCGCGCTGTTCGGCTGCGGATGCGTCGGCACCTTCATCGGCCGCCACCCGGGGCAGAGCGTGGCGGAGAACCTGCGAGAGGCGGAGAAGGTGTTCGCCCCACTCGTGGACCGGGCGGGCGAGAAGGGCGTCAAGCTCATCATCGAGAACTGCGTGATGGAGGGCTGGCACCCCGACGGCTACCCGGGCAACCTCGCCTACTCCCCGGAGCTGTGGGAGTGGATGTTCTCCCTCGGCCTGTACCTCAACTACGACCCGTCGCACCTGGTGTGGATGGGCATCGACCCGGTCGAGGCGCTGCGCCCCTACGTGGACCGGATCCCGCACGCCCAGGCCAAGGACGTCCAGCTGTTCCCCGAGCGGCGCAACCGCTACGGCTGGCCGGGCAGGGCCGTCGTCCGCGAGGACCCGTGGGACGTCGGCTGGTGGCGCTACCGCGTTCCCGGTCTCGGCGACGTCGACTGGCGGGGCGTGGTCGACACGCTCTACGAGGGCGGCTTCGACGGCGTGCTGTCCGTCGAGCACGAGGACCCCGTCTGGGGCGGCACCGAAGACAAGATCCACACCGGCCTGCAGGTCGCGCACCGGACACTACGACCGCTGATCGTCGCCTGAGCGCGGCCGCGGACGACACGAGAGGACTGACACGAGATGGGCAAGTTGGACGGCAAGGTCGCGGTCATCACCGGCGGAGGGCGCGGGCAGGGCCGCGCGCACGCGGTGCGGCTGGCGCAGGAGGGCGCGGACATCGTCGTCTGCGACATCACCGAGCAGGTCGCCTCGGTGCCGTTCGCGACCGGGCGGGCGGGCGACCTGGAGCAGACCGTGGCCGAGGTCGAGAAGCTCGACCGGCGCTGCGTCGCGATCGAGGCCGACGTTCGCAGCACCGCGGACATGCAACGGCTGGCCGACACCGCGATGAGCGAGTTCGGTCGCATCGACTTCCTGCTCGCCAACGCCGGGATCCTGAGCCTGTCGGACACGACGTGGGACCTCACGGACGAGCAGTGGGACGACATGATCGACATCAACCTGACGGGCGTGTTCAAGGCCTGCCGGGCGGTCGTCCCGCACATCCGCGCCGGCGGGAACGGCGGGTCGATCGTCATCACGTCGTCGATCGCCGGGCTCAAGGGCGTCGCCGGGTGCACGCACTACACCGCGGCCAAGCACGGGATCGTGGGCCTGATGCGCACGCTGGCCCGCGAGCTCGCGCCGGAGCGGATCCGGGTCAACACGCTGCACCCGACGGGCGTGGACTCCCCGATGTCGAACAACGACTTCTTCCCCGGCTGGCTCGACGAGAACAAGGAGCTCGGCGACGCGATGCGCGGCAACCTGATGCCCGTCGACGCGATGCCGATGGGCGACGTGTCGGACGTGGTGGCCTTCCTGTGCTCCGACGAGTCGAAGTGGATCACCGGTGTCACGCTGCCGGTGGACGCCGGGTTCCTGCTGAAGTAGCCCGGGGCAGAGCGTCGGCACCGGCCGGGGAAGCCTCGGTGCTCACGCAGGTCAGGGCCGCCGACGGATGCCGGGTGTCCGTTCACCTTCGCTGGTGACGATCCGGTCAGCCCGCGGGACACATCGCGCTCGTGGTCGGGGCACGTGGTGTCGCCGCGATCGGACGAGGGGATCTGGGCGTGCATGTCCCGCGCCATGGCGCCGATCCACAAGGCGGTGACGACACTCACCTGCAGCCAGGCCAGGCCTGCGAGCACCAGCGTCAGCATTGAGCGGTCACCCGCGGAGGCCAAGCCGGCGCCACGCCTGCGTTTCGTAATGCATGAGGCCACGTCTCCTCCTGGCCCGTCCGGTCTCAACTCGTCAGCCCGCACTTGACCGCGGTGGTGGTCGCCGGGGCGCTGTTCCAGCTCCCGTACTGCTGCATCACCCGGTAGCTCGACGCGGCGGCCTGCAGGTCCACGACGGTCGTGTCCTTCCAGCTGGTGGCGGCGGCACCGAGGGTGGCCACGGTTCCGAACGGGCCGTTATCGATCGCCCGCTGCACCGTGTAGCCGGTCGTGAGGGAGGCTCCCCCGGTACCCGGGGCTGCCGCCTCGTCATCCCCGCCGGGTCCGGGGCGGGGCCCGGGGACGTCTTCCGGTGTGTCGGGGTCCTCCGGCCCCGAGCGGTCGAGGGCGGCGCCGGCCGGGGTGCCCGTCGACGACACCACGACGCACTTGGTGCCGGTCGAGCCCGGCTCGAGGTTGTCGGCCGCGAATGTGGCCGTTGCGAGGCCGTCGACCAGGTCGACCGTGCCGGCCCTCCAGCCGTTGCCGGGGTTCGTGGTCGTGCCGGAGAACACCGCGAACGACGCCTGTCACACGAGCAGTGCGCTCACGCCGAGCGCAGCGGGGACCGAACCCCACTTTCGCGGGCGGTCTGCCACGCCGTGACACGGGCACCGCCCACTTCAACAAGAATGATGATCAGTTGGGACCGCGATCGGTGCCGTCGCCCTCGGGGAAGCGGTCCGTGTCGGGCGGATGACGACCGGCCCGGCCTGCAGCAGATCAAGGACGGACGGCCGGGCCCTATGGCCCTAGTTGCAACCGACGGCCCGCGACAGGCTGATTTGCTCCGGTGGTCCGGACGGCGGTGATGCAGCGATGGCGGAATATCAGTACCGATGCCCGGTGTGTGGCCCGTGGAGCGCACGGCTCCCGATGGGTACGGCCGAGGCAGCGCGTGAGTGCCCCGGCTGTGGCCGGGCATCCGCACGCAGGTACACCGCTCCCTCGCTCAACCGCATGCCCGCGACCCAGGCCAGGCTCCGGCTCCGCGAGGAGGCCAGTAGAGACGCCCCGGAGGTGGTGACGTCGGTCCCGCCGGCGGCCCGCCACCGCCCCGTCGTCTCCGATCCCCGCAAGGCCGCGTTGCCTCGACCCTGACTCGCCACCGGCGCATCCCGCTCTGCCGGGCGGACCCTGCGAGGAGGACCTGAGATGGGCACGGTCGGACTGCTCTACGTCGGTGCGGTGCTGTACCTGAACGGGCTGATGCTTCTCGGGGTGGTCGAACCCCGGTCGGCGGCTCCGTTGAACCTGTTCGTCGGCGGTCTGCAGGTATTGACACCCACCCTCCTGATCGTGACGTCAGGAGGTGACCAGCTGCTGATCCTGGGAGCGGCGGGCCTCTACCTGTTCGGTTTCACCTACCTCTACGTCGGGATCAACCTGCTCGCCGGCCTCGACTCGACCGGCGTCGGGTGGTTCTCGCTCTTCGTCGCCGTCGCGGCCCTGGGCTTCTCCTACGCCAACTTCCAGCTCCTGGGCGATCCCGCGTTCGGCGTGATCTGGCTCTACTGGGCGTTCCTGTGGGCGCTGTTCTTCCTGCTGCTCGGCCTCAAGCGCGAGTCGCTGCAGCGCTACACGGGCTGGGTGACCCTCATCCAGGGCTGGGTGACGGCGGCGATCCCCGCGCTGCTGATTCTCACCGGCAACTGGCGCGACCCCACCGCGATCGCGTGGGTACTCGCCATCGGCGGCGTGGTCGTCTTCCTGGCGCTGCTGCCGCTCGCCCGCCCACCACGCGGTGCGCGGGCCCCCGAACCCACCCCGACCGCCCCGGCGACCGCGGGCTGATCCAAAAGAAGTTGCCACAACAAGGGAGTAGTGGTTGCGATGCCAGATGTGGTGTTCACGGTCGATCAGGCCAAGTCGATGCGCGACCAGGCGGTGCCGGGACACAACCGGTGGCACCCGGACGTACCGTCGGCGGTCATGGTGCGGCCCGGGCAGCTGATGCGGGTCGAGTGCAGAGAGTGGACCGATGCCCAGATCGGCAACAACGACTCGGCCAACGACGTGCGCGACGTCGACCTGAGCGTCACGCACATGCTCAGCGGGCCGATCGGCGTCGAGGGCGCCGAACCGGGTGACCTGCTCGTGGTCGACATCCTGGACCTCGGCCCGGTGCAGCCCCCGCAGGAGTACGGGGACGCCCCCGGGCAGGGCTGGGGATACACGGGCGTCTTCGCGCGGGAGAACGGCGGCGGCTTCCTGACCGACTACTTCCCGCAGTCCCTCAAAGCGATCTGGGACTTCCAGGGCCAGGGCTGCACGTCCCGGCACATCCCGGACGTGCGCTACACGGGCATCACCCACCCGGGGCTGTTCGGCACCGCGCCCTCGGCGGAGCTGCTGGCCCGCTGGAACGCCCGCGAGCGGGCCCTGATCGAGACCAACCCGGACCGGGTGCCACCGCTCGCGCTCCCGCCGCTCCCGGACAACACCCTCGCCGGGCTCGCCCAGGGTGACGCGGCGCAGGCGGTCGCCCAGGATGGCGCGCGCACCGTGCCGGCCCGGGAGAACGGCGGTAACCACGACATCAAGAACTTCACCCGCGGATCGCGCGTGTTCTATCCGGTCCACGTACCGGAGGCCAAGCTCTCCGGCGGCGACCTGCACTTCAGCCAGGGTGACGGTGAGATCACGTTCTGTGGCGCCATCGAGATGGGCGGGTTCATCGACTTCCACGTCGACCTGATCAAGGGTGGTATGGAGACCTACGGGGTCACCACCAACCCGGTCTTCATCCCGGGCAACGTGGAACCCCGCTTCGCCGAGTACCTGACCTTCATCGGTGTCTCGGTGGACCGCGAGACCGACGAGAACTACTACCTGGATGCGACCGTCGCGTACCGCCGCGCCTGCCTGAACGCGATCGAGTACCTCAAGAAGTTCGGCTACTCCGGAGAGCAGGCGTACCTGCTGCTCGGCTCGGCGCCCATCGAGGGCCGGATCAGCGGTGTCGTCGACATCCCCAACGCGTGCTGCTCGATGTACCTACCGGCCGCGATCTTCGACTTCGACGTCAAGCCGTCGGCGACCGGTCCGGTGAAGAAGGACCGCGGCCAGTGCGCCATGACGTCCTGACCGACGCGTGACCCGTGCGTCGCGCCCGCGGCGCGCGGGTCACTCGGGGTCCCGCCCGGGCCCCGAACGCTCCAGCGACACAGCGGGCCGGGCCGTGACCGTGACCGCGCCGCCGCAGTTCCAGCAGCTCGGTTCGCTGTCGGAGTCGCGGCCCTCCACCTCACAGGACCTGCAGAACCAGTGCGCAACGACCTGAAAGCTCAGCGTCGTCTCCCTTCCGTGCATAACGGGCGGATACCCACGGACGGGTGGCCCACCCGAACCGGGGAAGGGTAACAACCGGTCACTTATCGTGTTGGCCGGAGGTAAACCATGACCGACGAACTCCCCGTGCACCCGAAACATGCGGCCCGCGACCGATTCGGCAAGGGGGCGTTGCACGCCGCGCACGACATCACCGAGGCGCTCGCCGAAGCCGGCGTCGAAGACGACGGCGTGGTCGTCCTGCGCATCGGGGGGAAGCGGACCAGCCTCGCCGACCTGGAGAAACTCATCGACGACACCCTCGCCGAGGACACCGGAGACACTGGGGACACCGGGGAACGCGGCGCCCCCGAGGCCTGATCACCGGCATCCGCCTCCCTTCCGGCACACGTGACCCGGACAGGATTTGCCCCATCCGGGACGATGACCGCGTGACGGGGACGCCAGGACCGGTGAGCGCGGGGATCGACCTCAACAGCGACCTGGGCGAGTCGTTCGGGCACTGGGTACTCGGTGACGACGAGGCCATGCTCGACCTCGTCACCTCCGCGAACGTGGCGTGCGGCTTCCACGCCGGCGACCCGTCCACGCTGCGGCGCACCACCGCCCAGGCGGCCTGCCGCGGCGTCGCCGTCGGCGCCCAGGTGGGCTACCCCGACCTACTGGGCTTCGGCCGTCGCTTCGTCGACGTCGAGCCGGCGGCGCTGGCCGATGACGTGGTCTACCAACTCGGCGCGCTGGACGGGATGTGCCGGGTCGCCGGCGCCGCGGTGCGCTACGTCAAACCGCACGGCGCGCTGTACAACACGGTGGTGCACCACGAGGTGCAGGCCCGGGCGGTCGTCGCGGCCGTCCGGGACTACGACCCGGCGCTGGCGGTGCTCGGGCTGCCCGGCTCGGCGTTGCTGCGCGCCGCCGAGGACGCCGGGCTGCGCGCGGTGCCGGAGTTCTTCGTCGACCGCGGGTACACCCCTGAGGCGACCCTGGTCCCGCGCTCGGAGCGCGGAGCGCTGCTGCACGACGCCGCCGCGGTGACCGAGCGGGTGCTGCGGATGGTGACCGATGGGGTCGTCCGCGCGATCGACGGCAGCGACGTGCGGATGAGCGCGGAGTCGATGTGCGTCCACGGCGACTCTCCCGGCGCGGTCGAGATGGCCACGGCGGTCCGCACGGCCCTGGTCGACGCCGGGGTGCCGCTGCGGTCCTTCGTCGCAGCATGAGGGCCACCGGATGACGGTGATGAAGGTCCTGCCCTGCGGGGACGCCGCCCTGCTCATCGAGGTCGACGACGTGGCCGACGTGCTCGCCCTGTCCGACGCGGTCCGCACCGCGGAACTGCCCGAGGTGCTCGACGTGGTGCCCGCGGCCCGCACCGTCCTGCTCGTGACGGTTCCCGGGACCGACCTGGGGGCGCTGCGGCGCAGCGTGCTGGGGCTGCCCGTTCGATCCGTTCCGAACGCCATCGGCGGGGAGACCGTCGAGATCGAGGTCGTCTACGACGGGCCGGACCTGGCCGAGGTCGGCCGGATCACCGGGCTCGGCGAGACGGGTGTGGTCGAGGCGCATACCGCGCAGGCCTGGCGGGTCGCCTTCGGCGGGTTCGCGCCGGGGTTCGCCTACCTCTCGGACGGCGACCCGCGGCTGGCCGTGCAGCGCCGGGCCGAGCCGCGGACCACCGTCCCGGCGGGCGCGGTGGGCCTGGCCGGTGAGTTCAGTGGCGTGTACCCGCGCACCTCGCCCGGGGGCTGGCAGCTCATCGGGCGCACCGAGGCCGTGCTGTGGGACGCCGACCGCGATCCCCCGGCTCTGTTGCGCCCCGGCGTGTGGGTGCAGTTCGTGCAGGTCACGCCATGATCGAGGTGCTCGCCACCGGCCCGCTCGCGCTGCTGCAGGATCTCGGCCGGCCCGGGTTCGTCGGCTCCGGGGTGGGTCGCTCGGGTGCCGCGGACCGCGCGGCGTTGCGGCTGGCGAACCGGCTCGTGGCCAACCCGGAGGACGCGGCAGGCATCGAGGTCGTCCTCGGCGGCCTGTCGGTCCGGGCCCGGCGTCGGCTGACCGTCGCCCTGACCGGGGCCCCCGCACCCGCCACGGTCGACGCCATGCCCGTCGGACACCACGCGGTGGTGGTCCTGCGCGCCGGGCAGGTCCTCACGCTGGGCGTCCCGCCGACCGGGCTGCGGACCTACCTCGCGGTGCGCGGCGGCGTGGACGTGGCGCCGGTGCTGGGCTCGCGCAGCACCGACGTGCTGTCCGGGATCGGGCCGCCCGCTCTGTCCCCCGGCGACGAACTGCCCGTCGGTCCCGAACCGGCGGCGTTCCCGCTGATCGACGTGGCGCCGGTGGCCGTGCCGCCGGGCGGCACCGTGACGCTGCGCGCCGTGGCGGGTCCACGCGCGGGTTGGGCGGCCGACGCGTCCGGGCTGACCGGATCCGTGTGGACCGCGTCGAGCCGCAGCGACCGCATCGGCATGCGCCTGGAGGGCGAGCCGCTGCGCCGGCACCCGGACGCCGCGGAGCTACCCAGCGAGGGCATGGTGCGCGGCGCGATCCAGCTGCCACCGGGCGGCGGCCCCGTGCTGTTCCTGGCCGACCACCCGGTCACCGGTGGCTACCCCGTGATCGCCGTCGTGCTCGACGCCGACGTCGACCGGGCCGCGCAGGTACGTCCCGGTCAGTCCGTCCGCTTCGCGCTCGTCCCGCCGCCGTGGACGGACCGCTCCTGACCCCCGAGGTCCGCCGCGGCGGCGACCGCGTGTCCCGTCCCGGCGGGGGCGCTCCCGGACCGCGGGGTGGCCAGCCGGGTGGGCTCGCAGCGCCCGCGCAGCATGACGGCGTCACCGAGCTCCCAGTGCGCCACCTCGTCGGGACGCGCCATGGCCACCGCCGCACCCGCCGCGACGACCCCGCCGGGGCTCGACTTCGCCAGCTCGGTCAGCCGGGCCGCCTCGTTCACCGGGTCACCGATCACCGTGTACTCGTAGCGGCGGACGTCGCCGACGTTGCCGGCCACGGCGTCCCCGGCGGAGATCCCGATCCCGACGGCGACGTCCGGCAGGTCGGCAGCGAGGCGTTCGGCGAGCAGCCGGCCCGCGGCCAGCGCCGACCCGGCCGGGTCCTTCGCGTCGGCCGGGGCACCGAACACGGCCAGGGCGGCGTCGCCCTCGAACTTGTTGATCCAGCCCCCGCAGGACTCCACGACCTCGACGACGACGCCGAAGAACCGGTTGAGCAGCGCGACGACCTCGGTCGGTGGGCGCTGCGCGGCCAGTGTCGTCGACCCGACGAGATCGACGAACAGCACCGCGACCCGGCGGACCTCCCCGCCCAGCTCCACCGTGTCGGCGGCCGCGGCGGCCCGCGCGACGTCCCGGCCCACCTGGCGGCCGAACAGGTCACGGAGGCGTTCCCGTTCCCGTAGCCCGGCGACCATCGTGTTGAACCCGGCCTGCAGCCGGCCCAGCTCGGTGCCGTCGTAGACAGGGACCCGGACGTCCAGCTCGCCGCGCTCGACCTGCTGCATGGCCCGGCGCACCGCGATCACCGGGTCGGCGACGGCGCGGGCGGCGACCAGCGTGACCAGGAACCCGACGACCAGGGCGGTCCCGCCGACGGCCAGCACGATGACCGCCAGCCGTCCGACGTCGACGTCGTCGAACACCAGCGCCCAGATCGCGGCGAGCAGCAGACCGACGACCGGGACGGCGGTGCCGAGCGCCCAGGACAGCACGGACCGCACGGTGACCCCGGGCAGCGCCCGGCGCGTGGGGGGATGGGCTTCCAGCACCCCGGCCGCGGCCGTGCGCAGGATCCGTTCGCTGAGCAGGTACGACAGCGCGCAGGTGGTGATCGCGCCGAGCAGCGCCGTCTCACCCACCGTCAGCGCGAGCCGCCAGGAGAACGTCGCGTTGAACCCGGTGAACAGGGTGGCGCCGACGAGCCACAGCACGGCCTGCACGGTGGTGAGTCGCAGCGGGCCGTAGAGCACCAGATTGCGTTCCCGGCGCCACTGCCGGGAGTCGTCGGAGCGGCGGATCCGGAACTGCCGCCCGCCCCACAGCACCCCGAGCGGGACCGCGACGAGGATGTAGGCGCCGAACACCGCCAGGTTGAGAAGCCGGACTCGGTCGGGGTCGGCGATCGAGCCGGTGGGCAGCACCCACGCGCCCAGTGCCATCACCACGGCGGCCCCGAACAGGTTCGCCACCACGACGACGAGCACGAGCAGCAGCCGGACGGGCCAGCCGAGCACCGACCGCCGGACCCGCCTGGACTTCGCCACGCCCGGGGAGTTTAGAGCGACCGGCAAATGAGGTTCCTGCGTGTCGTTGCAGGTAGAGGCACGGACCCCCAGTGATCATGGGATTGCTGAAGTCCTGATGATCGCCTGGAGGGCCCGTGCCTCTGTTGCCAGCATCTC
>NZ_JAHDTG010000009.1 GCF_018531475.1 Pseudonocardia mahuensis
GCCACCGCGCTCGCCCCGTGGGCCGGTGCCGCCCTCGCCGAGGCCCTCGGCGGCTACACCGGGGTCTTCGCGACGCTGGCGGGTCTGGCCGCGCTCGCCGCCGCCCTCGCCGCCGGCAGCGTGCCGCGATCGCTGCGATCCGAGAACGCTCTGAGCTGATCCCGCCGCCCTCCGTCACATGAGCGGATCACTGCATCGAACTTCGCCGATTCAGGTGCGACTGTTCGGCACTCGTTCATCCCCCGTTTAGATCGAGATTGTTCGATCCAAGGGTCCCCGCGGAGGAGATGATCCATGTCGGACCCTCCGTGACCTCACCAGGAAGGACCCCTCGTGAGCATTCGGCAGGCGCGCCGCGCAGGTGCTGCGGTCGTCGTCGCTGCGGCCGGGCTGGCGCTGGCGGCGTGCGGGGGCGGTGCGAACAACGCCACCGGCGGCACCGGTGGCGGGCAACTGTCGGGCCCGGTGGTGATCGACGGGTCGAGCACGGTGGAGCCGTTGTCGTCGGCCGCGGCGGAGCTGTTCCAAGGGGAGAACCCCGGCGTCACCGTCACGGTCGGCACCTCGGGCACCGGGGGTGGGTTCCAGAAGTTCTGCAACGGCGAGACCGACATCTCGGACGCGTCACGTCCGATCAAGGCCGAGGAGACGGCGGCGTGCCAGGCCAGGAACGTCGCCTACGAGCAACTGCAGGTGGCCAACGACGCGCTCACGGTGGTGGTGGCCAAGGGCAACACCTGGGCCAACTGCCTGACCGTCGACCAGCTCAAGGCGATCTGGGAGCCGGACTCACCCGTCACGACCTGGAACCAGGTCGACCCGAGCTTCCCGAACGAGCCGATCGCGCTGTTCGGGCCGGGCGCGGACTCGGGCACGTTCGACTACTTCACCGAGGAGATCAACGGCAAGGAGGGTGTGAGTCGCACCGACTACAGCCCTTCGGAGAACGACAACGTCATCGTCCAGGGCGTCGAGGGCAACCGGGGGGCCATGGGCTATTTCGGCTTCAGCTACTTCGAGGAGAACCAGGACAAGCTCAAGGCCGTCGAGATCAACGGTGGCGGGGGCTGCGTCGCACCGTCGTCGGCGACGGTGCAGGACGGCACCTACACCCCGCTGGCCCGGCCGCTGTTCATCTACGTCTCCGATGCGGCCCTCAAGAAGCCGCAGGTGGTGTCGTTCAGCGAGTTCTACCTGGGGCGCAACGACCAGATCGTGGAGGCGGCGAAGTTCGTGCCGATGACCCCGGAACAGAAGCAGAAGGCGAACGACGCCCTCGCGGCGCTGAAGCAGAAGGCCGGAGTCTGATCGCATGACGGCGACCTCCGTCGGACCTGCCTCCCCGGGCTCCGGCCCGGAGGGGCAGGTGCGCGGCGCTCTGGCCAGGTCGTCCCCGCGGGTCGGCGAGCGGATCATCGAGGCTGTGATGGCCGGGGCGGCCGGGCTGTCGGTGCTGGTGACGGCCGGCATCGTGGCGGCCCTCGTGGTCCCGCTGTTCACCTTCTTCGCCAACGTCAGCCCGATCGAGTTCCTGACCGGCACCAGCTGGACGGCGTCGTTCGGGGACAAGTACTCCTGGAACAAGGACTGGGGCGTCCTGCCCCTGGTGTCGGCGACCTTCATGGCCACCGGGATCGCGCTGCTGGTCGCCATTCCGCTCGGCCTGGGCATCGCGATGTTCCTGTCCGAGTACGCCGGTGGGCGGCTGCGCAGGATCGTCAAGCCGGTCCTGGAGCTGCTCGCCGGTATCCCGACCGTGGTCTACGGCTTCCTGGCCCTGACCGCGATCACGCCGCTGCTGCAGCCCCTGCTGGGCATTCCCAACATCTACAACCTGCTGGTCGCCGGCATCGTCATGGGATTCATGATCATCCCGACTATCGCGTCGCTGTCCGAGGACGCCATGTCAGCGGTGCCACAGGTCCTGCGGCAGGGGTCGTTCGCGGTGGGGGCGAACCGGCGGGTGACCACGGTGCGCGTGGTGTTCCCGGCCGCGCTGTCGGGTATCATCGCGGCCATCGTGCTCGGGCTCTCCCGCGCGGTCGGCGAGACGATGATCCTCGCCGTGGCGGGCGGGAACCTGGCCCGGCTGACCGGGGATCCGCGCGACGAGGCACAGACCATGACCGCGTTCATCGCGCAGATCGCCAGCGGCGACGCGCCGCAGGGCAGCCCGGTGTACTACTCGCTGTTCGCCGTGGGCGCGCTGCTGTTCGTCATCACCATGATCATCAACGTGATCAGCATCCGGCTGGTCCGCAGGTATCGGCAGGCCTACTGATGACCACCACCGGTCCGCCTCCGACCTTGCGTGCCGGCGTCGCCCAGGCTCCCCGGCCGCTCGACGGGGGCCCGCACCGGGACCTGGCCTCGGCCGCCTTCCTCGCGGTGCTCTGGGCCTGCCTGGTCGTGACCTCGCTGTTCCTGATCTTCGTGCTCATCACGATCATCGCGAACGGGCTCGCCCGGCTGGATCTGAACCTGCTCACCGGGACCCCGTCGACCATCAGGCCGGAGACGGCCGGCGTCCGGCCGGCCATCGTGGGTACGCTGCTGGTCATCTCGATGACGGCGGTGATCGCGCTGCCGCTGGGCATCGCGGCCGCGGTCCACCTCGAGGAGTACGCCGACCGGGCCCGCTGGTACAACCGGATCACCGAGCTGAACATCCAGAACCTGGCGGCGGTGCCGTCGATCGTCTTCGGCATCCTGGTGCTGGCCTTCGTGGTGCGCGATCCGGTCAACCTGGGTGCGGTGGCCCTCGCCGGCTCGATCGCGTTGGCGCTGCTGATCCTGCCGGTCGTCATCATCTCCACGCGGGAGGCGCTGCGGGCGGTGCCCGCGGAGATCCGGGACGGTTCGCTGGCGGTCGGGGCGACGCTGTGGCAGACCGTGTGGCGGCAGCTGCTGCCCGCCGCGGTGCCGGGGATCGCCACGGGGGCGATCCTGGCGATCTCCCGGGCCATCGGCGAGGCCGCCCCGCTGATCCTGATCGGGGCGACCACGTTCATCACCTTCACCCCGGACGGGCCACTGTCGCGCTACACGGTGATGCCGGTGCAGATCTTCAACTTCGCGATCCAGTCCCGCGAGGCGTTCATCTCGTTGACCTACGCCTCGATCCTGCTCCTCCTCGTCATCCTGCTCGCCATGAACGGCCTGGCGATCTTCCTGCGCAACCGCTTCCAGCGACGGTGGTGAACCTCGCGTGGCGGGAAAGGACCCCGAGACCATGAGCGCGGAACAGACCGTGGGCAGCAGTTCCCGCGCCACTGCGACCACCCCCGACGGGCGGGACGTCCACGTCGAGGTGTCGCGCCGCCCGGCGGTCCGCCCCGGCACCTCCGGCGATCCGGTGATGGCCGTGCGGGGCCTGCATGTCCATTACGGCGACTTCCTCGCCGTGCGCGATGTGGACCTCGAGTTCGGCGACGGTGAGATCACCGCGCTGATCGGGCCGTCCGGATGTGGGAAGTCGACCGTGCTGCGCTGCCTGAACCGAATGAACGACCTCGTCGCCGGAGCCCGGGTCGAGGGCACGGTGACCTATCACGGCGTCAACATCTACGGCCCGCAGATCGACCCGATCGAGGTTCGCCGGCGCATCGGGATGGTGTTCCAGAAGCCGAACCCCTTCCCCAAGTCGATCTACGAGAACATCGCCTACGGTCCCAAGGTCACCGGCATGAAGGTCGACCTGGACGAGATCGTCGAGCAGGCCCTGCGGGCCGCGGCACTGTGGGACGAGGTCAAGGGCAAGCTCAAGCAGAACGCCTACGGCCTGTCCGGCGGCCAGCAGCAGCGGCTGTGCATAGCGCGGGCCATCGCCACCCGGCCGGAGGTGATCCTCATGGACGAACCGTGCTCGGCGCTGGACCCGATCGCCACCGCCAAGATCGAGGACCTGATGAGTGAGCTCATCAAGGACTTCTCGATCATCATCGTCACGCACAACATGCAGCAGGCGGCCCGGGTGTCACACAGGACCGCGTTCTTCACCGCGGAGCCCGACGACCACGGCAAACGGGTGGGCACGCTCGTGGAGTTCGACGACACGGCCACGATCTTCGGCAACCCGGGTGACCGCCGGACCGAGGACTACATCTCCGGCCGGTTCGGCTGAGTCGAGGCCGCCACCGATGTCGGTCACAGCGTGGGAGAGCGACAACTCCCAGTCCCACGCCCGCCGGCGGGCATGCCTGGCCGCCGGGGCGGCGCAACCGGCCCGGGTGGCCGTCCTCGTCGTCGACACCGAGGACATTGCCCGCGACCTCGGCCGGGCGCTGGCCGGGCAGCCGGTGGAACTCGAGCGGGCCAGCGACCCTGCTCACGGCCTGCTCCTGGTCGGGCGCCTGTGCCCGGATGCGGTGCTGCTCGGTCCCGGGGCCGGCCGCCTGGATCCGCTGTCGTTCCTGGAGGTCGTGCACGCCGGCGAGCCCGATCTGCCGGTCATCGTCGGGGTCGGGCCCGGCGACGCCGCACTCGCCGCAGGCGCGGTGGTGCTGGGCGCCGCCGTACTCGCCCACCCCTACCGGGCCGACCAGCTCTTGCGGCTGTTGCCGTCGCTCGTGCCGGCGCAGCGCACGATCGAGATCCGGCCGCTCACGCTCGACCTCGGACGGCTCACGATCGACGGGGCCGCGCCGCAGATGTGCCTGGACGGGGTGACGACCAGGCTGCCGATGCGCGAGTACCTGTTGCTGCGCTACCTGGCCGAACGCGTCGGGGCCGTGGTGTCCCGGAAGGAAGCGGTCCGGGCGATCTGGGGGGTCGACGGGGTGCGCGGCAGCAACACCCTCACGGTGCACGTCATGCGGCTGCGCCGGCGGCTGCACGACGACGAGGACAATCCGCAGTGGATCCAGGCCATCCGCGGGCTCGGCTATCAGTTCACCGTCCCGTCGTCTTCCCCGGGGCGTGGCGACACATAGAGTGCACAGCGTGGAGACAGTTGCCACCGGGTCGTCCGATATGCACCATCCGTCCGAGGCGACCGCGCAGCAGGTGGCGACCGTGTTCAAGGCTCTCGCCGACCCGCTGCGGATCCGGTTGGTCGCGATCACCCGGGCCGCGCCCGAGGGGGCGGTGTGCTTCTGCGACCTCGCCGACCGGTTCGACATGCCGCAGTCGTCGTTGAGCCACCACCTGCGGGTCCTGGTCGCCGCGGGGATCCTGGAGCGCGAGCGGCGCGGCACCTGGAGCTGGTACAGCCTACGCACCGAACCCTTCGACATGCTCCAGGACGTCCTTCGTCCGGACGGCATCCTGCTGCACCCCGCCGAGATCCGCCGCAGTGCCGGCGAACCCGGCGAGTCGAAGGCGAGCTGACGGGCGCCGGCAACGGCGGCATCCAGGAGCAGACGCTCACGGCGCAGGCTGTGCCGTGGGCTGCACCACAGTCCTCCCGAACGTGATTCGAGATCTGTGAAGCTAGAGAGGTGTCGAAACAAGACCTGCCGGCGATCCGGCTGTGCTCGTCACCGATGACCCGCGAGCCGTTGGGCGCGGATGAGGCGGCGGACCTGGCGAAGTCGTTCAAGGCTCGCCCCGTGGGCCGGTGCCGCCCTCGCCGAGGCCCTCGGCGGCTACACCGGGGTCTTCGCGACGCTGGCGGGTCTGGCCGCGCTCGCCGCCGCCCTCGCCGCCGGCAGCGTGCCGCCATCGCTCCGTAAGGCGATCACCGGACGGGGACTGACCAGCCTTGTTCGATAGAGACGAAGTTAACCCTCTGTTCGTTCGCTCTACTGCTTCGACGCAAGTGAAGGTAGACAGGTGTCGAAGCAATGGCCCCTCTTGTGTTCCTCGCCGATGACTCGGCGACCCCTGTTCCCCGACGAGGCCGGCGAACTGGCGAAGGTGTTCAAGCTGTCGCCGACCCGATCCGGTTGCGACTGCTGTCGCTGATCGCCGCGCACGAGGACGGTGAGGCGTGTGTGTGCGATCTGACCGGCGCCTTCGAGGTCTCCGGTCCGACGATCAGCCACCACCTCAAGGTGCTGCGCGAGGCCGGCCTGATCACCGGTGACCGCCGCGGAACGTGGATCTACTACCGGGTGGTGCCCGAGATGCTGAGCACCCTGTCGCGCGTACTGGCCCCCACCGGGGCCGCTGCCGATGCGGTGATGTCGGCATGAGCGCGATCCCCGAGGCCCAGGCGCCCGTCGCCGCGCGGCTCTCCACTCTCGACCGGTTCCTGCCCGTCTGGATCATCGCCGCGATGGTCGTCGGTCTGGTCGCCGGCCGGCTGATCCCGGGCATGGGCCCGGCCCTGGACGCGATCGCGATCGACGGCGTCTCGCTCCCGATCGCCCTCGGCCTGCTGATCATGATGTACCCGGTGCTGGCGAAGGTCCGCTACGACCGGCTCGACACCGTCACCGGCGACCGGCGCCTGCTGCTCTCGTCGCTGGTCCTGAACTGGGTCCTCGGGCCCGCGCTGATGTTCGCGCTGGCCTGGCTGATGCTGCCCGACCTGCCCGAGTACCGCACCGGCCTGATCATCGTCGGGCTGGCCCGCTGCATCGCCATGGTCATCATCTGGAACGACCTGGCCTGCGGCGACCGCGAGGCCGCCGCCGTGCTCGTCGCCCTCAACTCGGTGTTCCAGGTGATCGCCTTCGCCGGGCTGGGCTGGTTCTACCTCGACGTGCTGCCCGGCTGGCTCGGCCTGCCGCAGGCCGACCTGGCCATCTCGTCGTGGGACATCGCGAGGTCGGTGCTGATCTTCCTGGGCATCCCGCTGGTCGCCGGCTACCTGACCCGCCGGTTCGGCGAACGGGCCAAGGGCCGCGACTGGTACGAGACCCGGTTGCTGCCCACGATCGGCCCGTTCGCGCTCTACGGGCTGCTGTTCACCATCGTCGTCCTGTTCGCACTGCAGGGTGATGCCATCATCGGCCGCCCGCTGGACGTCGCGCGGATCGCGCTGCCGCTGCTGGCCTATTTCGCGATCATGTGGTTCGGCTCCTTCGCGCTGGGCACGGCGGTGGGGCTGGGCTATGAGCGGGCGACCACGCTGGCGTTCACCGCGGCCGGCAACAACTTCGAACTCGCCATCGCCGTCGCGATCGCGACCTTCGGCGTCACGAGCGGCCAGGCCCTCGCCGGGGTCGTCGGCCCGCTCATCGAGGTCCCGGTGCTGGTCGCGCTGGTCTACGTCTCCCTCGCCGCCCGTAAGCGTTGGGCCGCCCGCAACGCGACGTCCACCTCGGAGCACCAGGCTTGATCCGCATTCCTCGATCTCGCCCACCCAGTTGCCGGAGTACGCCATGACCGCCGGCTCACGGCACCGTGGGACAGCAGCGCCCGCCGCTGCTGTGCGACGTCGCGGTCCTCGAACGAACCGCGACGGATCTGTCGGAGAAGTTCTCCGGGTTCTTCCCCGAGCAGACCGTCTACCGGTACGTGTTCGAGTCCCATACGGCGCTGCGCCGCACCGCGAAGGTCAAGACCCACGTCGTCTCGTTGACCCGGCAGTTTGCCATCGAGCGGCTGACCGCCCTCGCCTTATCCGAAGGAGCCATCGTGAAGACCGTCCCTGAGGTGCTGTTCGTGTGCGTGCACAACGCCGGCCGCTCGCAGATGGCCGCTGCGCTGCTGCACCACCACGCCCAGGGCGCCGTGCACGTGCGCTCGGCCGGCTCCGCGCCCGCCGACACGATCAATCCCGCCGTCCGCGAGGTCATGAGCGAGATCGGCCTCGACCTGGCGCAGGAGTTCCCCAAGCCGCTGACCGACGACGTCGTCCGCGCCGCGGACGTCGTGATCACCATGGGGTGCGGCGACGCGTGCCCCATCTACCCCGGTAAGCGCTACCTCGACTGGGAGCTCACCGATCCGGCCGGCAAGAGCGCCGAGGAGATCCGCCCGATCCGCGACGACATCGACGCCCGCGTCCGCGCGCTGCTCGCCGAGCTCGTCCCGGCCGCGACCTGAGCGCTCGCCGTGAGCGGCCCGGCGGTCGACGCCGGGCCGCTCGGTTCCTCGGCGCGCGCGACGGAGCTGACCGGCTGTTCCACTCACGACCCATCTCAGCTCCAGTCGTGGTGCGCCGGTGGCGGCCGAGGCCGGCGACGAGGAACTCGTCCCGGCGCCCGCTGCCGGTCGACCCCGGTCCCCCGGCAGCGGACAACATCGCATCACTCGAGGACGCCCAGGTCTGTCAGGACATGGGCGGTCTCCCGACTCCGTGCGTCAGCTCGTCGAGGACGTCGAACTCCAAGCCCTCGGCCCGTGCGATGTAGACGGACTGCAGCAGGTGGTTCCCGGACATGCGGACGGTGCCCCGGGGGCTTTCGTAGGCCAGGGCCTCTGCTGCGCCGCACAGCCTGGGCAGTTCCATGCTCTGCGATCGCTCGGCCAACCGCGCCAGCAGCGTCAGACCCTCGTAACAGGATTCGCCGAGCGAGTTGAGGACCGGGGCCTGCGGACCGAAACGCCGTGTGTAGCGGCGGGAGTAGTCCAAACCGGCGCCGGTCAGCAGGGTCTCGAAGAAGCCGGCCGCCGAGTACAGGCCGCGGGTGTTCTCCGCGCCCGTCGCGAGCAGCATGTTCTCCTCCATCAGCGGGCTGAGTCGCTCGTGGCACCGGTCCAGACCCGCCGCTGCGAACGCCCGGTTGAACTGCACGGCGTCCGAACCGACCAGGAACATGAGCACCCCGTGCGCCCCGCTGCGCACGATCTGCTGCAGCACCGGTCCGAAGTCCTCGGTGCCCAGCGGCACGAAGACCTCGTCCAGGATCCGCACGTCCGGTGAGACCCGCGCGTACCAGCGGGCGGCCCGGGCGGAGGTTCGCGGCCACACGTAGTCGTCGCCGACCACGCACCAGGTCCGCACGCCGAGTTCCCGGGACATCCACCGCAGTGCGGGCAGCAACTGCCGGTCCGGGGTCTCACCGGCGAGGAACACCCCGGGAGTGCATTCGCCGCCCTCGTAGAGCGGCGTGTAGACATAGGGCACCCGGCCTGCGACGACGGGGGCCAGCTCTTGGCGGACGGCGGAGATGTGCCAGCCGGTCACCGCCTGGACAGCCCCGGTGGTGACCAACTCCTCCACCTCGCGAGCCACCTGACCCGGCGCGCGGCCACCGTCCACGATCCGCAGCCGCACCTCGCGGCCCAGCATCCCGCCGTCGCCGTTGATCTCGTCGACCGCCAGTCGCCCGGAAGCCTCGCACGACGGACCGAAGATTCCCGCCGGACCGCTGCGCGGGATGGCGAACGCGACCTCCAGCCGACCGCTCTCGCGCGGGTTGGTCAGGGGATCTTTCATTGCCGCGCACCTCCGGGTCACCTATACCTCGTGCCGGTCCTGATTTGGTGTGACAGTGTTTACGATGACAGCAATCTCGTCACTACCCGGCGCGCATCCGGGGGGAAGACCGTGGCCTCAGCACGGCGTGAGAGAGCTTCGGGCGGTGCCGCCCGGGGCTCACCGGGGTGCCTGATCGGTCAGGTCGAACGGCAGGTGTCGCGGCAACTCGAGGGCGTTCTCTCGCACGACGGGCTCAGCCTGGACCAGTGGCGCGTCGTGGACCTACTCGCCGACGGGCAGGGCCGGCCGATGACCGAGATCGCCGGGCAGATCGTCGTCCCCGGGCCGACCCTTACCAAGATCGTCGACCGGCTGGTGGATGCCGCGCTCGTCTACCGGCTCGTCGACGACTCCGACCGCAGGCGCGTGCTCGTCTTCCTCTCCGACCACGGCCGGCGACTGCACGACCGACTCGCCGCTGAGGTCACCCACGTGGAAGCGGAGATCCTGAGCGTTCTCGGAGCCGAGAGCGAGCGGGTCCTGGCGTTGCTGGCGCAGCTCGCCGCCCGCCCTCGGGTCAGCCCGGTCGAGCAGCAGCCGTCCGGGGCATGAGAACGTCTCGACCGGTTACCAGCTGATCACGCGCCCCGCTGATCTCGCCGAGCACATCGAACTCGAACAGTGCCGGTCGACTCCAGGCTGTCCGCGGTGGCCGGCATCTCGAAGAAGCCGGCTGCCGAATACAGATCGTGGTGTCGGGCGCTCCGGTCGCCAGCAGCATGCTCCCGTCCATCAACGGGCCGAGCCGCGCGCACCGGTCGTGCAAGCGCATCTCGGTGAACCCCCGGTCGAACCGGACGGCGTCCATGCCCACCAGGAACAGCAGCGCGCCCTGGGCGCGACTTCGCTCGACGCGCCGCAGCACCTGACCGAACTCCTCGGCGCCCAGCTGGACGACGTCGAGGGCATCCGTCGCCCTGTGCAATCCTCCGAGGTCCGCCGAGGCCGGAAGCCGGGAAGTCCGCTGTCAGCGGGTTGCAGAGATGTCGACCTGGACCACTCCGTCCGGCGGACTTCGGCGACTGGCGCCCGACGGGTGGCCGATCCCGGAGCAGCGGGGCCTACAACGCGACGCCGGTCAGCACCAGGACACGTTCGTAGGTGTAGTCGATCATGGCGTAGCGGACGCCCTCGCGGCCGACTCCGGACTCCTTCGCACCGCCGTAGGGCATCTGGTCGGCGCGGAAGGAGGGGACGTCGCCGACGACGACCCCGCCGACCTCCAGTTCACGGTGGGCGCGGAAGGCGGTCGGCAGGTCGCGGGTGAAGACCCCGGCCTGCAGTCCGTGGCGGGAGTCGTTGACCCGCGCGAACGCCTCGGCCACGCCGTCCACCGGCTCCAGCACGAGCACAGGTCCGAAGACCTCCTCGCACGACACCGTGGCGTCGGCGGGAACGTCGACCAGCACGGTCGGCTCGACGGTCGCGCCGTCCCGCCCGCCGCCGGTGAGCACCTTCGCGCCGGCCGCGACGGCCTCGGCCACCCACGCGGTGACTCGGTCGGCGGCCGCGGCGTCGATGAGCGGCCCGACGTCGGTGGCGTCGTCCCACGGGTCACCCGTGCGCTGCGCCTCGACGGCGGCCACGACGCGCTCGGTGAGGGCGTCGAAGACGGAGCGGTCGGCCAGCACGCGTTGCACCGAGATGCAGGACTGGCCGCCCTGGTAGTTCGCGAACGTGGCGATGCGCGCGGCCGCGTGGTCGAGGTCCGGCGGTGCGGACCAGTCGGGGCACACCACGACCGCCGCGTTGCCGCCCAGTTCGAGCGTGACGTGCTTACGCGGCACCGCGTCGCGGATGCCCCAGCCGACCGGGCCGGAGCCGGTGAACGACACCACCGGCAGCCGCGGGTCAGCAACCAGCGCGCCCGCGGCCTCGTTGAGTACCGGCAGCACCGACCACGAACCGGGGGGCAGGTCGGCCTCGGCGAGGATCTCACCGAGCACCAGGGCGGACAGTGGGGTCTTCGGGGCCGGCTTGATGATCACCGGGGCGCCGACGGCGATCGCCGGGGCGACCTTGTGCGAGACCAGGTTGAGCGGGAAGTTGAACGGCGCGATCGCGAGCACCGGGCCACGGGGGAAGCGGCGAGTGACCGCGAGCCGGCCCTCGGCGCCCGCGTCGGTGTCGAGCCGCTGCAGCTCGCCGGACCAGCGCCGGGCCTCCTCGGCCGCCCATCGGAACGTCGAGGCCGCACGGGCGACCTCGGCCCGCGCCCACTTCACCGGTTTGCCGTTCTCGGCGGTGATGAGCGCGGCGAGCTCCTCGGTGCGCTCGCCCAGCCGCCGTGCCACGTGGGACAGCGCGTCGGCGCGCCGGTGGGCGGGCAGTGCGGCCGCCTCGGCGGCCACCGCGTGCGCGGCGGCCACCGCCTCCTCGATCTGGGCGGCACTCGGGACCGCGACCGACGCGACGTGTCGCCCGTCGTAGGGATGGCGGACCTCGAAGGTCGCCTCGGCGGTGGTGGGCCGGCCCGCCACCCAGAAGGTGCGTACGTCCGGCCCGGCCGTGGTGGCTGCCCGGCTCATCGGATCGCCGATCGGTTGCGCAACCGGTCGATGATCACCGCGATGATCAGCAGCGTGCCGATCACGACCTGCTGGGTGTAGCTGGAGACCCGGATGAGGTTCATCCCGTTGGACAGAACCACCAGGAACAGCGCGCCGACGGCGACCAAGCCCAGCCGGCCCTCCCCGCCGAAGAACGACGTGCCGCCCAGCACCGCCGCCGCGATCGACAGCATCAGGTACTCCGAGCCGAGGTTCGCCTCGCCGGAGGAGACCCGCGCGGTCAGCAGCACGCCGGCCAGCGCGGTGAGCATGCCGCACAGCACGAACGCCAGTACCTTGCTGCGGAACACCGGCACGCCCACCAGCCGGGCGGCGTTCTCCCCGCCGCCGACGGCGTAGAGGTACCGACCCAGGCGGGTCCGGTTCAGCACCAGGTACAGCACCGCGCACACCGCGAGCGCGATGACGAACGACAGCGGCACCGGGCCGACGTCGGTCGTGCCGAACGTGCCGGTGAAGGCCGCCGGGAGGCCGGTGACCGGGGTGCCGCGCGAGATCATCAGCGCCGCGCCGAACGCGATGGCGCCGGTGCCGATCGTGACGATGAACGACGGCACCCCGAACCGGGCCACCACCACCCCGTTGAGCAGGCCCATGACCAGGCCGACGGCCAGTCCGGCCAGCACGCCGAGCAGCACGGCCGCGGACCCGTCACCGCCGACGGCGACCATCACGCCGCTCGACACGATGCTGGTCAGCGCGATGTTGGAGGCCACCGACATGTCGAGCTCGGCGGTGAGCAGCACCAGCATCTGGGCCACCGTCACGATCAGCAGGAACGACAGCTGCCGGGAGATGTTGGTGGCGTTGATCGTGGTCAGGAACCGTGGCTCCACCACCGAGAAGATCACCACGGCGGCGACGAGCAGCACCGGGAGCAGCCCGACGCGCAGGAGCGCACTGAGAGCCCGGGAGCGGCCCGAACCGGCCCGCGGGCTCCCGGGCCGCGACGGCGGCTCCGGCGGGGCGGGGGGCTGCTCGTCCAGATCGAGCGTACGGGTCATCGGGGGCTCCCTGAGGTGACGGAGGAGGAGTCCTGCGAGTCGAAGAACGCGCGCACCACGTTCTCCTCGGTCCGATCGGCACCGCGTAGGTCGGCGACGATCCGTCCCTCGCGGACGACGTAGATGCGGTGGGACATCCCGAGGATCTCCTCGGCGTCCGACGAGATGAGCACGACGGCGGCACCGGCCTCGCAGAGCCGTTTCATATGTGCGTAGACGTCGGCCTTGGCGCCGATGTCGATTCCCACGGTGGGCTCGTCGAAGACGTGCACGCCGAAGTCGCGCGCGAACGAGCGCGCCAGCAGCGCCTTCTGCTGGTTGCCGCCGGAGAAACCGAGGATCGGCCGGCCGGGATCGGCGGGACGGATCGCCAGCGCCTCGACGACGGTCTGCACCCGGTCGGCCCCGGCCCGGCGGTCCACGATGCCCAGCCGGGACATCGTGCCGGCCGCGACGGGTGCCAGCGTGATGTTGTCCGCCAGCGTGCCGGTGCGGACCAGCCCCTCCACGTGCCGGTCGGCGGGGTAGTAGATCAGGCCCTGGCGCATGGCCCGGATGGGGCTGGGCCGCTGCAGTGCCCGGCCGTCGACCTCGACGGATCCGGCCTGCAGGGCGTCCAGGCCGAAGCAGACCCGGCCGATGTCCGACTTCCCGGATCCGACGAGTCCGGCGAGCCCGACGATCTCGCCCGCCGCGACCTCGAACGAGACGCCGGCGAGAGTGGCGGTCCGTAGCCCGGAGGCACGCAGCCGGACCCGGCCGGGGGTGGTTGCCACCGTGGGGAACAGCTGGTCGAGGCTGCGTCCGGCCATCATTTCGACGAGCAGGTCGTCGGTGACCCCCGCGGTGTCGACCGTCCCGACCTTGCGGCCGTCGCGCAGCACGGTGACGCGGTCGGCGAGGGCCTTGATCTCGGCCAGCCGGTGGGAGATGTAGATGATGCCGATCCCGCGGGAGCGCAGCGACTGCAGGATCTCGAACAGCCGCGCGGACTCGCCGACGCTCAGCGACGCGGTCGGCTCGTCGAGGATCAGCACGGCCGACTCGCGGTGCAGCACGCGGGCGATCTCCACGAGCTGCATCTGGGCGCGGGGCAGGCCGGCGACCCGGCGGCGCGGGTCGAGGTCGACGCCGATGTGCGCCAGCGCCTCCCGGGCATCGGCCAGCATTCGGCGCTTGTCCAGCAGCCCGCGGCGGCGCTGTTCGCGGCCGAGATGGATGTTCTCGGCGATCGACAGCTGCGGTATCAGGCTGAGCTCCTGGAACACCGTGCCCACACCGAGTGCCGCGGCGCTGGTCGGGGTGAGCGCGTCGGCCCGGTGGCCGTCGATGGTGATCGTCCCGGAGTCGGGGCGGACCGATCCGGCGATCGACTTGATCAGAGTTGACTTGCCCGCGCCGTTCTCGCCGAGAAGGGCGTGGATCTCGCCCCGGCGCAGGTCGAACGAGACGTTCTCGAGCGCTCGCGCTCCCGCGTAGCTCTTGGTGATCGCCTCCGTACGGAGAACCACATCCTCCTCGGCGGTGCCCATCTGTGCTCTCCCCTCCGGCTCAGCCGGCCGCGACGCGGAAGACGGGCTGGAAGCCCTCAGGCGCGAACGTGGTCTCGGTGATGAAGTCGTCCAGGTTCTCCGCGGCGCCCGCGCCCGAGCCGCACACCAGGATCGGCGCGGGGAAGGCGCGGCCCATGCCGTCGTCGAGCGGGATGCCCTCGAGCAGCCGCACCGCCATGTCGACCGCCATCCGGGCTTGCACGACCGGCTGGTCGGACACCCCGCAGCTGATGTTCCCCGCCTTGATCTGCTCGAACGTGGAGGGGATCAGGTAGTCGGCGACGATCTCGACGCCCCGGGCGCCGACGTTGCCCGCGACCGCGGCCTCGGCGGTGACCGCCGTGCCCGCCACCACGGTGACCTTGGCGTCGGCCTGCAGCGTGTCCTCGACCAGGCGTAGTTGCACGTCCTTGTCGGTGTCGCCGTACTTGGTCTGGCCGACGGTCACGGCCGAGCCGGCCAGGCCGTCGGTGAACCCGGCGGTGGCGTCCTCGGCCCAGCCCGCTCCGGGCGGGCCGGGCAGCCAGGCGACGTGCTCGGCGGTGCCCTTGCCGGCCAGGTACTCGCCGACCGCCGCGCCCATCTCCCGCCAGTTCAGGACGGCCCGGGCGCTCACCGCGGGGTTGGAGATGCCGTTGAGCCCGTCGATCACGACGATGCCCTGCTGGGTGAGCTGGTCGACCTTCGCGTCGAGCCCGTCGAAGCTGATCGCGCCGATCACGACGGCCTGGGCCCCGGCCGCGACACAGTCGTCGATCTGGTTGAGCTGCTTGGACAGCTCGGTGTAGCCCCCGGCCTCGAAGACGTCGAGTTCGACGCCGAGGCGCTCGGCCTCCTCGGTGACGCCGTAGTTCATCGCGGCCCAGTACGGGTCCTTGAGGTGCGGCACCGCGGCGCAGATCCGCCAGGGCTGGGAGACGAGGTCCCGCGGGATAGCGTTGTAGACGCCCTCGGTGGTCGGCCCGTTGCAGCCCTTGGTGTCGGTCGCAGGGTCCGTGCAGTCCACGAACAGCGTGGGGTACCACCAGGCGTCCTGCGCCAGGCCCGCACGGATCTGCGCCGGCGGGGCGTCGTGCGAGCCGTCGGTCGAGCCGGGGATGGGGACCGCCGGGTCGTACTTGCTGGCCCGCTGCTCGCCGCCGGCACCGCCACCGCAGGCGGCGAGCAGCAGGGCGGACGCAGCCAGGAGCATCGCGGCTTTCGCGGTGCGTCTGCTCATGCTCACTCCATCGTGAGGCCCTGCCCGTGCAGGGCAGTGGTGGGTCGTGGGGTGGAAGATCAGGTCGTGTCGGAGCGGTGCGCCTGGCCGACGAGATCGGCGCCCTGGTGGGCGGCCACGTTGACGCACTCCTGCCAGCGCTGCGACCGGCCGGCGGCCCAGACGAGCGCGGAACGCACGTCGGCCAGCGGGCGCGGCCAGCGCGTCCCGACCCGGCCGTAGAGCCGCGAGTACCGCTGGGTGGCGTCGGTGACCGGCCGCTGGCGGGCCTCCCAGCCGAGCAGACCGGAGGGGACGTCGGCCCGCCCGTCGAGCATCATCGCCATCGCGTAGCCGTTGGTCATGGCCAGGCAGGCGGCCTGCCCGAGGTTCGGTGACATGGCGCTCGCCGCGTCACCGACCAGCGCGACCCGGCCTTTGACCCAGCGGTGGCAGCTCACGTCGGAGAAGGAGGCCCAGCGCGAGACGTCGGGGATCCGATCGAACACGTCACGCAGTGTGGGGAAGGATCGCGACCAGGACTCGGTGTTGAACGGCCGTTCGCGGCCGTCCAGGTCCTTGGCCGGGCAGCAGGTGTAGACGTAGACCTGCTCCGGGGTGACCGGAACGATGCCGACCCGGCGGCCGCCGTTCCAGTACTCCAGCGCGTTGTTGACGGGGTCGTGGGGCAGGCGCGGGATGAGGTGGCGACCGCAGCCGTCCTGCAGGTCGCGGACCGCGAGGTCGAGTCCGATCGAGTTGCGCACCGGTGACCCGACGCCGTCGGTGCCGATGACCAGATCGGCCTTGTGCACGTCACCGGACTCCATGAACAGCTCCCCGTCCGGGGAGGCCCCGGCCACCAGCGAGCTGGTCACGATCTCCACGCCGGCGCGGCGCGCGGCGTTGCCCAGCGCGCGGTGCAGGTCGGTGCGCAGCACGGTGTAGAGGCGCGTCTCGTCGCCCTTCATCCAGTCGTCCTGGATCAGTCGCTGCCGCTCGTCGTAGAGCTTCCAGCTGCCGATGCGCTCAGCCCGGCCGATCGCCTCGTCGAACGCGCCGATCCCCTCCAGCACGCGCAGCGCGTTCTCCCACATGAAGATGCCGGCGCCGATCTCGCGCAGTTCGCGTCCGCGCTCGTGGACGCGAACGCTCCACCCGCGCTGGGCCAGTGCCGTCGCGACGGTCAGGCCCGCGAGGCCTCCACCGGCGACCTCTGCATGACGCACTCCAGTGGGCACGGAAGTCCTCCAACGCAAAAAGGGGGTTGAACCGGATGTTGCAGCTCGAACGTCATGGCGACGATGACGAGACCAAATCAGGCTTCAAGCGTGGTGTCAAGGAAAGATTTCGTCGGTTCAATGGTCTATCAGGGCGGTTACCGTCGTAAACCAAGGGAAACTGGTTCCCTTGCGGCATGTTCGGGGCCGATTCGCTCGGATCAGTCACGATACGCGACCAACAGGGAGGAATCCGTCGTTGACGGGCGGCTACTGAGGCGGTTATCGTCCGGCGCACTGATGGTCCGACCATATGTGAGGCAGTTGCCGATGTCGCTCGTGGACAGCTCCCAGGCTGACCCCTCCACCTCGCCCCCGATCGCCGACCTTGTCGTGTTGTCCGACCGGGTCCTGTGGCTGACCGACGAGCTCTCCGGCGACACGGCCGTCTCGCCGGGCTTCGTCGCCGCTCGTGCAGGCGACATCATCGCCACCGGTCCCCGTGAGCAGGCCGCCCCGTACGTGGGCGCCACGACGACGGTGCACGACGTGGGCGAGCGGCCGGTGATGGCGGGCTTCGTGGACGTCCACGCCCACATGGAGGTCGCCGCCCGCACGCTGTACCAGACCGTCGACTGCCGCGCGCCGCGCTGCGCCTCGGTCGCCGACGTGCTGGGCACGCTGCGGGCCAACCTCGGCAACGCCGTCGACGGCTGGCTGGTCGGGCAGGGCAACCTGTTCTTCGACCAGAAGCTCGCCGAACGCCGGCTGCCCACGCGCGCGGAGCTCGACTCGGTGAGCCTCGACGTCGCGATCGCGATCCGCGCCGGTGGGCACGTCACCGTGCTGAACTCCCGTGCCCTGGCACTCGCCGGGATCGACCGGGACTACCGGGAAGTCAACTACAGCGTCACCGGCCTGCCCACCGTCGTCCGCGGCTCCGACGGCGAGCCCACAGGCGTGGTCAAGGAGATGGACAACCTCCTGCCGTTGCCGAAGCTGCCCGACGACGAGCTGGGGCCCGCCATCGCCCGCGGCGTCCGTGAGCTGTTCACCCGCTACGGCGTCACGACGATCGGGGAGATCTCCGAGACGGTCGCCGGCCTGCGGGAGATGGACCGCCTGCACGCGGCCGGGGAGCTCGGCGCCCGGCTACGTGTCTACCTGTGGGTGCCCGGGACCGTGAGTCTGGGCGAGGCCTGCGGGCACGCCGAGTGGTCCGGCATCACGGCTGACGAGGACCTGCTGCGCGTGCACGGCGTGAAGATGTTCGCCGACGGTGGCTACTCCGCGGCGAGTGCCGCGGTGAAGCAGCCTTACGTGACCGACGGGCACTCCTGCGGCGAGGTCGCGCTGCGGCCTGACCAGATCGGCGAGGCGCTGCGACGTACCGCGGACGCCGGTCTGCAGCTCGCCGTGCACGCCAACGGCGACCGCGCGCAGGAGGAGGTCTGTGCGGCCATCGTGGCCGCGGGCGGCCCGCGGTCCGGAGCCCCGCTTCCGCGCATCGAGCACGCGGGCAACTTTCTGCCCGAGCCCGAGGTCACCACGCAGACCTGGCGCGACGCCGGCATCATCCCGGTGCCGCAGCCGGTGTTCCTCTACACCTTCGGCGACTTCTTCCCGAGCTACCTCGGCGAGTACGGGCGCCAGGGCCGGTTCCCGCTGCGCGACCTGCTCGATGCGGGCTGGCCCATCACCGGCAGCTCGGACGTGTGGATCGGCTCCGAGGAGCGGGCGACCAACCCGTTCTTCAGCGTCTGGTGTTGTCTCGCACGGCAGTCGTTCATGGGCGAGGTGCTCGACGCCGATCAGCGGATCACGCTGACCGAGGCACTGCGCATGCACACCATCAATGCCGCGCGGACCCTCGGCGAGGACCATCGCTACGGCTCGCTCGAGGTCGGCAAGAAGGCGGATCTCGTCGTGCTCGACCGCGATCCGTATGGATGCGCGGACGACGAACTGCTGGACGTCCGGGTCGACGAGGTCTACCTGGCCGGCCGGCTGGTCCACCGGCGGACGGCCGAGGCCGGCGGCCATCCTGCGCACCAGGGATAGGGAGGTCGTGAACTCCGCAGCGGCTATGTTCACTGCCATGCGCGGACCGCACAGCCTCGTCCCCGGCTTGCCGTCCACCTTCATGTCCGTTGTGGATGGTGGCGGGGGGCCGACGCTGTCCGAACTGGACCGGGCCCTGATCCGCATCCTCCAGCTCGACGGCCGGCGCTCGTTCGCAGCACTGGCGCGGGAACTGGGCGTCCCGGAGAAGACGGTGCGCCGCCGGGTCGTCGAGCTCATCGACGGTCACGTCATCCACATCACGACCGTGTCCGACCCAGCGCTGCTGGGGTACCAGGTGGCGGCGATGGTCGGCATCAACGTCGACGGCCGGCGCAGCCTGCGCGCGCTGGTCGGTTCCCTCGCGGAGCTGCCCCACGTCGACTACGCGGTCATCACGACCGGCCGCTACGACGCGCTGATCGAGGTGCTGTGCCGGGACATGGCCGAGCTGCTGACCGTGATCGACGAGAAGCTGGTGGGCGCGCCCGGGGTGCGCACCGTCGAGGTCTTCCCGTACCTGCAGCTGCACTACCAGGAGCCGGCGTGGGAGGCGGCCCAGAGCAAACAGATCAGCGCCGAGGGCGGCGCCCGGTCGGCGCTGGACGCCACCGACCGCCGGATCATGGCGATACTCAGCGACGACGGCCGGCTGCCGTTCGCCGTCGTGGGGGAGCGGCTCGGCATCTCGGAGTCGCAGGTGCGCAAGCGGGTCGCACGCCTGCTCGAGACGAAGACGATGCGCATCACCGCGATCGCCAACCCTCGCAGCCTCGGGTTCGAGACGGTGGTGTGGGTCGGCATCCGGGGCTGCCCGGGTCAGAGCATCGTGGACCTGGCGGAGACGCTCACCCGGATCCCGTCGATCACCTACGTGGCGGTCACCGCGGGACGCTTCGACATCCTCGCGGAGGCGGTGTGCCGGGGGATGGACGACGTGCTGCGGGTGGTCGACTCGGAGATCCGCACGCTCACCGGGGTGGCCGACACCGAGCTGTTGATCTGCCTCGACCTGTACTACCGGGCTGTCGCGCCGCTGGAGCCGTGACGGGGCCGGTCAGACGTATTCCATGATCAGCACGGCGGTCGTGCCCGGCTCGAGCGCCTGGTACCGGTGCGGCCGATCGCCGGGGAAGCAGGCGTAGTCGCCGGGGCCGAGCTCGACCTCCGCCCCGTCGGGGCCGGCCCGCCAGCGGCCTGCGGTGACCAGGATGTGCTCGGTCGTGCCGCGGATGTGCGCGTGTGCCTCCCGGGCGGGCCCGGGCTCGGCGGTCATCACGTGCACGTCCCGGCGGGCCCCGGGCGGGCAGGCGGCCAGCAGGGTCGCGGTGAACGGCGCCTGCTCGGACGGGATCGCGAGTCCTTCCCCGGCGCGGACGACACGGACCGCCGGCGCGGGCGGGTCCACGAGCCGGCTGAACGGCACCTCCAGTACCACTGCCAGCGCCCACAGCGTCTCCACGCTCGGGTTGCCCGACCCGGCCTCGAGCTGAGACAAGGTGGACTTCGCGATCCCGGCGCGGCGGGCCAGCTCGGCGAGTGAGACACCCATCCGCTCGCGCTCGCGGCGCACGGCGACGGCGATGGTCTCCAGCGGTGTCGTTCGATCCATCGGTTCCCTCGTTCGGGTTGACGAACGGCGTCCAGGTGTTCAGTGTAGGGGACCATGCGTTCGATGAAACGAACGATGGATCGCGACGACCTGCGCGACGCGCTGGCCCTCGCCGCAGCCATCGGGGTGGTCGGTGCGTCGTTCGGGGCACTGGCCGCCGCGGCCGGTGTCCCGGTGCCGCTCACGATCGCGATGTCGCTGCTCGTGTTCGCGGGCGGTTCGCAGTTCCTCACGGTCGCGGTCGTCGCGGCAGGGGGCAGCCCGATCGCCGCGGTCGCAGCCGGGCTGTTGCTCAACGCCCGGCACCTGCCGTTCGGGCTCGCGGTCTCCGGTGTCGTCGCGGACCGCTGGCCCGGCCGGCTGCTGGGCGCGCACGTGCTGATCGACGAGTCGGTCGCGTTCGCCCGGGCCCGCGGTACCGGCCCACGTGCCCGCGCCGCGTACTGGCTGTGCGGCGGGCTGTTCTTCGTGTTCTGGAACATCGGCACCGTCGTGGGCGTGCTCGCCGGCTCGGCGGTGCCGGACCCGGGCGCCTTCGGCGTCGACGCGGCCTTCCCCGCCGGGCTGCTCGCACTGCTGCTGCCCGCGCTGGGCCGCGCGGACGCGCGCCGGGTCGGGCTCGGCGCCGCGGGCGCGGCCCTCGTGGCGACACCGTTGCTGCCCGCAGGCCTGCCGGTGATCATCGGCCTGCTCGGGCTGACGCTGGCCGGGCGGGAGGAGCGGTGACCTGGCCGGCTGTGCTGGCGCTCGCCGCCGGGACGTACCTGTTGCGCCTGGCCGGGCTGGTACTGCGCGACCGCGTCACCGTCCCGGAACGGGTCGAGCGCTACATCGACCTCGGGGCGACCGCACTGCTCGTCGCCCTCGTCGCCACCGCGGCGTTGACCGACGCCGGTGGCTTCGCGGGCTGGGCCCGGCCGGCCGGGGTCGCGGTCGGGGCGCTGGCCGCGTGGCGGAAGGTGCCGTTCGTGCTGGTCGTGGTCCTGGCGGCGGGGACGACGGCGGCGTTGCGAGCCCTCGGCGTCCCCTGAGGAGGCGCGCAACGGTTCGCCGGGCGGGCCCCCGCGTCGTGCGTCACGGTCGAGGCGTGCGAGGCCTGGTGATCGGAGCGACCGGCTACATCGGCGCCCGTCTCGTGCCCTGTGCTGGCCGACGGGCACACGGTGCGGTGCCTGGCCCGGGACAAGGCCAAGCTCGCCCGGCTGGGCTGGGCGCCGCAGGTCGAGGCCCGGCCCGGTGACGCCATCGACGCGGGTGCCATCCGGGAGGCGTGCCGTGACGTCGACGTCGTGTTCTACCTGGTGCCCTCCGTGGCCGGGATGCCCACGATGCTGCAGGCCGGGATCTTCGTCGGTTCCGGGTCGGCCGGCCTCGAGATGATCCACCACCTGGTCGACACCCTGCCGACGGTGCCGGTGCTACCGATGCTCGATCGGGCAGGGAACGTGGCCAGCCCATCGCGATCGACGACGTGCTGCACCACCTGGCCGGATGCGTCCGGCTGGCGCCCGGGATCAACCGCACGTTCGACATCGGTGGCCCGGACCTGCTCAGCTACCGCGAGCTCGTGAGCACCTACGCCGCGGTGGCCGGCCGGCCCCGTCCGGCGGCCGTCCACGTCCCGACGCGTGGCCGCTGCGCGGCTGGCTGGACGGCCTGGTCGGGGGCGTGGGCGCGCGCCGTGTCCGCCCGGCCCGGCTGGCCCCGGGCGCGGCGCAGCTCCCGGCGCACGACTTCCTGTTCGGGGTCATGGCGCGGACCGTCGCCGGCGTGGCGGCGTCCCGGGGCGGGACCGCGCCGATCACATAGCGGGCGCGACCAGGCGACGTGCCGGTGGGGTGAACAGTGCCGCGGCGACGACTGCCGCCACGGCGGCCAGCCCCGCCAGTGACCCGCGGAAGCCACCCGAGCCGCCGGTCAGCGAAAGCAGCAGCGGCGCCCCGAACCCGAGGTAGGCGCAGGCGTAGAACGTGCCGGTCAGCGCGCCACGTGCGGTGGGCGTGGCGATCATCGCGGTCATCGTCAGGCCCGCGGCCAGGCACAGCCCGTAGGCGACACCCAGCAGGACCGACACCGGGGCCAGCAGCGGCCAGTTCCCCAGACCGTCGGCGACCAGGCTCAGTCCGAGCCCGAGGGCACCGACTGCGATGCCGACCGGACCCGCCAGCGCTGCTCCCAGCCGCCGGGCCAGCGGCTGCGCGAGCACGCCGGTGCCCAGAGTGAGTCCCGAGACCAGCCCCGTCACCGCCACCGCGATCCCGGGCATGGCCGGGATCAGCTGCAGCGGCAGCACCGTCACCGCGACCGACGGGAAGGTGAACACCGCGACCGCGACCGGGAACACCACCAGCGCGAACGGCCATCGGGCAGCGGGGGGCACACCGAGGTCGAGCAGCGGGCCGCCGACCCGGCGATGCCCTCGCCCGAGGGTCTCCGGGATGGTGGGCAGCAGGGCCAGTGCGACGAGCATCAGCGTGACGTGCACGACGAAGGGCAGCACGGTCGGTGCGGGTGCCCACTGCGCGAGGAGCCCGGCCGTCAGCGGCCCGAGCGCCCAGCCGCCGCCGAGCGCCACGGTGGTCAGCCGGGCCGAGCGCGCCGGGTCATGGACGAGCTCGGCGAGCCACGCCGTCCCGATGCTGAACACCACCCCGGACACCGCGCCCTGCAGGAACCGCCCGGCGAACAGCACGGCCGTCGCGGAGGCCGCGCCGAGGAACAGCACCGAGGTCAGCGCGGACAGCATCACGAAGGGGATCACCACCGGTCGCCTGCCCCACCGGTCCGAGGCCGGGCCGGCGAGCAGCAATGCCGGCACCAGTCCCGCGGCGTAGACGCCGAACGCGCCGGTCAGCGCGGTGGGGGACAGCCCGAGCGACTCCCGGTAGACGAGCAGCAGCGGCGTGGGCACGTTCGTGCCGTACGCAACGACGAAGATCACGGTCCACAGAGCGGTCCGATCCGACCAGCGCCGTCGCATCGGCGCACCCTACGTGGGTCGTGAATCCTGGATCGGGCGAGCGCGACGGTTGTGGTCGGCGCCGGAGTCGGCCGGCCTGTGGTCGTCGAACTTGAACTCGGCGTTCACGCTGACACCCGCGCGGGGCCCGCTGCAGGGAAATCGGCTGTCGAACGCCTGCTGCAGGCCGGCGAGGCCGGCGCGACGATTGCCGGTAACCCCCCTGGAACGCACGATGCAGCAGGTGATCGACACGGAGATCCGCCGAGCCATGGCGGACCGCAGCCGTGGTGAGGCCGCGCGGATGGCCATGCCGCCCTGGTTGCGGAGCGTGGACCGCGCGGAGATCGACGTCCTGGGGCTGGCGCGATCCGAAGCCTCCCGAGCGGGGCTACCTGGTGTTGCCCGGGGTGACGAGCTGGTCGGGATCGCGCTGCGGGCATCGACCGGAGGTGGTGTCCGGGCGCCCGCGATGTGCGCGCTGTGCCGGACCACGCACGCACCGGGGCACGTGGGCCTGTTCGTCGCGCGACGCGGCGGTCCCGCCGGGCGCAACGGTGACACGGTGGGTACCTACGCGGGGCTCTCGCCTGCGCCCGGTACGCCCGGGTGGAGCGGGCCACCGCGACGCTGCGGCCGGACCCCGGCATCAGCGTCGGGGAACGCAGCGCCGGGTTGCGGGCACGGGTGGCGGCGTTCGCCGGGACGGTGCTGGCCCCGGTGGGCCGAGGCCCCTCGGCTAGTGGGGTGCGACGTCGTAGCGGGCGAAGCCGCGGGTGAAGGTCGCCGTGCCCGATGTCATGGCCCGCAGGTCCACGGCGTACCGCAGCAGCTCGGTGGCAGGCACCTCGGCACGGACCAGGGTGCGTCCCGTCCCGGCTGCCTCAGTCCCCAGCACCCGCCCCCGCCTCGACGACAGGTCCCCGAGCACCGATCCCAGGTGGTCGTCGGGGATCCGCACCGCGACCTCGTCCAGCGGCTCCAGCAGCACCGTCCCGCACGCCTCGGCGGCCTCTCGCAACGCGAGCGCGCCGGCGGTCTGGAACGCCGCGTCGGAGGAATCGACGCTGTGTGCCTTGCCGTCGACCAGGGTTGCGCGGATGTCGACGACGGGATGGTGGTCCTCGGTGAGGCCGCGGTCGAGCTGGGTCCGGATGCCCTTCTCGACGCTCGGGACGAACTGGGTGGGTACCGCCCCGCCGACCACCTTCGAGACGAACTCGAAGCCCGCTCCCCGGGGCAGCGGCTCGAACTCGATGTGGCAGACGGCGTACTGGCCGTGCCCGCCGGACTGCTTCACGTGCCGGCCGGTGACCCGGCCCGGGCGGGCGAGGGTGGCGCGCATCGGCACCCGGACCGGCTCGGTGTCGACCTCGGCGCCCCCGGCCCGCAACCGGGAGAGCACCACGTCGGCGTGCGCCTCGCCCATGCACCACAGCACCGTCTGATGGGTCTCGGCGTTGCGCTCGAGGCGCAGCGTCGGGTCGGCGGCGACGAGCTTGGACAGCGTCTTGACCAGAGCGTCCTCGTCCCCGCGGGTGCGGGCGAGGACGGCGACGGGCAGCAGTGGGTCGGGCAGCTCCCACGGCGTCAGCAGCAGCGGGTGGTCGGCCGCGGAGACGGTGTCGCCGGTCTCGGCGGTGCCGAGCTTGGTCAGCGCGCAGATGTCCCCGGCGATGCAGCCGTCGACCTCGCGCAGCGTCGACCCGAGAGGGGAGTACACGTGCGCGAGCCGCTCGTCCGCGTCGTGACCGTCTGGGTCGGCATGCGAGCCGTTGCCGTTCTCGGCGGAGCCGCGTGGTGAGGGTACGGCCGGGCTGTGCCCGCTGACGTGCACCGTGGACTCCGGACGCAGCGTCCCGGAGAACACCCGGACCAGCGAGACCCGCCCGACGTAGGCATCGGCCGATGTGCGCACGACCTCGGCGGCCAGCGGGCCGTCCGGGTCGGCGGTCAGCGTCGGATGCTCGCCGCCGTCCACCCCAGACACCGGCGGCAACGGGTGCTCCAGCGGTGAGGGGAAGCCGCCTACCAGCACCTCGAGCAGGGCGTCCAGGCCGATCCCACCGGTCGCGCAGACCGGGACGACCGGGTGGAACGCCCCCCGCGTGACCGCGGTCTCGAGGTCGTCGACCAGGGTGGCGAGCTCGATCTCCTCGCCGCCGAGGTAGCGCTCCATGAGTGTCTCGTCCTCGGACTGCTCGATGATCCCCTCGATCAGCTCGCTGCGGGCCTCCTCGGCGCCCGCCGGAGCCTGGTCGGCCGGGGTGCGCGAGAGCAGGCCGTACAGCCCGGTGAGCCTGCCGTCGTTACGGATCGGCAGGTAGAGCGGGGCGACGCCGGCGCCGAACGCGTCCTGGCACGCCGCGATGGTGCCCTCCAGGTCGGCGCGGGCGTGGTCACAGCGGGAGACGACGACGGCGCGCGGCATGTCGACCGCGGCGCACTCCTCCCACTGCGACACCGTCGCCGGGTCGATGACGCCCTCGCGGGCGGCGGAAGCGGGGATCACGAACAGTGCCCCGTCCGCGGCGCGCAGACCTGCGCGCAGTTCGCCGACGAAGTCCCCGTAGCCGGGGGTGTCGATCAGGTTGATCTTGGTGTCGTCGTGCACCAGAGGTGCGACCGACAACGCGACCGAACGCTGTTGGCGCACGGCGACCGGATCGTGGTCGCAGACCGTGGTGCCTTCGAGGACGGAGCCCTGCCGGGGGATGACCGAGGTCTGCGCGAGCAGCGTCTCGACCAGAGTCGTCTTCCCCGCCCCCGAGGGCCCGACCAGGACCACGTTGCGTACCCGGGCGGGATCGGTGACGGCGAGGACCCCGGCCCCCGCACGCTGCCCGCTGTCTGCTCTGACGGCCATGAAGACCACCTCCGCGGCCTGGCGATGGATGTGTCCGATAACACACCCGCCGTATGCTTGACCACAACCCCTGGTCGGGGCCGAACGCTGCGGCCCCGCCCGGGTAGGGTCGTCGCCGTGCCGATTCCCGGGCCTGGATATGCCATCACCGCGCGGGTCGAGGCACCCGCATCCGCCAGCGCCGCCGGCGACCTCGCTGTGGCCGTCGGCCGCGTCGACGGGGTCGTCACCGCGTTCGACGTCGTCGAGGCGCACACCGGCGTCATCGTCGTCGACATCAGCTGCAACGCGCTGAACGAGGACCACGCCACCGAGATCACCGAGGCGCTCGACGCGCTGCCCGGGGTCACGGTGCGCAAGGTCTCCGACCGCACCTTCTTGCTGCACCTGGGCGGCAAGCTCGAGGTCCAGTCGAAGATCAGCCTGCGCAACCGCGACGACCTCTCACGCGCCTACACCCCCGGTGTGGCCCGCGTGTGCCAGGCCATCGCGGCCAACCCGGCCGACGCCCGCCGGCTGACGATCAAGCGCAACACCGTCGCCGTCATCACCGACGGCTCCGCCGTGCTCGGTCTCGGCAACCTCGGCGCCGCCGCCGCGATGCCCGTCATGGAGGGCAAGGCGGCCCTGTTCAAGCGCTTCGCGAACGTCGACGCGTGGCCGGTCGCCCTGGACACCCAGGACACCGAGGAGATCATCCGGACGGTGCAGGTGATCGCCCCGGCCTACGGCGGCATCAACCTGGAGGACATCGCCGCCCCGCGGTGCTTCGAGATCGAGCGCCGGCTGCGCGAGATGCTCGACATCCCGGTCTTTCACGACGACCAGCACGGCACCGCGGTCGTGGTGCTCGGTGCTCTGCGCAACGCGCTGCGGGTGGTCGGCAAGAAGCTCGCGGAGTGCAAGATCGTGGTGTGCGGGGTCGGCGCCGCCGGCTCGGCGATCATCCGGCTGCTGCAGTCCGGCGAGCCGGGCGACGTGCTCGCCGTCGACATCGACGGGATCGTGCACCCCGGCCGGACCGGACTCGACGACAACCTCGCCTGGATCGCCGACCACACCAACGCCGAGCGCGTCTCGGGCACGCTGGCCGACGCGCTGGTCGGGGCGGACGTGTTCATCGGGGTCTCCGCGCCCAACCTGTTCGGCGAGGCCGAGGTCGCGACGATGGCCGACGACGCGATCGTGTTCGCGCTGGCCAACCCGGATCCGGAGATCGACCCTGCGGTGGCCCAGCAGCACGCGGCGGTCGTGGCGACCGGACGGTCGGACTACCCGAACCAGATCAACAACGTGCTGGCCTTCCCCGGGGTGTTCCGCGGCCTGCTCGACGCCCAGGCGCACGACATCACCGACCGGATGCTGCTCGCCGCCTCCGCCGCGATCGCCGACGTGGTGAGCGAACCGAACCCGTCGTTCATCGTGCCGAGCGTGTTCGACTCCGCGGTGGCGCCGGCGGTCGCGGAGGCCGTCCGGGTCGCCGCGCAGCAGGACCGCGCCGACCGGGCGAGCGCCGCTGACGCGCCCCGGTCCACCCCGGCGCCGGGCGCCCCCGGGGGCATCACCGCCGGCGCCTGACCCGCGAGCCGCGCCCCGAGCCCGCGAGTCGGGGTCTCCCGTCCCGCGAGTCGGGGTTTCCGGGCGGGCGAGTCGGGGTTTCCCGGTGCGCGAGTCGTGGTGTTCGGGGTGCGCAAGTGGGGGTCTCCGGCGCGCGAGGTGCGCGTCTCGGCACGGCGAGCACACGTTTCGCCATGACGAGTCGTGTCTCCCATCGCCGGGCTCGTGCGTCTGAGCCCGCGAGCCTGAGTGCGATGTCCCACCCGGGGAGTCCGCCGTCACGTCCGGAGTGGAAGGTGCACGCGGCATCCATGACTACCCTGGTCAGCGTGGTTTCCATGATCGGTTCCGGCCCCACCGTCGGTGTCCTGGCCCTGCAGGGCGACGTCCGTGAGCACCTGGCTGCGCTGACGGACTGCGGAGTGCGAGCGGTTCCGGTCCGCCGTCCCATCGAGCTCGACACGGTGGACGCGCTCGTGTTGCCCGGTGGCGAGTCGACGACGATGAGCCGGCTGCTGGAGACCTTCGAGCTGCTCGAGCCCCTCCGCGCGCGGCTGGCGAAGGGGATGCCGGCCTATGGCTCGTGCGCCGGGATGATCCTGCTCGCGCGTGAGGTGCTCGACGGCCGGCCCGACCAGCAGCAGCTCGGCGGCCTGGACATCGTGGTGCGGCGCAACGCGTTCGGCCGCCAGGTCGACTCGTTCGAGACCGACCTGCACATCGAGGGTGTGCCCGGCGATCCGACCCGGGCCGTGTTCATCCGCGCGCCGTGGGTGGAGGAGGCCGGGCCCGAGGTGGAGGTCCTGGCCACGGTGCCGCGGGTCACCTCGTTCGGTGACGACGCGGGTGCGGCCGCGGGGCGGATCGTGGCGGTGCGCCAGGGCCCGGTGCTGGCCACCGCGTTCCATCCCGAGCTGACCGGCGACGGCCGGGTGCACGCGTTGTTCTGCGACCTGGTGCGGGAGGCCGTTCGCGCCGCGTAGGTGCCCGTTCGCATCGGGGTGGTCTTGCTCAACGACACGTAGCGCATGGTCGTTTGTGCGGCGATGCCCCAGGCGGTGTCGCCCAACAGGCGGCCGGTTCCCGAGTCGATGTTCCGGCGCATCGTCGACAGGCACGCCGGCAGGTCAGCCCAAGATCCGCGGTGGCCAGCCTGGCTCCGGTATCACGCTGTCGGTCGCTACGTTCAGCACCAACCAGCGGCGGCCGACGTAGCGCATGAGCATGGGCCAGACCGGCCGCTCCTCATCAACCTGCCACACGTTGCCGGGCAACGTGCTCGTGTCGTGTAGGTAGAGCAGCTCGACGTCCGGTGCGACCGGCCGCGGAGCTGCGCCGATTCCCCAGTGTTCGGGATCGAGTCCGGTCAATGACGTGTGGAGGAACTGGAGTTGGGCCCGCACGAAATGCTCCCAGAGCGGATGATCGGGTTCATCGTTCACGAACTCGGCCGTCACGTCCTCGGGGTCGTAGCCGTCCCGCTGAAGCTGGTGCCGGTTGGCGTAGAGCCGGTGCTGTGCCCAGCACCGACGTGTCACCGGGTCGACGGCCAGCCATGCCTGATCAAACCTGCCGCCCCGGATCGGTTCAAGGAACGCCCATGCCGCTCGCACAACCGGGACCTGTGCGGCGATGCGCTCGCGCGCCTGCGGGTCAAGACTGTTCGGATCGAACTCGTCCTGCGCCATGCCCGCCCCATCCTGATTCCACCGACAGCCCGTCGGCGGTGCGACCAGCCGCTGCATTTGTGCGTCAACCCCGCCGACGTCATCTGGACCGCCGACGGGCAACCGGTGGGTGACCCCTGCCTCCGAGCGACATCGACGCTGCCCCGTCTCAACTCATGAGGGTCTCGATCAGGTCGTGGCCAAGATCTGCACGGATTCCGTCCGGGTTCGTGAGGTCATGTGCCTCATACCACTCCGACGGCGCCTCGGGGTGGGGCCCGCAGACGCCGATCCGGCCCTGGCCGAACGGGGCCACCACGGCTGCCGCTGCCCCGTTGCTCGCGTACCGCGCGAGCACGGTGACATCGGGGGTGTGCGAGCCGATCGGGAACACCGTCCCGTCCTGGAAGAACATGTGGCGGCGCCGGCCGCGCCAGTCGACCCGCACTATCGTGTCCGCCTTGATGGTCACGTCGGCTCCAGGCGAGGTGATGAACTGGTCGGTGTCGTCGGGCAGGAATCCGAACCCCCGCCAGGTACCGGCCAGGTACGCGCCCATGCAGATGCCCAGGTAGCGACCACCCGACCAGACGTAGTCCCGGATTGCGGGGGCGCTCCGCCGCATCTGCCGGTAGGCCTTCCGGACACTGTTTCCGCCGCCGGGCTGGGCGTAGAGCGCCGCGGACCGAAGGCTTGTAGCAGTGAGCTCGAGGTCCGCGGGACCGGCGTAGCTCACGTCGAAGCGGCGCGGGCAACTTCGGAGCAGTGCGGCCACTGCTTCCGCGCAGCCCTCACACGCCGCCGGGCCTCGGTATATCAGTGCACGTTCGCCCATGCTCGCCCTCCATCGTCGGCTGGCGCCGACCTCACCCGCCGCCGGGTGGGCCCGGCCCGCACCCGGGCCGGCATGGTGTGCTGGTGGCATGGGCCGGCGTCGTCACGTCACACGCCTCGGCCGCCGGAACCGTGGGCACTCCAACCCACCGCGTGCCCCGTCGCAGTGTCTCGCCCTTCATCAGCAGCGACAACGGGCCGACGACCGTGTCGGCTTCGATCTCCGAGTCGTAGAGCACGACGCTCATGTTTCCGACGGAAGCCCCGTCCCCGATCCGCAGTCGCGACGACTTGAACACCCTGTCCTCGAACAGGTGGTTCTGCACCACGACCCCATGGTTGAGCGCCGCGTGATCACCGATGTCCACCAGGTCGAATTCGGAGAACAACGTGGTCGCGATGTAGGTGTGCCGGCCGATGCGACAGCCGAACATCCGCAGGAGGGGCCCGACGAAGGGGGTTCCGAGCAGTTGGCTGAGCACGGGTGCCGCAACCGACTCATAGGCACCGTTGATCATCTCGTTGAGCCAGACGTACATCGACCACAGCGGCTTGATCTCCGGTCGGTAGGTCCCCATTACGACCTTCTTGAGGCCGGCCACGACGAAGACGTTCAGCAGGGCCAGGACGAATCCGATGATGGGCGACAGAGCCGTCATGGCCACGACACCGAGCCGCGCATACAAGAAGTAGAGGGCCGTGAAGAACAGGGCCAGCGTCGCGAGTCCCAGGTACGCAGGGATCAGAATGCGCAGGCCGTCGACGAGCGCGCGCTGGAGGTAGAGACGCCGGGGCGGGTGGAAGGTGACGGTCGTGTCGAAGTTCCCGACCTTCAGCCGATGGGTCAATGCGAACGACGGCGATCCGAGCCACTCGGTGCCGTCGGAGACGTTGACCTGGTTCGCCGGCGGGATCGATTGCACGCCGAGCAGGCAATTGTCGCCCAGGCTCCTGCCCACGGGCAGAATCGCGCTGTTCCCCACGAAGCTGCGGCGCCCGATCCGGTTGAGGCCGATCGTGCACAGCCCTCGATGGCAGCGCCGGCCGCCGATGATGGAGCCGTCGGCGAAGAAGCTCTCCGGACCGACGTCGATCAACTCCGGGGCGAAGCTCCAGACGGTGGAGATCTCCGCTCGGGGACCGATCCGGGCGCCCATCAACCGCAGCAACGGCGGCAGGTACAGCGTCGTGTAAACGGGCAGCAGGAGGGCCCGGCTGGTGCCCATGAGAGCATCGGACAGCCACTTGCGGAGGTATCTGGCGCTCAGGACCGGGAACGTGCCCGGGCGGATCCGTGTCAGCACGACCCGCTTCACAGCGGCGATGTACAGCCCGGAGAAGATCACGCTGAAGGGCACCGAGGCCGCGACGGCCACGACGCCGACCAGCGGACCGCCGAGGTGAAAGGCGAGCCAGTAACCGCCGGCGAACAGCAGCACGGGCGCGAGTAGCACGACCGACATGACCTCCACCGCCATCACGTGTGCCAGCCCGAACAGCGCTCGTCGGGGCGGGGGACCGGCGGTCGGCCGATGGCGACCTGCCCTGCCAGGGCCGAGCGTCTCCGCAGACGGCAGGCGGTCGACCGCCTCGCGCGCCGGCGACCCGCTGCGCCCGTCCCCGGAGGGAACCACGGCCCCGTCCGGGAGCAGGGACTGATCGTCGAGGACGCAGTCATCGCCCATCCGGACATCCAGCCCCAGAGCCGAGTGGATGCCCACGAAGCACCCGACGCCGATGTCGATCCGGCCGAGGCGAAGCATCCCTGCCTCGACGCGATATCCCAGGATCTGGGTGTCGGAACCGATGCTCGTCTCGGCGCCGATGGACACGAGATCCCACGCCGAGCAGTGCACGGTGTCCAGCGTGCAGCGCGGACCGACCTTCGCTCCCATCAGGCGGTAGTAGAGCGGGAGCACCGGGGTACCGACGAGGGCTCCGGCGCCGCTCAGCGCACCGAGCCGGTTCGTCAGCCACCAACGCCAGTAGAAGCCACTCCCCAGTCGGTGCTCGCCCGTTTCGTACCGCCCGATGAGGAGCCACTTGGCGGCTATGGAGACAACCAGCAACAGGGGCCACAGCATGACGGGAAGTACTGCAACGACCCCGAGCAACAGTGCTGTCGAGACACGATTCTGCACCCAACCCAGGCCGAGCAGGAACAGAACCGTGCCGGGCAGCGCGACCGGAACGGCCGTCAGATACAGCGAGACAGCCTGCGCGGCCGCGACGGCGACCCGGCACCATCGCGGTGTGCTGTCGAAGACCGCACGAGCGGTCGGCGTCGTAGTACCACCCGCGCGAATCGGCCTGGACCCGGCGCGATCGGCGGATTCCTCGACGTGCGCGGCGAGGCCGCGGATCGTCGGAAACCGGTAGGCGTCGCGGACGGTGACCGGGTAGGAGATGCGCTCCCTGAGTGCCGTCACCATCTGCGCGGCGACGAGGGAGTGCCCCGCGAAGTCGAGAAAGAAGTCCTTCTCGACCGACGTCACCGCTACGCCGAGCACGTTCGACCACACCTCGGCGATGGCCCGCTCCAGCGGGCCCTCGGGAGGTACCTCCCTAGCTGACGATCGGACGAGCGCCGCGACAGGGGCCGGCAGCCGCTTCCGATCGATCTTCCCGCTGGTGGTACGCGGGAACTCGGCCACCACGTCCAGATGGCCGGGAACCATGTACGGCGGGAGCCGGGACTCGAGCAGCTCCAGTATCTCGTCCCGAGCCGGTTCGGTCGCCGGGTCGGCCATCACCACGTATGCGGCGAGTTCCTGCAGGCCACTGCGCTCGGCGAGGCGCACACTTGCCGCGCCGACATGGGGGTGCTCCGCGAGCACCGTCTCGATCTCAGCCAGTTCGACCCGATAACCGCGGATCTTCACCTGGCCGTCGATCCGGCCTCGGAACTCAAGCTCCCCGTGCTCGTTCCATCGGGCGAGGTCCCCGGTCCGATAGAGGCGACGGGACTGCCCTCTCACCGGGCCGGAGACGCACACGAATCGCTCGTCGGTCAGGTCGGGCCGATTGAAGTACCCGCGGGCGAGGGTCTCGCCGCTGATGACGAGCTCGCCTTCGATGCCGACGGCGACAGGGCGCAGCTGCTCGTCGACGACGGTGACGTCGTAGCCACGCAAAGGCCGGCCGATCGTGACCGGGCGATCGCAACGGCATTCGGCGACTGTCGTGTTGACGGTGGCCTCGGTCGGACCGTAGACGTTCAGCAGACGCAGCCCGTCTCTCGCCCAGCGGCTCACCAGCGCGGCCGGGCACACCTCGCCGCTCACGACCACGGTCCGCAGGCAGCGAGGCGGCTCGCCCAGGGTCGAGAGCATCGTCGGAACCGTCGACAGGTAGGTGATCTCCTCATTGCTCAGGTAACGAGCCAGGTCGTCGCCGAAACGAGGTGCGTCGCGGGGCGGAACAACCAGAGTGGAGCCGTTCGAGAAGGCCATCCAGATCTCCTCGACGGACCCGTCGAACGCCAGCGAGAATCCCTGGTGGACTCGGTCGCCCGGAGTCGTTGCGCACACCTCGTTGAACACCTCCACGAAGCGTGTGACGTGGCGGTGCTCGGTCATGACGCCCTTAGGGCGTCCGGTCGTGCCGGATGTGTAGATCACGTAGGCGAGGTCGCCAGGGCAGACACCGGTGTCGGTGCGCCGCAATCTGCCCGTCGGGTGGCCCTCGCGATCCGCGCCATCGTCGTCCAGGATGAGCAGCTCGGTTCCGACGAATGCGGACGACGCTCGCGCGGCCAGGTGCGTCTCCGTCACGCACAGCCCCGGGCCGAGCTCGGCGAGGATGTGGCGGATGCGCTCGGTGGGGTAGCTCGGGTCGATCGGGACGTAGGCCGCCCCTGACTTGAGGCAAGCGAGGATAACGATGACGGGCAGCTCGGAGCGGTCGAGGAACAGCGCAACGAAGCGACCCGTGCCTGCACCGGACTCCCGCAGCCGGTGGGCAAGCCGGTTCGATGCCCGATCGAGCTCTCGGTAGGTGAAGGAGGCCGCACCGCATACCAGTGCCGTCGCGTCCGGGGTCGCGTCGGATCGGAACTCGAACACCTCGTGAAGACACAGATCAGCGAACGTTGACCGCATGTCCTGGCCCACCCGACTCAGTAGCGTCACAGTCGCCTCTTTGCTGATCGTGTTCTGCTCGTAGAGGCGAGGCACCCGGCGGGCGGATGCAGCCCCACGGCCGCTGACCAGGTCACGACGGCTGCGGACCAGGACCGGGGCCTACGGTGGGCAACGCAGACGGCGACGGGTTGGCGGGTGAGATGGGCCCGAGGAAGTCGCCGTCGTGCCGGGGGGCGAGTAGCGGCTCGCCCGACGACGGCGCATGCCGGCGCCACCATTCCTGACCTCCTTGCGGGAGGGTGGGAATCGGATCGTAATACTCGTAGTGGCGACTGGCTGCAGCCGGATCTTCAAGTTCGATGGGCGTAAGGTAGTTCTTCGCCCAATACGATATCCCGAGCTGGCGGTCGTATCCGGCGATCTGATGCACCCATCGCTTACCCAGATAGGGGACATCGCAAACTACGCGGGGCGTGGCAAAACCGGGAAGATAGCCCATGATCTGGTGTTGCAGTTCCTGTGCCTCCCATACGGCGATTCGCCAGTGTTCCGCATTGGGAATCATGTCGCACATGTAGAAGTAGTAGGGCATGATCGACGCGCCGTCCAGGAGTGCGAAACAAAGATCGAGCAGGCGGTCATGGCTGTCGTTTACCCCGCGCAGCAAGACACCCTGATTGCGGACGTCACGAACGCCGGAATCCAGCATGGCCTTCGCCGCGTCCGCCACGAGCGGCGTCACCGACTGCGCGCAGTTCGCATGGGTGTGGATCGCCAGGTGAGCACCACGGGACCTGGCAAGGCTCGCGAGCCGATCCATACCGGAGCGAACCGTGCCCTGCAGCCAGTGCTGGGGCAGGCCGACCAGCGCCTTGCTGGCGAGTCTGATGTCGCGGATGGACTCCACCTCCAGCAGGCGGTGGACGAACTGTTCGAGGCTCTTCCACGGGACGTTGGCGACGTCACCACCGGAGACAACCACGTCACGGACGTGCGGCGACCGGCGCAGGTACTCGATCATCGCGTCCTGCCGCGAGTCGGGGCGGCCGAGGAACGTCAGCTTGTGCACCTGCGGCGTAGAGGTGCCGACGAGATCCATCCGTGTGCAGTGGCCGCAGTATTGGGGGCAGGTCGAGAGGAGCTCGGCCAGTACCTTGGTCGGGTAACGGTGGGTCAGCCCTTCGGCGGCCCACATCTCCTGCTCGTGCAGAGAGTCCCTGGTGGAATAGGGATGGCTTGTCCAGTTCTGATCGCGGTCCGAGAACACCGGGAGCATGTAGCGCCGAACCGGGTCCGCGTACAGCGCGGCAGCGTCGGGCACCCGGTCCGGCACCATGGTGTTCAGCATCTGCGGCGGGAGGAGCATCGCCATCGTGGCGCGCTCGGAGCGGTCCCGGTCCAGGTCGATGTAGAAGCTGTCCGGTAGCAGGTCACCGAAGACCATTCGCAGCTGCGCGATGTTCTTCACGCAGTGCGCACGTTGCCACTGCGCCGACTCCCACTCGGCGCAGGTCACGTCGCGCCACCCGGGCAGACGCGTCCAGTCCGGCTCCACCAGGTCTCGGTGCTGATATCGGTAGGGCTGAATATTCACGCGGTCGCTGCGTCGGCGATGAGGATGTGGGGTGGGCAGGACCGCGTACTGCTGATCGACAGTCACGTCGAACGTCTCCTCTTGGTCGAGCTCCGGAGGTCGGAGAAGTGCGCGCCGCGCGGCGCGCCGTGATAGAGCTGTGACAGGAAAATGCGGTCCGGCTCGCTGGACCGGAGAATGATCCCTCGTGCCGGGTCGAGCTACGGGGGCGTTACCGCTGGTGACTGAGATGGGCTGTCCTACGCGGTGGCGCGGGTAGCGATGAGATGGCAGTGACGCCGTCCAGTGCCACACCGCCCTCCTTGAGATCAGCGGCGACGGCCGCGACCTGGGTAGGCGTAGCCGGCGGCAACGGGAGCCGGGTATCGCCGACCTCCAGTCCGGTGAGGCGGAGGGCCAGTTTGGCGAAGACAGCGCCGCCCACCCTGCCCATCCCCCTGATGAGAGGTAGGAGACCGAAGTGGATGGCGCGGGCGCGGCCCACCTCGCCTGCCTCGAACGCGTCCAGCATCGTTCGCAGCCGATCGGCAGCGACGTGCCCGATGACGCTGACGAAGCCGGTTGCACCGATCGACAGCCAGGGCAGGTTCAGGGGATCGTCGCCGGAGTAGTAGGCCAGGGAGGTCATCGCCATCACCTCGGCGCCGACCCTCAGGTCGTTGCGGGCGCTCTTGACTGCGACGATCCGCGGGTGCTCGGCCAGTCGCTGCAGGGTCTCCATCTCGATGGCGATCACGCTGCGGGGTGGGATGTCGTAGAGCATGACCGGGAGGCGGGTTGCGTCCGCGATCGCGCTGAAGTGAGCGAGTAGTCCGGATTGAGGGGGCCGGGAGTAGTACGGCGTGACGAGGAGCAGGCCGTCCGCTCCGGCGCTCTCCGCCTCCCGCGCGAGGTGCATGCTGTGGGCGGTGTCGTAGGTCCCGGCGCCCGCCACGACCATGGCCCGTCCGCCGACCGCGTCGACCACGGTCCGTAGCAGATCGGCCTTTTCGTCATCGGACGTCGTCGGGGCTTCGCCTGTGGTGCCGTTGATCACCAGTGCATCGTTGCCGGACTCCACCAGTCGCCTCGCCAGTTGGTCTGCAGCACAGAGATCGAGCCGGCCATCAGATGTGAACGGGGTCACCATGGCGGTGAGGACCCGACCGAACGGGCATGGCGGCGACTCTGCTCGAACGCGGGAGTAGTCACCTTCGATGTTGCCGATCTGGTGCAGATCGGTGCTCGATAGGTTCACGCGTATGACCCCCCCGAGTCGGATCAGCGGTTGCTGGAATGACCGTTGTTGCTATTCGTGTAAGGATCGCGTTATCCACTCTTGGACGGCATCGTAGCGCGACGGGAAACGTCTGCTTCCGCCGTGATCTTCGCGTTCAAGGCTCTATCGTGGCCGCCATAGGGTCACTGCGGTCCGCAGGATTTGCAAGCAACCAGATGGACCAATGGTGAACTGTTCATCATGCGCCGATCGAACGGAAGGGCTGTGCTGTCGCCAATATGCCGCATGTCCGAATCATTGTAGTGAGCCCCGTAGAGTTGTGGTTTATTCCTTGAAGCGGCAGTTTGGGAGGGCCGAACAGGTCAGGCGGAATTCGCCCGCTCGACGACGGGTAAGCGGCGCGGATGGCGGATCTGGTTCCGCCCCAGTCGAGCGTGACCGCACCAAGTCGGTCGCATATAATCGCTGGGAACAGTGAATGCGTCGGACGTTGTGTGTCAATGTATGGCGTGGTGGGTGGCCCGGGGGGCCTCGCGGACGCCGCGTACATCCGCTGCTGCAATGACCGCTACCCGGCGCGACAAACAGTGAGGCGGAGTAGATGGCGGAGGTCGTCGCGGATCCGTGGCGGATCGTGCATGCTCCCGCACCGACGAGCTGCACGGGCGTTCCGGGTCATCGGCTGCTCCCTTAGCGCGGACGTGGCCACGGTCATCGCCACATGTGGTCCACGCGCCGACGTCACGGTCTGGCCGAGCGACGGCGCGGATCTGTTGGACATCAGGAGGGGTGGGGGAGTGATGGTCGACAGGTGGGGGAACGGGCAGCCGACCGGACGGCCAGACAAGGCTGCGGTGGTAGCCCGGGCACCCGCGGTCCGTAAGGAGTGCACCGATGGGGAGGTGGAGGCGGTCGAGAACGAGGCAGGTCTCCAGGTGCCGTTGTCGCTTCGCATCACCAAAGACCTCGACGCGCAGCTCAAGCGGCGCGCTGCCGCCGAGCAGGTGTCGCCCTCCGCGCTGGTCCGCCGCATCCTGAACCAGGCCCTGCACGGCGGCGGGGAGCCGGTCCTCACCGTCGAGCAAGTCGAAGGGATCGCTCGCCGAGTGATCCGAGAGTCACCCTGATGTGGGGCCATTGGTCAGACGGGAATTGCTGCCACCCTCATCGGTGTCGATCTGGGCCGTCCAATTCCGCAGATGCGACTCACTGATCGGTGGCTGTTGCCAGCGCGGTGATCGATTGCTCGCCCAGACGGGCGAGCTCGACACCTCGACGCGCGGGGAGCTAGGCCGTCAGCTGATAGCGGATGAGGCGGGAGCTGTTGCCCACCACCGCGACCGACGACGCGTTGTGCAGGATCGCCGCGACGACCGGTGACATCGCCCCACCGGCCGACACCAGCAGCCCGGCCGCGTTCACCGCGATCGACATCCCGTAGTTCTGGCGGATCAGTTTGATGCTGCGCCGGCCGAGGTCGCGCAGCTTCAGCAGGGCGCGCAGGTCGTCTCCGGCGAGCGCGACGTCCGCGGTCTCGACGGCGACATCGGTGCCGGCCACGCCCATCGCGATCCCGATGTCGGCCAGGGCGAGTGCGGGGGCGTCGTTGGTGCCGTCACCGACCATCGCAACGGTGTGTCCCTCGGCCTGCAACGCGCGCACCAGGTCCTGCTTCTCCTCGGGCAGGACCTGCGCGCGGAACTCCTCGATCCCCAGCTCGGCGGCGACGGTGGCGGCCGTCTCCGGGTGATCGCCGGTGAGCAGCACGATCCGGCGCACCCCGTCGGCGCGCAGCGCGTCGAGCACCTCGCGGGACTCTGCACGCACCGTGTCGCGGAGGCTGACCAACCCGACCAGTTTGCCGTCGACGGCCAGCAGCAAGGGGGTCTCGGTGGCCCGCTGGAGTCTGCGCACCCAGTCGGCGGCCCTACGGCTGACCGGGACCTGCTGGCGGCGCAGCAGTTCGCGGCTGCCGATGAGCATCGTGCGGCCGTCCTTCTGTACCCGCATGCCCTGTCCGAGCAGCACCTCGCACTCCTCGTGCGGCGGGATCTCGATGCGCCGCTCCTCGGTCGAGCGGATGACGGCCTGGCCGAGCGGGTGCCGGGAGTGGATCTCCGAGCTGGCCGCGTAGGCGAGCACCTGCTCGGGCGACCAGTCGTCGTCGAAGGACACGACGTTGGTGACGACGGGCCTGCCGAGGGTGAGCGTGCCGGTCTTGTCGAACACGATCGCGTCGACCCGCCCGGCCGCTTCCAGGTGCGCGCCACCCTTGATCAGGATGCCGCGGCCGGCGCCGTTGCCGATGGCTGCGCTGATGGCGGTCGGGGTGGACAGGCCCACCGCGCACGGACATGCGATGAGCAGCATCGTCATCGCCCGGCGCACGTCACGGGTGACCAGCAGGGTTGCGGCGGCCAGCGCGAACGACGTCGGGACGAACCGCCGGGAGAAGTTCTCCCCGACGGTCTGGATCGGCGCCCGGTCCTGCTGGGCCTGCTCGACCCGGTTGATGATCCGTCCCAGCGCGGTGTCCTGGCCGACGGCCGAGGCGCGCACGACGATCCGGCCGCGCAGCAGCACGGAGCCGGCGGGCAGTGACATGCCGACGCCCACCGAGACCGGCAGTGTCTCTCCGGTGATCGCGGCCTGGTCGACCACGCCCTCGCCCTCGACGACGACGCCGTCGACCGGAAGCACCACGTGCTCGTGCACGACGACCTCGTCGCCGATGGTCAGGCGCTCGATGTCGACCTCGACCTCGGTGGCGACGCCATCGTCGGAGACCAGCCGCGTCCACGCCCGGGTCTGGGTGCCGGTGAGCAGTTCGGAGATCGCCCGGCGGCTGCGCCGCAGCGTGAGGTCCTGCAGGTACTCACCGATGTTGAGAAGCCACAGTACGGTCAGCGCGACGACGTTCTCCCGCAGTACCAGGCTCGCGACGGTGGCCGCGGAGACCAGCGCGTCGGTGCCCGCCCCACGGCCACCGGCCAGCGAGCGCAGCGCGCCACGCAGGAACGGGTACCCGGTGAAGATCGTGACGCCGGTGGCGGCGAGGCGGCTCGTCGGGCCGAGCATCGGCGGGCGCCGCAGCACGTAGCGGCGGGTCCCCAGAGCGGCGAGCGCCAGACCGCCGGCCACCAGCCGTACCAGGTCGCCGTTGCGCACGTCCGCCGAGCGGGGGGTGCGGTCGGCGGTGCTCTCGGGCTCGGTGCCGAGGCCCTTGCCGATCGCCTCGAGCAGTTCGGCGCGGTCGCAGCGGTCCGGGTCGTACCAGACGACGACGTTGCCGGTCCGGGGATAGGCGTGCACTTGTCGGACGCCGGCGACGACATCCACCGCGTCCTCGACGGCGACGGCGAGGGCAGGGCTACCGGTCAACCCGGGCGCGGCGAGGCGCACCCGGCCGGCAGCGTCGGAAACGACGTGCAGCGACATCCTCAGTGGTCGTGATCGTGACCGTGACCGGCGGACGCCCCGGGGGGCGTGGCCTGCTCGCCGATGCGCTCGCGGGCCTCGCTGACGATGTCGGCGGTGGCCAGGCGGGCCTTCTCGGCGCCGGTCTCGGCGGCGCGGGCGCCGCGCAGGCCCAAGGCCGTCACGGTCACCGCGGCGTTGTGCACCACGCCGCTGCGGACGACCCTCTTGACCCCGTCGTAGGCCACCGCACCCGCCAGTCCCGTGGCGAGCGCTCCGGCCGCCTTGCCGACCAACGCACCGAACATCACCACAGAGCTCCCCTCGATGGATGCTTGCCGTGATCGATGCAGGGTGATCAGCCCGCGGACACGCATTTTGTAGATACAATCGCATATATGCATATGGATCTCGTGGACGGGGTCCGCCGGAACCGCGCCACGTCGGTAGGATCGACCTGATCTGGCAGGACCGGTGCCACCGGCGCCTACGCGGGCCCGGGAGGGCGGGATGCGGACGCCCGGGTCCCGGCGGGTGCCGCACGTGAGCAGCAGAAGGGACGGGTCAGCCGATGAGCGGCCACTCCAAATGGGCGACGACCAAGCACAAGAAGGCCGTCATCGACGCCCGCCGGGGCAAGATGTTCGCCAAGCTGATCAAGAACATCGAGGTCGCGGCGCGCACCGGTGGCGGTGACCCCGATGGCAATCCGACGCTTTACGACGCCATCCAGAAGGCCAAGAAGAGCTCGGTGCCGAACGACAACATCGACCGTGCCGTCAAGCGTGGCTCCGGTGCCGACGCGGGCGGCGCGGACTATCAGACGATCACCTACGAGGGCTACGCGCCCAACGGCGTCGCGGTGCTCATCGAGTGCCTCACCGACAACCGCAACCGGGCGGCGACCGAGGTCCGGACCGCGATGAGCCGCAACGGCGGCACGATGGCCGACCCCGGCTCGGTCGCCTACCTGTTCACCCGCAAGGGCATCGTGATCGTGCCCAAGGGCGATCTCACCGAGGACGATCTTCTGCTCACCGTGCTCGACGCCGGCGCGGAGGAGGTCAACGACCTGGGTGAGAGCTTCGAGGTCGTCTCCGAGGCGACCGACCTGGTCGCCGTGCGCACGGCGCTGCAGGAGGCCGGCATCGACTACGACTCGGCCGACCCGACGTTCGTGCCGTCGATGCAGGTCCCGCTCGACGCCGAGGGGGCGAAGAAGGTCTTTCGGCTGATCGACGCCCTCGAGGACAGCGACGAGGTGCAGAACGTGTACGCGAACTTCGACGTCAGCGACGAGGTGCTCGAAGAGGTCAACGCCTGACCGAGGTCGTCATCGGTGACTCCGTCACGTTCGATTAGATCATGGCCGAGGTCGGCTGAGGCCGACGACGATGTCCGACGGTCCGGAGCCGGTACCCACGTGGTAGCCGGCACCGGACCGTCGCCGTCTGTGCCGACCATGATCATGGCTCGATGCCGTTCCGGTCTGCGAACCGTGATCGTCCTGCAGGCTCCCGGTGCGTCCGACGGAGCAGGGGACGTGATCGGCAAGCTGGGGCGGGTGACCGGGCGGATCGGCCCGGGGCTCGTGGGGGAGATCATGGTCGGGGTTCGCGGCAGGGTGGAGGCGTTCTACGCCCAACCGCAGCGCCGGACGAGGAGATCGAGCCCGGCGCGCAGGTGTTGATCGTCGATTTCCACGCTCCCCGCACCGCATACGTCGAGCGGTGGAACGCGTCCGGCTGAGCTGGCCCGAGATCGTCAAGGCCGGGCCGGCGCGCTGGGGAACGTCGACCACGTGGTGGTGCTCAACGGCGCCGACGGGCTGGCCGACCTGCTCACCAGGGCGATGGCCATGGGTGGGACGGGCCTCGGCCTGGCGCGGCAGCTCCCGGGTGCGATGAGCGAGAAGCCGGTGCCGGGCCCGGGCTTGCCGGCAACGGGGTGGCCGACCGTGTGGAGAAGCCGGCAGGGTGAGCCGGGGACGGCCCCCGGCCGGGGCCGGCCCACGCGGTCGGGTCGCCCGTCCGGGGACCGTCGGTGCTCAGTCCTAAACTCGCTTGTGATGAGCCCCGCGACCCGTGCCCCAGAGAAGACCGCCACCGCGCCGACGTCCGCCTCCGGCGGCGCGTCCACGGACAAACGGCTGCTGCTGCTCGATGGGCACTCGTTGGCCTACCGGGCGTTCTTCGCGCTGCCCGCGGAGAACTTCCGCACCGGTACGGGGCAGACCACGAACGCGGTGTACGGCTTCACCTCGATGCTGATCAACCTGCTGCGCGATGAGCAGCCGACGCACGTCGCGGTCGCCTTCGACGTCTCCCGCAAGACGTTCCGCTCGGAGGCCTACGCCGACTACAAGGCCAACCGGACGTCCACGCCGGACGACTTCCGGGGCCAGGTCGACCTCATCAAGGAGGTCCTGGGCGCGCTGAACATCCCGGTGTTCGCCGTCGAGGGCTACGAGGCCGACGACCTGATCGCGACGCTCGCCACCCAGGCGGAGGCCGACGGCTTCCAGGTGCTCATCACCACCGGCGACCGCGACGCGTTCCAGCTGGTCAGCGACAACGTGACCGTGCTCTACCCGCGGCGCGGCGTGTCCGACCTGGGCCGGATCGACCCGGCGGAGGTGATGGAGCGTTACGGCCTCACCCCGGTCCAGTACCCCGACTTCGCGGCGCTGCGCGGCGACCCCAGCGACAACCTGCCGAGCATCCCGGGTGTGGGGGAGAAGACCGCGGCGAAATGGGTCCGCGAGTTCGGTTCGCTCGCCGGGCTGACCGACCGGGTCGACGAGGTCAAGGGCAAGGCGGGCGACGCGCTGCGCGCCAACCTGGCCAACGTCCTGCTCAACCGGCAGCTCACCGAGCTGATTCGCGACGTCGCACTGGACACCGCACCGGCCGATCTCGAGGTCCGGTCGTGGGACCGCGACGCGGTGCACCGGCTGTTCGACGAGCTGGAGTTCCGGGTGCTGCGCGAGCGTCTCTTCGCGACCCTGGTCAGCGCGGAGCCCGAGGCCGACGAGGGCTTCGAGGTGCAGGGCGGCGCGATCGAGCCGGGCACCGTGCGGGCCTGGCTCGAGGCCAACGTGCGCGACGGCCGCCGGGTCGGGCTCGCCTTCCACGGGCTCTCGGGCGGCGCGACGGCGCGTGACCTGGACGGCATCGCGCTCGCCGGCGGGGAACCGACCGTGGAGGCGCGGGCCGGTCTCGATGCCCACCCGCCCGCGGCCGCCGGGGTGCCGCAGGCCGGTTACCTCGACGTCCGCACATTGACCCCTGACGACGAGGCGGCGCTGGGGGAGTGGCTGGCCGACGAGTCGGTGCCCAAGGCCGCGCACGACGTCAAGGCCGCGTTGCACGCGCTGCGGGCCCGCGGCTGGACGCTGCGTGGGCTGACCAGCGACACCGCGATGGCCGCGTACCTGGCCCGGCCCGGGCAGCGCAGCTTCGACCTCGCCGATCTCGCGCTGCGCTACCTGCGGCGCGAGCTGCGCGTCGAGGGCGAGGCCGCGGGCGGCCAGCTCTCGCTGCTCGGCGGCGAGGAGGAGGCGGACGCGCAGCGGGCGCAGGAGCAGATGGTGTCCGCCTCGGCGGTGGCCGAGCTGGCCGACGCGCTCGACGCCGAGCTCGCCGAGCGTGGCGGCACCGACCTGCTCGCCGGGCTCGAACTCCCGCTGCTGTTCGTGCTGGCCGACCTGGAGACCGCGGGCATCGCGGTCGACCGGGAGGCGCTCGGGGCCCTGGAGTCCGAGTTCGCCGGTCAGGTCAAGCAGGCGGCGCAGGACGCGTACTCGGTGATCGGCAAGGAGATCAACCTCGGGTCGCCGAAGCAGCTGCAGGTCGTGCTGTTCGACGAACTGAACATGCCGAAGACCAAGCGCACCAAGACCGGCTACACCACGGACGCGGACGCGTTGCAGAGCCTGTTCGAGCAGACCGAGCACCCGTTCCTGTCGCACCTGCTGCTGCACCGGGACGCGACGCGGCTGAAGGTCACCGTCGACGGGCTGCTCAAGTCGATCGCCGACGACGGCCGCATCCACACCACCTACAGCCAGACCATCGCGGCCACCGGGCGGCTGAGCTCGACCGAGCCCAACCTGCAGAACGTGCCGATCCGCACCGCCGCCGGTCGGCGGATCCGCGAGACGTTCGTCGTCGGCGACGGGTACGCCGAGCTGATGACCGCGGACTACAGCCAGATCGAGATGCGGATCATGGCACACCTCTCCGAGGACGCGGCGCTGATCGAGGCGTTCCGGTCCCGGCACGACTTCCACGCCGAGACCGCCGCCCGGGTGTTCGGGGTCGACGCCACGGAGGTCACCCCCGAGCAGCGGGCCAAGATCAAGGCGATGAACTACGGGCTCGCGTACGGGCTGTCCGCGTTCGGGCTGTCGGCCCAGCTGCGGATCTCCACCGAGGAGGCCCGCGGGCTGATGGACGAGTACTTCGCCGGCTTCGGCGGGGTACGCGACTACCTGCACAGCGTCGTCGAGCAGGCCCGCAAGGACGGCTACACCTCGACGATCCTCGGCCGCCGCCGCTACCTGCCCGACCTCACCAGCGACAACCGGCAGCGCCGCGAGATGGCCGAGCGGATGGCGCTCAACGCCCCGATCCAGGGCAGCGCGGCCGACATCATCAAGGTGGCCATGCTGAACGTGCACCGGGCGCTGTCCGAGGGCGAACTGCGCAGCCGGATGCTGCTGCAGGTCCACGACGAGCTGGTGCTCGAGGTGGCCGAGGGCGAGCGGGAGGCCGTCGAGGCGCTGGTCCGCCGGGAGATGGGCGCGGCCTACGAGCTCAGCGTGCCGCTCGAGGTGTCCGTCGGGTACGGGCGCAGCTGGGACGACGCCGCGCACTAGCGGTGGCCGTCGGGGTCGGGGCGGTGCGCGGGGTGATGGCTTTTGCCGGGCTGCGTGGTCGCTGGTCCTCGGCGATGTTCACCGTGGTGCGACTTGCCGCCGATCAATCCGTGGAGAACCGCACGGGGTCGGTGCCCCGCCGTGGACGTGGCCGCGCGGCGAGCTGGTCATCGATCTGGCCGGCAAGGCGGTCTACGCGTTCGCGACGGGTGCGCTCGCCGCCGCCGCGGGCGTCTCACCGGGCCAGCGGCACGCCGAGCTCGGCGGGGGTCGCCGGATGAAGGATGTCGGCCCGGTGCCCGGCGGGTTGATACACGATGCGTGACGCCGCCGACCAGGCGGCCGGCGGAGCCACCGATCTCCAGCCTGGAGCCGGTCACCGCTGACCCACCGCCCCCGCCCGCGGTGGCGCCGTCGGGGGTGGCGTTCACCGACGTCGCGTTCCTGCACTGGCCCTACGAGCCGGACCAGCACCGCCCGCTGTGGGCTACGAGCAGCTGCCGGTGCCGAGCAACTTCCCGCAGCGCCAGGAGTACACCGCGGTCTCCTACCAGTACCAGAACTTCAGTGACGGTCCCGCCGCCGCTGAGGGCAGCTGGGCGGCCGGTCCGACCCCGGATGGCAAGGGCCGGTTCAGCTACCACGACGGCCCGACCACCACCGCCCCGATGCCGCCGCCGACCCACCCCGATGCCCGCCTCTACGGCACCACCGAGCTGCCCAACACCGTGGAGAAGGTTGCCGGGACCGTGCAGGACAAGCTGCACAAAGAGTGAGACTCCTGTACCAACACCCAGGCATGCTCCTGGTGGTCAAAGCGTCCCTCGCACCGTCCGCAACCGGCCGGGCGTGACACCTGATCCGCATCGCGCTGCAAACGACCGGCTGACCGGCTGGCTGGCGAGGCCGCTTCAGCTCGCGGGCGAGCCGTAGTTCCAGCCTGATCGGAAAGTCGGTTCGTCGAGGGCTGGCGAACCTTCGCAGCGGGCCGGGCTGTTGATCCCGCGAGCTGACCCATCCCCACGCCGCGGCCCCGACTGGTTGCCTTCTCCTTGCGGACCTCGCCGCTGGCTCTCGGGGCTGCGCGACACCGTGATGGGCAGCGTGCGCTCATGGCCGCGAGGGCGACGACGAGCGCACGTCCGGTGGTTCGCCGAGGTCAGGGCACCAGGACCCCGCGTCCGTGCATCCGGCCGTGTTCGAGGTCGTCGAGTGCGTCGGCGAACGCCTCCAGCGGGTAGGGGCGGTTGCGCACGCTGACGTCGCCCGCGGCGGTCAGCTCCATCAGTTCCCGCAGGTCGTCGTAGGTGCCGACGGTGTTGCCGGCCACGCTGATCTCGCCGAACACGAGCTGTAGCGCCGGCACCGTCAGGGTGCCGCCGTAGCCGACGATGAGATAGCTACCCCTCGGCCGGACCATGCCGAGTGCCGCGGCGATCGAGGCGTCCTCGCCCACGAAGTCGATCACGACCTCGGCGCCGGCCCCGCCGGTCAGCGTGGCCACCCGCTCGGCCTGCTGGTCGTCGGCGGGCACGGCGTGATGCGCGCCGCAGTCCAGGGCCAGCTTGCACGCCTCGGGATCCGGGTCGATCGCGATGACGGTCGCCGGGGTACGGGTACGCAGGCACTGGACGGCGATGTGCCCGAGGCCGCCGACGCCGACGACCACCACCCGGGTGCCGGGGCCGAGCGACGGCACGGCCTTGCGGACCGCGTGGTACGCACTCAGACCGCCGTCGGCGTGCGCGGCGACGTCCACCGGGGCGACGTCCGGGATCAGCCGCAGGACCGAGCGGTCGCCGGTCTTCAGCAGTTCGGCGAACCCACCGTCCCGGGTCAGCCCGGGGAAGTTCATCCCCCGGGCGCACCGCATGTCCTCGCCGACCCGGCAGGCCGCACACAGACCGCAGCCGAGGTTGGGGTGGCAGATCACGGTGTCGCCGACGCCGACGTTCTCGACCGCGCTTCCCATGGCGTGCACCCAGCCCGCGTTCTCGTGGCCGAGGGTGAGCGGCAGCTCGACCGGCAGGAGCGGCGCGAACCACCCGTCCCGGATGTGCAGGTCCGTCCGGCACAGACCGGCTCCACCGATCCGCACGATGACGTCGTGGGGCCCGGTGATCTCGGGCTCGGGCACCTCCTCGAGACGGGGCCGCTCGTGGTAGGTGTGCAGTCGAACAGCTCTCATCGGGACCTCCTCGACTCGGGTGACGAGGCCGGTACCGGTGGACACACACCGGTACCGGACCTGTGGCCACCGTGCGGTGCCCCGGGCGCGGCCTGGTCGCGTTCCGGTCTCACCGGCCCCGGGCCGGCGGGCCACAGGCCACCCGGCACCTCATCAGGGTCATGGGTGTCGGGGTCGGTGTCCAGGGCCGTACTGCTGCGCGGAATCGCCTGCGAAGTGACGGCGCCAGACGTGTGGCCTCTGACGAGGCCCCTACGTGGCCGGGCTGTCGCCGCCGGTCGACGCGCCGTCACCACCGGAGCGGCCTCAGAGCAGCTTGGTGATCTCGCTGGGCAGCTGGGCCAGGACGTGTTCGAACGCCTTGCGAGGCACCGCGTCGCGGACGGTGAGCAGGACCGCCCGGGTGGCCCGCCGGGCCGCCTCCTCGTCGATCCCGGCCCGCTCGCCGACCCGGCGGAGGATCTCCCCGAGGCCGATCGGCCGGGCGTGCGCGTCCCGTGGCCGTTGCAGTGGTTCCCGCAGCTCCTCCGGCAGCTGTTCGGCCAGGTCCTGTGCCTCTCCGCCGCTGAGACGTTCGGCGAGCGTCTGCAGGACGGCCCGGGTGAACACCTCCGCCCGGTCCGCGGGCACCTTCGCGCGTGCGGACACCCTGCGCAGGAACTCGTCGTGGTCGATGCGCAAGAGCTCCCGGTACTCCTCGGGGAGCTGGCTGACGACGTCGTCGAACTCCTGAGGGGTGAGCGCGTCGCGCAGGGTGAGCAGGAGCGACCGGGTGGCCCGCCGAGCGAGCTCCTCGTCGATCCCGGCCCGCTCGCCGGCCCGGCGGACGAACTCGTCGAGCCCGAACGCTTCGGCGGGGGCGTTGCGCGGTCGTTGCAGTGGTTCCCGCAGTTCCGCGGGTAGTTGTTCGGCCAGGTCCTCGGCCTCGCCGCCGGTGATGCGTTCGGCGAGCGTCTGCAGCGCGGCCCGGGCGAGCACCTCCGCCTTGTCCGCGGCCACACCGGCTCGCTCGGAGAACCGCTGGATGAACACGTCGTACTTCGTGATCGACCTTCCTGCCGGTGGTGAGCAGCACCCGGCGCGGCTCCAGGCCGGCCGTGAGCCTGGATGGCTGATCGATACCCGGCGCCCGGGCGGGCCGCGACGAGCGTCGGAGCGCCTGGCCGGGTACCCCACCTGCGGCGACTCAGCCGCCCGTCGGCGACCCGCTGGTAGCTGCGGGACGGAGTGTCGGGGTGGTGCTCTGCGAGTGCCCGTCCGCACCGCGCCGGCACACCCGGCGCGCCCTCGGCGAACGGGCGTGGCCGCGCCGGTAGCCTTCTGTCTCGAACGGCTGTTCGCCAGGACGGCAAGGATCGGGGCGGAGGGATGCGAGTGCGGGTGCTCGGCGTCGACCCGGGGTTGACCCGGTGCGGGCTCGGCGTGGTCGACGGCGGTGGCGGCCGCACGGTGACCTGCGTCGCGGTGGACGTCGTGCGGACCTCGCCGGACATGCCGCTGGCGGAGCGGCTGCTCGGGGTGGCCGATGCGGTCGAGAGCTGGATCAGGCTGCACCGCCCCGACGTGGTCGCGATCGAGCGGGTATTCAGCCAGCACAACGTGCGGACGGTGATGGGCACGGCCCAGGTCAGCGGAGTCGTGGCGGTCGCCGCGGCGCGGGCCGGTCTGCCGGTTGCGTTCCACACCCCCAGCGAGGTCAAGGCAGCGGTCACCGGCGAGGGCCGGGCCGACAAGCAGCAGGTCACCGCGATGGTCACCCGGGTGCTCGGGCTGGCCGAGGCCCCCCGGCCGGCGGACGCCGCCGACGCACTCGCGCTGGCGATCTGCCACTGCTGGCGGGCCCCGATGCTCGACCGGATGGCCCAGGCGGAGGCCCGCGCGGCCGAGCTGGTCCGGCGGCACAAGGCCCGGCTGGCAGCCGCGGCGAAAGGAGCGTCCTCATGATCGCGAGCGTTCGGGGTGAGGTCCTCGGTATCGGGCTCGACCACGCCGTCGTCGAGGTCGGCGGGGTCGGGTTGGCGGTGCACGCCACCCCGACCACCCTCGCCGGGCTGCGCCGCGGCGAGCAGGCCCGGCTGGCGACCGCTCTGGTGGTCCGGGAGGACTCGCTGACCCTGTTCGGTTTCGCCGACACCGAGGAGCGGGAGCTGTTCGCCCTGCTGCAGACGGTGAGCGGGGTCGGGCCCCGGCTCGCGCTGGCCACACTCGCGGTGCTCGACCCCGACGCGCTGCGCCGCGCGCTCTCCGACGGTGACCTCACGGCCCTGACCCGGGTGCCCGGTATCGGTCGCAAGGGCGCGGAGCGGCTCGTCGTCGAGCTGCGGGACAAGGTCGCCGCACCGGTCGCGGTCGCCACTGCGCCCGCGGCTCCGTCGGGGGTGAACGGGACGCGGCGCGAGGAGGTCGTGGAGGCCCTGGTCGGGCTCGGGTTCACCGCCAAACCCGCCGAGCAGGCCGTCGACGGCGTGCTCGCCGAGAACGTCGACGCGGACGCCGCCACGCTGCTGCGCGCCGCGCTGGGCAGGTTGGGCCGGTCGCGATGAGCGAACTTGCGAGCGAGCCATGGGCACAGCGCCCGCGCGAAGCGCCGACCGAGCGCAGCGAGGGAGAGCGATGAGTGAGATCGAGCCCGGCAACGACGTCTCCGCGCGGGACGTCTCCGCCGAAGCCGACGTGGAGGACCTCGACGTCGAGGCCAGCCTCCGGCCGCGCCGGCTCACTGAGTTCATCGGCCAGCCCCGGGTCCGCGAGCAGCTCGAGCTCGTGCTGGAGGGTGCCCGGCGGCGGGGCGCCCCGCCCGACCACATCCTGCTGTCCGGCCCGCCCGGGCTCGGCAAGACGAGCCTGTCGATGATCGTCGCCGCGGAGCTGGGCGCCGCGATCCGGCTGACCTCCGGTCCGGCTCTGGAGCGGGCCGGTGACCTGGCCGCGATGCTGTCGAACCTCGTGCCCGGCGACGTGTTGTTCATCGACGAGATCCACCGCATCGCCCGCCCCGCCGAGGAGATGCTGTACCTCGCGATGGAGGACTTCCGCGTCGACGTCGTCGTCGGCAAGGGTCCGGGAGCGACCAGCATTCCGCTCGACATCGCGCCGTTCACCCTGGTCGGGGCCACCACCCGGGCGGGCGCGCTGACCGGTCCGTTGCGCGACCGCTTCGGTTTCACCGCGCACATGGAGTTCTACTCACCCGCCGAGCTGGAGCTGGTGCTGCGCCGGGCCGCGACGATCCTGGATGTCGAACTGCGCCCGGACGGGGCCGAGGAGATCGCGCGCCGCTCCCGGGGCACCCCCCGTGTCGCCAACCGGCTGCTGCGCCGGGTCCGCGACTTCGCCGAGGTGCGCGCCGACGGTGCCGTCACGCGCACGGTCGCGCGGGACGCGCTCGCCGTGTACGACGTCGACGAGATCGGTCTGGACCGGCTAGACCGCGCCGTGTTGGGTGCGCTGGTGCGGTCGTTCGGGGGCGGACCCGTGGGAGTGTCCACGCTCGCCGTCGCGGTGGGCGAGGAACCAGGTACCGTCGAGGAGGTCTGCGAGCCCTACCTGGTGCGCGCGGGCATGCTGGCCCGAACGCCGCGGGGGCGCGTGGCGACGGCCGCCGCGTGGGGGCACCTCGGTGTGACCCCGCCGCCGGACGCCACGGGATCGGTCCCGTCGCCGTTGTTCTGAGGACTCCCCGCGGCACGGCGAACGAGGGCCGCGCCACCGGCACCACACGGGTGCTGGCACACTCGGAGCCCTTCGACGTGCGGAGATACGGAGATCATGGAAACCCTGCTGTTCCCACTGCTCATCCTGCTGCTGTTCATCCCGATCTTCCTGTCCGGGCGGAAGCAACGCCGCCAGATGCAGGAGATGCAGCAACTTCAGGCCGCCCTGGAGCCCGGCGACGTGGTCATGACGACCTCGGGGCTGCGCGGCACCGTCGTCGACGCGTCCTACGAGGACACGGTCGATCTGGAGATCGCCGACGGCGTGGTGACGACCTGGGCGCGGGCCGCCGTGCGGGAGAAGATCGATCCGACCCCGGACGACGTGTCGTCGCTCACCGATGAGGACGCCTCCGGCAGCACGGCCGCCGACCTCCCGGCGGCGGACAAGACCCCCGAGTCGACCACCACGGCCGACGGTGAGACCGGGTCGAACGGCCGGCCGGACGGTCGCTCGTAGCGTCAGGGGCCTCGGACGCCGATGCGCGTCCGCTCGTTCTTCTCCGGTCACTCGCGCGTGCGGCGGCCGGATTCGATGAATTCACAGATGGCCGGCGTGCGCTCCCGCGGAACATTCGGAAAGCTGATCCGGTTGTGCGTGTTCGTCGCGTCATCTCGTGCACGGGCCGCCGCTGTGTTCGCTATTCCGTCCCGGTGGCCGATGCGCCGTGTGGCGACGGTAACGGGGGGAGCCGGCCGCAATGGTGTCACGGTGGGCGCAGAATCGGTCAAGACCTGCGCCCTGTGGCCTCTATATACAGGTCACAGGGTTGGGTGGCCCGGGATCGGGTCGGGGTAGGGGGGCGACGAACGATCCCGCCACCTGTCCGATCCAGGAGGAATGGATCGAATTCCACCTTCGTGACAACGCAATCATGAACGTGTGCTTCGCTGAGATACCCTGTTCCCCAGGTTTTCATTGATAGGAGACTCCCGAGTGGCATCGAGCCCGGGGCAGATCCGCCCCTGGCGGTACCTGGCAGCGTTCGCCGGCATTGTCGTGGTCCTGTACTCGCTGGTGTTCTTCACCGGCGACGGTCGTCCCAATCCCAAGTTGGGTATCGACCTGCAGGGTGGCACCCGGGTCACGCTGACCGCCCGCACCGACACCGGCGCCGTCCCGCCGCGCGACCAGTTGATCCAGGCCCAGGAGATCATCGAGCAGCGGGTCAACGGGCTCGGCGTCAGCGGCGCCGAGGTCGTCCTGGACGGCAACAACCTGACGATCACCGTGCCCGGCGAGGAGGGCGACCAGGCCCGTTCGCTCGGGCAGACCGCGCAACTGCGGTTCCGGGAGGTCGTCGGCGGGCCGATCGCGGCCACTCCGGCCGGAGCCACCACGCCCGGTGACGCGGGCTCGACCGCGCCCGGTGCCCCCGCAGACGGCGGCGCGGCCCCCGCGCCGGGCGCCCCCGCAGGCCCCGGTACGGCCCCCGCGCCCGCCCCGGCCCCCGCTCCGGAGGGTTCGCAGCCGCAAGGTGCCGCCGGTGACACGGTGAGCCGGGACGTGGCCCCGGTCGCGCACTCGACCCCGGTGCAGAACCCGACCCCGCCACCGCCCGCCCCCGCGCCCGACGCCGGTGCCGCACCCGCGGCCCCGGCCGACCCGGCCGTCGCCACCGCGATCGAGCAGGCGCGCGAGACCCGGCAGAGCACCGACCCGGCCGTCCAGCAGCAGGCCCTGCTCGCGCTGGACTGCACCGCCAACGACCCGCTGCGCGGCTATGACGACCCGACGCGGCCGCTGGTCGCGTGCAGCCAGGACGGCACGTCGAAGTACATCCTCGGTGCGACGTTCCTGGAGGGAACGCAGATCGACTCGGCATCGGCCCAGCAGAACCAGCAGGGCGCGGGCTACGTCGTGAGCCTGACCTTCAAGAGCGAGGGCGCGGCGATCTGGGGCGAGTACACCACTGCGAACGTCGGCAAGAACGCCGCGTTCGTGCTCGACGGCGAGGTCGTGTCCGCGCCGACCATCAACCAGCCGATCTTCGGGCCCACCGAGATCTCCGGCCAGTTCAGTCAGGCCGAGGCCCAGGACCTGGCCGGCGTGCTGCGCTACGGCTCGTTGCCGCTGTCGTTCGAGTCGTCCGAGGCCGAGACCGTGTCGGCGACCCTGGGGCTCGCCTCGCTGGAGGCCGGCCTCATCGCGGGCGCCGTCGGCCTCGCCCTGGTCTTCGTCTACTGCCTGATCTACTACCGGGTGCTCGGTGTGCTGACGATCCTGTCGCTGACGCTGTCCGGCGTGGTCGTCTACGCGGTCCTGGTGCTGCTCGGGCGGTGGATCGGGTTCACCCTCGACCTGGCCGGCGTGGCCGGGTTCATCGTGGCCATCGGCATCACGGCCGACTCGTTCGTGATCTTCTTCGAACGGCTCAAGGACGAGATGCGGGAAGGCCGCAGCTTCCGGTCCGCGGTGCCCCGGGGTTGGGTGCGCGCCCGCCGGACGATCCTGAGCGCCGACGCCATCAGCTTCCTGGCCTCCGCGGTGCTCTACATCCTCGCGGTCGGCCAGGTCAAGGGCTTCGCGTTCACCCTCGGCCTGTCCACGGTGCTCGACCTGATCGTCGTGTTCCTGGTCACCCACCCGTTGGTCGCAATGGCCTCCGACTCGCGCGTGTTCGGCAGCCCGGCGTGGTCGGGCCTCGGCCCGGTCGCGAAGATCGGTGCCCAGCGCCGGCGGGCCACCGCCGCGGCGGCCGCGGCCTCTGCATCCTCGAAGGGGGCCTGATCATGGCGAGCGTCTTCTCCCGGCTCTATACCGGGACCGGCGCCTTCGATGTCGTCGGCAAGCGCAAGACCTGGTACGTCGTGTTCGGCACGCTGGTGCTCATCTGCCTGGTGTCGATCGTGCTGCGCGGGTTCAACCTGGGCATCGACTTCACCGGCGGCACCCGGATCCAGCTCCCGGCCACCGGGACCACCGGGACGATCGGCACCGAGCAGGTGCAGGAGGTCTACCAGCGGGTCATCGGCGCCGAACCGGCATCGGTGCAGTCCGCGGGGACCGGCGGGGGGGAGTCGATCCTGATCCGCTCCGAGGCCCTCGACCCGGCCCAGCTGGTGTCGCTCAAGCAGGCGCTCTTCGACACGTTCGGGCCGATCGGGCCGGACGGGCAGGCGTCGCCGCAGGCGATCAGCGACAGTGCGGTGAGCGGCACCTGGGGTGGGCAGATCACCACCCAGGCCCTGATCGCGCTCGGCGTGTTCCTGGTGCTGGTGACCGTCTTCCTGGCGCTGTACTTCGAACGGTCCATGGCGATCGCGGCGCTCGTCGCGCTGCTGCACGACGTCGTGATCACGGCCGGCATCTACTCGATCGTCGGCTTCGAGGTCACCCCGTCCACCGTGATCGGGCTGCTCACCATCCTCGGGTTCTCCCTCTACGACACCGTCGTGGTGTTCGACAAGGTCAGGGAGAACACCCGCGGGCTGCTCGGGCTGACCCGGCGCACCTACGCGGAGGCGGCCAACCTCGCGCTGAACCAGACCCTGATGCGCTCCATCAACACCTCGCTCATCGCGGTGCTGCCCGTCGTCGGGCTGATGGTGATCGGGGTCGGGCTGCTGGGCGTCGGCACCCTGGCCGACCTGGCCCTGGTGCAGATGGTCGGCATCATCACCGGCGCGGCGTCGTCCATCCTGCTGGCGACCCCGATCCTGGTCGACCTGAAGATGCGCGACCCGCGGTTCCGGCAGCAGGCCGAGCGGGTGGCGGCGCGGCGGGCGCGGCTGGGCGCCCGGTCCGGTGACGCCGTCCTCGGTGACGACGGGGCCGACGCCACCGAGGACGCGGACGCGTCCGACGGTGCGGGCGCCGGCACCGAGCGCCGTCAGCGCGCGATGGCCGGCAAGGTCCCGGCCCCGGGTGTGCCGGCCCGGACGGGCAAGACGAGCGAGCGTCGCGGGACGTCGCGGTCGGCTCGGCCGACCGGCAAGGCCTCCCGCCCGACGGGGAAGCGGAACCGGTGAGCGCGCTGTCCCCGGAGACCGGGACCGACGGCGCTGACGACTCGCTGATCCGGGTGGCCGGGCTGGTCCGGGACGTCCCGGACTACCCCGAGCCCGGTGTGCTGTTCCGTGACATCACCCCGGTGCTGGCCGACGCCGAGGCGTTCACGACGGTGTCCACCGAGCTCGCGGCGCTGGTCGGTGAGGCCGACCTGATCGTCGGTGTCGAGGCGCGCGGTTTCCTGCTCGGGGCGGCGGTGGCGCTGGTCGCCGGCACCGGCGTCGTGCCCGTGCGCAAGGCGGGCAAACTGCCCGCGGTCGCGGCGTCGCGCACCTACGACCTCGAGTACGGCACCGCGACCCTGGAACTACCGGCCCACACCGTGCCGTCCGGGTCCCGGGTGTTCGTCGTCGACGACGTGTTGGCCACCGGAGGCACCGCTGCCGCTGCGTGCGGGCTGCTGGTCGCCGTCGGGGCCCAGGTCACCGGGTTCGGGACCCTGATCGAGCTGACCGCGCTCGGCGGGCGCGACCGGCTGGTCGACATCCCGGTGCACGCCCTGCTGACGTACTGACCCGAGGGCTATCCTTTCGTGGGTGGAGTGCTGCCGCATATGAGCCGCGTATGACCGAGGTGCAGCCGGCCGCCCCGCCGGTACCCAGCCCGGACGGGCCGGCCAGACCGTCGGCCACCCGTCGGGTGCGGGCCCGCCTCGCCCGCCGGATGACCCCGCAGCGGGTCGCGGTGGTCAAACCCGTGCTCGAGCCGCTGGCGAGCGTGCACCGGGCGCTGCACCCCAAGGCCGACCTGGTGCTGTTGCAGCGCGCCTACGACGTGGCCGAGCAGAAGCACGCGCACCAGAAGCGCAAGTCCGGCGATCCGTACATCACCCACCCGCTGGCCGTGGCGACGATCCTGGCCGAGCTGGGCATGGACACGATCACACTGGTCGCCGCGCTGCTGCACGACACCGTCGAGGACACCGACTACTCCCTCGACCGGCTGCGCACCGACTTCGGCGACGAGGTCGCGCACCTCGTCGACGGCGTCACCAAACTCGACAAGGTCGAGTTGGGCACCGCGGCGGAGGCGGAGACCATCCGCAAGATGGTCGTGGCGATGGCCCGTGACCCGCGGGTGCTGGTCATCAAGCTGTCCGACCGGCTGCACAACATGCGCACGATGCGCTTCCTGCCGCCGGAGAAGCAGGCGAAGAAGGCCCGCGAGACCCTCGAGGTGCTCGCGCCGCTCGCGCACCGGCTCGGGATGGCGACGGTCAAGTGGGAGCTGGAGGACCTGTCCTTCGCGATCCTGCACCCGAAGAAGTACGAGGAGATCGTCCGGCTGGTGGCGACCCGGGCGCCGTCGCGGGACACCTACCTCAAGCAGGTCATCGACGAGGTGACCCAGCAGCTCGACTCGGCGCGGATCGCCGCGACCGTCGAGGGCCGGCCCAAGCACTACTACTCGATCTACCGCAAGATGATCGTCAAGGGCCGCGACTTCGACGACATCCACGACCTGGTCGGCGTGCGGGTGCTCGTCGACGAGGTGCGCGACTGCTACGCCGCGATGGGCATGGTGCACGCGCTGTGGCAGCCGATGCCCGGCCGGTTCAAGGACTACATCGCCCAGCCGCGGTTCGGCGTCTACCAGTCGCTGCACACCACCGTGATCGGGCCGGACGGCAAGCCGCTCGAGGTCCAGATCCGCACCCACGAGATGCACCGCACCGCCGAGTACGGCATCGCGGCGCACTGGCGCTACAAGGAGACCCGCGGCGCCCACGCCGGGCAGAGCGTCGAGATCGACGAGATGTCCTGGATGCGTCAGCTGCTCGACTGGCAACGGGAGGCCGCGGACCCCGGGGACTTCCTGGAGTCGCTGCGCTACGACCTGGCGGCCAAGGAGATCTTCGTCTTCACACCCAAGGGTGACGTGATCACGCTGCCCATGGGTTCCACCCCGGTGGACCTGGCCTACGCGGTGCACACCGAGGTCGGCAACCGGTGCATCGGGTCGCGGGTGAACGGCCGGCTCGTCGCGCTCGAGCGCAAGCTGGAGTCCGGCGACGTCGTCGAGATCTTCACCTCGAAGGCCGAGGGCGCGGGCCCCAGCCGCGACTGGATGTCCTTCGTCGCGTCCCCCCGGGCCAAGACCAAGATCAAGCACTGGTTCGCCAAGGAGCGCCGCGAAGAGGCCATCGAGGCGGGCAAGGAGGCGATCACCCGGGAGGCCCGGCGTACCGGGATGCCGCTGCAGCGCCTCGTCTCGTCGGACTCGATGGCGGCGCTGGCGCGGGAGCTGCACTTCCCCGACCTGTCCGGGCTCTACGCCGCGGTGGGGGAGGGACACGCCAGCGCCCGGCACGTCGTGCAGCGGCTCGTCGCGTTGCTCGGCGGCGTCGAGGACGCCGAGGAGGAGCTCGCCGAGCGGGCCACCCCGTCGACGGTGCGGCTGCGCCGGGCGTCCGGCGACGCGGGGGTGATCGTCCGCGGCGACGGCTCCGACCTGCGCGACCTGTACATGAAGCTCGCGCGCTGCTGCACCCCGGTGCCCGGCGACGACATCCTCGGCTTCGTGACCCGCGGCGGCGGGGTCAGCGTGCACCGCACCGACTGCACCAACGCCGCCGACCTGCAGAACCGGTCCGAACGGCTCGTCGACGTGGCATGGTCGGTGTCGCCGGGGTCGGTGTTCCTGGTCTCCATCCAGGTCGAGGCGCTCGACCGGCACCGGCTGCTCTCCGACGTCACGAAGGTGCTGGCCGACGAGAAGGTCAACATCCTGTCGGCCTCGGTGACGACCTCGCGCGACCGGGTCGCCGTGTCGCGGTTCAGCTTCGAGATGGGCGACCCCAAGCACCTCGGCCACGTGCTGCGAGCGGTGCGCAACGTCGAGGGCGTCTACGACGTGTACCGGGTGACTAGCGCGGGCTGACGCTCGGCGAACCGGGTCCTCAGACGCCGAACGGCGGGCGATCGAGTCGATCGCCCGCCGTCCGTGTGAGGGGGTCCCGTCAGCTGACCGTCGCGGACTCGATGGTCACGGGCTGCGCCGGCTTGCCACCGCCCGGGCTCGGGTCGAGCGAGCCGTCGTGGCCGACCCGGGCGATCTCGTCGACGACCTGCAGGCCTTCGGGCGAGATCGAGCCGAAGACCGTGTAGTCCGCCGGCAGCTGGGCGTCACCGTAGATCATGAAGAACTGGCTGCCGTTGGTGTCCGGCCCGGCGTTGGCCATCGCGAGCAGACCGCGACCGTAGGTGAGCTCCGGGAACGTCTCGTCGGCGAAGCTGTAGCCGGGGCCGCCCGACCCGCTGCCCGTCGGGTCGCCGCACTGCAGCACCTGCAGGCCGGGGCTGGTGGTCAGCCGGTGACAGCTCGTGTCGTCGAAGTAGCCCTGCTGGGCCAGGCTCACGAAGCTGTTGACGGTGCACGGCGCGAGCGCACGGTCCAGGGTCATCGGGATCGCGCCCGTGTTGGTCTGCAGCGTCACCCCGGCCGTCCCCTGGGTGCTGACGTCCGCCGCCGGCGGGGCCTGAGCGGGCTTCGCGGCCTGGCCGTCGGCCGGGTACTCGCAGCTCACGCTCGCGGGCAGCGCAGTGGGCCGGGCCGGCACCGGGGTGATCTCGGTGGGGATCTGCTCCGGCGCGGTCCCGGCCGCGGCGGGCGCGGTGGTGTCGGCGGCGGCGCTGGTGGTGTCACTGCTGGACCCACCCAGGGTGCTGAGCAGCACCACACCGACCACCACGACCACGACGACCACAGCCGAGGTGATCACTGCGATCTGCTTGCGCCGCTTGGCCTGCTCAGCCCGCCGCTCCTGCTGGCTCGCCAACTTGCGCTTGGCCGCCTCGCGTCGCATCTGGTTCGTCGCCACCGCTTGACATCCTCCTGGCTCGCGTGGTGGGTCCGACCCTAGCGGCCGTTTCCGAGAGCCCGGTCAGGGGTCGCGCCGGTCAGGCCACAATGATCGTGTCGCCGTTCACGCTGATCGGACGGGCGGGCAGCGGTTGCTTCGCCGGGCCCGCCACGGGGGCGCCGTCGGTGATGCTGAACCGGCTGCCGTGGCAGGGGCAGTCGATGATCCCGCCCGCCACCTGGTTGACCGTGCATCCCTGATGGGTGCAGGTCGCGTCGAAGGCCTGGAACACCGCGGGCTCCGGGTGGGTCACGACGACGTCCGCGTCGCGGACGATCACGCCGCTGCCGACCGGGATGTCGGTCGTCTTCGCGACCGGGCGGCCAGCGCCGGGCACCGCGCCACCGCCGGTGCCCGGCGTGGGGCTGGAGCCGTCTCCCGAGGAGTAGCCGCTGCACGCGGTGAGCGCGAGCCCGCAGGCGGTCGCGCCCGCACCGGCGAGCACCGTGCGCCTGTTCGGGGTCTGCTCGGCTGAACTCATGTGCCGTCTCCCTGTCAGAAGGTCAGTCCGGTGGTGGCGAAGAACCACAACGACGAGCTGAGGCACAGCCTGGTCAGGCAGGGCGAACACCGCCCCGCCGGCCGGCGGCACGGCCCAGCCGGGTACCCCGCGGTGGTCGAGCGGCAGCATCTTCGTGACGAACGCCCTGTAGAAGAAGCAGCCCAGCAGCGAGCGCGCGAGCACCCGCGTGGAGGAGGTCTGGAAGCCCAGGGTGTACAGGCAGTGCACCACCACGGGGACGGTGGTCAGCACCGCGACCCGGCCGACCCAGCGCTGCAGCCCGTCGATCCAGGACGGGGGGACCCCGCTCCCGATCTTGCCGTACATCACCATCGCCGGGACGACCTGCACCGCGGAGAACGGCCATTGCGCGCCGCCGACCGCGACGGTCACCTCGTCACCGGCCGAGCGCCCCGCGTACGCGGCCTGCGCGACGACGGGTGCGGGTGTCGGCGCGGGTGCCGGGGCGCCGGAGCGCGGGGAGGCGGCGGGTGGCTGTGGGCCGGGCGCCGCAACCGGGCGGCTGCCTGCTCGGCCCGGTTCACGCTGACGAGGAACAGCACCGCACCGAGGACGGCGACCGCGAGCAGGGTCGGGACGGGACCGTGACGGCTCATGCACACCCCCCGATTCGGCGGCCGGCTCTCGTCCCGGTGGGGACAAGAGGTCCACCGTGCCCCTCCCGGGGCCGGGGTACATCGTCCGTCCGGGCAGCATCGCCCGTCCCGGCCGCGGAAAATGCCGCCCCGCGGGACGTCTAGGCTGGTCGGGTGCTCGTTGCAGGATTTCCGGCCGGTTCCTTCCAGACCAACTGCTATGTGGTGGCGCCCGCCGCGGGCGAGTCGTGCATCGTCGTCGACCCGGGGCAGGACGCCGTCGAACCGCTGGAGGAGCTGCTCGCGCAGCATCGGCTCACCCCGGTCGCGGTGCTGCTGACGCACGGACACTTCGACCACACCTTCAGCGTCGCCCCGGTCTGCGACGGCCACGACGTACCGGCCTGGATCCACCCGGGTGACCGCGCGATGCTCGCGGACCCGACGAAGGGCATCTCCCGGGAGGCGGCCGCGTTCTTCGGCGGCCGGATCGAGCTGCGGGAGCCGCGCGAGGTGCGCGAACTCGCCGACGGAGCGGCGGTGGACCTCGCCGGCCTGACGTTCCGGGTCGACCACACTCCCGGGCACACCCCGGGATCGGTCGTCTTCAGCACCCCGACCGAGGAGGGCGTCGAGGTGATCCTCGCCGGCGACACGCTGTTCGCCGGGTCCATCGGGCGCACCGACCTCCCGGGTGGCGACCACGCGCAGATGCTGGCCAGCCTGCGCGACAAGCTGCTGACCCGCGACGACAGTGCGGTCGTGCTGCCCGGGCACGGGCCGACCACGACCATCGGCCGGGAGCGGTCGTCGAACCCGTTCCTGCAGGGCCTGCACGAGGGCATCGACTCCCCGGCCCCGGGGCGCGGGCTGTGACCGCCGTGTCGGAGCCGCGGGCCGCCGCGTTCGCCGCGCCCAAGGGCATCCCCGAGTACCTGCCGTCGGACGGGTTCAGCCACGTCCGCGACACCCTCATCGCGGCTGCCGACCGCGCCGGTTACGGGCACATCGAACTGCCGATCTTCGAGGACACCGGCCTCTACGCACGCGGCGTCGGCGAGTCGACCGATGTGGTCAGCAAGGAGATGTACACCTTCGCCGACCGCGGTGAGCGGTCGGTGACGCTTCGCCCCGAAGGCACCGCCGGGGTCGTCCGCGCGGTCATCGAGCACGGCCTCGACCGCGGCGGGCTGCCCGTGAAGCTGCGCTACGCCGGGCCGTTCTTCCGCTACGAGCGCCCGCAGGCCGGGCGCTACCGCCAGCTCCAGCAGGTCGGCGTCGAGGCGATCGGGGTCGACGACCCGGCGCTGGACGCCGAGGTCATCGCCGTCGCCGACGAGGGCTTCCGGGCCCTCGGGCTGACCGGCTACCGGCTCGAGATCACCTCGCTCGGCGACGCCGAGAGCCGGCCCGCCTACCGGGCCCTGCTGCAGGAGTTCCTCGCCGGTCTCCCGCTGGACGAGGCCACCCGCGCCCGGGCGCAGCTCAATCCGCTGCGGGTGCTCGACGACAAGCGCCCCGAGGTGCGGGCGATGATGGCCGACGCGCCGCTGCTGATCGACCACCTGTCGGCGGCCTCGGCCGAGCACCACGCCGCGGTCAAGCAGCACCTCGACGACCTCGGGGTCGCCTACGTGGAGAACCCGCGGATGGTGCGCGGGCTGGACTACTACACGAAGACGACGTTCGAGTTCGTGCACGACGGCCTGGGCGCGCAGTCCGGGATCGGCGGCGGCGGGCGCTACGACGGACTGATGGCGGTGCTCGGCGGGCAGCCGCTGTCCGGTGTCGGGTTCGGCATCGGCGTGGACCGCACGTTGCTGGCCTGCCGGGTGGAGGGCCTGGCCGTCGACGACGCGCCGCGCGTCGAGGTGTTCGGGGTGCCGCTGGGTGACGCCGCCCGGCGCCGGCTCGTCACGCTGGCCGCGCAGCTGCGGGCCGCCGGGGTGCGCGTGGACATGGCCTACGGCGGGCGCGGGCTGAAGGGCGCGATGAAGTCCGCCGACCGTTCCGGGGCCCGGTACGCGCTCGTGCTCGGCGAGCGCGACCTGGAGGCCGGCACGGTGGGGGTCAAGGACCTGCAGTCCGGTGACCAGCGCGCGGTCGCGCTCGACGGCGCGGTCGACGAACTCGTGGGCCTGCTCCGCGGCTGAGGGGCGCGCAGTGGCCGACACCGACCGCGAGCGCTGGGACGCCCGGCACGCCGCAGTCTCCGGGTCCGCCCCCATGCCGCCCGACGGGCTGCGGGGGCGGCTCGAGCTGTTGCCGCCCGGCGGGCGGGCGCTGGAGCTGGCGTGCGGGCGGGGCTCGGTGGCGGTGTGGCTGGCGCACCAGGGCTTCACCGTCGACGGCGTCGACGTCTCCGGCGCCGGCCTCGCAGCCGGTGCCGCCCTGGCCGAGCGGTCCGGCGTCGGCGAACGGGTGCGCTGGGTGCGCGCCGACCTCGACGACGGCGTTCCCGCTTCCTGCACCGGGCCGTACGACGTCGTCGTCTGCCAGCGGTTCCGCGACACCGCGTTGTACCCGGCGATGGCCGAGCGCCTGGCGCCCGGCGGGTTGCTCGTGGTGAGCGTGCTGTCCGAGGTGGGCGACGCGGGCGGGCCGTACCGCGCGCCGGCCGGGGAACTGGCCGCGGCGTTCCCGGGGCTCGACGTCCTGGCGCACACCGAGCGGGACGGCGAGGCGACCCTCCTGGCCCGGCGCACCTGAGGCCCGCCCGCGCAGGGCCGGGCGGGGCACGCTACCGCGAGGCCAGCAGGGATTCCCTGCTCTCCCGGCTGGCGACGATCGCGGCCAGCCCCGTCGTGATCGGCACCGACGCGACCAGGCCGATGCTGCCGACGAGCGTCCGCACGATCTCCGTGGCCACGTCCTGGGTGGTCAGTACCTGCCCGATGCTGTTCGCGGACACGCTGAACAGCAGCATCAGCGGCAGCGACGCACCCGCGTAGGCCAGCACGAGGGTGTTGACCGCCGAGGAGACGTGGTCGCGGCCGATCCGCATGGCCGCGGTGAACAGCCCGCGAGCGCCCAGGTCCGGGTTGGCCCTGCGCAGTTCCCAGACCGCGCTCGTCTGGGTCACGGTGACGTCGTCGAGCACGCCGAGCGCCCCGATGACGACGCCGGCCAGCAGCAGGCCGCGGGCGTCGACGCCCGTGCCGAGGGTGGCGATGAGGTTCGCCGTCTGATCGTCGAGCCCGGTCAGCCGGGCCGCGGCGGAGAAGGCGGCACCGAGCGCACCGATCAGCGCGAGGGACGCCAGCGTGCCCAGCACCGCGGTCGACGTCCGGGCCGACGGCCCGTGCGTCAGGTACAGCACCACGAACATGATCAGGCAGGCACCGACGACGGCCACGGACAGCGGATCCCGGCCACTGATGATCGCGGGCAGCACGAACAGCAGCAGCACCGCAAAGCTCAACCCCAGCGCGACCAGCGCCGCGAGACCCCGCCACCGGCCGAGGACGAGCACCGCGCCGGCGAACAGGGCCGCGAGCCAGATCAGCGGGCTGCCGCGCTGGAAGTCGGCGACCCGGTAGGAGCCGGCGTCGAGCGGATCACCCCCGGACCAGTCGAGCACCACCTCGTCACCCACGGCGAAGCGCGGGGTCGAGGGCTCGACGGGGACGAGCTGGATGAGATCGCGGCCGGGCAACGGGCCGTCCTCCATGCGCAGCGTCAACGCGACGCAGCCGCCCGCGCCGAATCCCGGCGTGCAGTCCGCCGCCTGTGTAGCCGTGACCTGGGCGTTGATCGGCTGACCCCCGGTCTGGACGCCCGCCGGTGGTCCGCCGGCCGGGCGCAGCAGGATCAGGCCGACGAGGGTGGCCAGCGCGCAGGGCACCAGTAGCGCGGCGATCAGCAGCCGGACGCGCCGCCCGGCGGGAGCGGCCGGGGTGTGGCCGTGCCCATGGCCGTGACCGCCGAGGTCGAGAGCCTGGACGGCGCCGGTGGGCGGGGGAGGAGGCCCGCCGACGGGCGGGGGGAACGGGTCCTGGGGTGGCCGGCGGTGCCGGTGCCGCCCGGTGTCGGACCGGACGCCGGGATCGGGTCGGCCGGCCGGTTCACGGGAATGCACCCCCGCATCCTGCCAAGCCCGTCCCGGAGCGAACCTCGGCCGTCACCCGGTCGCCGGAACGATGTGGTCAGACGAACACGGACAGCAACAGTGTGCGGGGGAACCCGACCGCGACGAGCAGCCGGATGAGGGCACCGGCGATCAGGTGCATCCCCCCGCCGCGGCGGGCGGTGGCTGCAGCCGCTGCAGGACGTGGTCGGCCACGGCAGCCGCGTCCGGGTCGGTCGCGACGACGATCCCCGGCTCGTCGGCCTCCAGCGGCTCGAGGGTCTCGAGCTGGCTGCCCAGCAACGAGGCCGGCATGTAGTGCCCGGCACGGTTCTGCACGCGGGCGGCGAGCACGCCGGGATCGGCCGTCAGGTGCACGAAGCGGACCGACGGGTGGCCGTCGCGCAACACGTCGCGGTAGCGGCGCCTGAGTGCGGAGGAGCTGAGCACGGCATCGCGCCCGGCCGTCTCCTGCTCGCCGATCCAGTCGGCGATCCGCCGCAGCCACGGCCGGCGGTCCTCGTCGTCGAGCGGGCGGCCTGCCGCCATCTTCTGCCGGTTGGCCTCCGGATGCAGGTCGTCGCCCTCGGCGAAGGCCCACCCGGTGCGTCGGACGATCTCCCGGGCCACGGTGGTCTTGCCTGCCCCGGACACACCCATCACGACCAGCGTGGTGGTGCCCGGGCCGGTCGGGTAGGTGGGGTCGGGGGAGGCCGCCGGCGTGGCTCCCGGCCGGTCCGCTGCGCGTGGTGTGGTCGCCATGGCACCAGCCTGGCGGCGAGCACCGACCGAGTCAGGACCTGGTCAGGTGACGGGATCAGGACCGTGCGCGGGCTGCAGTACGAGGAAGTCTGCGACGCCGGCGAGACGGAGCAGCCGGCGCACGACGATCGGGACGTCGCGGCGGCGCTCATCGTGGACCAGCCGAGGTGCGGTCAGCCTCAGATGCCGCCCTCGCGTCTGCAGGTCGCAACCACCGGCAGCCTGGACGTTCTTCACCCAGTCCGCATCGGGCCCGTAGGTCAGCGCGATGACGTGACCACGGGGGGTGGGAAAGACGTTCACCGGGTTCGGTAGATCCGTCCTGAGCGACGACCGCGGTGAACGACCACAGCGAAGCCCGGAAGCCGGGATGCGAGCGGCGTCGTGACCCGGTTGAGCCCCCTGCGGTTGCAGCGAGCAACAGCCCGTGGCAGAGGTGGCACCGGAGTCTCCTGTCCCGAAGCCGCGCACGTCATCGGTCCTTGATCCACTTCTCCGGCGCGCCCTGCCGGATCGGTGTGGAGTGACGGTAGAGCGGTCGGTCAGTGCCGCGAAAGCGGCGACCCCGAAGTCCGGCTCACCGGTTGCCGCCGCGTCACCGCCCTCGAAGTCTGCACACCCGGATGACGCCCGTGACCCAGCCCCAGTTCGCCCCGCCCGACCCGGAGCGGGTCATCCGCTCCCTGTCCCAGCGACTCGGTGAGACCGCAGGCGAAAGCCCGCCTGGAGGCGGTCGTCACCGCGCTGCAGGAGCGCAACGAACGGGCTGACCGGGACGAGGCCGCTGCCGCGGACGCCGCCCGGGCTACCCCAGAGTCGGGCCCGCCAGCGGCGTGAGCGTGTCTCCGCACGACGACCGGGGGGCCCCGGTCGTGTACTGGGCCCGTAGCGGCACTGCGACCGTCTCGGCATGCTCGGTCGCCGCGGTAAGCCGCGCCGGGTCGGCCAGGTCCCGGCGGACGAACCACCCGGACCGCGCCGCCGTCATCAAGATCGGCACGTATCTTTCGGTCATCCTCGGGTCATCGAGCAGCCCCGTCCCGTTCGACCAGGCCCCGTGGATCTCGATGAACTCCGGGCTCACCTCGCCCAGAAGGTAGTCCCGCAGCCCCTGCATGTCCCCGGCTCGCCAGAACGCGGCGATCTCCCTGGACGCCAGGCCTGCGATGTCCACCACCTCGTACCTGCTCGTCAGGGCAACCCCGCCGATGTCCGGCGTGGCGATCGCGCCACCGGTCACGCCGAGGATGCGGCCGAACTCGTTCACCGACGCGCCCATACCTTGCGCGACGCCGCACATGGGCACCGTCGGCTCGGCCCGGAAGGTCTCCGCGGCCGCCGTCCACGTCGACCCCGTCAGCGCGACCGCGACCAGCCCGACGCCTGCCACAGGTGCTCGCGCTCGCACCGCAAGCTGCGGCAGCACCCGCGCCGCGGCCAACGTCGCGGCCAACGCCGCCAGCGGCCACACCGGCATCGCGAACCGGTAGGCGCCCATCCAGTCGGCCTGAAGGACTGCGTAGGCGGCCACTGCCAGCCCGAGCGGCACGACCAGCATCGCGACCGCGGTCCGCGTCGGCCCCCACTGCAGCATCCCGGCTGCGACGACGCCGACGACCAGCACCACCGTCAGCCACCCGGCGTAGCTGACGAGTTCGGCGGGCCGACCCAGATCGCCCAGTCCGGGCAGCCCCTGCGACTTCGCCAGCGCGGTGTTCGGCAGGTACTCGCCGAAGGTCGCGACCCGCCACCACAGGTACGCCCCGGTCGGCACCGCGAACACGGCCACCGACACACCGATCGCCCCGGTAGCGGCGAGCAGCCGGCGACGCTGCAGCAGCAGTAGCACTGCCACTGGGTAGGCGGTGACGTAGACCAGACCGTCGGGGCGGGTCAGCGCCGCGACCGCCGCGAGGGCCCCGGACCCGGCGGCGACGCCCAGGTCGAGCAGCCGCCCGGCTATGGCCGCCCTGGCGAGGACCACGCCGATCCCGACCGCCGTGCCCGCGAGCAGTGAGTTCTCCAGCCCTGACGTCGTCCAGATCGCGAACGACGGAACTGCCGCGGTGGCACACCCAGCGACGACAGTCAGCAGGACTGGCCGGTTCGACACGGCCCGGGACACTGAGTGGAACGCGGCGAACATTCCGGCGCAGCACAGCAGGGCCACGGCCTTCGGGAACGCCACAAGGTCGGGCACGCCGAACCAGGCGCCGTGGTCGAACAGCCCGAGCCAGCGGCCGACGACCAGGATCGCCAACCAAGCGGGGTTCGAGTAGCCCTCGACCGGGTCGGTGCCGGGTTGCAGGACCGGGCCGGCGCCGGCCGCCACCGAGCGGGCGTAGGCGAATGTGATGGCGGCGTCGTCGACGACCCACCGCCCGTACGCAGAGGAGTGCACCGCGAGCAGCGCGGTGGGCGCCCCGACCGCGGTGGCCCATGCGGACGCACGCCGCCAGTGCGGACGTGCTCGCCCTCGTGCCACTTCGACGGAAGCGGCGTCCGTGGACCGCTCGGAAACCTGCGTCATACCGGCATCGTTCCGGACGCCGCCGTCGCGCCAGCGTCGGACCCGAACCATCATCTGGAGACGCCCGTGTACGTCGAGCACTACCCGTACCCGTTCCACCCGGTCGTCGACGACGCCCCCCGACACCACGGTCATGGTCGAGGTGTTCCAGCTGCGCCCGGACAACCTCGACGCGTTCCTCGGCGCCCGGCGGCTGCCGCCCCACCAGCGCCGTCGCCGGATCGGACCACCCTCGCGGGCTCGCGCGGGACATCATGGTCAGGCGACTGCTCGGCGACCAGATCACGCCTACGCCGTCGCGAAACACACACCGATCTCGATCTCGACGCCGACTTCGACAGCCAGATCGTCGTGAAGGTCAACGTGGCGCGGGTGCTGGAGAAGGAGTTGCGATCATCGCGCTGGGCCCGGGACCCGGTCGCGATGGGCACCGACACCGACCCGTGTCAGCGCGCCGAGGGGCGGTACCGGCTGATGCCTGGCGTGACCGGCGGGATCACCACGCTGCGTGGACAGGCGGCGCCCCGGCCCACTCTAGACCCGGCTCCCGCGCTGGAGCAGCTCACCCTGCTCCAGCCGGGCCCGGACCTGGATCCACGGCTGTCGGCGAGATCCGGAGCCGTCGGCGCCGGCACCTGGACCTGGGAGTTCGCGACGATCTCAGATCGCGTCCGCCGACAGCACCGTGAGCACGTGCATCAGCCGTCGACCCTCGAAACCGTCGCGCCCGTGCAGGTAGCGGTAGTTGTCCAGCACGAGCAGCTCGCCGGTCTCCATCCGGAACCGCGGCGCGCACGCGAACGTCGTGGCGAGCACGTCGGAGTACTCGTCGAGCAGGTCCTGATGAGCGTCCCAGCGCGGTTCCCGGGGCAGCGGTAGGGCGTACTCGCTGGACCGCACCACCCGCCGTCCCGTCCGTGTGTACTCGACCATCCGGCACGCCCGGGGGATGGCCGGCACGCCGCGCCGCGGTGGCAGGCTGCCGACGAAGTCGACATCGGCACCGGTCAGGAACGCGTGCAGGTCCGGGCAGGCACCACGCAGGCTGTCCACCAGCTGGTAGCCGTCGACCAGAACGGAGTCGCCGCCAGTGGTCGCCGGCTGGGCACAGAGCAGCAGCAGGACGTCCTCGCCCTCGTGGCGCAGTTGCACGGTCCGCCCGTGCACGTCGACCCGGACGTCGGCCCCGTCGCTGTGCAGGCCCAGGGCCTCGGCCCGCTCACCTGCCTGCGGCCGGCCGGGGAACACCTGCCGCAGCCGGGTGCCGAGCAGGGTCGCCGCGGCGACCACGAGGCTGTCGGGTTCGGGGTCCCAGCCGGAGAGCAGCACGGCGCCGTCCTTGGCGAACATGTCACGGGCCTCGTCGACGTCGCCCGCGTCGGCCCGCCGGGGCAGCACGCCGGCGGCGGCCACCACATGCTCGAGCTCGGGCCGCACGGTGCCGGTCCGCCGGCCGTCGGCGCTGGTCACAGCCATTTGCATGCTCCTCGGTCACTCTGGCGCCGCCGGCCGGGCGGCCCCGCGCCGGCGCGCACGTCACTGCAATTCAAGCGCATTTGCACGTCGTGTGCATCAATGCGCGGTGAAGAGGAAACCTGCTGGCTGTCGTCCGGGGGGTCCCGGATAGCCTTTCTTCCTGTGATGCGCACCCACTCCGCCGGCACGCTGCGTGCCGAGAACGCCGGACAGACCGTGACCCTCGCCGGGTGGGTGGCCCGACGCCGCGATCACGGTGGCGTGATCTTCATCGACCTGCGGGACGCCTCCGGTTCCGCCCAGGTGGTCTTCCGTGAGGGCGAGATGGCCGAGGCGGCGCACCGCCTGCGCTCGGAGTTCGTCGTCCAGGTCACCGGGGAGGTCACCCGGCGCCCGGCCGGCAACGAGAACCCGGACCTGGCCACCGGCGAGATCGAGGTCCTGGCCACCGAGCTCACCGTGCTCTCGGAGTCCGCTCCGCTGCCGTTCCCGCTCGACGAGCACACCGAGATCGGCGAGGAGATCCGGCTTCGGCACCGCTACCTCGACCTGCGCCGGTCCGGCCCGGCCAAGGCGCTGCGGATGCGCAGCGAGGCCAACCGGATCGCCCGCAACGTGCTGCACGACCGTGACTTCGTCGAGGTCGAGACCCCGACGCTGACCCGCTCGACGCCCGAGGGCGCTCGCGACTTCCTCGTGCCGGCCCGGCTGCGCCCCGGCTCCTGGTACGCGCTGCCGCAGAGCCCGCAGCTGTTCAAGCAGTTGCTCATGGTGGCCGGCACCGAGCGGTACTACCAGATCGCCCGCTGCTACCGGGACGAGGACTTCCGCGCCGACCGGCAGCCCGAGTTCACCCAGCTCGACATCGAGATGAGCTTCGTGACCCAGGACGACGTGATCGCTCTGGGCGAGGACATCATCGCCGCGCTGTGGAAGGAGTTGGCCGGGCACGACATCCCGCGTCCGATCCCACGGATGACCTACGCCGAGGCGATGGCCCGCTACGGCACGGACAAGCCCGACCTGCGCTTCGGTCTCGAGCTGACCGACCTCACCCAGTACTTCGCCGACACGTCATTCCGGGTCTTCCAGGCCCCCTACGTCGGTGCGGTCGTGATGCCGGGCGGTGCCGACCAGCCGCGCCGGCAGTTCGACGCCTGGCAGGAGTGGGCCAAGCAGCGCGGGGCCCGCGGGCTCGCCTACGTGACGGTCGGCCAGGACGGTGAGCTGGGCGGACCGGTCGCCAAGAATCTGTCCGACGCCGAGCGCGACGGGCTGGCCAAGGCGGTCGGCGCCGAGCCCGGTGACGCGATCTTCTTCGCGGCCGGCCACCCCTCGGACGCCCGGGCGCTGCTCGGTGCGGCCCGCGTGGAGATCGCGCGGCGGGTCGGGCTGATCGACGAGAACGCGTGGGCGTTCGTCTGGATCGTCGACGCCCCGATGTTCGAGCGGGTCCGCGACGACAAGGGGGACGAGGTGGGCTGGACCGCGGTGCACCACCCGTTCACCTCGCCGAACGAGGAATGGATCGACCGCTTCGAGGAGGCCCCGGACCAGGCGCTGGCCTACGCCTACGACATCGTCGCCAACGGCAACGAGATCGGCGGCGGATCGATCCGTATCCACCGCTCCGACGTGCAGCAGCGTGTGTTCGACCTGCTCGGGATGGACGAGGCGGAGCAGCGGGAGAAGTTCGGTTTCCTGCTCGACGCGTTCCAGTACGGCCCGCCGCCGCACGGCGGGATCGCGTTCGGGTGGGACCGGATCACGATGCTGCTCGCGGGTGCCGACTCGCTGCGCGAGGTCATCGCCTTCCCGAAGACCGGCGGCGGGTTCGACCCGCTGACCCAGGCCCCGGCGCCGATCACCCCCGAGCAGCGCAAGGAGGCCGGCGTGGACGCCAAGCCCCCGGCCGACCCGGGCGAGTCGCCGACCGCGCCTGCGGTGGCCAAGCCCAGCTAGCGGCACGACGGCGGGATCACTCTGGAAGCGATCGGCACCGCGCTGTCCGACGCCGCCGATGCAGCCGAGGAAGCGGTGCCGGGGAAGGTGGCGACGCCGTCATCTGCGACGAGCCGGTGGCGCGCACCGATGAGGAGTCCCGGCTGTCCGCCGGCTTCCAGGTCTTCCTCACGGTCGCGTGCCTGCCGGCGGCGTTCGGCGCGGTCACCGACTCCCGGTCACCGTAACCGGCACCCGGAGAAGTTCGCTCAGGTCGACTTCATCCACGTGAGTCGGCGATCCAGCTCGTGAAGAATCTGGTGGGAATCGTGATCGCCGCCGCGACCGTGCTGGTGATCAGCCGACGCTCCCGGCACCGGTGGGACCGGGGCCGGAGGTTGTCGGCCGGGTAAGGTCGTCTCCGATGGTTCGTGACCTGGCCGATTTCCCCAGGCCGGTGCTTGCGGCGCTGGCCGCAGCCGAGCGTCTGCTCACCCGCCGGTCCGGCGCCACCGTGGTACTGGCCGACCCGGAGGATCTCGGGGGCAGTGAGCGGTCGGTGGTGGCCCGTGCCCGGGTGGCCCGCAACCCGTTCTCGATGCCACGCACCCTGGTCGTCAAGCACTACGTGGCCGAGCCCGACCCGGACCGGCCCGACCCGTTCCACTACGAGGTGGCCAGCTGCCAGCTGTTCACCGCGCTGCCCGCCGACGCCCGGCCGAGCCCGGTGATCATCGCGCACGACCCCGAGGCCCGGCTGCTGGTGCTGGAGGACCTCGGGCGCAGCTCCACGCTGGCCGACAAGCTGTTCGGGCCGGACCCGGCGGCCGCCCAGCGGAACCTGCTGAGCTGGGCCCGCGCGCTGGGCCGGATGCAGGCCGCCACCGCGGGCCGGGAGAACGACTTCGGGGCGCTGCTGCGCCGCCTCGGTGAGCGCGCCTGGCGCGACCCGGTGGCCGACGACGCGCGCGCCGCGCTGGCCGGGCTGCCCGAGCTGCTGGAGTCCGCGCTCGGGGTGCGGGCGCACCCGGCCGCGGTCCAGCAGGCGCACGACACGGCACGGTTGCTCGGCGGCACGCGCTACCGGGCGTTCAGCCCGTCGGACACCTGCCCGGACAACAACCTGGTGACCAGCCGCGGGGTCCGGTTCGTCGACTTCGAGTGGGGCTGCTTCCGGGACGTGGCGCTCGACGCCGCGTACTTCCGGGTCCCGTTCCCCGGTTGCGAGGCGAGCTTCGCGCTGCCCGAGGGCATGTCCGAGGCGATGCTCGAGGCGTGGCGCGACGAGATCGCCCCGGTCTGGCCCGACCTGGACGACCCGGTCCGGCTCGAGCGCCGGCTGCTCAACGCGCAGCTGCTCTGGGTGTGGCTGTGCACGTGGTGGCTCCTGCCGCGGATCCTTGTCCGCGACACCACGATCAGACCCGACGCCGGTCGGTCCCCCCGGATCAGCACGGCGCTCATCGACTACTGGCGGCGACTCGGCGAGGCCGCGGCGGCCGAGGGGCTCGACGCGACGGCCCAGCTCGCGGTGACCGTCACGGGGGCGCTGCGCGAGCGCTACTGCGACGCTCCCGCCTCGCTGCCGCTGTACCCGGCGTTCCGCAGCGCCGCCGTCTGACGTCCCGCGGCTGACGGGCTGCCGTTCGACCTGCGATCCGCGGATCGCACGGCGGGGCACCGGACGTTCGACGGCCGTCCTGCGCTGCGTCACTCGCCGCACACCGGCGGTGAGCCCGGATCGGTGAGGGTGAGCGCCGTGACCGTGCAGATCGTCCCGCCCACGTCACCGTCGTGTTCCGCTGCCGCCCGCCGGGTCCGGACCCTGGTCACCCTGGGGGACTCCACCGCGGTGGGCCTCGGCGACCCGCTGCCCGGCGGCGGCTGGCGCGGCTTCCCGGCCCTGCTGCGCGACGCCCTCGGCGGTCCGGACGAGGTCGCGCTCACCAATCTCTCCCGTACCGGGGCCCGCATGGCCTGCGTGCGCCGCGACCAGCTGCCCGTCGCTGTCGACCGCCGGCCCGACGTCGCGGTGCTGGTCGTCGGCATGAACGACACGCTGCGCTCGGACTTCGATCCCGCCGCCCTGCGGGCCGACTGCGCTGCGACCGTGGGCGTGCTGCGGGCGACGGGAGCGCACGTGTTGATGCTGCGCTACCACGACCACACCCGGGTGTTCTGGCTGCCGGCGCCGCTGGGGCGGGCGCTGCGCCGGCGCATCGACGAGCTCAACGCCGTGACCGATGCGATCGCGGCGGGCGATCCCGGCGGGATCGGTGTGCTCGACCTGCACGTGCTGCCCGGCGGCTACGAGCGCGCGGCATGGAGCGTCGACCGGCTGCATCCCTCGGAGCGCGGGCACCGGATGCTCGCCGCCGGGTTCGCGACACTGCTGTCCGGGGCGGGCTTCGCCGTCCCGGCGCCGGTCGGACTGGAGTGCTCGGGCGGGCGGACGGTGACGGCGGCGCACCGCGTGGGCTGGCTGGTCGTGAAGGGCGTGCCGTGGCTGGTCCGCCGCGGTCGCGACCTGGGTCCGGTGATCGTGCAGGGTCTCGCGAGCGAGCTGGTCCGCGGGGCTGCGGCGCCGCGCTGAACCGGGCCGGTCGCCGCGCTCAGGCCGCGGTGGCCCGGCGTGGGGCGAGCGTGACCGGCGCCGTCGGCGAGGCCACCGGCAGCAGGGCCTCGATCCGCCACAGCATCACGCGGGTACAGGAACCGCAGATCCAGGTGATCCGGCCGTCGGACTCGTGCTGGCTGCTCCATTCCAGGCCGCGGATGTCGGCGGCGGTCCGAGGGCGGGCGCAGAGCGGGCAGGGCGATTGTGTCGCGATGTCGGTGCTCCTCATGCCCGCACACGCTGGCAGCCTCGTCTTACGGCCTCGTGAACCCCGCGCCCCCCGGTGTTGCGTTCATGGGAACTCCGGGCGCCGGCTAGAGCGAACGGAGGAACCGGCCCATCCGGTCGAGGGCCTCCTCGAGCAGCGGCAGCGCCGTCGCGTATGAACACCGGATGTGTCCCTCGCCGGAGGCCCCGAACACGCTGCCCGGCACTACCGCGACGCTGTGCTCCTTGAGCAGCCGCTCGGCGAACGTCTCGGAGTCCAGACCCGAGGACCGGATGCTCGGGAACGCGTAGAACGCGCCACCGGGCTCCGGGCACTCCAGGCCGATCTCGCGCAGGCCCTTGACGAACACCCGGCGCCGGCGGTCGTAGTCGGCCACCATCTCGGTGACGTCGTCCTCGGCGGCGGAGAGCGCTTCGACGGCGGCGAGCTGGGAGATGTGCGGAGCGCACAGCATCGTGTACTGGTGCACCCGCACGCACAGCTCGGCGACGGCCTCCGGCGCGCAGATCCAGCCGACCCGCCAGCCGGTCATGGCCTGCGCCTTGGAGAACCCGCCGAGCAGCACGGTGCGCTCGCGGGCCCCGGGCAGCGCACCGAGGCACGTGTGCGCGCCGGTGTAGGTGAGCCGGTCGTAGATCTCGTCGGAGATCAGGTAGAGGTCGTGCTCCTGCGCGAGCCGGACCAGCGCCTCGAGCGCCTCCCGGGGTTGCACCGCGCCCGTCGGGTTGGCCGGCGAGCCGATCAGGATCGCCTTGGTCCGCGGGGTGATCGCGGCGGCGACGACGTCGGCGCGGATCGCGAAGTCGTCCTCCCAGCTGGTCGGTACCCGCACCGGGACCCCGCCGGCGAACGCGACGCACGGCTCGTACGCGACGTAGCAGGGCTCCGGGATGATCACCTCGTCGCCGGGGTTGAGCAAGACCCGCAGCGCGAGGTCCAGGCCCTCGGAGACGCCAGTGGTGATCAGGCACTCGGTGGCGGGGGAGTAGCGGGCGTCGTAGCGCTTCTCCAGGTCGGCGCAGATCAGTTCCCGCAGCCGCGGCAGCCCGGCGTTCGAGGTGTACGTGGTGTACCCGTGCTCGAGGGCGTAGATCCCGGCCTCGCGGATCCGCCACGGCGTGACGAAGTCGGGCTCGCCGACACCGAGGGAGATGACGTCGTCCATCTCCGCGGCGATGTCGAAGAACCGGCGGATGCCCGAGGGTGGGCAGGCGGCGATGACCTCGTTGAGCGGCTTCACGGCGTCACCGGCAGCCGGTGGTCGGGCTCGGGCTCGGTGAACGCGTCGCCGTCGCGCTTGAACGTCTTGAGGACGAAGTGCGTCGCGGTGGCCTGCACCCGGTCGATGGTGGACAGCTTCTGGCTGACGAAGTCGCTCACCGCGCGGATGTCGCGGCCGACGACCGTGCAGCGCAGGTCGTGGCTGCCGGAGACGAGGTAGACGCTGCGCACCTCCGCGAAGCGCGAGATCCGGTTGGCGACGTCGTCGAACCCGACTCCGCGCGCGGGCGCGACGGACACGTCGATGAACGCCGTCACCGACTCCGAGTGCTGACCCTCCACCGAGTCCCAGTCGATGACCGCCTTGTAGCGACGGATCACACCCGCCGCCTCCCACTCGGCGATCCGGGCCGCGACCTCGGCGACCGGCAGCCCGGTCATGGTCGCGATGGTGTCGTGAGACAGGTGGGCGTCGCGCTCCAGCAACTCGAGGATCTCCCGCACGATGCGACCCTACGTCGCCGCGGCGGCGAGCCGGCGCACGGCGTCGCGCAGCACCGGTTCGGGGTAGGACACGAAGCAGCAGCGCGCCGCCGAGGCGCGCGAAACGTCGACGGCGAATGCACCACCCGCAACGAATGCGACGCCGTGGTCGAGCGCCCGGGCCAGGGGCGCGTCGGTGTCGGTCCCGCCGGGGAACTCCGGCCAGCAGAACATCCCACCGGTGGGTGTCGACCGTGTCACGGCCGTGTCCAGCTCGGCGTCCACGGCTGCCGTGAACGCCGCCGCGCGTGAGCGGTGGGCGCCGCGCAGCCCGTCGAGGTGCGCGGCCACCGGCAGCGGCGGGCACCCGTCGAAGGCGAGCAGGCCGTACGGGTCGTCCTCGACCACGAGGAAGCCGGACTCCTCGGCCAGCGCGGCGAGCCGGCGCCGCCGCTGCGGGTGCAGGGTGACACAGCGCCGCCTCGGCCGTGACGGCGATCCGCTCGCGGGGGAGCAGGTCGGCCGCCGGCAGCCCGCCGGCCAGGCTGATCACGTCGTCGCGGGCGGTGAGGGTCAGCAGGGACGGCGGGCCCGGTGCGGACGACGCCGTGTGCCGTCGATTCTGCCGCGTCATCCTGCGATATGGAACGTTCATCCCGAATTGTGGGTGCAGGGAAGGGGGTCATGGCCGTGTCCAGCGCCGGAGCGGCCGGGCACGTCTAGGGTTCCGGGCCATGTCCATGTACCCCCCGCCCGGCAGCTACGAGCACCCGGCGTCGGCGGATCCGCTGGTGCCGCTGAACCTCGACCAGTGGTTCGGCAAGGTGTTCGGCGTCGTGCGCCGCAGCTGGCGGTCGCTGACGCTCATCCAGCTCGCGGCCACCTTGCCGGGGCTGCTGCTCGGGGGGCTCGCCCAGTGGATCGTGCTGGCCGGCGCGGCGCCCACCCCGGATCCGGTGGCCACCGCCGCGGCGGCCGGTGGGGTGGTCGCGATCGTGTTCGCGATCTTCGCGCAGGGAGCGTCGGTCTTCGTCGCGATCCGGGAAGCGGTCGGCCGCCCGGTGCAGGCCGGCGACGCGCTGCGCTTCGCCGCCGGGCGCGCGCTGCCACTGCTCGGCTGGGGGCTGCTCAGCGGTGTGCTGATCTTCGTCGGGCTGCTGTTGCTCATCCTGCCCGGGATCTACGTCGCGACCGTGGTCGTCGCCGCGCTGGTGGGTGTGGTCGTCGTCGAGCGCGGCGGCATCGACCGGGCGTTCACCCTGGTCAACCGTCGTCTTCTGCCCACGTTCGGGCGCATGGTGATCTTCTTCGTGGCCGGCCTGGTCTACTCCACGGTGGTCGGTGTGGTCGTCGAGCTCGGTACCGAACCGGGCTCGCTCAGCGAGCTGCTGCTGGGCGGGGTGCTGGCGTTGCCGCTGTCGCTGGCCTCGGTCGGGGTCGCCGTCGTGACCTACGCAGAGCTCCGGTTCCACGAGAACACCGCGGTCAGCAGCGGGTGGCTCGCAGCCGAGCTGGAGCGCTGACCCCGCCACGCACCTGCGCAACGACATCGATGTCATTCACTTCGGGCCCTCCCGGCGGGCCGCCGGTGATCTTGTACTAACGTCCGCCCCGCTCGTGCTGCGCGGGGCCTCGCACCGGCCCCGCGTTCGTGAGGGGTGGACACGAGGACATCGTGCATCAAGATCTGAGGAAGGACGATCACTCCGTGACGTTGAAGGCAAGCCTGCTCGACTCCGACCGTCGGGACGGGGTCGTGGACGACCTGGTCGAGCTGGTCGACCAGGAGGTCGGCGACAAGGGCGGCGTCTCCGGCGCCGTCGTCAAGACCGGCTACGCAGCCGTGAAGAAGATCAAGCCGGGGATCATCCGGTCCGCGATCGACTCGATGCTCGACGAGTTCGTCGACGCCCTCGAGCCTTTCTGGGCGGAGTTCCAGGCCCAGTCGGCCGGTGACTTCGGCGCGTTCCTGGCGGCGCGTCCGGAGCAGGCCTCCGAGGCCCTGCTCGCCGTGACCGACCGGCGTGCCGAGCGCACCAGCCGTGAGGCGGTCAAGTCCGTCTACTCGAAGCTGCGCTCGAACGCTCAGCAGAACGTCATCGAGGCCCTGCCGCGCCTGGGTCGCGTGATCGAGAGCCGCGCCACCGCGGCCTGATCCGTCGTCGCAGAGGGCCGGGACGGCCGGGGTCATCCGCCGTCCCGGCCCTTTCGCGTTCACGCCGGTTGCCGTCGCGCCGGCGGCGGGCCTGCTCCGGGCGCGTCATGGCGACCGATCCCTGGGCTCGCCACGTTCGTGCGGCCGCCGGCGAACCAGGATCACCAGTACGGGGACAGGACCTGCACGGGTGCAGCTCGTGCCCCATTTCCGGTGATCACCGTGCCGGTTCGGATCCCGGCCCGGCACCCGGCTCGCGCCGGCTGCGCTGCTCGTGAACGGCGCCTGGTCGATCACGGGGCCACCGCGCCGACCGGGCCACGTAGCCGGGGTCGGCGGCCGCCCTTCCACGTCGATGCGGGACCTGTCGGTCTCCGATGGCAGGCTGACACCGATGAGCACCGACGGCCTGTTCGAACTCGACGACACGCCGGTGGCCGGGGACGGCGCCGCAGAGAGCACCCTGGAGCGCCCTTCGGCCACCGCGCCGCTGGCCGTGCGGATGCGGCCGCGCTCGCTCGACGAGGTCGTCGGCCAGCGACACCTGCTGCGCCCCGGCGCCCCGCTGCGCCGGCTCGTCGAGGGCGGCGCCCCGGCCTCGGTGCTGCTCTACGGCCCGCCCGGGACGGGCAAGACCACGCTCGCGCGGCTGATGGCCGGCGCCGACGGGGGCGCCCGCCACTTCGTCGCGCTCTCGGCGCTGTCGGCCGGGGTGAAGGAACTGCGCGCGGTGATCGAGGACGCCCGTCACCGGCTCGACCGGCACGGCCGGCCGACCGTGCTGTTCATCGACGAGGTGCACCGGTTCTCCAAGACCCAGCAGGACGCGCTGCTGGGCGCGGTCGAGGACCGCCTGGTGCTGCTCGTCGCCGCGACCACCGAGAATCCGTCGTTCTCCGTCGTGTCGCCGCTGTTGTCGCGTTCGCTCGTGCTGCAACTGCAGTCGCTCGATTCCGACGAGCTGCGCGAGCTGCTGCGCCGCGCGGTCGCCGACCGGCGTGGTCTCGACGGCGCGGTGACGCTGACCCCCGAGGGGGAGGACACGCTCGTTCGGCTGGCGGCCGGGGACGCCCGGCGGGCGCTCACCGCGCTCGAGGCGGCGGCCGACGGGGCGCTGTCGGATCAGGGGTCCGATCAGGACCGGGCCGGTGACGGCCCCGCCGTGATCGACGTGGCTGCCGTGGAGCGGGCGGTCACCGAGGTCGCCGTTCGCTACGACCGGGCCGGGGACCAGCACTACGACGTGATCAGCGCGTTCATCAAGTCCATCCGCGGCTCCGATCCCGACGCCGCGCTGCACTACCTGGCCCGCATGATCGTCGCGGGGGAGGACCCGCGGTTCATCGCCCGCCGGCTGATGGTGCACGCGAGCGAGGACATCGGGCTGGCCGACCCGACCGCCCTGCAGGCCGCGACGGCCGCGGCGCAGGTCGTGCAGCTCGTCGGCATGCCCGAGGCCCGGCTCGCGCTGGCCCAGGCCACGGTGCACCTGGCCACCGCGCCGAAGTCGAACGCGGTGATCGTCGGGATCGACGAGGCGATGGCCGACGTGCGGGCCGGGGCCGTCGGCGCCGTGCCGCCGCACCTGCGCGACGGGCACTACGCCGGGGCGCAGAAGCTCGGCAACGCGGTCGGGTACCGCTACCCGCACAGCGCGGCGGACGGCGTGCTGTCCCAGCAGTACCCGCCCGACGCGCTGGTCGGCCGGGACTACTACCGGCCGACCACGCACGGGGCCGAGCGGGTCCTGGCCGAGCGGCTGCCCAAGCTGCGCCGCGCGGTGCGCGGGGAGCGGTAGGCCCCGGCTCCTCGCCGCAGGACCCAGACGGGACGCAGGAGTCAGGCGGGATCGCGCTGCACCGGGCAGCTCATGCAGCGCGGGCCGCCGCGGCCGCGGCCGAGCTCGCCGCCGGGGATCTCCAGCACCTCGATCCCGTTGCGGCGCAGGAAGGCGTTCGTGGTGACGTTGCGCTCGTAGGTCACGACCACACCTGGCTCGACGGCGAGCACGTTGCACCCGTCGTCCCACTGCTCGCGCTCGGCGGCGTGCACGTCCTGCTCGGCCGTGAGCACCCGGATCTCCGGTAGCCGGAGTGCGGCCGCGATCGCGGTGTGCATGTCCTCGGGCGGATGGTCGGTCATCCGCATCTCCTTGTCGGTGTCGCCGGGCCGCACGGTGTAGGACGGCAGCATCCCGAGCCCCGCGTACTTCGTGAACGTCTCCGGGTCGACCATGGTCATCACGGTGTCGAGGTGCATCAGCGCGCGGGTCTCGGGCATCCGCAGCGCGACGATCCGGTCGACCTCGCCGCCGGCGAACAGCCGCCGGGCGAGCCGTTCGACGCCTTGCGGGGTCGTGCGCTCGCTCATCCCGATCAGCACCGCGCCGCCGCCGAGCACCAGCATGTCGCCGCCCTCGGTGGTCGCCGGCCCGTTGACCGTACCCTCGGACCAGACCTCGAACGGGGCGTCGGCGAACAACGGGTGCCACTTGTAGACGGCCTCGTAGTGGACCGTCTCCCGCATGCGCGCCTTCTTCTTCATGCTGTTGATCGCCACGCCGCCGTGGATCCACGCCGACGTGTCGCGGGTGTAGAGGTGGTTGGGCAGCGGCTCGAGGACGAAGTCGTCGGGGTCGAGCACGTGGAAGGCGATCGAGCGCGGCTCCGGGATCCGGTCGAGCACCTCGCGCTTGGTGATGCCGCCGATCAGGTGCTCGGTCAGGGTGTCGTCGTCCATGGCGTCGAAGGCGTTGCGCAACGCGTCGATGGCCAGCGGGCCGTAAACCCGGTTGTCGAAGATCCGGTCCAGGATGTACTTGCGCGCCTCCGGGATCTCGACGGTGCGCCGCAGCAGGTCGTCGAACCGGTGCACGGTGGCGCCGCGCTCGCGCAGCACCGCAGCGAACCGGTCGTGTTCCTCCTGGGCGCGGTGCACCCACAGCACGTCGTCGAACAGCAGCCGGTCCTTGTTGCCGGGGGTCAGCCGTTTCAGCTCGAGACCGGGCCGGTGCAGGATGACCTGGCGGAGCCTGCCGACTTCGGAGTCCACGCGGTAGGGGCCCATCACCTCATCCTCCGCCAGGAAACGGTCACCTGTCTCCCGGTTGGTGGTGTGATGGGCGGGTGCGACCCGACCGGTTGGACGAGCAGATCATCGCGCTGCTGGTGGACGACGCCCGGCGCAGCTACGCCGTTCTGGGCGCGAAGGTCGGCCTGACGGCGTCCGCGGTGAAGCGGCGGGTGGACCGGTTGCGCGCGGGCGGCGCGATCACCGGGTTCACGGTGCGGCTCGACCCGGGCGCGCTGGGCTGGACCGTCGAGGGGTACGTCGAGCTGTACTGCCGGTCGAGCACGCCACCGGATGTGATCCGGGCGGCGGTGGGGCGCTTCGCCGAGGTGGTCGACGCCAGCACGATCTCCGGCGAGGCCGACGCGATGCTGCGGATCCTGGCCGTGGACATGCGGCACTTCGAGCAGGTGCTCGAACAGATCGGGGCGGAACCGTTCGTGGCGAGGACCAAATCGGTCCTGGTGCTGTCGCCCCTGCTGCGCCGCACCGCGGGCCCGCTCCCGGCCTGATCCCCGCGAGTCGGCGTATTGGGGAGGGTGAGTCGCGGTATCTCCGCGGTTGCAACGAATCGCCATCCGGGCCGTCCGATACGCAACGGATCGCCGTCGACGCGCAACGGATCGTGATTGTCGCTGCGGCAGGGCATTCCTACCGTGGAAAGAGACCGGGCCCCGATGTCGCGCCCGCCCGCACCCACACCCGGAGCGAGCCCGTGACCGCTGTCCTGCCGAGATCGTCCGTCGCCGTGGCGCCCGGGCGATGGACCGCCACCCGCCGGCACTACCTGATGTGCCCGCCGACGTACGTCGCGGTCGACTACGCCGTCAACCCGTGGATGGTGCCCAGCGCCCCCGTCGACCGGCACCGCGCCCGCCGGCAGTGGGAGACACTGCGGCGCACCTACTGCGAACTCGGCCACCGGGTGTCGCTGCTCGACCCGCTCCCGGGCCTGCCGGACATGGTCTACACCGCCAACGGTGCCACCGTCGTCGACGGGGTGGTCCTCGGGGCGCGGTTCCGCCACCCCGAGCGCGCGGCCGAGGCGGCCGCCCACCGCGACTGGTTCCGCACCGCCGGGTTCACCCGCGTCACCGAGCCCGTGTTCGTCAACGAGGGCGAGGGCGACCTGCTCGTCGCCGGCGACGTCGTACTGGCCGGCACCGGGTTCCGCACCGACCCGCGGGCCCATACCGAGGCCACCCGGGTGCTCGGCAGGTCCGTGGTCACCCTCGAGCTCGTCGACCCGCGCTACTACCACCTCGACACGGCACTGGCCGTCCTCGATCCCACGACGATCGGCTACCTGCCCGAGGCGTTCACCGCGGCGTCGCAGTCCGTGCTGCGGGAGCGGTTCCCCGGCGCGATCGTCGCCGACCCGGCCGACGCCGCCGTGCTCGGCCTCAACGCGGTCAGCGACGGACGCCACGTCGTGCTCCCCGCACAGGCCTCCGGGCTGGCCGCGGCGCCGGCCGGCCGCGGTTTCGTCCCCATCCCCGAGCTGCTCAAAGGCGGCGGCGGACCGAAGTGCTGCACGCTGGAGGTGCGCGCATGACCCTCATCGCCGACAGCCCGACCACCCGCCACGAGCGGCTGATGGCCGAGCACGCCGCGCACAACTACCACCCGCTGCCGGTCGTCATCGCCGAGGGCGACGGAGCCTGGGTGACCGACGTGGAGGGCCGCCAGTACCTCGACTGCCTCGCCGGGTACTCGGCGCTGAACTTCGGCCACGGGCACCCGGCGTTGCTCGCCGCCGCGCACCGGCAGCTCGACCGGGTCACCCTGACCAGCCGGGCATTCGGCAACGACCAGCTCGGGCCGTTCTGCACCGAGCTCGCCGCGCTCGTCGGCAAGGACATGGTGCTGCCGATGAACACCGGTGCCGAGGCCGTCGAGAGCGGGCTCAAGGTCGCGCGCAAGTGGGGTTACGAGGTCAAGGGCGTGCCGGAGGGCCGGGCGCAGATCATCGTCGCCACGCGCGCGTTCCACGGCCGCACGATCAGCATCGTCAGCTTCTCCACCGATCCCGAGGCGCGCGGCGGTTTCGGCCCGTTCACCCCCGGCTTCACGGTGGTCCCGTACGGCGACCCCGGCGCGCTGCGCGCCGCGATCACGCCCGAGACCGTCGCCGTGCTGATCGAGCCGATCCAGGGCGAGGCCGGCGTCGTCGTCCCGCAGGCGGGCTACCTGCCCGCCGTGCGCGACATCTGCTCAGCGGCCGACGTGCTGTTCATCGCCGACGAGGTGCAGTCCGGGCTCGGGCGGACCGGGCACGTGCTGGCCACCCGCGCGGCGGGCACGGACGCCGACGTCTACCTGCTGGGCAAGGCGCTCGGCGGGGGGATCACGCCACTGTCGGCGGTGGTCGCGGATGCCGACGTGCTCGGTGTGCTGCGGCCCGGGCAGCACGGCAGCACGTTCGGCGGCAACCCGCTGGCCTGCGCGGTCGGCCGGGCGGTGATCGAACTGCTCGACGACGGCGGCCCCGGCGGGTTGCTCGCGCGGGCCCGGACGCTGGGTGCGGTGCTGCACGGCCGGCTGGCCCGCACGGTCGGGCACGGGCTGCTGGCCGTGCGTGGGGCCGGGCTGTGGGCCGGGATCGACATCGACCCACGGCTCGCGAGCGGCCGGGAGGTGTGCGAGCGGCTGGTCCGGGCCGGGGTGCTGGTCAAGGACACGCACGGGTCCACGATTCGGCTGTCGCCGCCGCTGGTCGTCACGGCCGAGGAGATCTGCGTCGCGGTGGACGCGCTGGAGGCGGTGCTCGCCGACCTGCGCTGAGTCACGCGGTCAGCCGAGTGTGACCTGCAGCTGCGGCACGTTGGGGCTCTCGGCCGACCCGAACCGCTTCCAGCCGAGCGGGTCGGTCTCGTTGCCGGCCCGCAGCTGCATCGTCCCGTTCGGCGCCGTCGCCGCCGCCCACGACCGGACGAGCTCGGTGACGTCGACCTCGGTCCACCCGGGTGCGCAGGACGCGTTGTTGCCGCGGGTCTCGGTGCTCGTGGCCCATGCGCGGTCGGCCGCGGGCTGGTTGGCCCACCGGGTCGCCGGACCGACGACGGGGGAGGACCACACCTCCCAGGCCGCCGGGCGGCACGAGGAGGACCAGTCCTGGTGCAACCGCAGGGTGGCCCCGGCGATCGGCTGGCCGGTCACCTGGGCGAGATCCCACGTCAGGTAGCTGCGGGCGATCGCGGTCCCGTCGTAGCTGCCCAGCCGCAGGTCGGGATCGCCGGACGTGTCGGTGTTGAGCATGTTGGTCTGCACGGTGGTGTCGAACGGTGCCGGGGCCGGGCCGGCCGGCGGTGCGGCGGCGACCACCCGGCTGACCGCCGTCTCCCGCTGGGTCGGCGAGCCCGGCAGCGCGGCACCGGACAACGGGTCGACGGCGGGGACGGCCTCGGCGCCCCTGCGCAGGGCGAGGGCGGGTGCCGGGGCGGTGGTGGGCCCCGCCCGGTGGGCGGAGGCGACGAAACCGGCCCGGGTCGCCTCGACGACGAGGTCGTAACCCGGCCGCACCTGCGTGTAGACGGCACGGTTGCCCTCGAGCCGTGGTGCCGGCAGCGGCGTGGGCCAGTCGAGCGCCGCCGAGCCGCCGCCGGCGAAGCGCACCGAGGGACCGGTCGGCCCGAGCACCAGATCGTGGACGGCGGCGGCCGGGCGGACGAGGCCGTCCGGGTCGGTGCGCAGGGTGAGGTCGACGGGCACCCACTCGGTGCCGCGCCGCAGCTGGACCGGACCGGAGTACAGGGTGACGCGGCGGACGCCGTCCGGGGCCACCACGGTGTCGCTGACCTCCGTGCGGCCCTCCACCCGTATCCCGGGTGCGGGTTCGGATCCCGCGGCGCCGACCGGCTCCGCCGCCGCGACGCCCGCCGGGGCCGCCGTCATCATCAGCATCGCGCCGAGCGCGGCCGCCACGATCCCTCGCCTCATGATCGACAGAGATAAGCGCGCGCCATGGCGCTGACAAGACCCGGTGGTCCGAACCGCACCTCGGTGCAGCACACCCACCCGTTCGGGGTCACCGCATGGTGACCGAATGTCGACCCTCGGTGTGGGCGGCGCTCAGTTGCCGTCGCGGAACGGTCGCCCGCCGAGGCCGCTCGCCGCCAGGATCTCCGGCCGGAGCGAACCGAACAACACGGTGAGTAGCAGCTCTGCGGTGTGCTCGTGGGGCTCGTGCGGGCGGTTGATCGCCCGCAGCAGGAGCAGGTTGACGACGGCGCCGCTGATCTCCAGGGCCGGCGGGTACGGGTGCAGCTGGCCGGTGCCCTGGCCGTGCTCGATGAGCCCGAGGATCGTCGAGGGCACGGGTGCGACGGTGCGGGGATCCATGTCGTCGGCCGGGGCGGGTGGGCCCCCCGCGCGGATCGTGTAGTCCTGCACGGCGGAGCAGAACGCCGCGGTGAGCCCGCGGTGGCGCCAACTGGTCCGCGCAAGGGCTCTGATCTGGTCGGTCAGTGCCGGAACGACCGGTCTGTCGGCCGCCCGGTCGCGCTCGGCCTGCACGACGAGTGGGCTGATCAGCGGTGCATAGACGTGCCCGATCAGGACATGCTTGGACGGGAAGTGGTTGTACGCCGTCGCGGAGCTGACCCCGGCCGCTGCGGCGACGTCCTCGACCCGGGTGCGCAGCCAGCCCCGCGACGCGAAGGCCGCATCGGCCGCGTCGAGGAGCGCCCGCCGCGTGCGGTCGCGCTTGGTTTGCGCGGCGCGGGCGCGGGGATCGCCCGAATGGGTGTCGTTGGTCGGGATCATTGAGCGCAGAGTAGCGGGAAGAGGGTCAAGTTGCTCTTGACTCCAACTTGGATGTCACCCAAAATGCTTACTTGAAATATGAACGGTTCGTTCGGCGCCGGGCACAGCGCAGGACGGATCGCAACGGGGGATGTCACTCGCGCCGATCGTCGGGGATCAGTGCGCATCGCGCGGTCAGTCCGGCGTCTCCTGCGCACGACAGCACGGCAACCGTCGGTCGTCCCGGCATCAGGGGCGATGAGCGGTCTGCGTCCGCGCATGACACCGGCACGCACCGGCCGGTGTTGGGGAGGGGAACCCGACGATGCACGACACCACTGAAGACGGCCTCGCGGCCGACCGCCGATGACCGCCGACGCCGGCGAACCCGGCAGCACCACGCCCGAGGGCGTCACAGCCACCACGCCGATCACCATAGTCACCTCCGCTACGAGCGCGACCGCAGGCACCGCGGGGGCCGCAGGGGCCGGGGCGGAGAAGGTCTCCGTGCTCGAGGAACTCATCGGCGACGCCGTCACGGGCAGGCCGGGGGCCAGGGACCGGTTGCTGAGCGAGATCCACCCGCTCGTGCTGCGCTACTGCCGCGCCCGGCTCGGCCGTCAGGAGACGGCCGTGGGCTCCGCCGACGACATCGCACAGGACATCTGCCTGGCCGTCGTCAGTGCGCTGCCCACCTACACGGTCAAGGGACTGTCGTTCCGCGCCTTCGTCTACGGCATCGCCGCGCACAAGGTGACCGACGCGTTCCGCGCGCTCGGCCGCAACCGGACCGAACCGGTGGCCGAGGTGCCCGATGCGGCGATGCGCGACGACGGCCCGGAGCACCGGATGCTCGCGGTGGAGCTCAGCGAGCGGCTCGGCGACCTGCTGCACCGGCTCACCGCGCGCCAGCGCGAGGTGCTCGTGCTGCGGCTGGCCGTCGGGCTCAGCGCCGAGGAGACCGCGCAGGCGGTGCGCTCGACGCCCGGTGCGGTGCGGGTGACCCAGCACCGTGCGCTCGGCCGGCTGCGGCAGATCCTGGCCGAGGGCGGCGTGTCCACCGGCCCCGATCCGGCGAAGCCGGACGAGGGCGACATCCCTGACGCCCGGGTCGGCTGACCGGGCCGCGAGCCGGGGAGTAGCCTGACCGACGATCACTTCACCAGTGTCGGTCGGGCGCAAGGAGGGCACGTGTCGGCTGGTCAGATCGCTGCGCTGATCGCCGCGGGAGCCTTCGTGGTCCTCGTGGTCCTGCTCGCCGTGCCGTTGCTGAAGCTCGGCCGGACGCTGGACGAGGCGACCACTGCGATCCGCAAGGCCCACGAGGGCAGCGCGCCGCTGCTGAGTGACGCGCAGACCACGCTGCAGCAGGTGAACACCCAGCTCGAGCGGGTGGACGGCATCACCTCCAACGCTCGCACGGTCACGAGCAACGTCTCCGTGCTGACCTCGCTGTTCACGGCGACGCTCGGGGGGCCGCTGGTGCGGGCCGCCGCGTTCTCCTACGGGTTGAACAAGGCGATCAAGGCGCGCAAGGCGGGCAAGGACGCCGGTGCGCACGCGGTGCGCCAGCGCCGGAACAGCCGCCGGGGGGCGAAGTGAAGCGGCTGTTCTGGCTGGGTGTCGGGGTCGCCGCCGGGGCGTACGCGACCCGACGGGCCACTCAGGCCGCCCACAACCTCACCCCGGCCGGGATGGGCGCCAACCTCGCCGACGGGCTGCGTGAGCTCGGCGCCGGGCTGGGTGCGTTCGGAGCCGAGGTGCGTGCGGGTATGGCCGCCCGCGAGCAGGAGCTGAGCGAGTTGGTCGAACGGCGCACCGGCGCCGAGGTCCCGACCGTCGCCGACGCGTTGGCCGAGGAGCCCACGCCGCGCCACGGTGCGCGAGCGCGCCGGGCAGGGCAGTAGACCACCGCCGATCCGCTGCCCTGCCGTCGCAGCATCCCAGATCGCACAACCTCAGAGAGCTGTTCGACCGTGCAGACCCATGAGATCGCCCGCCGCTTCACCGACCACTTCGTCAGGGCCGGGCACACCCGCGTCCCCAGCGCCTCGCTGATCCTCGACGACCCGAACCTCCTGTTCGTCAACGCGGGCATGGTGCAGTTCAAGCCGTACTTCCTCGGGGAGGCGCCGCCGCCGTACCCGCGGGCCACGTCGATCCAGAAGTGCGTGCGCACCGGCGACATCGACGAGGTCGGCCGGACCACCCGGCACAACACCTTCTTCCAGATGGCCGGGAACTTCTCCTTCGGCGACTACTTCAAGGCGGGCGCGATCGAGCACGCCTGGAACCTGGTCACCGGCAGCCAGGACGCCGGCGGCTACGGCTTCGACCCGGACCGCATCTGGGTCACCGTCTACCAGGACGACGACGAGGCCGCCGACCTGTGGCGGAAGATCGCGGGCATTCCGGCCGAGCGGATCCAGCGTCGCGGAATGGCCGACAACTTCTGGTCGATGGGCATCCCCGGGCCGTGCGGGCCGTGTTCGGAGATCTACTACGACCGGGGCCCGGAGTACGGCCGCGAGGGCGGCCCGGTCGTCGACGAGGACCGGTACCTGGAGATCTGGAACCTCGTCTTCATGCAGAACATCCGGGGTGAGGGCGGCACCAAGGACCACTTCCCGATCGTCGGCGAGCTGCCGGCGAAGAACATCGACACCGGCATGGGTGTCGAGCGGGTGGCGTACCTGCTGCAGGGTGTCCACAACGTCTACGAGACCGACCTGGTCCGGCCGGTGATCGCCCGTGCCGAGGAGCTGTCCGGACGCCCGTACGGCGTCTCGCCGGAGGACGACGTCCGGTTCCGCGTGATCGCCGACCACGCCCGGTCCGGTGTGATGATCATCGGCGACGGCGTGACGCCGTCGAACGACGGGCGCGGCTACGTGCTGCGCCGGCTGCTGCGCCGGATCGTCCGCTCCTCGCGGCTGCTCGGGGTGCACGAGCCCGTGCTGCCCGCGTACGCCGAAGTGGTCCGCGACATGATGGCCCCGGCCTATCCCGAGATCGCCGCCGATTTCGAGCGGATCGTCGCCGTGGTAGGCAACGAGGAGGAGGCCTTCCTCGCCACGCTCACCGCGGGTTCGAAGATCTTCGACGTCGCCGCCACGGCCACGAAGCAGGCGGGCAGCACCGTGCTGGCGGGTGACAAGGCGTTCCAGCTCCACGACACCTACGGTTTCCCGATCGACCTGACGCTGGAGATGGCGGCCGAGGCCGGGCTCACGGTGGACGAGCAGGGCTTCCGCACGCTGATGAACGAGCAGCGGGCCCGGGCCAAGGCCGACGCCGCCGCCCGCAGGACCGGCCACGGCGACGGGAGCGCCTACCGCGCGGTGCTCGACACCGCCGGCAGCAGCGAGTTCCTCGGTTACTCCGAGTTGATCGCCGAGTCCGTGATCGTCGGGTTGATCGTCGACGGCGCCGGCGTGCCGGCCGCGGGCGAGGGCGCCGCCGTCGAGGTGGTCCTCGACCGCACCCCGTTCTACGCCGAGGGTGGCGGCCAGCAGGCCGACACCGGCGTCATCGTCGGCGCCGACTTCACGATCACCGTGTCCGACGTGCAGTCGCCGGTCACCGGCCTGATCGTGCACCGGGGCACCGTCACCGCCGGCGAGGCCCGGCTCGACGCGCAGGTGCACGCCGAGGTGGACACCGACCGGCGCGTGGCCGTCTCCCGCTCGCACTCCGCCACGCACCTCGTGCACGCGGGCATGCGCCGCGCGCTCGGCGACTCCGCTGCCCAGGCCGGTTCGATGAACGCGCCCGGCCGGCTGCGCTTCGACTTCACCTCACCCGGTGGAGCGGTGCCGGCCTCCGTGCTGGCCGACGTCGAGGACGAGGTCAACGCGGTGCTGATCGCCGACCACGACGTGCGCTCGTTCATCACGACGCCCGACGAGGCCCGCAAGATCGGGGCGCTGGCCCTGTTCGGCGAGAAGTACGGCGACTCGGTACGGGTCGTCGAGATCGGCGAATACTCCCGTGAGCTGTGCGGTGGCACGCACGTGCACCGCTCGGGCCAGCTCGGGCTGGTCAAGCTGCTCTCCGAGGCCTCCATCGGCTCCGGCGTGCGTCGCGTCGAGGGCCTGGTCGGGCTCGACGCGTTCCGGTTCCTGGCGAAGGAGCACGTGCTCGTCTCGCAACTGGCCGACCAGTTCAAAGCCCGCCCGGAGGAGCTGCCCGAGCGCATCGGTGGCGTCGTCGAGCGGCTGCGGGCGGCCGAACGCGAGCTGGAGAGGGTGCGCGCCGACGCGGTGCTCGCCTCTGCGGGCTCGCTGGCCGAGGGCGCCGAGGACGTCAACGGGGTCGCGCTCGTCGCGGTGTCCGCGCCCGACGGCGTCAGCGGCAACGACCTGCGCGCGCTGGCCTCCGACGTGCGTGGCCGGCTCGGGTCGCGCCCCGGTGTGGTCGCGCTGTTCTCCTCCGACGGCGTCGAGTCCGGCAAGGTGTCGTTCGTCGTCGCGACGACGTCCGCCGCACGGGACCGCGGGCTGGCCGCCGGGAAGCTCGTTCCGGCGTTCGCGAAGGCGGTCGGTGGTCGCGGTGGCGGCAAGCCCGACCTCGCCCAGGGCGGCGGCACCGACCCGAGCGGTGTGCCGGCCGCGGTGGAGGCGCTGCGTCGCGAGCTCGCCGGGGCGGCCCGCGGGTGACCCCGGCAGCGATGACCCGGGGGCGCCGGCTCGGCATCGACGTCGGCGCCGTCCGGGTCGGCGTCGCGCTGAGCGATCCCGACGGGATCCTGGCGACCCCGCTGGTCACGGTGCCGCGGGACGCGGACGGGGGGTCGGACCTGCGGATGCTCGCGGACCTGGTCGCCGAGCACGACATCGTGCAGATCGTGATCGGGCTGCCACGGACCCTGGCCGGCCGGGAAGGCCCGGCCGCCGAGGCCGCGCAGGCCTTCGCGGCGGCGCTGGCCGAAGTGGTCGACGTGCCCATCGCGCTGGCCGACGAGCGGTTGACCACGGTCGTGGCGGCCCGTCAGCTGTCCGCACGGGGGGTGAAGGGCCGGAAGCAGCGGGCGGTGGTCGACCAGGCCGCTGCCGTCGGGATCCTGCAGGGCTGGCTGGACGCGGCCCGGTCCGGGCGGCTGGGCACGGAGTCCTGACGTGGGCGCCGTTTCCGGTCACCGGTCCCGTGTATCCCGTGTGGGGGAAGGCTGGTTACCCTCCGACGTTGTGGAACGGGCGACGGGGTACCGGACAGAACCGACATTCTTCTGCTCGAATGTGGGTGTGTGCTCCGCTGACGCCAACAGGCGACGACCCGGCCGGGTCGCGTGAACCGCGGCGTGGGCACCTTTTCGAGCCGGCGCGAGGAGTTGGCTGCCCGGCGCGCGAAGCAGCGTGACCAGGCCCGGCGCCGCCGCCGGCGGACGATCGTGGTGCTGCTGTCGATCGTGCTGCTGCTCGGTGTCGTCCTCGGCGGCGGTGCCTACCTGCTGGGCTCGATGTTCGGCAGCGACGACTTCGACGGGCCCGGTGAGGGAGACGTCGTCGTCCGGGTGCTCGACGGCGACTCGACCACACAGATCGGGGGCATGCTGGTCCGGCGGGGCGTGGTGGCCAGTGTCGAGGCGTTCACCGAGGCCGCCGCGGGCGACGACCGGATCAGATCGATCCAGCCCGGCTACTACCAGGTACGCTCCCGAATGTCCGGGGAAGCGGCCGTCGAGCGGATGCTCGATCCGGCGGCCCGCGTCGGCCAGCTCGAGATCCGCGGCGGGGTCCAGCTCGACGACACCTGGTCGCCCGACGGCACGGTCAGCCCCGGTGTGCTCAGCCTGATCTCGCAGGCTAGCTGCGCGACCCTCGACGGCGAGCGGCGCTGCGTCAGCGTCGAGGACCTGCGCACCACGATGGCCACGACCGATCCCGCCGAGCTGGGTGCGCCGGCCTGGGCGGTCGACGACATCCGCCGGGCCGACCCGGTACGCCGCCTGGAGGGACTGTTCGTCCCGGGCGTCTACGACGTCGCCCCCGGCACCCCGGCAGCCGACGTGCTGCGCGGGCTGCTCGCGGTGTCCGTCGCCCGGTTGGAGGCGACCGGGATCGTCGACGGGGCCGAGGCCGTGGGGATGGCGCCCTACCAGGTGCTCGTCCTCGCCTCGCTCGTCGAGAAGGAGGGGATCACCGCGGACATGCCCAAGGTGGCCCGCGTTCTCTACAACCGGCTCGATATCGACCAGCGGCTCGAGCTCGACTCGACGGTCAACTATCCGCTCGACGTGCAGGCCCTGCGCACGACGGCTGAGGCCCGGGCCCGGGTGGGGCCGTACAACAGCTACGCGGTCTCCGGTCTGCCGCCGACCCCGATCGCGTCCGCCGGCCGGTCCGCGGTCGCCGCCGCCCTGGGGCCCGAGGCCGGGCCGTGGTTCTTCTTCGTCCGTTGCCAGACCGACGGCACGTCGTGCTTCGGAACGACGCTGGCCGAGCACCAGGAGAACGTGCGGCAGGCCATCGCCAACGGCGCCTTCTGATCACGGATCGGCGCGACGTGGCCTCCGCGCAGGACCGGACCCCGCCGCGGCGGCTCTCGCCCGCCGTCGTCCGGGCGGAGATAGACCACGGGACGGCGGAGCTCGTGGCCGACCCCGACCGGCCGCTGGCCTGGACGCTGCTGGTGAACGCCACGGCCCAGTCGTACGTCGACCTGTCCGACCCGACGCACCTGGAGTTCGAGTACGTGCGGCGGCTCGGGCACGTGCTGGACGCCGCCGCACCGCCGACCCGGCCGTTGCGCATCCTGCACCTCGGGGGCGGGGCGTGGACCCTGCCGCGCTACGTCGCGGCGACCCGGCCGGGATCGTGGCAGCGGGTGGTCGAACTCGACGGCGCACTCGTCGACCTCGTCGCCGCCCGGCTCCCGGCCGACGGGCTCGACCTCGACGTGCGCGTGGGAGACGCCCGCTACGAGCTGGAGCAGCTTCCGGACGACAGCGTCGACGTGGTGGTGGTCGACGTCTTCGCCGGGGCCCGGATCCCCGCCCACCTCACCTCGGTGGAGTTCGTCCGCGGGGTCGCCCGCGTGCTGGACGCGGACGGCATCCACGCCGCGAACCTCGCCGACGGCGCACCGCTGCAGTTCGCCCGCGCCCAGGTGGCCACCACGGCGGCGGTGTTCCCGGAGCTGGCGCTGCTGGCCTCGCCGGACGTGCTGCGGGGACGACGGTTCGGCAACCTCGTGCTGGCCGCCGGGCGCCGCCCGCTGGCGGTGCCCGAACTGACCCGCGCCGCGGCCGCGGAACCGTTCCGGGCGCGGGTGGAGTCGGGCCGCGAGCTGCGCCGATTCATCGCCGGGGCCCGGGTCGTCACGGACCGGACGGCCGGGCCGTCGCCGGTGCCGCCGCCGGGGTTCTTCGGGCGCCCTGCGCAGTGACGCGCACGCGGTGACGCAGCGGTGGTGCGGCCGGTCAGCCCGGGACCCCGCCCCAGCCGTAGACGTGGCCGAGCCGAAGGGTCAGCACGAGCCGTCCGTCCGCGACCATGGCCTCCCGGAACTCGCCCCAGTCAGGATGCTCGCCCTGCACGTCCCGGTACAGCCTGACGAGCGCCTCGACGGTCTCGTCGTGCAGGTCCGCGGCCACCGGGGACAGCTCCGCCACACCCTCGCCGACCGCCCAGGCACCGAGGTCGGGCCGTTGGACCTGATAGCTGGCTCGGGGGTCGCGGCGCAGGTTGCGGGTCTTCGCCCGGCCGTCGGTGATCGACACCCGGAGGGTGCGGGTCCGCGGGTCGAACGCGTGGGTGACGACGGAGGCCTGCGGGCGGCCGTCGCGCTTGAGGGTGATGAGCACGCCGCCCGGCTGCTCGGCGAACAGGGCCACCAGCCCGTCCTCGGTGGTCGACATTCCCGCGACGGTAGTGATCACGTCCTCGCCGCGCCACGCCGTAGCAGCTGGTCCCGACGGTTCCCGCTCGGAACCGTCGGGAGGGTGGGAGTCGTACACATCGTGGTGCGGCGGTCCCCAGCCGCCGGGCCGGGTCTGGTGCGGCGGGGGACCGCCGCACAGCATCGGAGCATGCTCGCCGTCACTGCAGCCGCCGCCGCTGCTGCTGCAGGTACCGCCTCCGCCGCCTCCGGCGGTGCCGCCGCCACCGCCACCGCTGCCGGTGCCGCAGCCGCTGCCGCGGTGTTCGCTGCCGCCGGTCTCGCCGCCGGCGCCGTCGCCCGGCTGCTGCTCGCGCGCCTGCGCCGGGGCGCGCGGGTCCCGCCCGGCTGGTGTGAGCTGGGAGTGGCGGCGCTGTGGGCCCTCACCGGTGCGGTCTGGGGAGCGGGCGCGCTGCCGTCCGGCCGGCTGCCCGTGCTGCTCGGGACCGGCTGGCTGGCGGTCGCGGCGGCGGCCGTCGACGTGCTGCACCACCGATTGCCCGACGCGCTGACGCTCCCGGCGCTGCCCGCGATGCTGATGTTGCTGCTGCCGCTCGGGCCCGGGACGGTGCTGCGGGCCGCAGCGGGCGCCGCCGTCTTGTCAGCCGCTCACGCGGTGGTGCACCTGGTGGTGCCGCGCGCGCTGGGGGCCGGCGACGTGAAGCTCGCCGCGCCCCTGGGCGCGGTGCTGGCCGCGGTGTCCTGGCCGTCCGTGCCGCTCGGTGCGCTGCTCGCGGCGGTCATCACCGGATCGATCGCCGCGGTGGGTCTGGCCTGCGGTGCACTGGGCAGGGGCGCCGAGCTGCCGCACGGCCCGTCGATGCTTGCCGCCGGATGGCTGGTGGTGGCGGGCACGGGCGTCACCGCGGGGACGGGGTGAGAGGATTGCCTGCGTGTTGCGTTGGATCACCGCCGGGGAGTCCCACGGTCCCGCGCTGGTTGCCGTCCTCGAGGGCATGGTCGCCGGCGTCGAGATCACCACCAAGGAGCTGGCCGCCGAGCTGGCCCGCCGCCGCCTGGGCTACGGCCGGGGCGCGCGGATGAAGTTCGAGGCCGACGAGCTCGAGGTGATCGGCGGCGTGCGGCACGGGGTGACCCAGGGCGGGCCGGTCGCGGTCCGGATCGGCAACACCGAGTGGCCCAAGTGGGAAACCGTGATGGCGGCCGACCCGGTGGACCCCGACCTGATCGCCAACCGGGCCCGCAACGCCCCGCTGACCCGGCCCCGCCCGGGCCACGCCGACCTGGCCGGCATGACGAAGTACGGCTTCGACGACGCGCGCCCGGTGCTCGAGCGGGCCAGCGCGCGGGAGACCGCGTCCCGGGTCGTGCTGGGCACCGTGGCCAAGGCGTTCCTGAAGCAGGCCCTGGGCGTCGACATCGTGTCCCACGTCGTCGCGCTCGGCGAGGCCGAGGCGCCCGACGGCGAGCTGCCCGGCCCCGGTGACCTGGAGCGGGTGGACGCCAGCCCGGTCCGGGCGTTCTCGGAGGAGGCTGCCGCGGCGATGGTCGCCGAGGTCGACGCGGCGCAGCGCGACGGCGACACCCTCGGTGGCGTCGTCGAGGTGATCGCCTACGGGATGCCCGTGGGTGTCGGCTCCTACGTGCACTCCGACCGCCGGCTCGACGCCCGGCTGGCCGCGGCGCTGATGGGCATCCAGGCCATGAAGGGCGTGGAGATCGGCGACGGCTTCCGCACCGCCCGCCGGCGCGGGAGCGCGGCGCACGACGAGATGGTGCCCGGTGACCCCGTCACGCGGCTGTCCAACCGTGCCGGTGGCATCGAGGGCGGCATGACCAACGGCGAGCCGGTGCGGGTCCGGGTGGCGATGAAGCCCATCTCCACGGTTCCCCGTGCGCTGCAGACCGTCGACGTCGCGACCGGTGAGGCCGCGCAGGCCATCCACCAGCGCTCCGACGTGTGCGCGGTCCCCGCCGCGGGAGTGGTGGCCGAGGCGATGGTCGCGCTGGTCCTGGCCGACGCGGCGCTGGAGAAGTTCGGTGGCGACTCGCTGCCGGAGACGGCCCGCAACGTGCGGGCCTACCAGGAAGCCAGTGGGAGCACGGCACGGTGAGCTGCCGATGAGCGCCCCCGTCCGCCCCACGCTGATCCTGGTCGGCCCGCCGGGATCCGGCAAGAGCACGGTCGGAAAGGTGCTGGCCCGCCGGCTCGGCGTGGGCTTCACCGACATCGACGTGCTGATCGAGGAGCGGATCGGCAAGTCCATCGCCGACATGTTCACCCAGGACGGCGAGGACGCCTTCCGGGCGCTGGAGCGCGAGGTCGTCGCCCGTGCCCTGGCCGAGACCGACGGCGTGCTCGCGCTGGGTGGTGGTTCGGTGCTGGCGGCGGCCACCCGCGAGGCGTTGCGCGGGCACCGGGTGGTGTCGCTGAAGGTCGGGCTGGCCGACGGCCTTCGCCGTACCGGCATGTCCACCGCGCGACCGCTGCTGGCCGGGGTCAACCCGCGGGCCACGTTCAAGGCATTGCTGGACGCCCGGGCTCCGCTCTACCACGAGGTCGCCACCGTCGAGGTCGACACCGTCCGGCGCAGCGCGAACCAGGTCGCGACGGCGGTGCTCGCCGCGCTGGGGGAGGCGGTCGAGCCGGCCGATCCGAGCGAGGACGACCCGCTGGACCGGCCCACCCCGCACGACGCGGTGCCGCTGCCGGACCCGTTCACCCGCCCCCGTTAGGGTCTGTCGGCATGAACGAACCGGTGCGGATCGAGGTCGCCGCGGAGCGGACCTACCAGGTGCTCGTCGGCCGTGACGCGCGGGCGGAGCTGACCGGGGTGATCACCGGGCTGGGCGCCGCCGCGACCGTGCTGGTGCACCAGCCGGCGCTGGCCGACGTCGCCGAGAAGGTGCGGGCCGAGCTGGAGGCCGCGGGCATCGACGCGCACCGCGTCGAGGTGCCCGACGCCGAGGAGGGTAAGTCACTCGCCGTCGCCGGCTTCTGCTGGGAGGTCTGCGGCCAGGTGGGGCTCACCCGGGGTGACGTGGTTGTCGGGCTGGGTGGGGGAGCCGTCACCGACCTCGCCGGGTTCGTGGCTGCCACCTGGATGCGCGGGATCAAGGTCGTGCACGTGCCGACCACCCTGCTGGCGATGGTGGACGCCGCGGTGGGGGGTAAGACCGGCATCAACACCGCGGCCGGTAAGAATCTGGTCGGGTCGTTCCACGAGCCGTCGGCCGTACTGGTCGACCTGGCCACCCTGGAGACCCTGCCGCCGGCCGAGCTGGCGGCCGGGATGGCCGAGATCGTCAAGGCCGGCTTCATCGCCGACCCGGTGATCCTCGACCTGATCGAACGCGACCCGGCCGCCGCGCTGGACCCCACCGGCGACGTGCTCCCCGAACTGGTCCGCCGCTCGATCCAGGTCAAGGTCGACGTGGTGTCCGCGGACCTGCGCGAATCGCACCTGCGGGAGATTCTCAACTACGGCCACACCCTCGGGCATGCCATCGAGCGCCGCGAGGACTACACCTGGCGCCACGGCGCCGCGGTGAGTGTCGGCCTCGTCTTCGCCGCCGAGCTGGCGCGCGCCGCCGGCCGGCTCGACGACGCGACCGCCGACCGGCACCGTGCGGTGCTCACGGCGCTCGGGCTGCCGGTCTCCTACGTGCCGGGGGTGCTGCCGGAGCTGGTCGAGACCATGCGCGGGGACAAGAAGACCCGGTCCGGGATGCTGCGGTTCGTGGTGCTCGACGGGCTGGCGAGGCCCGCCCGGCTCGAAGGCCCCGACCCCGAGCTGCTCGAGCAGGCCTACGCGGCCGTCAGCGGGAACGCCGCGAGCTGACGCCGGCCGGCCGCTCCGCCCGGCTCAGCCGAACGCTGTCCGGAACTCCTCCAGCGACCCGGGCCGGAACACCATGTTGCTGCGCCGTACCTCTGACAGCGCCGCCGACGGCTCCGCCGAGTACTGGTGGCCGGGATGCACGACCGGGTCGCCGGTGAGCGCGGCCAGCCGCTGGAGGCTGTCGTACATCGCGTCGGGATCCCCGCCGGGGAAATCGGTCCGCCCGCAGCCCTGCAGGAACAGGGTGTCGCCCGCGACCAGCCTCCCGTCGACGAGGAAGCACTGGCTGCCCGGTGTGTGCCCGGGGGTGTGCAGCAGCCGGATCGGTACCGCGCCGACCTGGACGACGTCGTCGTGGTCGTGCTCGGTGAGGTCGGTGACGGAGATGCCGGTGGAGCGCCGTACCCAGTCGGCCTCGTGCCGGTTGACGTGCACCGGTACCGGCGCCGCACCCAGCAGCTCGGCGAGCCCCGCCAACGGGTGCCCCATGAGCGAGCCGCCCACGTGGTCGGGGTGGTGGTGGGTGACGAGCACTCCGGCCAGCCGCATGTCGTCGGCGGCCAGCGCGTCGAGCAGGTCACCCGGGGCGTACGCCGGATCGACCACGACGGCCTCCCGCGACACGGGGTCGCCGATCAGGTACGAGAAGTTGACCATCTGGGTGGCGATCGGGTCGGCCACCGCGAAGTCCCGGCCGGAGAGCAGCTGACGGAAGTACACGCCGTCGTCCATGGGGGCCAGCCTAGGCTGGCCGGGTGCCGCCCTCTCCGTACTCGTCCCGCCGCCAGGCGCTGCGTGAGCTGCTGCGCGCGGCCGACCTGGACGCGTTGCTGGTGACCGACCTGGTCAACGTCCGCTACCTGACCGGCTTCACCGGTTCGAACGCGGCACTGCTGGTGCACGCCCGCGACGAGGCGACCACCCGGTTCGGCACCGACGGGCGCTACGTGACGCAGAGCGCGGACGAGGTCGGTGATCTGGAGCGGGTGATCGAGCGGTCGAGCGCGCTCGCGCTCGCCGAGGCGGCCGCCGGACTCGGGGTTCGCCGGCTCGGCTTCGAGTCCGACGCGGTGACCGTGGAGGCGCACCTCGCTCTGTCCGACGCGGTCGGGGCGGTGCACCTGCAGCGCGCTCCCGGCCTCGTCCAGCAGCTGCGGCTGGTCAAGGACGAGACCGAGATCGCCGCGTTGCGCGCGGCCTGTGCGGCCGCCGACTCCGCGCTCGCCGACCTGATCGAGGCGGGCGGGCTGTGCCCGGGCCGGACGGAGCGTGAGGTCGCCCTCGACCTGGAGAACCGGATGCGCGGGCACGGCGCCGCGGGGCCGGCGTTCGAGACGATCCTCGCCGCTGGGGCGAACTCGGCGATTCCGCACCATCGACCGACCGACACGGAGCTGCGCCGCGGCGACCTGGTCAAGCTGGACTTCGGCGCGCTGGTCGACGGCTACCACTCCGACATGACCCGCACGGTCGTGCTCGGTCCCGCCGCCGACTGGCAGCGCGAGCTGTACGCGCTGGTCGCGGCGTCGCAGGCGGCCGGACGCGCGGCGCTGGTGCCCGGCGCTGCGGTGAGCCGAGTCGACGCCGCCGCCCGCGATGTGATCGTCGCCGCGGGCCGCGGTGCGGAGTTTCTGCACGGCCTCGGGCACGGCGTGGGGTTGCAGATCCACGAGGCGCCCGCGTTGTCCGCCTCGGGCACCGGGACGCTGGCATCGGGAATGGCGGTGACCGTCGAACCGGGGGTCTACCTCGCCGGCCGCGGCGGGGTGCGCATCGAGGACACCCTGGTGGTGCGTGACGGCGAGGCGGAGGTGCTCACCCGCACCACCCGCGAGCTCGTCGAGCTCTGAGGCCCTGCCACCGAGCGTTCCCCCGGCTTTCCTCACCGCTTCCTCGCGCTGTCGCGCCCCGCTCGACGCGCGGCCTGCGCATTTGCCCGCGGCATGCGCGGTCCCCACGATCGCCCGCCTGGCGCGCCATCCGGGACATCAGCGGAGGTCCGTCCGGAGGGGAGCGTCCGCCGGTCGCGGAGCAGCGGTATCCTGGGGAACGGCATGGTGGAGCCGCCGGTGGCGGCGTCCGCATCGAGACACCCCCGGCGCCACGGCGAAGCCGATCACCTCAGGCCTGCTCGCCGTGATGCGCGCCCGCAACGACCCAGGAGAGATCCGCACGTGGCCACCACGAACGACCTGAAGAACGGCCTGGTGCTCAACCTGGACGGCCAGCTCTGGTCCGTCCAGGCGTTCCAGCACGTCAAGCCGGGCAAGGGCGGCGCCTTCGTGCGCACCACGCTGAAGAACGTGCTGACCGGCAAGGTGGTCGACAAGACCTTCAACGCCGGCACCAAGGTCGACACCGCCACCGTCGACCGCCGCGACATGACCTACCTGTACCGCGACGGCGCCGACTTCGTGTTCATGGACGGTGACACCTTCGACCAGATCTCGATCCCCGAGGCGACGGTCGGCAGCGCCGCGAACTACATGCTCGAGAACCAGACCGCCATGGTCGCGCTGCACGACGGCGTGCCGCTGTACGTCGAGCTGCCCACCTCGGTCGAGCTGGTCGTCCAGCACACCGACCCGGGCCTGCAGGGCGACCGCTCCACCGGCGGCACCAAGCCGGCCACCCTGGAGACGGGCGCGGAGATCCAGGTCCCGCTGTTCCTCACTTCCGGCGAGAAGGTCAAGGTGGACACCCGCGACGGTCGCTACCTCGGCCGAGTCAGCAGCTGACATGCGCGCGCGCACGAAGGCGCGCAAGCGCGCGCTGGACATCCTCTTCGAGTCCGAGGCCCGCGGCGACGCACCCCTGGAGGTGCTGACCCAGCGCCGGGAGACCACCGACGCGCCGCCGGTCTCGGACTACGCCGGAATGCTGGTCGAGGGCGTGGTGGCCCACCGCGACCGCATCGACCAGTTGCTCGCCGAACACGCGGAGGGCTGGACGGTCGCCCGGATGCCCGCCGTCGACCGCACGCTACTGCGGATCGGGATCTTCGAGCTGCTGTGGGTCGACGAGATCGACGACCCGGTGGCGATCACCGAGGCCGTCGAGCTGGCCCGCACGCTGTCCACGGACGACTCGCCACGGTTCATCAACGGCGTGCTCGGCCGGATCGCCGACATCGCCGAGCATCTGCGCGCCACCCGCTGACCTGGCGTTGGCGCGGTCTCGGCCGGGCCGCGCCCCGTGAGCGTCACCCGATGAGCACTCGGCATCCGCCGATGCCGAGTGCGGCCATCGCGGCATGCCCCCGCCCCTCGTGCTCGATGAAGACCAGGCGCTGGAGCTGATCGCCCATCTGGTCACGGCCGCCCGGACACAGTGGACGGGGCGGGCGAGTACGGCCCGATGCGCTTGCTCACCGCGCACGGCATCGGACCCGGCGCCGCCTGTGAGCTCGTTCGGCCGCACGGCCGTCGGCGTCGTCCTGCGCCTGCCGGAGGGCTGGAGCCCGGAGCTCGTCGTGTGTCTTGGCCATCCCGCCCCGAGCAGCCACCCCCGATGAGGCGGAGACCGTCGCTGAACTGGCGTGATCTCACCCGATGGGTCGTGTCGGGCCCGCTGACGCGTAACCGCGGTCCGGTCCGGGTGATCACGACCGCGAGGCCTGATCGGCCGGGGCTTCGAGTCGTGCGTGCGCTCCCGCCGTGCCGGCGGCGACGCACACGGTCGGAGCGGGACGGGTGTCGCCGGTCAGAACGTCATGGACGGTGAAACCGAACCGGTCGTGCCCGGGCGCGGGTCTGCTCCACGGCGCGGGCGCAGGTCGCACCGACGGGAGCGTCGAGGAACAGCAGCAGCCGTCCGCCGGGCGCGAGCAACCGTCGCGTCACGGGCAGCATCGCGTCGGGCCGCGTCCAGAACGCGGCGACCCGCGCCGCGAACACCGTGTCGAGCTCCCCGGTGGGCAGGTCGGTTGCCCGCTGCTCCTCCAGGCTCCCGGTGCGTAGCTCCGCCGTCCCGCGGCGAGGTGCTCGGCGTTGGCCCGCATCGCCATCGCGGTCATCGTCGGCGAGCGGGCCAGCCCGGTGATCCGCCCGGTCGTCAGCGTCGCCGCGACCAGCGACACCACGACCCCGTGCCCGGAGCCGACCTCGAGCAGCCGCGCGTACGGGCCTGCGGCGACGACCACCTCGGACACCCAGCGCAGTCGTTCCGACACGGTGCGAGGCACCGGGGTCAGCCCGCGACGATGCGGAGCACGGCACCGATCGCCAGGCCGAGCACCAGCAGGGCGCCGGCCTGTCGAACGTGCACCCAGGCCAGCGCGGCGTACCAGAGCGGCCAGACCGGGAATCCCGGCGGCGGTTCGTCGGGCGGCGGCCGGCGGAAGTACGGCCACACCTTCACCAGCCGGGGGAGTGCGGCCAGCACGAGCAGCGCCGGCCACGGCATCGCGCCGAGCAGCACCGCGAGCCCGACGAGGACGTAGAAACCGGTCATCAGGCCCAGCGTCACCACGCGTGCACGGCGCTCGCCGAGGACCACCGGCAGTGTGCGGATCCCGAGCGGCTCGTCGTAAGGGATCTTGTCGATGTGCTTGCCCATCAGCACCGTGGTGCACAGCAGCCCGTAGGGCAACGAGGCGAGCAGCACCTGCCAGGGCAGCGACCCCACCGCCGCGTAGTACGTGCCGCCGACCATCAGCGGGCCCCACACCACCAGCACGTCCGGTTCGCCGAGGCCGCGTTTCTTGAGCCGCAGCGGCGGCGCGGTGTAGGCCACGCTGAGCACGAACCCGGCGAGCGCGAACGCGACGATCGGCCAGCCCCGGGCGAGCGCAAGCACGACGAGGACGGCGAGGTCGGCGGCGTTCACGGCGAGGATCGCGATGACCAGGGTGCGTCGGCTGACCAGCCCGGACAGGACCGGGTGCGGTGCGTAGAGCGCCCGCGGGTAGGTCGCGCTGTCGCCGCCGGCCTCGGCGTCGTAGAGGTCGTTCATCAGGTTGTTCGCGATGTGCGCCAGCGTGATGCCGACGATCGCGAGCACCAGCCAGCGCCAGTCCAGCCCCGGCCTGCCGACCGCGAGCAGCGCCGCGACCAGCCCGGAGACCACGGTCATGGGCAGCACCGCGGCCCGGCTGACCACGATCCACCGGGTGACCGCGTCGATCCGTCCGCTCTCCACGCCGCCCGGCGGCGGGTTGGTGGTGCGCAGGGCGTAAGCCCAGGAACGCAGCCGGCAACCGGCCGTGGCCTCCGTCACACGCCCGATCGTACGGTCCGAGCGGGACAGGGGGCAGCAAGCGAGCGACTCGGGTCAGTCCGTCGGGCGGGAACCACAGGGTGCCCGCACCGCACCCGGCTGGGTCGTTGACCATGTGCTCATCCACGAGGTCGCCCGGGGCCGCTACGAGTACTTCTCTGGTCGCCGTCGCGGTGCTACACGCGCCCAGCGGGCGATGGGCCACCTCGAAGGGCTTTTCGCGCGGTCTCGGCCTGGTCGGGACCGGCGGGGACGAGCCGCCTGCCGAGGACACTCCGGCCGACGACGTCGAAGGAACCGCGGCAAGCGGCCGACCCGCAGGCTCGGTGAACGTCACCGCCTGCGCCCTACCGGTGCCCCGCGACGCGCATTGATCGACACTTCCGGGACATCGGAGGCCTTCGGGTGCGTCGCGGCCGGGACCGTCCGCCCGACCTTCGCCGTCGCGCCCGACTGCGCGTTGTCCATCGCCTCGCCGGCCCGCAACTACCGCTCGATCTCCACGTCCGGGCCGAGGCCGGACTCGGTGCAGACCACGGGCGCGGCGCGGCCGGGTCGTCGAGGAGGTCGGCGGCCGGCATGAGGTCCGGGTGTGCCCAGAGCGCGCCGCGCCCCGCGGTACCGCGCTCCTCACCGAGCAGCCGCCACAGCTCGGCCAGGGCCCACGGGTTCCGCGGTGGACGTGAGCACCGGCCGTTGGATGGGCCGGCGCCAGACCGCCGACGGCCTCGGGTCGCGACCAGCGCAACGCTCCGGCACCGCGCAGGCCACGGGCCATGCCCGGGCATGTGCGGTGCCGGGAACCGGCGATCTCCGCGGGTGGTGTCGGCATGCCCTTCCCCGAGCCATGCGGCACCCGACGCGGCGATCAGCGATCGCGCGGCCTCATTCGACCCGGTGCGCCGGCCGCGCCTCGGGCGGCAGCACGCCCCAGTCGATGAGCTGGTCGGTGAGCTCACCCGGCGTCATGTCGTAGATGATCGCCAGCGAGCGCAGGTCCTCGGCGCGGATCGAGAGCACCTTGCCGTTGTAGTCGCCGCGCTGGCTCTGGATGGCCGCCGCGTAGCGGGCCAGCGGGCCCACCTTGTCGGCGGGCAACTGCTGCAGCCGCTCCAGATTGATGACGATCTTGGTGGCGGGCTCGGAGCCGGAGGGCACGCGGCCCTCGGGCAGCAGCTCGGCCACCGGGACCCCGTAGAAGTCGGCCAGCTCGGCCAGCTTCTGCACGGTCACCGCACGGTCGCCGCGCTCGTACGAGCCGACCACGACCGCCTTCCACCGGCCCCCCGACTTCTGCTCGACGCCGTGCAGCGACAGCCCCTGTTGCTGCCGGATGGCCCGGAGCTTGCTGCCGAGCGCCTTGGCGTAGTCGCCCATGTGGCGATCTCCTTATTCGCTGGTCGTGCGGCCGCGGGACCGACGTCCGTGTACTGGGTGGTGCCTGGAGTTGGGCCGACGCCCGTTCTCGCCGGCGTACTGCCTACGGCTGGTGCCCCCCGCTGCCGCGGCCACCCGTGAGACAGCTGATCGATACGGAGAGTAATCATGCGCTCGTTTCCGTCATCGGGTCAAGTTGGTCGACCTCTCTCGGTGCTCAACCGGCCTTTCTCCACTCGAACGGCTGATCGAGAGCCCCTCGTCGGCGGTACGACCTGGAGATCCCCGGGTTCGCTGCGCGTCCGGTGTGGGGCAGTTGGGGCACTAGTGGGTGTGATGAAAACGAGACCTACCGAGGGTCCACGAGAACCGGCGAGGACGCGGTGTGACGCTCCCGATGCCGGGCACCCGCGAGCCCGGTGCGGCGGCTGCGCGCTGCTAGCGTGGGAGCCGACAACATCCTTTAAGGCCCGTCCGGTGAGGCGGGGAAGGAGAGCCTCGTGGCGAACGACCGCCGCGGGGACGTCGGAGGTGCGGCTCCCCATCGGGAACTGCTGAGCGCCGCCGACGTCACCCGCACCATCGCGCGCATCGCGCACCAGATCATCGAGAAGACCGCGTTCGAGCCCGCCCGGGCCGACGACGTCGTGCTGATCGGCATCCCCACCGGCGGAGCGGTGCTCGCCCGCCGGCTCGCCGCGGCGATCGCGGAGTTCACCGGCACCGCGCCCGCCGTCGGTTCCGTGGACCCCACGCTCTACCGCGACGACCTGCGCCGTCAGCCCGCCCGCGCGCTCGAGGACACCGCCGTGCCGGAGTCGGGCCTCGACGAGAAGCTCGTCGTGCTCGTCGACGACGTGCTGTTCTCCGGTCGCACCGTGCGCGCCGCGCTCGACGCGCTGCGTGACCACGGCCGCCCGCGTGCCGTGCAGCTCGCCGTGCTGATCGACCGGGGGCACCGCGAGCTGCCGATCCGCGCCGACTACGTGGGGAAGAACGTGCCCACCTCGCGCAGCGAGCAGATCCTCGTCTCCCTCACCGAGATCGACGGACGCGACGGTGTCGCGCTGCGCCGCGGTCCGGGTGACGCGGACGCGGGGGAGGACGCGTGAAGCACCTCCTGTCCGTCACCGATCTCGATGCCGCCGCGGCCAACGGCCTGCTCGACACCGCCGATCGGCTCCGCCAGGCCCTGCTGGGCCGCGAGGTGCGCAAGCTGCCCACGCTGCGCGGGCGCACCGTCATCACGATGTTCTACGAGGACTCCACCCGGACCCGGGTCTCCTTCGAGATCGCCGGCAAGTGGATGAGCGCCGACACGGTCAACGTCAGCGCGAAGGGCTCCTCGGTCTCGAAGGGTGAGTCACTGCGCGACACGGCGCTGACGCTGTCGGCCATGGGCGCCGACTGCGTGATCGTGCGGCACCCCGCCTCGGGGGCCGCGCACCGGCTGGCGGCCTGGGCCGACCGGGACGCCGCGATGACCGGCACCCACACGTCCGTCGTCAACGCCGGCGACGGCACCCACGAGCACCCCACCCAGGCGCTGCTCGACGCCGCCACGCTGCGCGACCGGCTGGGCTCGATCGCCGGGCGGCGCATCGGGATCGTCGGCGACGTGCTGCACAGCCGGGTCGCCCGGTCCAACGTGTTCCTGCTGTCGACCCTCGGCGCGGAGGTCGTGCTCATCGCGCCGCCGACACTGCTGCCGGTCGGGGTCGAGCAGTGGCCGTGCCGGGTCAGCCCCGAACTCGACGCCGAGCTGCCCGGACTCGACGCGGTGATGATGCTGCGGGTACAGGCAGAGCGCATGCACGGCGCCTTCTTCCCCTCGGCGCGCGAGTACGCGGTCCGCTACGGCCTGTCCGACTCCCGCGCCGCGCTGCTGCCCGAGCACGCCGTCGTGCTGCACCCCGGCCCCATGGTGCGCGGCATGGAGATCGCCCCCTCGGTGGCCGACTCCCCGCGCGCCGCCATCCTCGCCCAGGTGCGCAACGGTGTGCACGTGCGGATGGCCGTCCTGTACCACCTGCTTGCGGGAGCCCCCGAGTGAACCTGTTCATCACCAACGCCCGCCCCTACGGCGAGGGCGACCCGGTCGACCTGGTGGTCCGCGACGGCGTCGTCGCCGAGATGGGCGCGGGTCTGACCGCCCCCGAGGGCGCGGAGACCGTCGACGCCGACGGCCTGGTGCTGCTGCCCGGCTTCGTCGACCTGCACGTGCACCTGCGCGAGCCGGGCGGCGAGGAGTCCGAGACCATCGACACCGGTTCGCGCGCCGCGGCACTGGGCGGGTTCACCGCGGTGTTCGCGATGCCCAACACCGACCCGGTGGCCGACAACGCCGTCGTCGTCGAGTACGTGCACCGGCGCGGCGCGGAGGTCGGGCTCGTCGACGTGCACCCGGTCGGCGCCGTCACCGTCGGTCTGGAGGGTGCCAAGCTCGCCGAGCTGGGCACGATGGCCCAGTCGGCGGCGAACGTGCGGATGTTCTCCGACGACGGCCGCTGCGTGAACGACCCGCTGATCATGCGCCGCGCCCTGGAGTACGCCTCGGCGCTCGACGTGGTGATCGCCCAGCACGCCGAGGACCACCGGCTGACCGCCGGCGCGCAGGCAAACGAGGGTGTCGTCGCGTCCCGGCTCGGGCTGGCCGGTTGGCCGGCCACCGCCGAGGAGACCGTCGTGGCCCGTGACTGCGCGCTGGCCCGCGAGGCCAGGGCCGCGCTGCACGTCTGCCATGTGTCCTCGCAGCGCACCATCGACGTGCTGCGGGCGGCCAAGGCCGCCGGGGTGCGCGTCTCCGCCGAGGTCACTCCGCACCACCTGCTGCTCACCGATGCCGCGCTGACCAGCTACGACCCGGTGAACAAGGTCAACCCGCCGCTGCGCACCGCGGCCGACACGAAGGCGATGCGGGCCGCGCTGGCCGAGGGCGTCATCGACGTCGTCGCCACCGACCACGCCCCGCACGCGACCCAGTACAAGGACACCGAGTGGGCCGCGGCCAAGCCCGGCATGCTCGGCCTGCAGACGGCGCTGTCGGTGCTCGTGCACACGATGGTCGAGCCGGGCCTGCTCGACTGGCGCGGGGTCGCGCGGGTGCTCTCGGAGCGACCCGCGGAGATCACCGGGCTGGCCGACCAGGGCCGCCCGATCGCCGTCGGGGAGCCGGCGACGTTCGCGCTGGTCGATCCCGAGGCACAGTGGACGGTGCGCGGCGCCGCGCTGGCCAGCAAGGCGTCGAACACCCCCTACGAGGGCATGCGGCTGCCCGGGACGGTGGCCGCCACCGTGCTGCGCGGCCGGATCACCGCCCGGGACGGACAGGTACGCAATGGCTGATGCAGTTCTCGTCCTCGAGGACGGCCGCATCTTCCGCGGCGAGTCCTACGGCGCGCCGGGGGAAAGCCTCGGCGAGGCCGTCTTCACCACCGGGATGACCGGTTACCAGGAGACCCTGACCGACCCGTCCTACCACGGCCAGATCGTCGTGCAGACCGCACCGCAGATCGGCAACACCGGCTGGAACGACGAGGACGACGAGTCGTCGCGGATCCACGTCGCCGGGTACGTGGTCCGCGACCCCGCCCGGCGCCCGTCGAGCTGGCGGTCCACCCGCTCGCTCGACGACGCGCTGACCGAGCAGGGGATCGTCGGGATCGCCGGGATCGACACCCGCGCGCTCGTGCGGCACCTGCGCGAGCGCGGTGCCATGCGGGCCGGGGTCTTCTCCGGCGACGCGATGGCCACCGACGCCGAGCTGATCGAGCGGGTGCTGGCGAGCCCGCGGATGGAGGGCGCCGACCTCTACGGCGCCGTCACGACCCGCGAGCCCTACGTCGTCCCGGCCGCCGGCGAACGGCGGTTCACCGTCGCGGCGCTCGACGTCGGCATCAAGTCGAACACGCCGCGGATGCTCGCGGCGCGCGGTGTGGAGGTGCACGTGCTGCCCGGCGCGTCGACGATCGAGGACATCCTCGCGCTGGACCCCGACGGGTTCTTCCTGTCGAACGGCCCGGGCGACCCGGCGACCGCCGACGGGCCGGTCGGACTGACCCGGCAGGTGCTGGAGCGGCGGATCCCGCTGTTCGGCATCTGCTTCGGCAACCAGATCCTGGGCCGCGCGCTGGGCCGCGGGACCTACAAGATGCGCTACGGGCACCGCGGCATCAACATCCCGGTCATCGAGCACGCCACCGGCCGGGTCGCGATCACCTCGCAGAACCACGGGTTCGCCGTCGAGGGTGAGGCGGGGGAGCGGTTCGACACCCCGTTCGGGCCGGCCGAGATCAGCCACACCTGCCCGAACGACGGTACCGTAGAGGGCATCGCAGGCCTGACGTTCCCGGCGTTCAGCGTGCAGTACCACCCCGAGGCCGCGGCCGGCCCGCACGACGCCGCCGACCTGTTCGACAGGTTCGTCGAACAGATGGCATCGGCGCGTGAGAGCGGCGGCCGGCACCGGCTCCGTGCCGATGCGCGCTCCGCTGACGCTCCGCACGGTGCCGATGCGCGCTCCGCTGACGCTCCGCACGGTGCCGATGCGCGCTCCGCTGACGCTCCGCACGGTGCCGATGCGCGCTCCGCTGACGCTCCGCACGGTGCCGATGCGCGCTCCGCTGACGCTCCGCACGGTGCCGATGCGCG
>NZ_JAHDTG010000010.1 GCF_018531475.1 Pseudonocardia mahuensis
GCGCGCTCCGCTGACGCTCCGCACGGTGCCGATGCGCGCTCCGCTGACGCTCCGCACGGTGCCGATGCGCGCTCCGCTGACGCTCCGCACGGTGCCGATGCGCGCTCCGCTGACGCTCCGCACGGTGAGGAGAACATCTGATGCCACGCCGTGAGGACATCCGGCACGTGATGGTGATCGGCTCCGGCCCCATCGTCATCGGTCAGGCCTGCGAGTTCGACTACTCCGGAACCCAGGCGTGCCGGGTGCTGCGCGAGGAGGGCATCCGGGTCAGCCTGGTCAACTCCAACCCGGCGACGATCATGACCGACCCGGAGTTCGCCGACGCCACGTACGTCGAGCCGATCACGCCGGAGTTCGTCGAGCAGGTCATCGCCACCGAGCGGCCGGACGCGGTCCTGGCCACCCTGGGCGGGCAGACGGCGCTGAACACCGCGGTCGCGCTGCACGAGAACGGTGTGCTGGAGCGCTACGGCGTCGAGCTCATCGGCGCCGACATCGACGCCATCCAGCGCGGTGAGGACCGGCTGAAGTTCAAGGAGATCGTGCAGTCGGTGGGCGGCGACGTGCCGCGCTCGGCGGTCTGCCACTCGATGGACGAGGTCCGCGCCGCCGTCGCCGAGCTCGGGCTCCCGGTCGTCATCCGGCCGTCGTTCACCATGGGCGGGCTCGGCTCGGGCATGGCGCACGACGACGCCGACCTCGAGCGCCTCGCCGGCGGCGGGCTCGACGCCTCCCCGGTGCACGAGGTGCTCATCGAGGAGTCGGTGCTCGGCTGGAAGGAGTACGAACTCGAGCTGATGCGCGACCGCAACGACAACGTCGTGGTCGTGTGCTCGATCGAGAACATCGACCCGATGGGCGTGCACACCGGCGACTCGATCACCGTGGCGCCGGCCATGACGCTCACCGACCGCGAGTACCAGCACATGCGCGACGTCGGCATCGCCGTGCTGCGCGCCGTCGGCGTCGACACCGGCGGCTGCAACATCCAGTTCGCGATCCACCCGGACACCGGACGTCTCGTGGTGATCGAGATGAACCCGCGGGTGTCGCGGTCGAGCGCGCTGGCGTCGAAGGCCACCGGCTTCCCGATCGCGAAGATCGCCGCGAAGCTCGCCGTCGGCTACACCCTCGACGAGATCCGTAACGACATCACCGGCGAGACCCCGGCCGCGTTCGAGCCGACGCTCGACTACGTGGTGGTGAAGGTCCCGCGGTTCGCGTTCGAGAAGTTCCCGGGCGCCGACCCCGAGCTGACGACCACGATGAAGAGCGTCGGCGAGGCGATGGCACTCGGCCGGTCCTTCCCGGAGGCGCTCGGCAAGGCGCTGCGCTCGATGGAGACGACCGCCGCCGGGTTCTGGACCACACCGGACCCGGCCGGGGAACCCGATGTCACGACCCCGGCCGACGGGCGCATCTACGCGGTCGAGCGGGCCCTGCGGTCCGGGGCGACCGTCGACGAGGTCGCCGAGCGCTCGGGCATCGACCCGTGGTTCCTCGACCAGATCGCCCAGCTCGGCGAGCTGCGCGTCGACCTGCTCGACGCGCCGGTGCTCGACGCCGGGTTGCTGCGCCGGGCCAAGCGGGCCGGCCTGTCGGACCGGCAGATCGCCGCGCTGCGCCCGGAGTTCGCCGGCGAGGACGGCGTGCGGGTGCTGCGCCACCGGCTCGGCATCCGGCCGGTGTACAAGACGGTCGACACCTGCGCTGCGGAGTTCGCCGCGAAGACGCCGTACCACTACAGCGCCTACGAGACCGACCCTGCGGCCGAGTCCGAGATCGCTGCGCAGACCGAGAAGCCCAAGGTGCTCATCCTCGGTTCGGGTCCGAACCGGATCGGGCAGGGCATCGAGTTCGACTACTCGTGCGTGCACGCGGTGATGGCGCTGCGCGCGGCCGGCTTCGAGACCGTCATGGTCAACTGCAACCCGGAGACGGTGTCCACCGACTACGACACGGCGGACCGCCTCTACTTCGAGCCGCTCACGTTCGAGGACGTGCTCGAGGTGGTGCACGCCGAGCAGCGGTCCGGGACCGTGGCCGGGGTGATCGTGCAGCTCGGCGGGCAGACCCCGCTCGGGCTCGCCGCCCGTCTCACCGCCGCCGGAGTGCCCGTGGTGGGCACGAGCGCCGCCGCGATCGACCTCGCCGAGGACCGCGGCGCGTTCGGCGAGGTGCTCCGCAAGGCGGGCCTGCCGGCCCCGGCGTTCGGCATGGCGACGTCGTTCGACCAGGCCCGGGAGATCGCCGGGCGGATCGGCTATCCGGTGCTCGTGCGTCCGTCCTACGTGCTCGGCGGGCGCGGCATGGAGATCGTCTACGACGAGGAGACGCTCGCCGGCTACATCGCGCGGGCGACCGCGATCAGCTCGCAGCGCCCGGTGCTGGTCGACCGGTTCCTCGACGACGCCATCGAGATCGACGTCGACGCGCTGTGCGACGGCGAGGAGGTCTTCCTCGGCGGCGTCATGGAGCACATCGAGGAGGCCGGGGTGCACTCCGGCGACTCGTCCTGCACCCTGCCGCCGATCACGCTGGGCCGCAGCGTGCTCGAGGAGGTGCGCCGCTCGACGGCCGCGATCGCGCAGGGCATCGGCGTCCGTGGGCTGCTCAACGTCCAGTACGCGCTGCACGGCGAGACGCTCTACGTGCTGGAGGCCAACCCGCGCGCATCGCGGACGGTGCCGTTCGTGTCCAAGGCGACGGCGGTGCCGCTGGCCAAGGCGGCCGCCCGGATCATGCTCGGCGCCACCATCGCCGAGTTGCGGACCGAGGGCCTGCTGCCGGCCGGTGGTGACGGCGGCGAGCTGCCGGTCGACGGACCGGTCGCGGTCAAGGAGGCCGTGCTGCCCTTCAACCGGTTCCGCACGCCCTCGGGACAGGGCGTCGACCCGCTGCTCGGCCCGGAGATGAAGTCGACCGGCGAGGTGATGGGCATCGACGCGTCGTTCGGCCCCGCTTTCGCCAAGTCGCAGGCCGCGGCGTACGGCTCGCTGCCCACCAAGGGCCGGGTGTTCGTCTCGATGGCCGACCGGGACAAGCGGGCCATGGTGTTCCCGGTCCGCCGGCTCGCCGACCTCGGCTTCGAGGTGCTCGCCACCGAGGGCACCGCGGAGGTGCTGCGCCGCCACGGGATCGACGCCACGGTCGTGCGCAAGCACTCCGAGCGCGCGGAGGGGGCCGAGACGATCGTCGACCGGATCCTGGCCGGCGACGTCGACCTCATCGTCAACACCCCGTACGGCAACTCCGGGCCCCGCGTCGACGGCTACGAGATCCGCTCGGCGGCGGTGTCGCGCGGCGTCCCGTGCATCACCACGGTGCAGGGTGCGGCGGCCGCGGTGCAGGGCATCGAGGCGATGATCCGTGGCTCCATCGGCGTGCGCTCCCTGCAGGACGCGCACGCGGCGCTCCACAAGGCCCGGCCGTGACCGCGCCGGACGCGACGGGCGTGCGGCGGTTCGGGGCCCGGCTGAGCGACACCGTGGGGGCGCACGGGCCGCTGTGCGTCGGCATCGACCCCCACCCGGCGCTGCTGGCCGAGTGGGGGCTGACCGACGACGTGGGCGGCCTGGAACGGTTCGCGATGTCCGCGCTGGAAGCGCTGGCCGGGCACGTCGCGGTGGTCAAGCCGCAGTCGGCGTTCTTCGAACGGCACGGCTCCGCCGGTGTCGCCGTGCTGGAACGGCTGCTCGCCGCGGGGGCACAGACCTCCACGCTGACCCTGCTCGACGTCAAGCGTGGCGACATCGGTTCGACCATGGACGGCTACGCCGACGCCTACCTGGGCGTCGGCGCGCCGCTCGCGGCCGACGCGATCACGCTGTCGCCCTACCTCGGCCTGGGGTCGCTCGCCCCGGCCGTGCGCGTCGCCGTCGATGCCGGCCGCGGGGTTTTCGTGCTGGCCCGCACGTCGAACCCGGAGGGCGGCGAGGTGCAGCTCGCGGGCTGGGCGGGCCGCAGCGTCGCGCAGACGATCGTCGACGGCGCCGCGGCGCTGAACGCCGGTGCCGAGCCGCTCGGCGACGTGGGCGTGGTGGTCGGTGCGACGACGGAGCGCGGCCTGGACCTCCGGGCGCTCAACGGCGCGGTGCTGGCGCCCGGGCTCGGGGCGCAGGGAGCGGGCCCGGCGGACCTGGCGACGCGCTTCGCCGGTGTCGGGGGCCTGGTGCTGCCCACCGCGTCGCGCTCGGTGCTGCGCCACGGCCCCGATCCGGCCGCGGTCCGCGGGGCCGCGGAGGCACTGCGCGACGAGCTGGACCGCGCGCGGGCGGCCGCCGGGTAGCGGTGCTACCACCCTGGCCTTCCCCCGCGGCCGTGGGCACCCTGGACGTTTCAGCGAGGGGAGGAGGCCGGTGGTGGACGTACGCATCGTCGATGACCGGCGGCCGTCCCGGGCGGTCGCACGGGCCGTCGTGGGTCCGGTCGGGGGGTGGCCGGGTGGCCGCTGCTGTCCACCTACATCGCGGACGACCTTCCGGCCGATGCGGCGAGTTGTGGCGCGGCGGCCTACATCCGCAAGGAGGACCTGACGCCGGCTGCGCTGCGGCCAGCTGCGGGGTGACTCGCCGGCGGCGACGCCGGTCGCCCGTCGAGTCCTGTCCGTTTCCTCACGTTCGGTGACGAACCGAGCCGCCCGGTTCCTCTGGCGCGGTGAACGGCAGGTTACGAGACCCTTCTTCGACTCGCGGCGTGATATCGCCCATCCGAGTGGCGCGTGTGCCAAACCCACTGGTGGTACCCCCGTTGACGACTCGAAAGGGGGCCTGAGTACGTTCGCTCAAGAGCCTGCGGGAGCGTCCGCAGGATCGATGATTCGCCAGGACTGCACGACCGAAAGACGGAGGAGACCGTGGCCCTTCCCCAGCTGACCGAGGAACAGCGTGCTGCCGCGTTGGAGAAGGCCGCGGCGGCTCGCCGGGCCCGGGCAGAGCTGAAGGACCGGCTCAAGCGCGGCGGGACGACCCTCAAGGAGGTGCTCGCCCAGTCCGACACCGACGAGGTGCTCGGCAAGATGAAGGTGTCGGCACTGCTCGAGGCGATGCCCGGCGTCGGCAAGGTCCGCGCCGCGCAGATCATGGAGCGGCTCGAGATCGCGCCCAGCCGGCGGCTGCGCGGCCTCGGCGACCGGCAGCGCAAGGCGCTGCTGGCCGACTTCGAGGCGTGAGCTGTAGTCCAGCTCCGCACGACCCCCCGAGAGGCCGGCTGATCGTTCTGGCCGGCCCCTCGGGCGTCGGAAAGAGCAGTGTCGTCGCGCGGCTGCGCCAGGTGCTGCCCGAGCTCTACTTCAGTGTCTCGGCGACGACCCGGGCCGCCCGTGCCGGCGAGGTCGACGGCCGGGACTATCACTTCGTGACCCCGGCCGACTTCGACGGGCTCATCGCCCGTGACGAGCTGCTGGAATGGGCCGAGATCCACGGCGGCCTGCAGCGCTCCGGCACCCCGCGCGAGCCCGTCGAGCGGGAGTTGGCCGCGGGCCGGCCGGTGCTCGTCGAGGTCGATCTGCAGGGGGCACGCGCGGTCAAGGCCGCGATGCCCGAGGCCGTGACGGTGTTCCTGGAGCCGCCGTCGTTCGACGAACTGGCCCGCCGCCTCACCAGCCGCGGCACCGAGTCCGCCGCGCAGCTGGCCCGTCGGCTGGACACGGCCCGTGCCGAGATGGCCGCCCGCGACGAGTTCGACGTGGCTGTGATCAACGACGACCTCAAGGCCGTCGTCGCACGATTGGTACACTTGGCGGTCGATCGCGCGCCGCTTCCGTGCGCGGACCCCGATCTCTCCCCCCAGGAGTCTCTCCAGTGAGCATGCCGCTGACCGGCGCGGTTGCCGGTTCCACGCCCGAAGGCATCACCAACCCGCCCATCGACGACCTGCTCGGCCAGGTCAGCTCCAAGTACGCCCTGGTGATCTACGCGGCCAAGCGGGCGCGCCAGATCAACGACTACTACTCGCAGCTGGGCGAAGGCCTGCTCGAGTACGTCGGCCCGCTCGTGGAGCCGGGCCCGCGCGAGAAGCCGCTGTCGATCGCCATGCGAGAGATCCAGGGCGGCCTGCTCGAGCACACCGAGGGCGAGTAACCCGTCGTGAGCGGCCCCCGCGTCCTGCTGGGAGTGGCCGGGGGCATCGCGGCCTACAAGAGCGCGGAGCTCCTGCGCCGGCTCACCGAGACCGGCCACTCCGTGCGTGTGCTGCCCACGGCGTCGGCGCTGGAGTTCGTCGGCGCGGCCACCTTCGAGGCCCTGTCGGGGCAGCCGGTGCAGACCGGTGTGTTCGTCGACGTGCCCGCGGTCCCGCACGTCAAGCTCGGCCAGGAGGCCGACCTCGTCGTGGTCGCCCCCGCGACCGCCGACCTGCTGGCCCGGGCCGCACACGGCCGGGCCGACGACCTGCTCACCGCCTCGCTGCTCACCGCACGTTGTCCGGTGCTGTTCGCGCCCGCGATGCACACCGAGATGTGGGAGCACCCCGCCACCCAGGACAACGTGGCGCTGCTGCGCTCGCGCGGCAACGTCGTGCTGGAACCGGCGTCGGGTCGGCTGACCGGCAAGGACACCGGTCCTGGGCGGCTACCGGACCCGGCCGAGATCGCCGAGCTCGCCCGGTTGCTCCTGGAGCGGGCCGACGCGCTTCCCCGGGATCTCACCGGCCGCCGCGTCGTGGTCTCCGCCGGCGGCACCCGCGAGCCGCTGGACCCGGTGCGCTTCCTCGGCAACCGGTCGTCCGGGCGTCAGGGCTACGCGCTGGCCCGGGTGGCCGCGCAGCGCGGCGCCGCGGTGACGCTCGTCGCCGCACACACCGCCGAGCTGGGCGACCCGGCGTCGGTCGACGTGGTGCGGGTCGGATCGGCCGCCGAGATGCGCGACGCGATGCTGAGCGCGGTGAAGGGCGCCGACGCCGTGGTCATGTCCGCGGCCGTGGCCGACTTCAGGCCTTCGGCCCTCGTCGAGCACAAGATCAAAAAAGGGTCGACGGACCCCGAACCGCTGGCGCTCACCAAGAACCCCGACATCCTCGTCGAGCTGGTCGGCGGCCGGGAGCCGGGGCAAGTGATCGTGGGGTTCGCGGCCGAGACCGGCGACGCCGACGGCGACGCGCTGCACCACGGCCGGGCCAAGCTCGCCCGCAAGGGGTGCGACCTGCTGGTCGTCAACGCGGTGGGGGGTGGCCGCGCGTTCGAGGTGCCCGACAACGCCGGCTGGCTACTCGGGGTCGACGGCTCCGAGACCGAGCTGGCGAACGGGTCCAAGGCGCTGCTGGCGTCGCGGGTGTGGGACGCGGTGGCGGCCCGTCTGTAGGCGCGCGCACTGAGTGAGTGTGTCCCACGCGCTGAGTGCGTCGCGCGCGTCATGATGTCCACGCGTGCGTCGTGGTGCGTGATGGCGAAGGACCCGGCCGATCTGAGGGGACGTTGTACGCAGGTGCCCCCGTCGCATGTGTCATCTCGTGAACTCGCCCGTGGCTCGGAGAACTGGCCGGTGACGCACCGAGCGGGTGGCAATCTGTCGGGCGCACGGGTCATCTGCGGTGGCGTCCGGCTGTGGTTCGGCCCGGACGACGCGCCGGTCCTGCTGCTCGCCCCGGTACCGCTGACCGAGTTCTCGAGCTGACCGGACCGGCGGCTCAGCCGGCCGGGGACGCCGCGACGCCGGATCGTGCCCGGCGCGCGAGTACCGCGGCGAACACTCCCGCCGGCAGGAACATCACCAGACCGTAGATCGCCGGCGGGATCGCCATCTCCGCGTCGGCCAGCAGCGCGGGGCTCAGCGCGATCGTGATGGCCAGGACGCTGTTGTGGATGCCGATCTCCATCGAGCAGGCGATCGCCTGCTGCCGGTTGACCCGGGCGAACCGTGGGACCATGTAGCCGACCGTCAGGCTGATCACCGCGAACAGCAGCGTCAGCGGCCCGACGAACACGAGCCCGTCCAGCACGATCTCCCGGTTCTCGAGCACAGCGGCCGCGATGACCAGCACCAGGACCAGCACCGACGCGATCTTGACGGGGCGGCGCATCCGGCCCGCGAAGGCGGGAGCCAGTCGTCGGATCAGCATGCCGAGCGCGACCGGGACCAACACGATCGCGAACACCTGCAGGATCTTGTCGAGCTGCAGCCCGATGCCGGCGGACGGACCCGCGAAGTGGGCCAGCGACAGGTTGACCACGATCGGCAACGTCGCCACCGACAGCACCGAGTTGATCGCGGTGAGTGACACGTTGAGTGCCACGTCACCGCCCGCGAGGTGACTGAACAGGTTCGCGGTGGTGCCACCGGGGGAGGCGGCGAGCAGCATCATCCCCGCGGCGAGCGCCGGGGCGAGGCTGAACGCCGTCACGAGACCCAGGCAGATCACCGGTAGCACGACGACCTGGCACGCCAGCGCGATCAACACCGCGCGCGGATGGGCCAGTACGCGGGTGAAGTCGGCGACGGTGAGGGTCAGCCCGAGACCGAGCATCACGACGCCCAGCGCGACGGGCAGGAGCACGGCGGTCAGCAGCGACTCCACGGTGAGCACACCCCGGTTCGACCCGGATGCGCCTCCGGTCGGCACCGTGCCGAACTATGCCGAACTACACCAATCGCTACGAAGCGGCACGATCGCCGCAGGGTGGCGCCACGGGGCGGGCGCTGTCAACGGGTCGGCCGGGGTACTCGGCGCGGCCCGCCCCGCGGGTGGGGCTCATGTAAGGGGCTTCGGGACTTGATCGGCCTGGAGTTCTCGGGTTGCATGCGCATCCCGGCTGGTCCGGTGGGTGGCGTCGAGTAGGGCTCTGAGGACGGGCTGACCTGTTCGTGCCTCGTTCGG